>DAOORA010000049.1:29910-34992 GCA_035389045.1 Bacteroidales bacterium | reverse complement strand
TTAAAACTCATGTTTTCAGCAAGATAGACTTCTGAGGTGTCAAACTCAAGAAAAATAACACAATCTCAAGCAACTAAGGGGCGTCTGGTCGCATCAAAATGTTTCAATGACAGCGCAAGCCTGCGAAAATCAATGCTTGATTTGTATTTGGTATTTTTTCAGGAAAACCTTGAACACTGATCACTTCCTGTTCAGAAGCTTTTTTATCTCGTTCAGCTTCATCAGGGCTTCCACGGGTGTGAGGGTGTTGATATCCGTGTTCAGTATGTCGTCTTTGATCTGCTCCAGCAAAGGGTCGTTGAGCTGGATAAAGCTTAGCTGATACTGATCTTCGGTGTTTTTTTGCGATTTTTTGCCTTTTTGGGTGAGTTCGTTGCCGCTATGATCTTTTTCGAGCTGATGGAGCAAGTCGTTGGCACGGTCGATAACAACCTGGGGAATGCCTGCCATTTTTGCCACATGTATCCCGAAGCTGTGTTCTGTGCCTCCCGGAGCAAGTTTGCGCAGGAAAATGATCTTATTGGAAACCTCCTTCACGCTGACATGGAAATTTTTTATACCATGCATCGTTTTAGCCATATCGTTAAGCTCGTGGTAGTGTGTGGCAAATAAAACTTTGGGTTTAAAAACTTTGTTTTCGTGAAGGTATTCGGCTATGGCCCAGGCAATGGATATCCCGTCGTAAGTGCTGGTGCCACGGCCTATTTCGTCTAATAATATGAGGCTTCTTGAAGAAATATTGTTGAGAATACTGGCCGTTTCGTTCATTTCGACCATAAATGTAGACTCGCCTGATGAAATATTGTCGGAGGCCCCCACACGGGTAAAGATTTTGTCCACCAATCCTATTTTAGCCTCATCGGCGGGCACATAACATCCTGTCTGTGCGAGTAAAACTATAAGCGCTATCTGTCGCAGTAAGGCTGATTTTCCCGACATGTTGGGACCGGTGATGATGATGATCTGCTGACTGCTGTTATCCAGATAAATGTCATTGGCAATATATTTTTCACCTGCCGGAAGGTTTTGTTCAATAACGGGGTGTCTTCCGTTTTTTATGTCAATGATCAGCGAATCATTAATTTCTGGCCGGACATAATTGTTCCGCGAAGCCACCGATGCAAAGGATAACAGGCAGTCAATCCTTGAGATCAGCGAGGCGTTAAGCTGTATGGGCTTGATGTAATCGAACAAAGCAACAATGAGGTCGTTGTAGAGCCGGATCTCCAAGGCCAGAATCTTTTCCTCAGCGCCCAGTATTTTATCCTCGTATTCTTTGAGTTCTTCGGTGATATAACGTTCGCAGTTTGCCAGGGTTTGTTTGCGTGTCCATTCGGCAGGGACCTTGTTTTTATGGGTGTTGGTCACTTCAATGTAGTATCCGAACACATTATTGAAGGCGATTTTCAGCGAGGGGATGCCTGTTTTTTCGCTTTCGCGTTGCTGTATCTGCAACAGGTAATCTTTACCTGAATATGCTAATTTACGTAATTCGTCCAGTTCGTCAGAAACACCTTCGGCTATGACATTTCCTTTGGTTGCCAGGGCTGGAGGGTCGGGCTGCAGGTCGTGTCCGATACGGTCGCGGATGAGTTTGCAGCAGTTAAGCTGTTCGCCGATTTTGTTCAGTGCGGGATCGGCTGCTTTTTCAAAACTGTTTTTTATTGACTCGACAGCCATTAATGCCCTTTTGATCTGAATGATCTCGCGCGGGTTGATCTTTCCAATGGCTACCTTTGAAATCAGCCGTTCAAGATCCCCAATGTTTTTGATGTTTTTGCGGAGTTCTTCCGTAAATTCCAACTCTTTCAGGAAAAATCCGACGATGCCAAGCCGTTCTTCTATCAGTTGTTTGTCTTTCAGAGGCATGACCATCCAGCGTTTCAGCATACGGCTGCCCATGGGCGTCAGTGTCTGGTCGATGACATCGATGAGCGTGAGGGCATGTTCATTGGCGGAGTGCAGCAGCTCCAGATTCCGGACAGAGAATTTGTCGATCCAGACATAATGGTCTTCTTCGATACGGCTTAATTTAGAGATATGACTTATTTTGTCGTGCTGGGTTTCGGCAAGGTAATGCATGGCGGCGCCGGCAGCAATGATGCCAAATTCAAGGTCTTCGACGCCAAAACCCTTGAGTGAGGTGGTCTGAAAATGATTTTGCAGGATATTATTGGCGAAATCGGGCGTGAAAACCCAGTCTTCAAAGGTGGATGTGTAGAACTTATCCCCGAACGTTTCAATAAATTCGCGTAGTTTGTTTTTCTGGACTACGACCTCGTTGGGATGAAAACTCTGTAACAGGTTGTCGATGTATTCTTTGCTTCCCTGTGCCAGATAGAATTCTCCGGTAGAGATATCTAAAAATGAGATCCCGGTAATACGCGGACCGGAATGAATACCGGCTAAAAAATTGTTTTCTTTGTGTTCAAGTACCTTGTCGTTGTAAGCCACACCGGGTGTTACTATTTCCGTGATGCCGCGTTTGACAATTTTTTTGGTAAGTTTCGGGTCTTCGAGCTGGTCGCATATGGCCACCCGCAGGCCAGCTTTGACAAGTTTCGGCAGATAGGTGTCGAGTGCATGGTGCGGAAATCCGGCCAGATCAATGAATGATGCTGCTCCGTTAGCCCTTTTGGTCAGCACTATACCCAAAATGCCGGAAGCCCTTACCGCATCTTCTCCGAACGTTTCGTAAAAATCGCCAACACGGAATAACAACAATGCATCAGGGTATTTGGCCTTGATGGCGTTGTGCTGTTTCATCAGCGGGGTTTCGGCTATGTCTTTTTTGTTTTCGGACAAGGTGTTTTATTTAAAGCAAAGGTAAGTTTTTTGTAAAATTTACAGTAAATTTCTATTCTTCGTTTATCCGTTTATTGATCACCAGAAAATAGAAATCATTGTCGAGTGGCAGATAGCCCTGTTCGTAACAGAAATAATACTGACTGCCTTTCTGGGTGCGGTAAATATTGGTGAAATGGTTGAAGTCAAAACCTTTTTCCACAAGCTTTTTCTTATGCACTTTGGTTTTTTCTGCTTTGTTGAGGCTTTGCAGTATCCGCCGGTTTTTCCGCAGGATATTGTTGATGTTTCTGACCAGGTTGGTGTTATCGCTGTTGAGCTTGTTGTTGTATGCATTACGACACATGTCGGAACAGAATTTTTTGTCGATCCGTCCGCTGAATTCTTCGCCACATTCGAGGCAGGTACGTTTTTCCATGGGGGAGGAGGATTTTAGGGGGTTAGGGGGTTTGGGGTTTAGGCTGTTAGACTGTTAGACTATTAGACTGCTAGGCTGTTAGACTGTTAGACTGTTAGACTGTTAGGCTGTTAGACTGTTAGACTGTTAGACTGTTAGGCTGTTAGACTGTTAGACTGTTAGGCTGTTAGGCTGTTAGGGGTTTGAGCTGTTAGGCTTTTAGGGTTAGCGAAGGGAGCGGATCAGGGCGGCCAGAACTTTTTCTGTTTCAATTATTTTTAATTCACACTCATTGGCAACATTATTCATAACGTAACCAAGGCGGTAAGCCACGCTAAATTGGTATTTTACTTCCCGCAATGAGCCGAAAGCCATATCAAGAAATCTTTTGTACTCGGCTTCTGTTTTACGGGCACAACCTTCCACAATATTCGACGGAACCGATACCGCTGCCCTTCTGAGTTGTGATGTTAATCCATATATTTCTTCTTTGGGAAAGTGTTTTGTGATTTTATAAATAAGCAAGACAAGTTCGTCAGATAGTTCGAATGTTCTTAGTTTGTTGTGGTCTCTCATGGGGTGGGTTTTTTTTTGGGTTAGACTTTTAGGTGTTTAGGCTGTTAGGCTTTTAGGCTTTTAGGCTGTTAGGCTGTTAGGCTGTTAGGCTGTTAGGCTGTTAGGCTGTTAGGCTGTCAGGCTGTTAGGCTGTTAGACTGTCAGGCTGTTAGGCTGTTAGACTGTTAGGTTGTTTATTCATGTAATCTTTATTAAAAGTCCTTATATGTTTTTCTTATTTTTAACGAATTGAGGCAATCTTGCTGTCTGGCCCTATTGTGTATTGTTAAATTGTCTGTACGCCTAAAAATGTATTAGAGATAGGTGTTCGTCTTATAATTATTGGTTGTCCTTTTTCAGCCTTTTGAAAATCGTCTTTGTCAAGGTCTATTCTCTCACCTTTCACCATGATATAGAAAATGTGCATTTCTATCATTTCTGTTTGGGAAATCTTTTTAATAAATAGTATAGATAATAAGTTAACAGGGAATGTCCGGCTACCTGGTTCGTAATCCAATTTGTAGATTTTATCCTCAACGATTTCATTTTCTTGTTTAACTTGTCCTGTTTTGAGGTCCAGTTTATATTTTCTTGTTATAATTAAGAACACAATTGTCCCAATAATTACAGAAGAAAAGGTCAGAGAAATGAAGACTAATCCGAAATTGTTATTTAAACTCGAATAAACAAATATTATCAGAAATAGAAACAAAGTAATCGTCAACGAAGGGAAGATTTGTCGCCAAAGTGTCCGCTTTAGAAATTTAATTTCCTTTTCTGTCAGTTTGTTATTTTGATTAATTGTTTCCATACTTATTTATTCTAAAACTGCGCCCAACTATTAGCTAAAAAAAGCTTGTTAAAAATCGCATCAAAAAAACAACCATTGTCGTAATCTTAAATAATCAAACTCCTAAGCATCCACCCACTTTATCTTAAGAGCCTTCAACCCAAACGCCTTCCTACCTAACAGCCTAACAGCCTGAACTCCTCATCCTCCTTAAATTTTCTCCAAAGATACAAAAAAATATCCGTTTACAAACGACTACAAACGACTATATCCGAATACAAATATTTAATAACCGAATAAGTATTTTGGGCGGTTGTTACTTTGCATCGTCAATTTTTCACAACGAAAATGTTTAACCAAAAAAAATAAATTATCATGGAAAAATCAATCAACAAAGTAGAATTAAGCGGATTCGCAGGTATGGATCCCGAAGTAAAAACAATGAGCAACGGCTCACAGATGCTTCGTTTTTCGCTGGCCACCGGCAGCAGTTACAAAAACAAAAACGAAGAGTGGGTGCGCGAAACTACCTGGC
>DAOORA010000049.1:0-29810 GCA_035389045.1 Bacteroidales bacterium | reverse complement strand
AGGCGCTTGACAAAATCAAAAAAGGAAGTTTTGTAAAACTCAGTGGTAAGATCGCGAACCGGACCTACACCGACAAAAACGGGGAGAAGCATCAGGTAACTGAAATAACAGCTCTTTCTTTTGAGACAATAGAAAGCATAAAAAAACCGGTAGTTGAAAAAGCAGCATAAGCTATTGAATGTAAAACCTTTAAAAACAAAATATCATGGAAAAATCAATCAACAAAGTAGAATTAAACGGATTCGCAGGTATGGATCCTGAAGTAAAAACAATGAAGAACGGGACGCAGATGCTGCGTTTTTCGCTGGCGACCGGCAGCAGTTACAAAAACAAAAACGAAGAGTGGGTGCGCGAAACTACCTGGCATAACATCGTGATGTGGGGAAAAGTTGCCGAACAGGCGCTTGACAAAATCAAAAAAGGAAGTTTTGTAAAACTCAGTGGTAAGATCGCAAACAGGCCTTACACCGACAAAAACGGGGTGAAACACCAGGTGACAGAAATTACAGCGTTGTCGTTTGATGTTGTCGAAAATGTAAAAAAGCCTACTGCAGAACAAACAGCATAAAAAGCTCATTTTTATTGGTTGAAAAGCCCTGTCAAGGTTTCTGACGGGGCTTTTTGATTTCACAAAACAGATGTGTTGTATCACAATCCTCTCAATGCGTCCGGCACTTTTCTGAAAAGTAGCTGTCATAGTACCACGGAAGTAAAATATCAGCATAAATATGGTGAACAGACATTTAATCTTAGTAGTACCATTTTATAAACGATCTTAAAAATATGATATTTATTAAATTTTTTAAAAAATATGCTGCTATTTGAAAAATTAAGAATTATTTTTGTTGTCTTAATTTTAAAACTTAAAACTATGGGAATCGTAAAAGAATTCAAAGAATTTGCCGTAAAAGGCAATATGATGGACATGGCAATCGGTATCATTATTGGTGCCGCATTTGGTAAAATTGTCAGTTCGCTGGTGAATGACATCATCATGCCACCGCTTGGCAAATTGCTGGGTAATGTTAATTTTACTGATCTATATTATGCCATGGATGGTAAGGTTTATGAAAGTTTTGCCAAAGCAAAAGAGGCCGGCGCCCCGATTTTTGCTTATGGTAATTTTATACAGACCGTAATCGACTTTTTGATCATTGCATTTGTTATCTTCATGATAATTAAGGGTATGAACAGCATGAAGAAGAAAAAAGAAGAAGCGCCGGCAGCTCCTCCTGCACCCACCAAAGAAGAAACCCTGCTTACGGAGATTCGTGACATCCTGAAAAACAAATAGTTTATCTGATTTCTTAAAAAAAACTCTTCTGAAATGAAAAAACTCGTAATACTTTTTTTACTGATGTCCGTTACAGTGCTTTATGCCCAGGAAAAAATTGAGACGGTGGCCAAGCCCATGGACAGAACTTCCGGCGATTCTTTAAAAGCGTGGACCATACTTGGGACGGCTGCTTTGAACATTACACAGGCCGCTTTTTCGAATTGGGCTGCCGGAGGTGAAAATTCCATTGGTGTTGGCGCACTGGGCAATCTGAAAGCAGATTATAAAAAGAACAAACATTCATGGAAAAACAATCTTGGTCTGGCCTATGGGTTTCAGTTTTTAGGAAAAGGGAGTGCTGCGCGTTACACCAAGACAGACGATAAGTTAGAATATACTACTTCTTATGGATATGCCGTTTCGAAAAGCTGGGATGTGACTTTTCTGGCAAACTTCCGTACACAGATTACCAATGGTTACAATTATCCGAATGATAGCGTGGCGATCTCAAAGTTAATGGCGCCGGGTTATCTTGTTGCCGGTATAGGTATGAATTATGTCCCCGCGGAGTATTTCCAGTTGTATATGTCGCCAGCGGCAGGCCGGTTTACGTTTGTTCTTGATGATACATTGTCTCATTACGGGGCATTTGGTGTTGACATTGACAAAAAAATCAAAGGAGAATTCGGCCCTTATGTACGCGCCGTTTTCAACAAGGAAGTCTTTAAAAACGTTACGCTAAACACTTCATTGGAATTATTCTCAGATTATCTGAAAGATTTCGGCAACATTGATGTTAACTGGAATGTGTTGATAGGGTTGAAAGTCAACAAATGGCTCTCTGCCACCATCAATACACAACTGCTTTACGATGACGATATAATGATCAAGTCAACCCCTTCATCCGAGCCCGGACCCCGAACCCAGTTTAAAGAGGTTATCGGTGTCGGAATTTCTTATACTTTTAATCATTAGAATTAGTTTATTGATTTTTGAAAAAAACCTCATGTAGCTGACGTGAGGTTTTTTTATTTTGAAGAAAAACAAATTTATGAAAAAAATACAAAATGCTGAACTTAACAGACTTAGTGTGGATGAATTTAAAGGATCTGAAAAAAATCCGATCATTGTCGTTTTGGATAATGTACGGAGTATGAATAATATCGGATCAGTTTTCCGTAGCTGCGACGCTTTCCGGGTTGAACGGCTGTTTCTTTGCGGCATTTCGGCGACGCCCCCTCACCGGGAAATACAAAAAACAGCTCTTGGCGCTACAGAATCAGTAATTTGGAAGTATTATAATGATACCTGTGCCGCTGTTGCCGACCTGAAAGCAGAGGGCGCATTAATAGTGGCAGTGGAGCAAACCGATACAAGCATCAACCTGAAAGATTATCATCCTGACAAAACAAGAAAAACCGCATTGATATTCGGAAATGAAATAAACGGAATAAGCGATGAAGTGCTGAGCTTGTGTGATTACAGTATCGAAATTCCGCAGTTTGGGACCAAACATTCCATAAATATTTCAGTCAGTGCAGGAATAATTTTATGGGATATTGTAACAAAAATGGTCATCACAATGTAAACATGGCGTAAAAACAAAATGAATTTAAAGTGTTTATATGTTTAAAAACATCATTTTTAATGAATTGTGAAACTAAAATATTAATGTACGAGTAAAAAAAATTTTAAATGTATAAAATAACTTTTTTATATTTGTAGGCACAAAAAACGAATATTTTTTTATAAACGTTAAAAATACAATTTATGAAACACTTCAACATCAAAGGAATTGTCGCTTTAATTCTTGTGGCTGTAATGTTTACAGGTTGCGGGTTAAGCAAAATGATCAAAAAGTATCCGACTGTAAAATACAGTGTTACACCAGAGGTTCTCGAAACACATGGCGGTAAAATATCGGTGGCTGTAAACGGCACGATCCCTCCTAAATATTTCAACAAGAAAGCCTCGGTGACTGTCACTCCGGTACTGAAAAGCATGGATGGAACCACGTTGGCCACATTAAAATCTATGACGCTGAAAGGTGAAAAAGCCACGGGTGAAGGCCAGACAATCAAGTACAAGGAAGGCGGAAGTTTTTCATATACCGACGTGGTAAATTATAATGAGAACATGAATATGTCGGAGCTGAGTATCGGACCACTGGCTACAAAGGGCAAAAAAATAGATGTCCCCCTGGGAACAAACAAACTGGCTGATGGCGTAATTCATACTTCAACACGCATCGAACAGGAAGAAGATCTGCAAACGGCAGAACATGGTTATGAACTCGAAACCATCATCACTAAAAAAGGCAATCTTTATTTCGAATACAACAAATCAAACCTGAACCTGAACATGGCACTAAATAAAGATGTTGTTAACGCAGCATTTCTGAATGATACAGTTTTTGGGTTCATCGGTTTGAACTGGAAAATAAAGAGTATTTCGATCAATGCCTGGGCATCGCCCGAAGGTGAATTATCCTTAAATCAGAAACTTTCTGATGAACGTGGTGAAACGGCAAAAAAATGGTTTTATGACAAGATCAAGAAAATGATCAAGGATAAAAAACTGGCCAACATTACCAAACCAGAAGAATTGCAGGTTGCAGTTAACTCAAAAGGAGAAGATTTCGACGGGTTTATGAAAGCCCTTAATGCTTCAAACATTCCTCAAAAACAAACGATATCCAATGTTATTCAGAGCCAGTCAACCAAAGCAGAGAGAGAAAAAGCCATAAAAGACATGACGGTTATTTACTCTGAAGTTGAAAACATGTTATCCGTGTTGCGTCGCGCTGAGTTCGTAGTTGAGTGCTATCTGCCCAAGAAAACCAAAGAACAGATCATTCAGCTTTCAACTACTGCACCTGATAAACTGGACAACAAAGAATTACTCTATTCGGCTACCTTAACCGAAGATGTCAACACCAAGTATGTGATCTATAAATCAGCCACCACGCTGTATCCCAATGATTGGAGAGGTTTCAGCAATGCAGGTATGTGCGCCATGAAACTCGGCAAACTTGATGAGGCAAAGAATTACCTGGATAAAGCCAACCAGCTTAATCCTAATGACGGCCAGATCAATTACAACCTCGGAGTGCTTTCGTTCTGGAATAAAGACGATGCTGCTGCCCAGGGATATTTTGCTAAGGCCAAAGCTAAAAACATAGACGTTAGCCATAATGAAGCTCTGCTGAAGATCAGGCAGGGTGACTATGCCGGCGCTATCAGTGCTTTCGGTGGTAAAAAATGCAAATATAACCTGGCGCTGGCTCAACTGTTATCGGGCAACAACACCGCAGCAAAACAGACACTGGATTGTACTAAACCCCAGAATGCAGCAGTATATTATCTGACGGCTGTAAATGCTGCCCGTACTTCAAACACCTCCGTAATGTATGAATATCTTGCCAAAGCAATATCGGCTGATTCAAAATTTAGAAAAGAAGCCAGTGAAGACAGGGAATTTCTGAAATATTTTAAAGATGCAGCATTTCTTGATGCTATAAAATAGTCAGCATTATAATAATTATAAATGGAAAAACTCCGGTATGTATTGCCGGAGTTTTTTTTGCCCGTTATCATCATTTGTTCGGATAGATTTTTTATAAGGGACAAATTTGCAAAACTAAAATCCCACACAAAACGGGGATTAAAACGCGAGCGACCAGCACATGTCGGGTTAACCGGAGCATATATTTATTTATTACAAGGACACAAATCTGGCTTAACGAGGACGTTAAAAAAAAGTGAAAAGAGGTTTTTTGGGAATAACAGCAATGCTGTTTTGGTATAATTTATTAACAACCGAATGCTAGCCGTTGGTTAAAAATTGCCGGATTCTGCTATAAGAACACGTGAAAAACCCAATCAATAAGGCACTTTTCAAAAACACATAAATATTTAAACTATATATAAGTCTAAATATTCTTATTGGTGAAAAAATATTTATGAATATTTATTTTTATAAATAAACTATTATTATTTATGCTTACTTTTGAGGCGCGAAAGGGGTTCGATTTATAACGCTAATTTTAATGTTTTATCCTGCAGGAGATCAGTGCGGGGAAGGTTTGTACGTTGTGAGTGCATGGGATAAAGGGATGCGTTTTGAAGAAAAAATAAATGAATGACAGGTTGTTATAAGTTATTTGCTCTCTTTAGTGTTAAATGTTTTGAATATTGAATACAGGGAAAGAAGAAGGTGTTTAAATAATTAATTAAAAAATCAAGGTTACAAAGATGTCGGGCACTATATTTATTTTGATTATTTTCATATTAGGCGTTGTAGTCCTGATTTTTATGATAAAAGTCATGCGGCAGGAGAAATATGAAATTATGCAGGTGAAAGATAAATACATTCCTCTTGTTGAAAGTGGGAAATATTTATACAGAGAGGAAAAATCGGGGATTTTAAAAGCTGGTGTCGGCGACAAATACATTATGTGTGAAACCAGGGATCTGGCCAAAAGTATCATAGACGAATACAATAAACAAAAAAAGTAATATCGTTTGTACAATGTCATATTCCGGAAAGTTTTCGGGGGACGATGTTTTTTTCAGGCTGGAATAAGAAATATGCTACGGGCAATGCAAAAACTGAAAGAACTTTTACAGGGAGCAACTGCACAAGCGTTTCACTGCCGGTAAAGTAGCACGGAGTTATTTTACCTCGATACGCCGGACACCGATGGAATATTCCTGCATGATGATATCAAGGATATTATCGTAATCCGTTTCGGAATGAACAAAATCTATGTTGTTTACATCAAGGATCAGTATGCGAAGATCGTTTTGCTGTTTCAGAAAATCGAAATATCCGCTCTGGATACGTTCGAGGTACTCGTGTTCAATATCCTGTTCGTAATCCCTTCCACGGGTAATGATATTACGCTTTAACCGGGGCACCTCTACAAACAGATAAACCAGCAGGTCGGGCTTGGGCAGGGTTGAGTTGATGATGTTGAAAAGACGGGTATACAGCGTTAATTCGTCTTCTTTCAGCGTTTTTTTGGCAAAGATGAGCGATTTGTAAATGTAATAATCGGAAATAGTAAAGGTTTGAAACAGATCTTTATTGGCTAATTGTTCTTTCAGTTGCTGGTAACGCGATGCCAGAAAAGTCAGTTCGAGGGGGAAGGCATATTTTTCCGGATCTCTGTAAAATTTAGGAAGGAAGGCATTGTCTTCAAATTGTTCCAGTATGAGTTTTGCGCTGAACTGTTGTGCAATTTTTGTTGACAGCGATGTTTTACCGGCGCCGATATTTCCCTCTATTGCAATAAAGTCATACATCGTGCATAAATAGTTTTAGGTCCGTTTTTAGTACCGAACAGTTGTCGGGACATTGTAAAAGTAATTCTTTAATTGTAATACCCGATTCAGGGTGTGAAAAATTTTCCATGATCTCTGACAGAGGCACCAGTACAAATTTGCGGCAGGGTATCCGTGGGTGAGGAATGGTAAGTTTTTGGGTTTTCAATATAATGTTGTTGTAAAACAGTAGGTCGACATCAATAGTACGTGGCTCCACGGTGTTTTTTGAACGCGTTCTGCCAAGTTTTTTTTCGGTGACTGAAATAAGCTGAAAGACTTTTTCGGGGGATAAGATGGTTTCGAAACTTGCGGCAATATTCAGATAGTAATCATGATGTTCCACCCCCCAGGGTTCTGTTTCATAAACGGAAGAAACAGAAATCGGCGTACCCATTGTGCCGGCAAGCATAAACAGAGCATCACTCAGATTTGCAAGTTTGTTGCCCATATTACTCCCGAGTGAAAAACAAACCATTATTAAGAGGTTATTGAAAAACCAAAATTATGAAATTCATAAAAAATATCGGATAATCTGTAACTTTTATTTGACCGGAATGTCAAAAAAATAGTATAATGTGCTAATTTTACAGAAAGTTTTGTATGTTTAACCTAAATATAATTTGTTATGAAACAGTTTTTTAAATTCATGTTTGCGTCGATGGCAGGATCTGTTTTGCTGTCGTTGATCATGTTCATTATTTTTCTTTTTATGATGGTGTCTGTAGCTTCTTTTACTAAAAAAACCGCCATTGAGGTAAGACAAAATTCAGTGCTTACGCTGAAGCTCGACAATCCGATACCCGATCGTACCTCGGAGGATCCGTTCGGGAATTTCAATTTTAATTCAATGAAAGACGGTAAGGTGCAGGGCCTGGACAACCTGCTTACAACCTTGAAACGTGCGGCCAAAGATGAAAAAATAAAGGGGATTTTTCTTGACCTGACCGATGTTCCGTCGGGCATGGCGACGATTGAAGAGGTGCGCAGGGAACTGCTTGATTTCAAAAAATCGGGGAAATTCATCATCAGTTACAGTGACGATTACTCACAACGTGCTTATTATCTTTCTACAGTTGCAGATAAGATATTTCTCAATCCTGAAGGCAATATAACTTTTAAGGGATTAGCTGCAGAACTGTCCTTTTTTAAGGGAACGCTTGAAAAGCTGGATGTGCAGGCGCAGATCATCCGTCACGGAAAGTATAAGAGCGCTGTTGAACCCTTTATTATGGATAAAATGAGTGATGCCAACCGCGAACAGTATCAGAAACTTCTCGATGTTTTATGGAAACAGATGCTTGATGGTATTTCCGCACAGCGGAAGATTACCATTGAAGAACTCAACCTGATTGCCGACAGTCTGAAAATCCAGATTGCTGCTGATGCGCTCAAATACAAACTGGTTGATAAATTGGTATACCGTGATGAAGTTTTGGCCGATCTGCGAGTCGAACTGGGTATTAAAGAAAATGATAAAATAAATTTTATTACAGGAGCGAAATATTTTAAAGCTAAGGGTAAAGAAAAATTTGTTCTAGGGAAAAAGAAAATAGCAGTAGTGTATGCCTTAGGTCAAATAGGTACCGGAGAGGGTGATGAACAAACTGTAGGCTCCGATAAATTATCGGAATCGCTGCGTGAAGCACGGAACGACAGTTCGGTGAGGGCTATCGTATTAAGGATCAATTCCCCCGGAGGCAGCGCCCTGGCATCAGAAGTGATATGGCGCGAAGTAGTGCTTGCTCAAAAAGTAAAACCCGTAGTGGTTTCTATGGGTGATGTAGCTGCCTCAGGGGGCTATTATATTGCCTGCGGCGCGGGTAAAATATTTGCCCAACCCAACACCCTGACAGGATCTATCGGCGTTTTTGGCGTTGTGCCCAACATGGAAAAATTCTTTAAAAATAAACTGGGGATCACTTTTGATGTGGTAAAAACCAATAAATATTCCGATTACGTGACGGTTACCCGGAGCTTGCATCCTTATGAAACACAAGTGCTTACCAAACAGATCGAAAATATATACAAGGTTTTTGTCGGTCATGTGGCCGATGGCCGTAAAATGAAAACAGCAGATGTGGACTCCATTGGGCAGGGAAGGGTATGGAGTGGAGTGGATGCCAAACGTATCGGGCTGGTTGATGAGATCGGCGGTTTGCAGAACGCTATCGATGCGGCAGCCAAACAGGCCGGTATCACCGATTACAAGATCGAAAAGTATCCGAAATATAAAGATGTTTTTACCCAGATCATTGAAGAATTTATGGAAGAATCGTCGGAAACAAAGGTGAAAGAAGTGCTGGGCGAAAACTACAGTTATTACAAATATCTGCAGAACATGCAGCAACAAAAAGGAGTTCAGGCGCGTTTACCTTTTGATATTCTGATCTATTAGGCCGGAAGCCCGGACTTTAATTGAAAAAATAAGGGATCATCGTATCCCTTATTTTTTATTTAGAAAACCGTACTGGCGATGAAAAGTCTTTCAAAGAAATACCGGTCTTTGCTGATAATTTTCGCAGGCCTTGTCTTTTCAGGATCATTGTGCTATTTCATTTTTCGTCCTGTCCGCAAAACTTTGAATGAAAAGGCTCCGGGGGCATGTTTATTTCTCAGGCACAAATCCATTTATGCCGATTCATTAATAGCGTGCATGTCGCTGAAAGAAAAAGCCGGGCAACTTATCATGATCGGTGTCCGTGACACTAAAAATGAGAAAGCCATTATACAGCAGTTAACCCAATACAAGCCCTGCGGTTTTTATCTGGCAGGCGGCGCCATTAGCAACATTCCACATATTACTGGCGTTCTGCAGAACCATTCAGATATCCCCCTGTTCTTTGCAGTAAAGGCTCCTGCAGGCTTATACAGCCCGGACGATAGCCTGGCCTCATGCGCTGCCATGCCCGGCCCGGATCATTATGATGAACAGTTGACCATTGATATGACAGCGCTGACCGTAAAACAGATGAAGCACTGCGGCGTGCACATTAACTTGATGCTTCCCATGAATGCCGTAACTTCGAATTATGATTTGCCGTGGAGTATGAGTTTTGTCCGTTCTGCCCTGAAACTGCAGAAAAAGCTGTTATTTATTCAAAAACAGATGAATAACGCAGGATTGATTCCTTGTGTGTTCGGGATGGAAGACGAAAATCATTTACGGGTTACCTTTCCGGTATCCGGTCTGCAGGACACTATGCGCAAACAGCCATTAAAAACCCTTATCAACAGCGGATTGCCTGGAATGTTTCTGGATAAACCCGATCCAAAGAGTACCGACTCCCTGGTAAAAACATTTAAATACGAAGGCCTTGTCTTTTCAGCGCTTGCAGAAAATTGTAAAGACAAATCGCTGGTTTACGACCTCTTGAATTCCGGCACGGATATTCTGATTGTACCGCCAGATCGGAAATATATGGTGGATGAAATTATTACAGCTGTATGTGACGGTAAAATTCCGGAAGACACACTTGATAAAAAAGTAAAGCGGATCTTACTGGCAAAATCATGGATGAAAATGAAGAAACACCAGCACACTGATGCCGACAGCGCGCATTATTATTGCAGTTACCGGAAAAGTAAACAGTTGTATTACAGGATTATGGAATCCTCAATGGTATTATTAAACAACAGGAATAAAACGATTCCGCTCCGCGACACCGAAAAAGAAAAAATGGCCATAATTCAAATCGGAGGTTCAACGGGCGATGATTTTATTAACACAGCCGGAAAGTATGCATCAGCTGTGCAGTTTGTAATCGGTCCTGAGGCTACTGATGCAGAACAAAATGTATTAATAAATAAAGTCAGGCCATATTCCGTCATCATTTTTGCTGTTTATGAAAGCCCGGCATACTTGAACAGCACCTTTACAAAAATCCAGCAACTCATAGCCCGGGTTTCTGAAGATAAAAAAGCAATCGTGACATTGTTTGGCAGCGCCGGTTTTTTAGCGTCATTCCACCGCGTTCCCTGTCTGCTGTGGAGTATGTCCTCATCGGCATTGGCACAGCAGACCATCTCTTCGGTTATTTTCGGCGGAGAAAAAATTTCCGGAACCCTGCCGTATTCTTTTTCACATGAGTTTTGTTATAACGACGGACTGGAGATTGCTCATCCAATTTGTTTTAAATATACGGCTGCTGAAGATGCAGAAATTGATGGTGCCCGGCTTTATAAAATTGACTCTATTGTTGATTTTGCAATAAATGCAGGAGCTTTTCCGGGGTGCCAGGTGTTTTTTGCACGACATGGCAAAGTGTTTTATAATAAGAGTTTTGGCACGCACACCTATGATGGAAAACAAAAAGTGAAGAACACCGATCTTTACGATCTTGCCTCGGTGACCAAAGTGGTAACAACCCTGGCGCTGATGTCGCTTTACGATAAAAGAAAGATAAATCTGGACACCACCCTGATTTATTATTTCAACGACCTGGACAAAAATGCCCGTGGTAAAAAAGTGAGAAATTCAAAACTCAATAATGTCCGTTTGTCAGAACTGCTGACCCATCGCTCTGGGCTACCCGAGGGGTTGCCCGTTGGTTTATTTATTTCTCCGGAATACGCATTAAAAATGATGGGAAAACAAACGGAACACGCATCGGATACCGTTTCACAGGAATATCAAGGGGGTGAAAACGGTGATCATCTTTTTGTTAACGGCATTGATACTTCTATATTTAATACAAATGGTGATTCATTATGGAATTATCTTTTTTCAAACATGAAAAAACCAGAATATACCGTTGAAGTAGCCAAAAACATGTTTTTACGAACCATAGTGACCGATTCGTTGTGGCAGCTTGCCAAGCAGACATGGATACGACCGGACAAGGGCTACCTCTACAGCGACCTGAATCTGTACCTTGTGATGAAGGTTGTGGAAAAAGCAGCAGAGATGCCGCTTGACAAATATCTCGATCAAGTTTATCTTGCTTTGTTAAACCTGACTCGGATGGGTTTTAATCCGCTGAAAAAGTTTAAGTCCGAAGAAATCGTTCCTACGGAACAAGACAATTATTTCAGGAAGCAACTCATACACGGTTATGTGCATGATCCGATGGCAGCCCTACTGGGCGGCATAGGAGGCAATGCCGGGATGTTTTCCAATGCCCATGACCTGGGGGTGCTGATGCAGTTGTTACTCAACAAGGGCAGGTATGGCGGCACGATTTATTTATCCGAAAAAACGGTTGCCTTGTTCACTTCGGCACAAAACGGGACGTACCGAGGGCTCGGATTTGACCGGAAAGGAAAGCCCGATGCCAAAATGCTTGCACCGGGGGCTTCGTTAAGCACCTTTGGTCATACAGGATTTACCGGTACCTGCGTATGGGCCGACCCGGAAAATGAACTGGTTTTTGTCTTCTTGTCGAACAGGGTGTGCCCCACAAGCTCAAATCAAAAAATCAATAATTACCGTATCCGGCAGAATATTCAGCAGGTGGTGTATGATGCAATGATTGAATAATAATACATGAGTCCACTCCAAAAAGCCACGTTTTTCTTATCCTGCGACTTTTTGCCCTTTATCCCAAAAGGAAAGTCGCAGAAAATCAGCCTTCCACCAGTTGGCGGACAGGGGCAAAGCTGATTTTCAAAAATCATACTTTTTGGAGTAGGCTCATACATATTAAATTTAAACACTTAGAAACTGTTTTGATTTTATGTTACATAAGATTTATGATGGATTTTTTTGCGAAACGAGGCAGATTTTGCAGACATAGTTTATCCTATGTCGAAAAATCTAACAAAGTTGCAGCAAAAAAGACGCATAAAGATATGAAAAGATAAAATCAAAACAATTTCTTATAAATAGAAGGGTCGGGGGGGCGGATATTTTAATAAATTTGCAGTCATTCGTGTTGTATTAAAAATCTGTATATAAAACAATTACAAAATAATCACCGCTCATGTTCAAAAATCTTATAACAAGCCGGATCGTTGTACATTTTATAGGAAATAAATCTGTGGACGAAGGCGTTAAACTTTCTAAAAAGATTATAAATACTGATGAGGAACTAAGATTTATACTTTCAGATTTTTTCACTAATTCATTCAAATCTGCGGAATTATTTAACCTTTATCATCAGGGCGATCTGAAATTCAATGAAGTTTACGGATATGTTTCGGAAATATTTGATGACCCCGGCAGTTTTTATAACAACAGTGTTAATCTTGCAAGGCGACTATATGAAAAGAGCTCGCATCCCAAGGTGAAATCAGGCGAGTTTTGTGTGGTATATTTTGAGGACTGTGAAATACAGGGCGAAACGGTTGATGCCCTGGGCCTTTTCAAATCGGAAAACAAAGATGTTTTTTTAAAAATTATACATGCAGACGGAAACTTTACCATCAACAGCGAAGAAGGAATTAATATCAATAAGCTTGACAAAGGGTGTCTGATATTTAATACTGAAAAAGAGAAGGGGTACCTGGTTTCCATTGTTGATAATGCGAACAAGGGCAATGATGCACAATACTGGAAAGAGGACTTTCTGAATGTCCGCCCGTGTAATGACGATTACCATCACACCCAAAATGTTTTGACCATGTGCAAGAATTTTGTTGTGGACCGGTTGCCCGAAACCTTTGAAGTGAGCAAAGCCGACCAGGTGGATATGCTGAACAAATCTGTAAAATTTTTTAAAGAAAAAGATACGTTCAGCATGGCGGATTTTACATCGGAAGTAATACAATCTCCGGAAGTTATTTCAGTGTTTAATAACTATAAAAAAGAATTTTCAGATGAGAGAGAAATTGAAATATATGATGAGTTCAATATCTCAACTCCCGCTGTTAAAAAACAACAACGAATATTTAAGAGTGTCATCAAA
The DNA here is from genome assembly GCA_035389045.1 of Bacteroidales bacterium. Taxonomy (GTDB): domain Bacteria; phylum Bacteroidota; class Bacteroidia; order Bacteroidales; family CAIWKO01; genus CAIWKO01. Next base: position 16,365 of record DAOORA010000049.1, on the reverse strand, counting down.
CTCGACAAGAATTTTCATATTTATGTACACGGTAACAAGGATTTGATAGAACGCGGGTACGATGAAGTAACCGGCATGCACTATTACAAGGTTTTTTTCAAAGAAGAAAATTAATGATGAAATATAAGGGTTTGCCGATATGACTGTCCTTTAGATGTCAGGCATGACCGGTATTAGAATAAAGCAGCAACCCTTACCAAAAAATTATTTCAGGTTATTATTGATTATTAGAAGGCAGTTTTTAGAAATTCTTTTTAAATTTGTGAAAACAAAAAAATGAAGAAGATACTGTTGTTTTTGCTTTTGCTGGCAGTATTTCGGTTGACTGCACAAACACAGGAAAGTACATATCCATACCAGAGTTATTTTAATGAAGCGTATCAGCATTATCCTGATGTGCCGCGCGGAGTGCTGGAAGCCGTTTCGTATACATATACACATATCCGGCATGTTGATCCGCCTGCCGAAGAAAGCAGTTGTTCCGGCTTGCCTGGTTTTTATGGCGTTATGGGATTGGTGCTCGACGGTAAGGGTTATTTCCGTGAAAATCTGAAAAAAGTGGCCGGTCTTTCAGGATATAATACCGACCAGATCATCAGCGACCCGCGTGTCAACATATTGGCTTATGCTGCAGCCTATCAAAAGCAACTCTCTTACCAGAAAGGGAAAAATGAACCTGCGCTTGCCATTTCAAAAGTTCTGATAGCGCTAAGCGAATTAAACATCAGTAACTCATCTCCGGCCAATGATTATACAATAAACCTGTACCTGTACGGGATTTTTTATTTTTTAAATGATAAAGCCAATCAGCAACAATATGGGTTTCCGGAATATTCTTTTAATATGAGGGACATTTTTGGTGAAGAAAACCTGAAGATACTCACCTCAAAACAGGTGAATGTTTCAGAGGAAGCTGTTACCAACGAAAACGGACAAACCTATAAAGCCCTTTATCTGTCGGGGCCCTGTCCCGATTATAACCGGCCATGGTGTACCTGGGTGGCTTCGCCCAATCATTATTACGGATGGAATGGGCATACCATTTCCGCCATTGCCATTCATACCGTTCAGGGCAGCTATGTGTCGTGCATAAACTGGTTTTTGAACCCCATTGCCAGCGCGGCAACACATTATGTTGTTGCGTCAAACTCTTCTTATGCCGGCCAGGTCACACAAATGGTAAACGAATATAATGCAGGATGGCATGTGGGTAGTGAAAACTGGTACTCCATCGGTTATGAGCATGAAGGATACGTCAGCGATCCTTCCTGGTATACCGAAACCATGTACCAGGTATCTGCTGCCCTGACAAGGGATATTTGCAACCGGTATAACATTGACACCAGGAGAACCTTTTTCACCGAAACGCTTGATGATGGCACAGTGCTGGATTACGGACTGCATAGCTTAGGCGGCGAGGGCACCTGTATAAAAATCAAAGGACATCAGCATTATCCCAATTCAACTCATACAGACCCCGGACCAAACTGGGACTGGGATCATTATTACAAGCTTCTTAATTACCCGACCCCGGTGACAACCTATACTACTCCCACAGGCGTTTTTTATGATACAGGGGGCGGTTCCGGAAATTATTCCGTTGATGAACGCAAATTCTGGCTGATACAGCCCACAGGCGCCCAAAGTATTACGCTTACTTTTTCGCAGTTCAGCGTTGAGGCCAACTACGATTATCTTTATATTTATAATGGCACCAATGAATTTGCACCCCTGATCGGCAGGTATAATACAATAAGCCCGACGACCATTACCTCCACGGGAGGTGCCTTATTTATTGAATTCCGCAGCGACTGTTCGGTCACATATCCGGGATGGACAGCGACCTGGACATCCACGCAATCCGACACACAGGATCCGGTAACAACAATAGCCGCAGTGCCCCATTGGGTAAACAATGACTTTACCGTTTCCTTTTCCGATACAGACCTTAGCGGAGGCAGCGGCAGCGGAGGCAGCGGCAATACCGGCAACAGCGCTTCAGGGATCAGCGGAGTCAAGAAAAAATATTACCAGGTGATGGATTATAATGGCACTGAATGGCGGGCCAATAAGCAAAACGGTTTTTTCAATGATAACTTTTCAGCCGCTGTTCATCCGGACTGGACCGTAAACACCAACGGAGGCACATGGGCCATAAATAACGCTTCATTGTATCAGTCTGATTCAACGTTGGGCAATTCCAATATCTACACTTCATTAAACCAGTATGACAGCTCAGGGTATATGTATCAGTGGTCGGCCAAAATAAGCGGCAGTACCAGCAACCGCTGTTGCGGACTGTATTTTTTTGCAGACGATCCGGTACTGCCCAACAGAGGAAACGCATATTTTGCCCGGTTCTGTGCCGACGACGATAAAGTACAGATATACCGCATATCGGGCGACACGCTTTATAAGAAAGTTGACAATCCCTATGTCCTCAATCAGGGTTTATGGTATGATTTCAAAATCACATATGATCCCGGATATGGCGAAATAAAAGCTTATATAAACGATGTTCCTGTAGCCGGCTGGATTGATCCCAAGCCTCTGCTGAACGGAGATTATGTATCACTGAGCAGCAGTTCTTGTAAGGTGTGGTTTGATGATTTTAAAGTACGCCGGTCACGCACATCAGAAATTACAGCCCGTGTGGGCAATATGGCATCAAAAGACGCCCGTTATCAAAGTTCATCTGCTGCACAATGGGCCTGCCGGATAAATACCATTGTCTGCGATGCTGCCGGCAACTGGTCACCGCAGGCGGCAGCCAGTGTAAAAGTAGACTGGACAGCACCGGCAACTTCGGTAACCAATATTCCTTCCACGATTACAGGAGATTTTACCGCCACTTTTAACGATACGGACTTACTCAGTGGTATCGAAAAGTCCTTTTATCAGGTTAAGGATATGAATAATGGAAAATGGGGCGCAAATGCCGCACGGGGATTTATTAGTGAAAATTTCACTGTCCTCGACACCAATATCTGGAAGATTCCTACAAATTCGGGTACGTGGATATCAAATGGTTCTTCAGTTCAGCAGACCGACGAAAACGTGAATAATTCAAATATCTATACCGCTATCGATCAGAATCTGTCTGATTCATATCTCTATCAGTTCAGAGCTAAGGTGGAAGGTTCGTCTCTCAACCGTCGTTTTGGCATTTATTATTTCAGCGACAGCGCCTGCCTCCCGGACAGGGGGAATGCATATTTTATCTGGTTTAATGTTGATTTAAAAACGTTGGAATTTTTTAAAATCGCCAATGATATTTTCGGCACACCAAAAAAAACCATTCATAATGTTTCTTTTAATTCCGGCCAATGGTATGATATTAAAGTTATCTTCAATCATTCGACCGGGAAATCCGAAGTGCTTCGTAATGACACACTGGTGGGCAGCTGGACAGATCCGACGCCATATAACGAAGGTAACTATATATCATTCAGAAGTTGTAATTCAAAGCTGATCATAGACGAAGTCAATGTTTTCCGGTCAAGGGCTAATACAGCAATAATCACAGCCGGACCTGATCCCGCAAAAGATATTCGTTATGAAAACCCATATCCTTCGGTAAATGCAGGAGAATTAAACACGGTGGTTGTCGACAGCGCCTCCAATATTTCAGCAGTTGGCCATTATGCCCTGACTATTAATTTTACGGTTCCGGTGCCCCAACAGATCAATTACCGTCAGGTTTCTTTGCTGTCTGCAACCGGAATTAAAGATATTCATTCTGAAACATATAATTTTGCTGTCTCACCCAACCCCCTGCTCAGCGAAGCTGTAATTTCGTTTGAACTTCAGTCTGACGAAAATATCCGTATGATACTTTTTGATAATTCGGGCCGGCAGGTTTATGTACTTGCAGATGGCCGTTTATCAGCCGGAGAGCACAAGCTTGTGATAAATGTAAATAACAGCAATCTCACCAAAGGAGTTTATTATCTGAATTTTACCGGAGAACACAATTCCTTTATCAGCAAGATAATAGTTTTATAAAGATATAAATGGAAAATTTTATTATCAGCAATCCAACCTGCCTGCATTTTGGGAAAGGCGTTATAAATGATTTGTCAGAAACTGTAAGTAAGTTCGGCAAACGGGTGTTACTGGTTTACGGGAAAAATTCCATTAAGACAAACGGTCTTTATGCACAGGTGGTGGCTCAACTTCACCAGGCAGGTTCCGCAGTTTTTGAATATGCCGGAATAAAATCCAACCCGGTGATCAGTGATGTGGATGCTGCAGCGGAAATCGGAAGAAAAAACAATATAGATGTCATCGTTGCCGTGGGAGGGGGCAGCGTTATTGATTCTGCAAAAATTATCGCTCTTGCCATCCCTCTCAAAAACAGGGCATGGGAACTGTTTGAATATAAAGTTAAACCTGTAACAGCTATTCCTTTGATTGCCGTATTAACTCTGGCTGCCACCGGATCCGAGATGAACGGGTTTGCCGTGGTTCAGAATGATGTAACTAAGCAAAAACCAGGATATTTCAGCCCTTTTATTTTTCCCAAACACTCGTTTCTTGACCCTTCATTCACAATTACCGTTCCCGCAAAGTATACCGCCTATGGCATTGTTGACCTTATTGCCCATGCGCTGGAAGGTTTTTTCGGCAAGGGCGAAACTACTCTTACCGACCGTTTTGTATGTTCCATAATAAAAGAAGCTGTAACATACGGGCCTTTGCTGATGAAAGACCTGACCAATTATGGGTACCGTGAAAAAATTATGTTTGCAGCTACGTGTGCGCTCAATGGAATGACCTCTTATGGAAAAAAAACGGGTGACTGGGGTGTGCATGGTATTGGACATTCCTTATCCGTTCTTTATGATATCCCGCATGGCGCCACCCTTTCCGTTGCATATCCGGCATGGTTGAACTATTTTAAAAGCCGGATAATGGATAAATTGAATTTTCTGGGGAAAGAAGTATTTGATACTAACTCGCCGGAAGCAACAATAACCAGCCTTGAACATTATTTTCATCTCCTCGGCGCTCCGGTAAGGTTGAAAGAAATAGGTATTGATGCCTGGAAAAAAGAAGAAATCATTGAAAATATGGTTTTTAATAAGACAACCGGAGATAATTTAAAGATGGATAGGGCTGATCTTGAAAATATTTTCGATCTGATGTTAAATTAATTCCTGTAAAGTATTCATAATCTGACATAATTTTTTAAATTTGCATTATTAAAACAAACTATAAAAAAACAGCTATAAAACATGAAAAAAACACTACTTTCAATGATTTTTACGTGTCTGTGTGTTTTTGTGGCCTATGCCCAGGACAATGCCGGAGGTACACCTCCAAGCTTCATTTACAAGAATTTATCTGCTGATATTGATTATGTGCAGGTTCAGCCGCCCGATCTTCTTCAGATTGCTGCCGAGGACAACGACCGGGCACTGAAAAGCGAACCTTACCGCGTAGGTATTACCCTGCCTGTGGATTTCACATTGAATAATTCCGGAACCTGGACAGACCTCCCGGATGTAGATGCCAGCCTCTGGAGATTGACGGTAAAATCAGAGGGGGCACAATCCATAGGTTTCGGTTATGCTTCTTTTTATTTGCCTGAAGGGGTAAAACTCTTTTTATATAACAATGACAGAACAAAAATTATCGGAGCATATACCTCACTTAATAATTCGGAAAATTATAATTTTTCTAACGAAAAAGTCAGAGGTGATGAGATCACCATTGAATTGTACGCGCCAAACGATAAAATAAATGACATATTATTTCACATTACAGATTTGGATTATTTTTATCGTCCTGAAGAAAATTCAGAAATTAAAAGTTCGGGCGCTTGCGAGGTAAATATAAATTGTCCTGAGGGAGCTATCTGGCAGGATGAGAAGAAAGGCGTCTGTAAGTTAGATATTAAACATGGCTCTTATTGGTTCAATTGCACAGGTTCGCTGGTCAACAACACCAGTCAGAATTGCACCCCCTACGTTTTGCTTGCAGACCATTGTCATTATTATGGTGGCGCCTATTGCAGTACATCAGATTACAGTTACTGGAAGTTTTGGTTTCATTATGAGGCCACAAACTGTTCGGGGACAAGTCCAACAGGGACGTTCAGCAAATTAGGATGTACGCTTAAAGCTCACGATACCTATGGGCAGAACGGTAGTGGTTCCGACTTTTGCCTGGTTCAGATAAGCAGTGCTATTGCAAGCAGCTACAGTGTGTACTATAATGGCTGGGACAGAAACAATTCGCCCAGCGCCACAGGCGTCAGCATTCATCACCCCGCGGCAGATATTATGAAAATTTCTACATATACGTCTGCAGTACAGTCTGTTACTTATGGCGCTTCCGGATCGCACTGGAGGGTTGTGTGGGCAGCTACCACCACCAACCATGGCGTTACCGAACAAGGATCATCGGGCTCACCTTTATTTAATAGTACGGGAAAAATTATCGGAACACTGACCGGAGGAGGTTCTTATTGCTCAACTCCCACGGAACCAGACTATTACGGAAAAGTATACTATCATTGGGATAAAAATGGTTCCACTAGTGCTAAAAGGCTGAAAGACTGGTTAGATCCGACTAATTCCGGTGTAACTTCGCTGGCAGGGAGAGGCGTGTGTGCCACTGGGGTTACAGAATTGAATTCCAATGAAGAAAAAATAAACATTTATCCTTCTCCGGCAAATACAGAGATTGTTATCAGTGTGTCATCACCTATAAATGATTTGGAAAATGTAACCGTTTATAATATTATGGGCGAGATTGTTAAAAAAATTTCCTCACTGAAAGTTAATTCCTCCAAAGCCACCATTGATATTTCCGCTTTGCCTGAAGGGGTCTATTACCTGACATCACATAACGGGAAGCTGATCTTTAAAGGAGAATTTGTAAAGATTAAATAATATAATATGAAAAAACTGTTTTTAATTGCCGGTTTCTTTCTTGTTTTCTTTACAAATTCCTTAGCTCAGATAAGTCAGGGGGGCAAACCGTTCAGCTTTTTTCCGCAAAACGCTGCAAGCCTGAGTACTGATGTCCCCACAGCCGTGATGCCCGTTGTAGATGTTGCAGCTTTACAGGAGGAAGATCTGATCCTTGATAAAATTAAAGACATACCCTGGCGTTTCGGGAAAAACATTGATGTGATATTAAACCTTGCTAACAGTGGAATTACTGAGATTTTACCTAACGGAGATAAGCTATGGCGGCTCAGGATTTATTCAGAGGGTGCGCTAACCATAAACCTTACGTTTAACAAATACCGGCTTCCTGCCGGTGCTAAACTTTTTATTTATAACGATTTTCGAACCGAACTGATCGGTGCGTTCACAGATTTTAATAACCAGGAAGACGGCGTTTTTGCGACAACCCTGGTTCGTGGTGATGCCATAACCCTTGAGTACTATGAGCCGTCCGATGTTCAGTTTTCCGGCGAATTAAATATAAACAGGGTAACGCATGGTTACCGGGGTCCCTATACATACCTGAAAGGGTTGAATACTTCGGGGGCTTGTCAGATCAATGTAAAATGTCCGACAGGCGCGGGGTGGGAAGATCAGATCAACTCCGTATGCATGTTGGTTACCGGTGGAAATGGTTTTTGCACAGGGGCTTTAGTGAATAATACCGCCAATGACGGAACACCTTATGTTCTTACCGCTAATCATTGTTCGGGCAGTAACGACTTTTCATCCTGGGTGTTCTGGTTTCAATGGGAGTCACCTACCTGCACCAATCCATCCACGTCTCCTCCGTATAATTCTGTTTCAGGGTCTGCCCTGAAAGCCAGGAATGCCGGCACCGATTTCTGTCTGGTGCAGATGAATAGCACGCCTCCGGCAGCATATAATGTTTATTATGCCGGGTGGGACCGTTCGGGAACACCGCCTCCCTCCGGCATGGGAATTCATCATCCCGACGGGGATATCATGAAGTTATCACCATGTAATGCCATGACACTATCCACGTTCAGCGGCGCCCAGTGTTGGAAAACGCCATGGTCCGGCCCGGCATGCACGGAACCGGGATCTTCCGGCTCCCCGATGTTTGACCAGAACAAAAGAATAGTCGGTCAATTATATGGCGGGCCTTCGGGATGCGGCGCCACACAGATGTGGGACTATTACGGATGTTTTCATCTTTCATGGACAGGGGCAGGAACAAATTCCACACGACTGAGCAACTGGCTCGATCCGGGGAGTACCGGCACAACGACTCTCAACGGTATGTATTTCGGAGGAGGAACTCCTGTTACTGCTGATTTTTCGGGCAATCCGACAACTATACCCGTGGGCGGCACGGTGAATTTTACTGACCTGTCGACAGGAAGCCCTACCAGCTGGTCGTGGTCATTCACAGGGGGCACTCCTGCAACAGATGCCACGCAAAACCCGACGAATATTCAGTACAATACTGCAGGTATTTATACGGTGTCGTTAACTGCAAGCAATGGCTCGGGCAGCGATACAGAAACAAAAAACAATTATATTACCGTAGGTACCCCACCCCCAGTGGCTGATTTTACGGCCAATGTGACATCCATCCCCGTCGGAGGCAGTGTTAATTTCACCGATCTGTCCGGAGGCGCCCCCGCATCCTGGTCGTGGACATTTACCGGAGGCACACCTGCAACGTCAACGGATCAGAATCCGACAGGCATTCAATACAACACACCAGGTACTTATGCTGTGTCGTTAACGGTTACCAATGCTTCAGGCTCTGACACCGAGACCAAAAATGCATATATTTTTGTTGGATCAAACCCGTCGCCTAACCCCTGTGATACACTAAATTATCCCTTGACAGGAAATATGGTAATGTATTCAGTATATTATTCCAGCGGAGTTTACGGATATGTCTCCGGGAACAACGGATATTCCGACAAGGCTAAAGCAGATTTTTTTATATCTGTATCTCCTTTTACCAAGTTGACCGGAGCCTATTTCAAATTTGGCAAAGCAAAAAAAGCATCAGGCCAGGATTATAATATTGCAGTGCATGTATGGGATAATTCAGGTCCGGTTGGTGCGCCGGGAAATATCCTGTTAACCGACTCCCTTTCGTATTCACAGATACACAGTGATATTAATATGAATGCATTCACTTTTGTGCAGTTTAACCCGCCGCTGGATTTATCGGGTTCATTTTATCTTGGCGTTATGCTGCCTATGGAATCCGGCGATACGATAGTGCTGCTGACCAATAAAAACGGACAATCCATGCCCGGTACAGCCTGGGAGCTCTGGCGAAACGATACATGGTATCCTTATTCCAATATAGCCTCATGGTCGTATAATCTTTCTCATGCTATTTTCCCGGTGCTTTGCAACCCTGCAACCTATGGCGTCCCGGAAAATAATGATGCCGAAGTTCTTGTTTTTCCCAACCCTTCCGAAGGTATTTATAATATCGGATTCGGAAATTATAAGTATGAAAACCTTGAAATAAAAGTGTATGATGTAATGGGGAAAGAAGTGAAAAGCTTGGCTTATAATGGGTTGATATCCAACACTATAAAGCTCGATCTGTCGGATTGTCCGGAAGGAATATTTATCTTGCATATCAGCAATGGGCAAAAAACGTTGATCAAAAAATTGAGTTTGTTAAAATAACCATGAATGCGGTTGTCTGAAAAATATGTTTTATGACAGCTTGCAAACGCAGACAGGAATAGTATTAAAATTAATCCGAACGGTTTTTGGGTCACAAGTCGCTGATATTAAAGTGATTTTCAACAGTTTTTTGAATTCAGGAAGGACACATACCGGATTAATTATGGACCACTAAACAATTCTGTTTTATAATATATATGTGTTGTTCTCTGGAGCATTATCTGAAAAGTGATCTTATTATAACCCATCGGGAAAAAATAATCGCGGAAAAAATTCTGCAAGGGTGCAGCATAAACATTACCGAAGGGATTTACTTATTTGAACATACCGAAACAGGATTGCTTGCGGTTATGGCACAGCATATCCGCCAAAAAATCAACGGTTCACTGGTCTATTATATAAAAAACATACACATAGAGCCAACAAACATCTGTATTTACAATTGCAGATTTTGTTCGTTTTCAAGAAAACAGGGTGAGCCAGGCTCGTGGTATTATTCAAAAAAAGAATTTGTAGAAATAATTGACAATATTGATGATGATATTAAGGAAATTCATATAACAGGAGGAACACATCCCGATGCCAGCCTGCCGGAGTACGAAGAAATAATCCGGCTGGTCAGAAAAAAGAAACCCTGCATCCATATTAAAGCATTTTCGGCGGCTGAACTTTTTTATGTTTTTCGGAAAGCTGCCGTTAGTTATGCTGAAGGTATGAAAATGCTGGTTGTAGCCGGATTAAATTCAATACCCGGCGGCGGGGCTGAAATATTTGATGAAAACATCAGGATCCAAATATGTCCGGAAAAAGTTGCTTTTGAAGATTGGCTTGAAATTCACAGGGTCGCACATCAAACGGGTATTTTTTCAAATGCCACCATGCTCTATGGACACATTGAAAATTACAGCCACCGTATCACCCATATGAGTCGTTTGCGTGATCTTCAAGACGAAACTCATGGGCTGAATGCTTTTATTCCCCTCCGGTATAAAAGCCATAACAATGCCCTGTCTGCCATCGGCGAAACCACCCTTTTGGAAGATATGAGGAATTATGCTGTATCCCGAATATTTCTCGATAATGTTCCTCACCTGAAAGCTTACTGGCCTATGCTCGGTAAAAAGCAAGCGCAGCTGGCGCTTTCATTTGGGGTGGATGACATTGACGGCACGATTGGTAATTCGACAGGAATTTATACGGCTGCAGGAATGGAAGAAAAAGATAATACCCTCAGTGCGGATGAGTTACAAAAAATGATCAAAGATTCCGGTTTTATACCAGTGGAAAGGTACTCCGATTATTCTGACGTTAAAAAATGAAAAACACTCAGAAAATCAGAGTGTCTGCACATAGTTTCTCCATTTTTCCAATACCTCCTGCATATCTGTGGGAATATCCGAATCAAAAAAAACATATTTGCCTGTTGCCGGGTGATTAAAACCCAATGATTTGGCATGCAGTGCCTGCCGGGGCAGTAACTGAAAACAGTTTTCAACAAATTGCCTGTATTTTGTGAAAGTGGTGCCTTTCAGGATACGATCGCCTCCATAAACAGCGTCGTTAAACAAGGGATGTCCGATGTGTTTCATGTGTGCCCGTATCTGGTGTGTCCGTCCGGTTTCGAGGGTACATTCGATCAGGGTGACATATCGGAATCTTTCGAGAACCTTATAATGTGTTACCGCGTACCTTCCCTGGTTTTCGTCCATATAAACATCCATTATTTTGCGGTTGCGCACATCACGGCCAATATAGCCTGTGATGGTACCTTCTTCGTCTTCGAAATCGCCCCATACCAGCGCCTGATATTTACGGTCGATGACATGATCAAAGAAATATTTGGCAAGTTTTGCATGGCTTGCATCATTTTTAGCAACGACAAGTATACCAGAAGTATCTTTATCAATTCTGTGCACCAGTAATGGCTGCATATCAGGATGGTCTTTCAGGTGGTACAGCAGGGCGTTTAACATGGTCCCGTTGAAATTTCCAAAACCCGGATGAACCACCATGCCGGCTTCTTTGTTGATAATTAAAATGTCGTTATCTTCAAAGACAATGTTAATAGGGATGTTTTCGGCAACAAGTTCAAATTCATGGGGAGGGAATGGCAGCACAATGGATATTTCATCGCGGGGCTTAATTTTGTAGCTTGATTTTGCGGGTTTGTTGTTTACGAGTATGGCACAGGCATCTGCGGCGCTTTGAATTTTGCTTCTGGATACGCTGGATATACGGTCGGCCAGAAATTTGTCTATACGCATGGATTGCTGACCGGGATCAACGCAGAAATGGTAATGTTCGTAAAATTCTTTTTCTTCTTCGGGCAGGTCGGCAACTTCGGTCATTAGGCTTCGTTAACGGGTGATCACCAGTTTGCTCTGATAAACCTGCATATGTTCGGATCCGGAAATACGAACCAAATACACCCCATTATGTAATTTGCTGATTTCTAAAATCTCCGAAAAAGGGTTACTTAAAACCAACTGACCAAGATTATTGTATATTTCAATGGTCATGTTGTTCTTTTTTTCTGGTAATAAATTATTGGAAGGCAGGCTTATATTGATATAGTTTCCGTTAGCGGGATTGGGATAAACCACAAAATTTAAAAATCCTGTTGTATGTTCATTAACATCTGAAAAATACTGGTGCCAGCCCGTGCCGACCAGTGGGCGGATCATCAGCGAGCCGTCAAAGGAAGACCCCGTCCAGGTGCCATCGACATTGTAAAAAATATTGGTTTTTGAATTGGTATTTCTGTCAAAACCGACATTGAGATTATCATCTGTGAGTTGCTGCCAGCCCACATAAAAAGTACCGCTTACAGGTAGCAACGTATCTGCAATAAGATAATTGCAATAGGCGTTGATGCTGTCCATAAATTCTGGTCGTTTACGTTTTGATTTATAAATAATGGTTTCGGGGCTTAATGATGACCACACGGTGATGTAAAAATATTTATAATAGGGTGTGTTGTACGTCTGATTAAAATACATCTGCACTCCGCCCAAGGTGTCGGGTTGGTTTAAAGTAAACCTATAAGCGAGTTTAGCGTTGGTTGTTGACAGTCCGTAACCATTTTCGGCGGTTCCGTCATCGTAGGCATAGCAGTTATTAAAATCCTGGCGGAAAACGATGGTGTCATTGGATAAAATCTTTTCAGTCCATCCGTTGCTTCCTATTATGTGAGTTACATTAAAACAGATACTATCGTAACCGGTAAATGACGGAAGCGTGAAATCCACCACCGGGCTTGACATAAGTGGATAATCAAGATAGCCATGAGTATTAAAAGGATAAATATCCCAGACGCCGCCCGATTTACAATAAGAATATGACCCATTCTCCTGGGTAACACAGTACTGGTATGAGATATTGTCCAGCACATTGTTCAGGTTACTGATTTTTAGATGGAGGGAATCTTTAAGTTCGGCGCCAACATATTGCCGGGCAGGCATTTGGGTGTAGTTTTTTAGCAGTGATGGCGCAGGGTCAACAAATGTGATATCCATCGAAACGGTATCGTGTATGTTACGGTTAATGTTGAGGTAAACATAGTCTATATTCCATTGATCGGTATTGCTTTGCCAGCTTGGGAGGCTCATGCTGGCAATGCTGGCATAATTTATAAAACGGAACTGAAACCCTTTCTGAATATACGCGGTATCAGTAATTGGAATCATTACCATGTGGAAATATGAATTGTATTTTGTAAGAAAAGTATCGAGTTTCATGCCGGGAGTCCCCCACACTTTATGCCATTTATTCAGATTCGGAGCATAAAATTCGAGCAGCAAAGAATCGTTTTTTTCAGGTGCGTCGCCAATACCCTGTGGCTGATAATAAAAACTGAAATATAAAGAGTCAGCGGCAGAAATGGCGGCGGGTGATCCGTAAAAAACAGAGTCGAGCCTGACAGGAAGCGAAGTCAGCGAATCGGCAATAAAAGGGGTGGTGGTAGCGTAAGGATAGACGGCGCCGGTATCATTGATGGCGTCAAATGTTGCTACCCCAACACTGGGAGGATTTATGCAGTATCCTCTGTTGATGAATACGTTGCGGTCGCTCCATAGTGAGTCGGCCGGATAAACCGAATTAGGATAAGAAAAATCATCAAGAAAGGGAAGCCGCACGTAGGTGTCATTTTTGCTGAAATGAGTGTTTTTATTTCTTTTCGGGCTCAATGCAGGATTTGATGAGAGCTCCGTAAGGTATTCCTGTGCCGGTAACGAAAGGCATAGCACTATGAACAAAGAAAACAGGATTGATTTTTTATTCATCCTCATTGGTATTATTTTTATTAAAGTCGAATTTTTTATCTGATCTATACCACAGGTCCACGGCTCCGCCGTATTTAATGGAGGCATTGCGCCCGGGTTGTTGTTTATAAACGCGTGCATTTTCGTCATTGCCGTCGAGGAAGACTTCATTGCCAATGTTGAGGGAAGCTTCCTGGAGTAATTCATAAGCTTCACCTTGAGTTTTTCCGTAAAGTTCGGGAACTCCGGTCGAGTTGTTTTCTTCACCTTTTCCCAGAACAAGATCAATCCTGGAGCCTTTTTCAATCATTACACCGGCTTTAATATCCAACCCTTTATGTTTTTGGCGGAGAACAGCATTATGAGCGATGTCGGGAATATAGGTCAGTGAACCGGTTTTCAGACCGAAGGTTTCCAGCATGGAGGTTGCCTGACGCAATGTAAGATCCACCAGGTTGGGCATGGATACCTGCTCGGGTTTTAAAGCAACAACTGTCAGGTAGATTTTCCGGTTTTTTTTCACTTTGGTACCCGGCATGGGATCCTGCATGGCGACGGTTCCTTTGGTTAGAGAATAATCATAAAGCGAATCATTGATGATATATTCCACGTCGTTGTCTGATGCAAAATCTTCAAGCTCATTAAGTCCCACCCCTTTAAAATCAGGAACAGTAATATAGGAGCCGTGGCGTGTGTAAGCTTTTAACAGTTGCAAAGAAAACCAAAGTAAAACTATTGTTAATAATACAGCAAGTAAAGTTTGTTTCCAGAAAACCCTGCTTTTAATGAAACTCACAAAGCCCATATAAAAAATTCTTTTGCCACAAAACAGTGAAAAAAACCGTGATTTATTAACTGTTTTAAGCCGGTTTTATTGTTTATAACCTGCAAATATAACAAAAAAACACGTTCCCGTTTTATATCGGCAAATCTCGTTAAATTTGCACAAAAAAGTATGAAGACAAATATTGCCGTACTAGCAGGAGGTTATTCGGGAGAATATGAAATCTCGGTAAAAAGTTCACGCATGGTGATACAAAACCTGGACCGGGAAAAGTATAATTCTTATCTTATATGCATTACACCTGAAAAATGGGTTTATATTGATGAAAACAATAAAGAATCCGCCGTTGATAAAAATGATTTTTCGATTTCTTCAGGCAGGAAAAAAATAAAATTTGATTGTGTATTCAACATCATTCATGGCACTCCCGGCGAAGATGGTAAAATACAGGGGTATTTCGACATGCTGGGAATACCTTACACGTCATGCAATCAGTATGTATCTGCAATGACTTTTAATAAGGCCTATTGCAATTATGTGGTCCAAAATCTGGGAGTCAGTGTGCCCAAATCGGTTCATCTTTTCAGGCGGGATAAATATAATGTTGCCAAAATTATTGAAGAAATAAAGTTTCCGGCATTTGTAAAACCCTGCAATGGAGGTTCAAGTTTCGGAACTTCAAAAGTGAAAATGCCAGGCGAAATGAAAAAGGCGATAGAGCTGGCGTTCAGCATTGATGAAGAAATACTTGTCGAAGAATTCATCAACGGAACAGAGATTACCTGCGGGCTGTTCAGGTATAAAAACCGTATGATCGTTCTTCCGATTACCGAGATCGTCCCTAAAAATGAATTTTTTGATTTCGAGGCCAAATACAAGCAGGGAATGTCGTTGGAGATAACACCAGCCAGGATAAGCCCGGAAGAAGCGAGTCTGTGTTCAGCCACTTCGGCATTTTTGTATAATAAGCTGAACTGCAAAGGCGTGGTACGAATGGATTACATCATGACCAAAGGTAGAAAAATGTTTTTTCTTGAAGTAAATACCATTCCCGGTATGTCGGAGATGAGCATAGTTCCACAACAGGCCAAAGTTTTTGGCTATAAACTTCCTGTTTTTCTTGATATGCTCATTGAGGATGCTTTGATGACATATTCAAAATAGGAAAATCAGTTTCTTTGGCATCTGAAATAAATCCGGTTAGATAAGAACAAAAACATTGTCCTGTAATATCTGTAAGATATTCCCGGATCCGTTGTATATGCAAATTGAATGAAAAAGGTCCCGGAAAATAATTTCTGCGACCTCTGTTTTATGGGTGGGAACAATAGGATTCGAACCTATGACCCTCCCGACGTGCTGTCGGGATGCTCTGAACCAGCATCTATTCAGACGAAATCAGCTTTTCTATCTTTACCCTGCTTTTCCAACCTTTTATCTTTTTCTCTTCAGATAATGCTGACCTCTTATCCTCAAAACCCCGCTGCCAGACCAAACCCCAGTCACCCGACCCTCCTGTAAATCCCTTATGATTACTATTATGCCTGCGAATCCTGTCCTCAATATTTTTTGTTATACCGATATAATACCGGTCTCTGGCGAACGAATATAATATATAGACAAAACACATTTTAATGAAAAAGGTCCCGGAAAATAATTTCTGCGACCTCTGTTTTATGGGTGGGAACAATAGGATTCGAACCTATGACCC
>DAOORA010000048.1:0-35187 GCA_035389045.1 Bacteroidales bacterium | reverse complement strand
CTTGTGTAGTATCTTTTCTTGATAAAGCCGATCCTTATGATAAATATAGGTCAAAATGGTCATGTTCCGGATATTATTTTAACCTGCAACGAAGGTTTTTAGAACTAAAACCGCAGTTCACGTTGTATATTACCTCTATTCCACAATCTGATCGACAAAATGTTATTAATGCTTACATTTCTCATGTCGATAATGTTACTAACCAATATGTGGCAGGCACGGGCAGTAATGCGGCATACTTTCTCAATAACCTTTCCATTTCATTAACCGACTTCTTCGAAAAACCCGCCAATGAAATACCTCCCAATGACTTCTATAAGTACATTAGAGACACTTATGAAGCTATTGATAGAAAAGATGGTGATTATAAAATTCTGGACTTAATTTCTGCCTTTATCTTTCATATTTCTGATTATTTCATTGATGAACTTATGTCTTTTTTTAAAAGTTTATTAGTCCCGAATAATAACTATCTAACTACTGTTAGTCATGTAAATGTTTCGGCACCTCAGGCAGTATCAGTAAAAAATTTCCCCGACTCCTTGGACAATTTTTTTGAATCAGCCGATATTACCTCAAAGTATAAATCTGATTGTTCCTGTTCCAGCTATTATGCCGTCCTGCGCGACAAATGTAAAAGCGTACAGGCTGATATTTTAAACTTATACTCTTCAGTGTTACCCCCAAATAAGCAATCTTTTATTAAAAGTTACTTAATGAAAATTGAAGGTGCCGTTAAAAATTACATTGGTGGCACTACTGGCCCTGCAATAAAATACCTCAAGGATAATGACTTTAGTTTTGAGGATTTTTTTGAAACAGAAATTTTTAAAAATAACGCTTCAACCGACACCCTGCCTGGTTGTCTTAGATTATCTTATAATGATTTTTATGATAAATATTTTGAGCCAAAAATTTATGACCTTCGCACATCATTTTTTCATCTGATTTCGGACAATTTTATTGAAAAACTAAGTAAATTCATAACAGAGCTACCGGTTGATAATACAACACCAATACATACAAAGACTGAGCCCTCTGAGAAAAAAAACGCCAAAGTTATTCCAGTTTCATTTGAATATATAAATAATTCTACCCAGCCTGATGCGATAGATGATCTTTATGACAATCTTAAAAAAAATAAATTCATTCATTCCAAAACAGACAAACGAATTTTCCGAAAATTATTCTCATCACGAACCCCCGATAAAAAAATAAAATGGACAGGTAAAATATCCGAACTCTATTATTTTATAATATTAATTCACCTTCGAAAGAAATCAATTAAGCCTCTCGGCAATGATATTTGGAAGGTTACTGCAAATTGTTTCTGTGACAGCAAGGGCAAAGATTATGACTATAAAAGTTTTCGTAATCTTCATAAGCCAGCTTCGGCAAAACTTTTAGAAAGCGCAGCATCACAATTAATTTAGACTCTGCACTTCCTCATTTAGCACTAATTTTTTCTGATTAGTTCGGTTCTTTCCGCCTTTAGCACTACCAACCCTGTCAACGCACTCTGCACTCTGCACTCTGCACTGCGCTATAGTATTCGCTAATTATTTCGCATAATTCCTTATTTTCTTTGTGTTCAGTTTTTTCATTTGCGCGAATAAAAAAACCGGTAACTAATTTATTAATTAATTAAATATTGAAAAAACATGGACACTTCAAACATCAATCCCCAAACATTCCAGCTTTTATATGAAAAAGTGGAAGACATCAAACAGCTTCTTGAAACAGAAAAAAATGATTATCCCCTGCAGGATCGTTGGCTCGACATTTCGGAGGCTTGCCAAATCCTTTTTGTAAGCAAAAGAACTCTTCAATCATATAGGGATAACGGCATCCTTCCTTTCAGTCAGCTGGGCGGTAAGATTTATTTTAAAGCTTCTGACATACAGAAACATTTGGAAAAACACTATAAAAAAGCATTCGCAGTAAAAAAGTAAAGCAATGGAAACAACTCATACAACTACAGAAATAAGTATGGTGTCTCCCGTTGATATACCTATGGATTGCGAAACCACAGAATTTTCTTTCTATAGAGCACCGATTAATGAAAAAAACAAACAACCTTATAAAAATATTACTATTAAGGAAGTTCTACAAGTCATTAAAGGTGATTTTTATAAAAGTAAAAATGAAACCCTGCTTACTCTTGATGACAAGCAGCAAAAGGATTATAAGAAAGAAAAACTCGATTTTGTCACATTCAGTGGTATATTTAAATACCGGGCTACAGATGGCTTGATTTGCCGTTCCGAATACTTCTGTGTGGATATTGACCACATAGGTCAATCCACACAAATAGAACAGGTAAAACAGCATATTCTAAGCCATCTTACCCCTGTACTCATGTTCATTTCTCCTAGGCACGAAGGCCTCAAAATTGTACTGCGCATTACCCCGCAAGATGCATCACACGAACAGTTTTATAATGCCATCGAAAACTACTTCAATAATATGGTATTATCAGGCTTTGTCGATTCTGTCAATAATCCTCTTATTATTGATAAGGCCTGTAAAGATGTCTGTCGTGCAACTTTTCTTCCTCATGATCCTGATTGTTTTTTCTCTGCAACACCCACTATTATTAATGCTGATTATATTGCAGCATTTACTTATTCAGCACATCAGGTCTCAATCCCCGATTCAGCAAATACCACCGAAATTATGGAGTCAGCCTTGTCTATGATTCGAAAATCAATCAACGGTCAAAAACATGCCGCACTTTTACGTGCCAGTATTCTCACTGGTGGCTTCATTGCCGGTGAGTTAATTACTGAATCCGAAGCGGTTTCATTGCTTGAAAATGAAATTAGTAAAAAGGATATTAGTGATTTCAAAGGAGCGCAAAAAACTATCAGCAGGGGTATCATTTATGGTAAAGAAAGGCCTATCCTAAAACCATCAAAACAGGCAAAATTTAAAGGTATTACTGTTCCACCTTTCCCTATAAACGGTTTGCCCGAACAACTTCAATACCTTATTAGAACATACGCTGAAACATACGGTACACACATGGATTTTTGGGCAGGTGCTTTTCTTTTGGCAACATCCCTGGGCATCGGACAGTCTGTTAAACTCCATACAAAATACATCAACGCACCTTGCCTGTGGTTTATTTTTATTGCCCCTTCAGGTATCGGAAAAACTGAGCCCCTAAATACCGCTCTGGCGCCCTTCCTTCATTTGGACAAACTAAAGTATGAAAATTACAGTAAAGATTTTGAAGACTACGAAAAATGGAAAATTACACCCAAAGACCAACGGGTTCAAGGTTCCATGGAGCCACCAGTATATATACAGTTCACGCTGCAGGACTTTACGCCCGAATCTTTATCAAAGGTACTCTCTGATAATCCCCGGGGTGTTGTTATCTACCGGGATGAACTCAGTGGATGGATTAAAGACTTCAATCGTTACAATAAAAGTGGTGAACAGGAAAATTATCTCTCAGCTTGGATGGGGAACGCTTTTGTTGTTAACCGCAAAACACAGATTCTACGTATTGATTCTCCATTCATTGATGTTGCAGGTGGGATGCAACCCGACCTAATTAACCTTTTTGCCAAAGAAAACAGGGACCGCAACGGTTTTTTAGTCCGGTTTTGTCATATTTTCCCCGACAAGGCCGACAAACCCTTCTATAATGACAAAGTAATTCCCAGCCATGTTAAGGATTTATACTTTCAGTACATCAACAATCTTCTTTCTTTAGAGTACACTCCTGAATCTAATCAATACATTAATTTGTCTGACGAGGCCCATTCAATGTATATTACATGGTTCAACAACAATGCCACGGCCATCAATAATGAGAATTACGACTATCTGAGAGGGGTGTACAGCAAACTCGACATTATAAGCTTGCGCCTTGCCCTAACCATTCATTTTTCAAAATGGGCATTGACAGGTGTTAATGAAGATAAGATCACTCCAGAAACGATGAAAGCAGCCCTTGATATTACTGAGTACTTCAGGATTACTGGCACCAAGGTGTTCCATCATCTGCAACCACAGGAGGATAAAACAATCTCCAATAAAGAAGCTGCAATATATCTTGCATCACTTGGTAACTCACAAAACCAGATTGCCGATGTCTTAAAATGTTCTCAGCAAAATGTACAACGTTTTTTAAAATAAAAATTATAAATCATTGTTGTATGTTGTACCCTAACCAAATGATTGATATTGAACATTATATCTTGTTTACAGGATACAACATACAACATAAAATTAACTGAAAACCATGAACCTCCCCAAAATAAAACCCATAAACTTTACCAATGAAATAGATGATAATCAATCTGATACCCCCATAACTTCAGAACCCCATCCCTTACCACACTCATTTATAATCAACAAAGCCGTGGTGCCCTGGGCTATGGAACAAGAAAAAAAAATTGCTGGTCAATGGAACATCACAGAACTTGAAAACTTCTTTAAAAATACAACCTTACCTTCACCACCGGTCAAACTCAATCCCTGGACTACCATCATTGACATTCCCCTTTTTATCACTTCACACCTCGAAGTAATAAAAGAAAACAATGGTGTAAAAAATTACGAACCCTACTATAATCGCCTTACCGAATTAATAAATTACTTATTATCTCAGCTTAATTAATGAAAAACATTTTAGCACATATTTATTTTATGAAAAAAAACCACACAATTGAAAAAAACAAACAGCACGTCCTTTACGTTTTGTTTTCGTATTATTGCAACTCGCTCAGAACGGGGGCCTGTGCGCCTATAAATATTTTATCAATTTTTATGTCTGTTTTTCGTATTGCTTTTGTTAACTTTGCCTGTTTTATAGAATCGATATGTTTAGAGTAATTTGGGATAAGGTAAATAATGGTGTATTGCTTACTACCAATGGTAATGGCGATGCTTTGAATATATCTCCACGTCCTGTTTTTCATGAAGAACTAAACCTCCTAGGGTTTAATAAATTTTGGAAATATCCTGAATCCGATTATCCATTGTTATGGGCCCTGGACAGAAGATATTTTTATAAAGGTGTGTTAGTTGCCGAAGTCAATGGTGGTAATATTTTTGACGATCCTAATATTGTAATTACCGAGGAAGGTCAGAAATTGAATCTTAAGCCTCTTAATGTCGGTAAGCTGATTGAAAACAACAAAAAACTTCTTTTTCTTCTTGAACAGGAAGCCATTGAATTTATTGAGCAAACATACCGGACTTATAGCTTAAAAAAAATAAGAAGCAAGGCAAAAGCCAATGAAGAAGTGGACTGGGCATTGCTTGCCGAAATACAGGAGAAGAATACAAAGGTAAAACACGCTGTTGTAAAACAGGATTGCGATAGTTTTGATATTATGCCACTTGATTTGGCTACTAAGCAAAACAAGACTATTTACCTTAATACAAAAATTGAACAATTTGTTGCCTCATTTAGTGGTGGTAAGGATTCTCAAGTAATACTTGATCTTGTAAGCAGAGTCATTCCTCCGGATAACTTTGTTGTAATCTATGCTGATACTGGTATGGAAATTCCTCCATCAATTGATGTGTATAGAGTAACGAAAAATTTATATCATCAAACTTATCCTGAATTAAAGTTTTATTTCGCAAAAAATAATCAGGATACATTCGATTATTGGAAAAAATTTGGTGCTCCAAGTAGATTTCATCGTTGGTGTTGTACAGTGACTAAAACAGCACCACTTTATAAATTAATCAAAGAAATTAATGGTAGTGGTAAGCAACCAAACGTCCTCGTTTTTGAAGGGGTTAGAGGCGAAGAGAGTAATGCTCGGGAAAAATATGCGAGATTAGGAAAGGGCGTGAAGCATAATAATGTAATTAATGCAAGGCCTATATTTAATTGGAGTTCAACTGAGGTTTTTTTATACCTTTTTCAAAGAAATTTACCAATCAATGATGGTTATAGAAATGGTTTAAATAGAGTCGGTTGTTCTATTTGTCCTTATTCATCGGAATGGTCTGAAAATATCATCAATAAAAAATATCCTCAAAGCATTGACAACCAATTACATTTCATAAAATCACAACTTTCTCAGTCAGGTGTACATGACATTGAAAATTATATTAAAAGTGGTAATTGGAAAAAAAGAGCTGGTGGTAAAAACACTATGATTGAAACTTCGCGCATCGACATTATTTGCGAAAAACCTAATTTAGAAGTAGTATTAACTAATCCAAATGAAAAATACTTTGAATGGTTAAAAACATTAGGGAAACTAAACATCAGTACATATGAGGATAAAATAATTGGGGAATTACATACAAAAAAAAGAAATATTAATTTCGAAATAGCTGAAAATGCTTCTAATGGCCAGATTAAAACAAAATTTATTTTTTTTAATATTGAAGATGACCCGATTCTTTTAAGCCGTATTAAAAAAGTTCTTAATAAATGCACATTTTGCATACATTGTGAGTCTTGTGAAGTTGAATGTCCAACTGGTGCGCTTTTAACTTTCCCCCAAATATTAATTGATGCAAACAAATGTAATCATTGTGGTAATTGTTTGGAATTTTCTGAAAAAGGTTGCTTATACTCTAAATCATTAAATATTTCTGAAGGAGGTAATAAAATGAAAATTAATCGTGCAAACATTGACAGGTATTCTGGTTTTGGATTACGTGAAAATTGGTTATTAAGTTTTTTTGCAAACATTGAAAATTATTTTGAATCCATGCATGGACTTGGCTCTAAACAGGTCCCTGCTGTTATTAATTGGCTCAGAGATGGGGAATTATTAAATAGAAATGATAAAAAACCAACTGAAATTGGGTTACTATTGTCTAATCTTTATAATTTAAGTCCTAATGTAGTTTGGGAAATAATTTGGATTAATCTTGCATATAATTCAACTATAGTTGAATGGTACATAAAAGAGATACAATGGAATAGCAATTTCTCCAAAAAAGAACTTGAATCCATTTTACAAAGTTCATTTCCTGAATCAAGGGAGCGTACTTTACATAATGGTTTAGAGGCAATTGTTAATATGTTTAAAGAATGTCCCCTTGGTAATAAGTTTAATTTAGGCCAAGTAATTAAAATGGGTCAGGAAACTATTATTAAAAAGTTGCCTCACGAGAATGTTAGCCTTATCGCTGTTGCATATTCTTTATATCGATTTGCGTTAGAAAAGAATAGGCATAGTTTTACGGTCACTGAATTTTATACGCCAGAACAAAAGCACGGTGTTTTTTATGAGTTTGGTGTTTCAAAGGATAGATTAAAAAATATATTAAGGTCTTTACAAGAAAACAAAAATGGTTTAGTAAATGTTGATTTAGTAATGGGCCTTGATAATATCTCTCTACGTGAGGATCTTTCCTCTAAAGAAGTACTCAAACTTTTACTTGAAAAATAAAGTTGTCATGAAATATTCAAAAATTATTGAGTTACAGGAATATTTTCATCCTGTATTTAACATTGAAAATGAAACAATAAATTATTGGAAACAGTTTATTCCCAATGATCAGTTTTATGAGGTATTAAAAAAAACGCTTTCAGCAATAGACACTAACGAGCCAAGTCAAAGAAAGTCAATCTGGATTCAGGGTACTTTTGGCACAGGTAAGAGTCACGCTGCTTCTGTAATTAAGCATCTTCTTTTTGATGATTTTGATGAAGTAAAGCCATATATTCATGAAAACATTGATGATATTAATTTGAGAGCCAAGCTCATTAATTATAGAAATAAAAACAAACTTTTCCCGGTGGTTTTAAAAGGACTGGGAGGTATTTCTAACAGCAGAACTTTTACGCTGCAGATTGAAAAAGCCATAAGAACTTCTCCTGGGTTTAATGACTTGGGTATTGTTACTACAAGTGATTTCGAAAGGATGATTGAACAGGTAAATAGTCCTCTAATTGATTGGGATTTGCTTATTAAAAAACATGAGGAACTAAGCATATATGTCTCAAATAAAAACGACATATTAAAAAAGCTTAATTCCTATGATATTGATTTTTTCAATGTCATAGAAAGCACCCTTAGTAAGGAAGGTGTTCATTTTTCTCATGAGGATATTACCAAATGGCTTGTTGAAATTAACAAGGAATTGATTGCCCAAAACAAGGCAAAAGGTATAATGATTTTTTGGGATGAATTTACCTCTGTCATGGATTCCATCAGTTCAGGTATAATAAATCAAATACAGAATATTGCTGAATTAAGCGAAAAAAATAACATTTTTTTATATTTGATAAGCCATAGGACACCTCATCAACATTCAATTCCAAAAGAAGATTTATCCCGTATGAATGATAGATTCCATATAATTTCATATCGTATGGAACCTATAACAACGTACCACATTATGGGTGCATCAATTAAGAAAATTGACACCGTAAAATGGCGTAAATTTCAAAGCGAAGTATTTGATAACTCTTCTCTTTGGGATGAATTGATAAGCAAGCTCACAAATAATAATGGTTCAGCTACTAAAACAAGAATAAAAGACCTTTTTCCCATTCATCCATATTCCGCTTATCTTTCAACATTTATTGCACGAAATTTGGGTTCAACCAACAGAAGTATTTTTGGGTTTCTATATGATAAGGAACTAGGATTTTTAAATTTTTTAGAAAAAGAGCTAACTGGTAGTCCCATGCTCACACCGGATTATTTATGGGACTTTTTTGTTGAAGCTTTTGAAAACGATCAGGAAGGCAGATTCAATCAGGTATTAGACAAATATCGCCTGAATATTCAAAGGGTTGAAGAAAAAGGGGAGAATTACACCAAAGTTTTTAAAGGTATTTTATTGCTGAATATTCTGTTTAAGGTGATTGATGTTTCTGGTGAAGAAGCTAGTCCAATAACCCCATCTTCTGAAAATATCTTATCTCTTTTTATTGGCTCTGGTTTTGAAAATGAATTGGAAGATATATTGTTTTTTATTGATGAAAATGGTATTGTTACTAAAACACCTGCTGGTGACTACCTTATTGAATTTTATTCTCTTCCGGTTAGGGAAATTGAACAAGCAAAGGAGGATATTAGAAATCAGTTTAAAGATTTAATTTCAGTACTAAAATATGCAAAAGTTGATGGCGATATTGAAAAATTTATTTTTAAAGAAAATATATATCGAGAATCTGAAATAGCTCTCTTCTCAGCCAATATTGAAAATGAGCATGTTCTTCGAAACCGTCTTTCAAAGGCATTTAATAAGCCCTACTCCTTAAAATGTGCAGTGTTTTTATCAAATGGTGATTATGATCAATTGACCGCATTGCCCAAATTAAAAGATTTTGCTTTGGATGATGATTTTCAGAATGTGATATTTACAATAATTGAAGAACCTTTTTCTGAAAAGAACTACGAGAAATTTATTGATTTCATGGCAAGAAAGCAGGTTAGTGATAATCATAGTTATGAGGAACAATCAACAAATTTCGAAAATTACGCAAAAGGTCAGGTGGAAGAATGGTTTACTAGAATCAGAACAAGATATGTGCAGGTTATTTTCAGGGATAAAGATGAAAAGCACCTTGCTAATCAGGTGGGCGGTTTTATTAATACGTTAATTTGTCCGATTATATTTTCAAAAGGTATTGACAATATTCCTGAATTATTTCGTAACGCAAATATTTGGAAATTTCAGGCTGCTATTAAATCAGCCGAGATATTTATTAATGCTGATGACCGGACTGAATTAGAGGAAAAGACTTCAAGTGGCCCAAATACTTATTTAAAGTCTATAGTCAAAGATAAGGAGGGTGAATATATTATTTCTGACAACCTTCTAATAAAATCAGAATGTGATCCGAATCATACCCTTAAAATCATACAAGATGAGATTGATGAAAAAATGTCAAAACTAAAACTTCGCCCTGTTTTCAATATTGGTGATGAATTGAGGTTTTTGACGGAAGCCCCCTATGGGGTATATACAAATATGCCCAACATGGCCCTTATGGGTTATGCTATGAGAAAATATGTTGGAGAACTTTATGTTGCAGATGTTGGCCGTCCAATTGCAAACGACGAAATGAGGGATTTGATAGGGCATATATTCTCTTATTGGCAGGATAATAGAAATCAAAATAAGTTAAATGTCAGGTTCGGTTCAAAAGAAGAAAGAGAGTTAAAGAAAATTCTTTTTGAATTGTTTGACCTGAAAGATTTTAATAGTATTACTGATACTCGCTGGGCAATAGTCAATTATGTTAAGACTACAGCAAAATTCCCCCTGTGGGCATTAAAATATAATTCGGTTGATAATAATATTTCCATTGCTATTGATGAGTTGTTGAAATTGTTATACAATGCTACAAATGAGATTGATGTTAAGTTGATATCAAGTGTATTGAATAAGATTAAAGATGCCCGTGTGGATTTAAAATTGATTCTTAAGCCTGAGAATTTCCGAAGTGGTTTCCTTTCATTTTTACAGTCGGTTGATGACGACATTGTTTTTTCTGAAGATAACTTTGATGAAATAAATGAGTATTTGATTTCAAATATGCAGGAGGAAATTGGTCTTTGGAAAGAGGATGGTGTGAAATTAAAAGTGTACCAGTGGGATAAACGTAATAAATCCCAACCTTCGCCGCCAAATGATACTCCGAGTGGCTCAGGCCCGGATATACCTCCTGTTATTCCACCAAACGGTCCTGCAAATGGTGGTAAAAAAACTATTGATAAGGTCAGGAGCTTCAATCGTGGAGAAAATGAGCTGAAAAATAGAATTATTCAGTTTCTTGAAGAAAATCCTCAATTTTTGAGTTTGATTGATAAGTATTTTAATTAACGACTTTTATGAAATTAGTCGATAAAATAAAAGAGTTTAGTAACCTTGATGATTTAGTTTCTGAAATTGAATCAGACAAGCATACTCGCAATATATTATCAAATCGCTATCCGGTAAGATTAATTTTTTTGCAAAGATTCGAGACCTTCAGAGCGCTTATTGAAAGGCTGGATAAAATTGGAATTAATATATGTCATATTGAAAGAGAGTTACCTCACCCTGATGGATGGATAACCAAAGATTCCCTTATAAATATTGTAAAAAATATTAATGTTGATACGGCCATAGTACCTTTTTCCGAATTGGTACGGTTCTATTCATCTCCAGAATTAAGCAATTTCTTTCATCAAGTGCTTTTGATTGAAAATTCAGATATTTCACGCCGTATTTATTTACCATTGATTGGTATTGAACAAAGGTTTGAAAAAGATTTTTTTCAGGATTTTACCCGTAGTGAAGAATCTGCCCCTTTTTGGAAGATTTCTAATGAAACTCCCAATTCAATAAAAGTTTTTTTATCAGCTGATAAAATAGCAGGGAAATTAATGGATATTGAAACAATCCCCAACACAGAAGAATGGTTAAAATTTTGGAAGAAAAAGAGCCCCTGTGATGTGATTTGTTATTCAAAGCCGCTGAATATTTTTTATAATAATACCTTACCGGATTCAATTTTTTTTATTGAGAAATTTGAAAACATTAAAAACCTAATTGAAAAGGTTTTAAATAAAGTAATTCCTGTTCCTTTTATTATTAAGGATAATAATCATTGGGAAAAGCTATCATCACTAATAAATAAAGATTTTACGACCTTTACTGATTGTGTAAAAAAACATTTTAATGTTGTTTCTATAACACAGAATAATTTTCTTGATTTTTGGTTAAAGTCAGACAATGAATTTGATAAATGGTTATTACAGCATTTTGTTGTGTCTAATGATTCTTTAAAACAGACATATCTTTCAAAGGTTCTTATATCTTTACCCGACTACACAGATCACACTCTATTAAAGTATTTGTTTTTGGCCATCTTTTCACTTGATACGAAAGAGTCGTTTATAAGTGAGCGATTAAATTTAATTAAACAATACGAATGCCTTAAATCTGCTAACTTAAGTGATGATGTAATAAACGAGTTAAAGAACAAAATTAAAGAACTGCCCGATAAAAACCTTGCCTTAATGGTTTGTACAGGATGTTTTCAGTTCGAAAAAGAATTCATTTTTGCATTATTTGTAAGTAATGAAATATCTGATTACGAATTGTTATCCCAAAGATTCCCTGATATTGCTAATTATATTTCATCCAGCATATTTGATAATACTAGTAAAAACCAAGAATGGATTTATGAATATTTGGCTGAATATAAAAAATCTAAACTGAGCGATAAGGTTTCAGATAATCTGAACAAAATATTATTAGAATTTAATGGTAATAGTGATTCGTTTTATAACTGGTATCATAGCTTTGAATCGTTACACAGCATATTGCATACAAACAAGGTTGATAAGGTGATATGGATTGATGCCCTGGGAATCGAATGGGTGTCATTTATCGAAAATTACCTAACTCAGGCTAATAAAGATTTGAGGATTGTTAAAAAACTTGTTGGCGTTGCTAATTTACCGACAAGTACTGAGCATAATCGTTTTTCAGATGCTAAATACATACAGGATTTTGATTCTTTCATTCATAATAATACATATTCTTATCCTGATCTGTTAATTAAAGAAATGGAAGAGATAAAGCGCATATTGAATTCATGCCTTATTCTCGATTCAAATCAAACATATGCTTTGGTTTCAGACCACGGATTAACTGCTTTATCAAGACTTGCCTCTTCTAAGAAATATGGCAAGGAAGATAGTCATGAGGGGCGTTTCATAGAGGTAAAGGGTAATGAACATACTCAGGATTCTGATTACATTTACCACAAATCTGATATTGACCAAAAGGAATATTTAATTGCGCTAAAACACAATTCTTTAGGTAAAAAGCCAATAAGGGAGGCTCATGGTGGATGTACCCCTGAGGAAGTGCTGGTTCCCTTACTTATTATTTCCAACAAAAAAGACACCAACCAAATTGATTATTCAGTTACCATCGAAAAAACTGAGATTTCGAAAAAAGAACCCTTGCTTTCATTTACTATAATGCCGAAGCCTCAGAATGCTTATTTGAAGTTTTCAGGCAAAAAACAAAAACTTAATTTTAATAATAACACCCATAAGTGGGAAATTATCATGGATAAATCATTATCGGGAGAGTTGTCTGTGGCAGTTCTTGTTGATAATTTTGAAAAATCTTTCACTATAAATATCAAATCCGGTTTAATTGAGGAGGACTTATTTTGAGCACATTAGACGAAAAAATAAAACAGGCATTTCCTGATGAATCAGTAATAAAAACACCTCAGAATTATAGTGTTTTTGTTGGTAAGAATCTGCCATCTTTTATTAAAGATTACCTGGTTAAAAAATACACAGATTCATACGGTAATCTTGATCGGGATGGTGTACTGAAATTTTTAGAAAACCATATTCCTGGTAAGGATAATGATTTGAAAAATCGCCTGCGGACTTATAGAGAACAGGTTGTTGTTCTGACGAGATTTATCGTTGAAACAGATTTGAAAAACGACCGAATGCTTTTTTCTATTCCAGATTTAGGCATTAAGTCAAATGAAGGGAGAATTCCGGAACATGTAGCCAAAAAGAATAAAGAATTAAAGGATGGTGAAATTTGGGGCGTTGTTACTTTGGTTTATCAGCCACCCGATGATCATGAGAAAGGTTATGTTGAGTTGGTAAACTATAAGGCTTTTAAACCATATAAAGTTGATTTGGATTATTTCAGAAATGCTCGAAAAGACTTTAACATCATAGAATGGATTGATCTTCTTATTCGATCGATGGAATATAATCCTGATGGTTTTGATTCTCTATCTCAGAAACTTATGTTCCTGAGCAGAATTCTGATATTTATTGAGCCCCGGCTGAATTTAATTGAACTAGCACCTAAGGGTACAGGCAAATCTTATATTTTCGGGAACCTTAGTAAATATGGTTGGATGATTAGCGGTGGCAAGGTCACGCGGGCAAAACTGTTTTATGACATGACAAAAAAGTCGATGGGCGCAATCACTCTATATGACTTTGTTACCATGGATGAAATTCAGACAATAACTTTTTCCGATGCAACAGAAATACAGGCAGCCCTTAAAAGTTATCTTGAATTCGGTTACACAACAGTTGCCAATGTGAAGCTTATTTCTCAGGCAGGTCTTATTATTATGGGTAATATTACTTTAACCAGTGATAAAAAACCCGTCAAATCCAAATATTTTGTGGAATTGCCAGAAACATTCCGGGAATCAGCCCTCCTTGATCGTTTTCATGGCTTCATTGAAGGTTGGAAATTACCTCGTATTAATGAAAACCTAAAAATTAACGGATGGACATTAAATGTTGAGTATTTTTCAGAAATAATGCATGAACTTCGTGATAATCCGGTTTATTCTACTATTGTCAATGATTTGATTGATGTTCCGGCAAAGGCCGACACTCGGGACACTACCGCAGTAAAAAGAATTGCGACGGCTTACTTAAAACTGTTGTTTCCGAATGTAAACAGTTCCTCCGACATCAGCAAAGAAGATTTTAATGAATTCTGCTTAAAGCCGGCGCTTGAAAAACGTCAGATTGTCCGAAACCAGATACACTTGATAGATGAAGAATTTTCAGATGAAATGCCTGAAATCAGAGTTATTTAGATTAAAAAATTTATTGTTTTATTATTTGATTAATTCCCCCACATGAATCTTCTTTTTAACTCACAAAAATAAATTGCTTATATGAATAATTCAACAGCAAATAAAACATTCAACATATATTGCGATGAAAGTTGTCATATCGAAAATGATCATAAGGCTTTTATGTTTTTGGGATCAGTTAGTTCGGCATATAACCAGGTTCGGTTACATACTGAAAATATTAAGAATTTAAAGAAGAAGCATAATTTTTATGCTGAAATTAAATGGTCGTACGTGTCATCTTCTAAAATTCGTTTCTATATTGATCTTGTTGATTATTTTTTTGCCACAGATCTTAAATTCAGAGCTGTTGGCATTAATAAATCAACAATAAATAATGGCGCTTTTAACAAAACCTACGATGACTTTTATTATACCATGTATTATTATTTACTTAATCATAACATAAATACCTTATACAATTACAACGTCTATCTGGACATAAAAGACACTTTGAGTGCAAGAAAAGTTAACAAATTAAAAGATATATTAAATACAAAATTTGGAGTGTTTAGGAATGTTCAGAATATCCATTCTTATGAAAGTTTACTAATGCAATTAGCAGATTTTCTGATGGGTGCGATTTCATACTTTCATAACGATGATAAAAAGCAAAATATCGCTAAAATACAGATTATTGATAAAATAAAAAATCATAGTAAGGAATCGTTAACATGCACAAATCACTCAAAGAAATTGAATTTATTTTTTATTGAATTAAGATAGCTATGCCATTAAATTTATTAAAAACATATAATAGCTTATTAGAATTAAATACATATAATGACTTCCAGCGCAAACAATCTTTATTGGGTATATTTAATAGAGATATAGCGAATAATGAGAATTTTAGGTTTAAGGGCAAACAAATTACTCCCACTCCTGCTGATGGTGTTATTAAAATGGAAACACTATTTACCCATCTTACAACTGTTATTATTGATAAAGCCACCAGAAAAAGGGAATTTGATCTTGATCGTTCAGTTAGATTGCACTGGGTTAAGTACCATATTGAAGAAAGAAAGCCTTCTAATATGTATCTTTTTTCAATTAAGGAACCTGATGGTTTAAGGACTTATTTATATGATAAAGACGAGAAGTATGTAATTATTTTTGAGCCTTTGCGTGACAGATCAGCATACTACTTGATAACTGCTTATTATTTGAAAGGCAAGGATGCGAAGCGTGATAAGATCATGAAAAAATATAATCGCAGACTAAATGAGATTCTTTAAAAGCAAAAAACGCAAAACATCTAGGCTTTGCGTTTTTCGATTTCCTTTCTTCGAATGAAGAATGAACTTGAGTGCAAATATACAACAATTATGACAGAACAAGCAAATTTTATTAACAAAATGCTGTATTTATTAACATAATTTAACTTTATTAACGTTTTTTTTCTAATAACTCAATTTACTTATAAGTGAGAAAAAGGTTATGCCCATTGGCAGCCGCAAGTTTCGTAGGTATTCCCTTATTTCTGAAAATCCGTGAAATAACCCCCTTTTTTAAGTTAAAATTGAATGAAAAACTAAAAATAAATGGTTTAAGCGTTGATTTATAATATCTTATATTTTTTATTTTCTGTGAAATAACCTTAGTTTTCTCTTTTTAGCTCTTTAATTCCTCAAATTAAACCTGTTCCCTTTCACAATTCTTAAAGTAAAGGCAAAAAGTGAGCAGCGTTTTTATTTATTCTCCGCTGGCTAAGATTTGCATTCCGGAATGTCGTCAAAATTAGGTTTTATTAATGAATTTATTTTTTTAAGGCAGCCGGGACAAAATGCTCTTTGCACCCACGTATTTTGCCCGTCTGCCATTCGCTATTTTAGAAGATTTAGTATCGTATGCTATTCTAACATAATAAGCATTATAAAACAGGCAGGCGAAAGCAGCAGGTCGTAAGGTAAACGATAGCTTCGCCGCTGGGTAGGCTGGACAGAGTTGCTGCCTGTCAGTTATAATGGTTATTATGTAAAATAGCCGCACTCTCCGCCACTGCACAAAAGCCCACCCACACTTCCCTTTGATATGGTAATTTTCGGGCTGTCATAGTTTTTGCCAAACCCAATAGCATCGGTTTCCCCGCCCAAATAAAATCAGCAGTGCAGCCCTTCCCGGACACAAATACATGAGCAGCAATAAATCCAACCTCAAAATAATAAATCATCACTCACCGCCGTAATGGCATTATCAGTTCATTCACTACATCTCCATTCCATTCCGTTAACGCTTCCACTTCGTTCCAGCAACACTACATTTCATTTCGATTTCGTTCATTTCACTCATAATTGCATTTGCCCACAAGCCAACAAAACCTTTCGGCGGTATTGCAGCTTATTCCTTTGTGGCAACCAATGCCGCCCGCTGATTTTATGCCCTCAGCACACCGATGCTCCCGCAACACGTGCACAAAACTACGCCAGCCCTCATCAGTTTTCTGCCATCGCACCAATAATGTACTTCGTAATTTTTTTATCCCAAGCGCCCTTACCCAATGGTTTTGTCATGGTTTTTGTAAAGCCATGCTGCTGCAAGCATAGCTCCTTCACTTCGTTCCGCTCCACCTCGACAGTCCGCTGCGCTACCTGATCTCGGTTACGCTCCTCTCAGTTCATTCGCTATACTTTTGCAGCCGCACATAATAAAGCTGCTCCGTACCTCCGACAGCTATATTATTTTTCCTGACACACAACAAAAAACCACGCCAAAACCGCCAACGCTACCACCAACCCCCACCCAACCACCCTTGAAGAGAAAGAAAAAATACACCCTAATGCCACAGAGATTTTCTTTGAAGTTCATTAATAAAACCTTATGCAAAGTTAAGCTGCCACCGCTCTTGCAAGGTCAAGCCCTACGGGTTTTGCAAAAAAAATCTCCACACTCCTGCATTTATAGGACTTTTTTATAGTGGCAGGAGGTAGTATTTTTTTTGCAAAAACCTTGAAATTCAGCCTGCACACGCGCTTTCTTGCTGCCTAAGGTTTCATTAATGATATATTTTTTTTATGTGGCGGCGAGCGCACAGCGAGCCGCAAATCTCAGAAAAAGTTATCAAAATTTATAAACAAAACCCATGAAAACACAGTACTTTTCAACCTGTTGCACACTCGAAGAAGTGAAGCGCAGATACAAAGAATTAGCCCTGCAGCACCATCCCGACAGGGGAGGCGATACGGCAACCATGCAGGAGATCAACCTCCAGTATGAAAACATCATGAAAAACCCGTTCTTTTCCTTTGCGGAAAAGTCAGAGCAGGACCAGGAAGAATTCATCCGGTACCCGGAGATCATCAGCCAGATTATCGGACTGGATGGCATCATCATTGAGTTAATCGGGAACTGGATCTGGTTGAGTGGCAACACCTATCCCCACAGGGCACAATTAAAACAAACGGGCTTCTATTTCGCACCAAAAAAGACTATGTGGTATTACCGCCCACCAGACTACAAAAGTGCCAACAAGAAGCCCAAAACCATCGAATACATCCGCTGCAAATATGGCAGTGATATAATCGAAAACCGAAAAGACAGTTTCATATTGACATAAAGTCACAAGGGAGTTTCACTACTCCCTTTTTTATTTTGCAGAACAAAGCAATCGGTTGAAACATTATACATGGAAGCCATATCCACCAACCTTTTCAGGATTTTTAGCGTTATTTTTGCATAGAATAAATTTATAAAAATGATCACTGTATTAAGTCCGCTTCAACTCCGTATCAAGGCCGCTTATAAAATTAAAAAAATAACCCTAAATCCGATTATTAACCCCCTAAATTTAATATTATGGCTATAGTCCAAAATCCTATCACCGGCAGAACCAAACAGAAATTCGGTACTGCAGTTTTCTCGAAACAGTTTTCGAAAAACACCATGCGCACCAAACCCATCCAGGTGAAGAACCCCAGAACACCCGACCAGGTGAACCAGCGCAACAAATTTTCAATGATGGTAGCCGAAGGCCGCAGATTGCTGACCATGCTCAAAGTTTCATTTCAGAACATGACAACTGATATGTCAGCCTTCAATGTTTTCATCAAAAACAACATCAAAACGGCCATCACCGGAACCCCGGGAAATTATGTCATTGACTATTCTTTGCTGAAAGTGGCAAAAGGGCCGCTGACAAAGACGGTAACATTCCATGCAGGAAACGACCTTGCACTCAAAGTAAAGAGAACATGGACTCCTCCTGTTGATCCTCTGGATGAAGCTAACAACGACTTTTTATATGTTGCAAGCTATAACGAGGACAAGGATGAATGGCTTTTCAGCCCCACTACCGTAACAAGAGCGACTGGCACAGATGACCAGACAGTTCCGGCAGCCTGGGGAGGTGACACCGTTCATGTTTATTCCTTCTTTGTGAATCCTGCAGGCAACCAATGCTGCGACAGTGTTTACAGCGGGACTGTAGTTGTAACTGTGTAGTTAAATTCCAACACCTATCAAAAAAGGGCTTATCCTGAACGGTAAGTCCTTTTTTATAACACATAATTCATCTTAATTGTAAACTTTAAAATATAGCAATATGGCAACAGTAAAAAATGGCTTTCTCGGTGATGCGATAGGGAAACTCGGCAACGTGGTATTCCGGAAATGGAATTCCCTGATCACTGTTTCAAAATACCAGCCTATGGTAAAAAACCCAAACACAATAGCGCAGCAACTACAGCGACAGAAAATCAAAAACCTTTCACTGGCATTGCAGCCATTCAAAGACAATGTAATCCCCCTGAACTTCAGGAACCGGAACGGCAGGTCAACTGCATGGGCCGAAGCCATCAGGAAAAACTATCCCCTGGTGGATGATTCCGGCAACATCACTTTCAGTGAAATGCTCCTTTCCGGTAGCAACATGGTGCCCCCGATGATCCTTCGGGCTGCTTACGACCCTTTTATAAATCAATTTTACATTGAATACACACTAATCAACTCGGATGATATTGATCCTAATTCCATCAGGCTGACCGCTGTTGGCAGGAAACCGATTGATACGACCTTCAATACCGACAATATCTGCAAACTCCCTTTTAAAAATTTCTTCTCTACTTACATCCATGAAGAGAGTCTTCCCGACTGGCCGATGAACTACGACTTCAGTAATATCTGGTCGGAAGGCATGTTATTTTATAACATCATCAATGATCCTTCGCGTGATGTCAGGCCGTACATTCCGGCAAACATCATGAACAGTCCCTCTGTGGGTGCGTATTTCACGGCCAACATTGATGATGTGTATTTTGATTTCAAAATCTCAAAACGTATCATCCTACCGGAAAACATTCACGCAACCACTTTCCAGGATGCAACGGGCTGGTACCTAAAAATATCTATTGATGATTACACCAAGTTCCCTGAACTTTATCCCGATGATGTGATTAATGTTATTCCTCAGATACTCGTGTCCAATGGTAACAGCTATGGTGGCAATTATACATTTCCTGCTTCAGGGCAATCAGTCATGATTCCCATCAATGAAGGAGATCAGGACAAACCGTTCAATATTCTGTATTATATCACCGATGCAATGGGAAAAAACAAAACCACGGCCACAAGGTTTGGCTTTAACCATCCGGACACTCTTTCATATTGCGAATTACTCTTCAAAAACGGGCTGATACATCCGGACAGCGTGAAAATTCATCATCCTTATACCGCAATCTGGGGGGAATTGAAAGACTTCATCCCCGGCGACCTGGTTGCGGCTGTACCATATAAGGTTATATCAAAAAATAGTACCACAGGTGAAACAAAAGAACATGTTATCAGCTCCGACTTTCTGTTTTTCTGCTCCAAATTACAACGAAATCAGATTTACACAATTCAGTTTATGGATGCTAATACCATCATCAATGAGTTTGATGTGGTCGGTATTGATGGTGATTATGATTTCTCAGTTGAAAAGAAACGCCCCCGGAAGGTGGTGAAATTTAAAGCCGGTAACGAACTGGCATCAAAGGTAAAATAGACAACAACAGGCCAAAAAACTTAAACCCCTGCATCCACTGTGATCAGGGGTTTATTATTTTCCGGGTATCTTGACACCATTTTTGCACCATATCAGCACGCCCATTTGATTCCCATGGTATTCACTTCTTGTTCCCTTTTTGTAATAAAATTCGGGTTTGACAGAGCCTGTTCGCAGCTTTTACTTTTTTAGTTCCGGCATTGACAAAGCTTCGTTGCAGCTTTTACTTTATTGTTTTTGGACATCGTTTTTATGTCTGTAAAAAAAACGTTTTTCTTTTTGATCAAATAAGAAAAAATCTTGTATCTTTGCGCTCCGTTTGTTGAAATGTTTTTTCTGAATGTCGTTCTTTTTTCTGTTATGCAAATTGTTATTCAAATCATCGACACACGGATGTAACTTATTGAGGTCCCGTAGCTCAGGGGATAGAGCAACAGCCTTCTAAGCTGTGGGTCGTTGGTTCGAATCCAACCGGGATCGCTTAGATGTTGGGCTGTGAGATCAGATGCTTTTCACAGCCTTTTTTTTATTCATCAATTTGTTTACGAATTATCCTTTTATTACCCCCAGCGGGGTTAATATATGTTTTATGGTGACCAGATCATTCTGAGACTGAATTACAGTTTGTATGTCTTTATAGGCTGACGAGGCTTCATCAAGGTCTTTTTTGCTTTTGATGGAGTGGATGATGCCCTGTTTATCAAGTTTTCTTATTTCTTCTTCCAGATCCAGGTTTTTTATGGCCTGGCTACGGCTCATGATCCTGCCTGCGCCATGAGAACAGCTCATGAAACTGTCATGGTTGCCAAGCCCCACGACAATATATGACCGGGTGCCCTGGCTGCCGGGTATAATACCTGTTTCACCCTGACGTGCTGAGGTGGCTCCTTTGCGGTGCACCACCACTTTTTTCCCGAAATGCTCTTCCCAGGCTGCGTAATTATGGGCGATATTTATTAACGGATCAAATACAATATGGGAAACGTTATCAGACAGAACACTCTGAATCCGCTCCATCATAAGATTACGGTTGGCAAAGGCAAAAGCCACACAATATTTCATTTCGTTATAATACATTCGCGCTTCGTCCGATTCAAAAGGCAGGAATGCCAGATCGGCTTTGGGACTGACAGCGGTATGCCATAAGGCATTTAGTTTTTTCGCTTTATTATTATAGTATTCGGCCACTTTCAGCCCGATGTTCCTGCTGCCTGAATGTATCATTATCCAGATATAATTCTGCTCGTCATTCTGTATCTCAATGAAATGATTGCCGCCACCAAGGGTACCTAACTGTTTTAATGCTGACAGGTACTCCTGTTTCACAATTTTCATTTCATCAATATCAAAATTCTGCGGCATCAGTTCTTCGTTTTGCTCTTCCTTGTGGTGGTCAAATCCCAGCGGGATAAGTTTTCTGATCTCATCAAGAATATGGCGCAGCTTAGCCTGTGGCAACGAACCTGCCTTAATATCCGTTTTTACAGCGCACATCCCGCAGCCGATGTCGACGCCAACAGCGTTGGGAACAATGACGTTATCGGCTGCCAGCACACCGCCTATCGGCATTCCGTAACCGGCGTGTGCATCGGGCATCAGGCATACATGGCTGAACGCAAAGGGAAGGTTTGCAAGGTTTTTAACCTGGTTCAACGAGTTTTCATCCGGTGCGTCAAGCCAGAGTTTGATAGGAACTTTCTCGGTGGAAATAACTTTTCTCATAGTACAAATTTATTCATTTCAACATTATAGATCAGGCAGACCGACAATTTTTGCGGCTACTGAGCGGATTACTGACTTACACACAAGCATGTGCCCAGTCATCGGCTCATTTCATGGTTAAAACAATGTAAAAACTAAGAAACTGTTTTGATTTTATTACCACATTGTATTAGCAGATTTTCCGGTCATTCAGAGCAGATTCTCCTGCAACGAAGCGAAGGAGAAACTTGTCCCTGCCTGCCGGAGTGTCCGGCACGCAGGCAGGTAAGACTGGCCAAAGGTTAGAAAAAAAGAAAAACATAATCAGCAAGCCACACTTCCCTGCCCGCACTGCCGTTTCGGCAGGCAGGGACACCTTGTTCATTTATTCTTTTCAAAACCTCGGAATTCTTCAGAACAACGGCTGTGTGACTCGCAATTTTTCTGGCAGCCTAAGCCAATTGAAGTAATTTCAAAAATACGGGATAAATTCAAAACAAATTCTAATATGTAAATGCATTATCAAGACGAAAAATAATAAGTCGTCTACCGGCGTTTAATAAATAAGTGTCATTAAAACAAATACATGGAAAAGGAAAAGTAAAACCCTGATAATTAGTATAAAACATTGTGAATCCTTTACACTATGGGTTAAAGGAATAAAATTCAGGAAAAATGAAAAAATTAGCTTGGGTTTTACTTATTATTTGCACCGGGGGCGCTTTTTCTGTGCAAAGTGAGAAAAAAATTCTGAAAACCGAAACGGGGACTTTGTATGTTCTGGTCAAAGGGTTTAAAAGTAATATCGGGCAGCTTATGGTGGCCTTGTATAACTGTGCGTCTGATTTTCCGGAAAATGAACCATACAAAGGAAGTATCTCAAAAATCAGCAGGGATGTGGAGTTGATAAAATTTGAGAAAGTGCCTTATGGCAATTATGCCATTGCCGTGCTGCATGATATAGATAATGACGGAAAACTGGATAAAAATGTCTGGGGTATTCCGACAGAGGGCTATGGATTCTCAAACAATGTCAGAGAAAAATTCGGGCCGCCGTCGTTTCTTAAAGCCAGGTTTATGTTTGCCGGTTGGGATGATGAAAAAATAATCGGATTGGAATATGGCATCCCTCAATAAAACAATTAGTACCGGATTTCAAACTTAATTATTCACAAATTTGCGTTTGTTCAGAACCTATGCTTTTCCTCAGTATTTCTGTGTAATAAAAAGTTACACAGCCATAGAGAAGTTTTATATTATTTTTTAAATCATTAAGTCTATTTGATTTTTTTAAATATCTCAATTTCGGGACATCGGCTGTCTGTCGCCAATCAGGATTTTTTTCTTTTTGTAAAATAAAGACTTTTTTACTTGACTGGTTGAAATTCTTGCTGATACAGATGCCGTTCAAGGCACACAGCACTTCCGGCAAGGCATCGGTGGCTTCATTATCAGTGTTGTTCGGCAGAATAATGTTTTTGAATTAATCAGTATCTGAAAAATAATAGATATGTGCCTGACAAATTTTAATTTTTTTATTAAATACATTTTAATTTCTATCGGATAGGGATTCAGCCCATTGTAGAAAAAAAATAATATTTTTGTACAAACACTGCAAAAGTGCGATATTGCGTGTGTATTTTTGATTAAATTGTAAATGATTTATGCTTCATTTTGTATGCGTTGCAAAATTTAAGAGGCAGGTCTTTAAACGATTTATCCAGAATTAATAAGATACCATTAAGATTAAGAAATTGT
This sequence comes from Bacteroidales bacterium, assembly GCA_035389045.1. Taxonomy (GTDB): domain Bacteria; phylum Bacteroidota; class Bacteroidia; order Bacteroidales; family CAIWKO01; genus CAIWKO01. The sequence continues at coordinate 11,167 of DAOORA010000048.1, read as the reverse complement.
TTTGATTTTGTCTTTTCATATCTTTATGCGTCTTTTATGCTGCAACTTCGTTAGATTTTTCGACATAGGATAAACTATGTCTGCAAAATCTGCTTCGTTTCGCTAAAAAATCCATCATAAATCTTATGTAACATAAAATCAAAACAGTTTCTAAGTTTTTAAAAATCATTTATAAGAAACAAAACAACCATGAAACAAATCCTTATTTTTTTTACAACTATTACAATACTGGTAAGTAACAGCATGGCGCAGACGGTGACCGACATCGACGGCAATGTATATAACACCGTAACCATTGGCACACAGATATGGATGAAGGAAAATCTTAGAGTGACAAGGTACAATAATGGCATGACGGTTCCGAACGTCATCAATCCCACTGCATGGACAAATATTGCCTCGGGTGCCCGCTGTTATTATAATAATGATTCTGTTGTTTATGCTCCTGTCTATGGCGCTTTGTACAACTGGGCAGCAGCAAATGACCCCGGCGGTATATGCCCTGCGGGTTGGCATGTGCCGGGTGAACACGAATGGAATATCATGGAAAAATATCTGGACAGCGCCGTGGATACCACAGCTACCGGACTGAGCGGGACCGATATCGGCGGGAAACTTAAGGAGGCGGGAACAGCACACTGGACCAGTCCAAATACTGGTGCTGTCAACAGCAGCGGCTTCAGCGCCATTCCCGGCGGCTATCGTTATATCTATGCCTCGTACACTGATATAGGAAACTATGGCTATTGGTGGACTGCGGATGAATATGATGTCTCTGGCGCCTGGGACCGGCTTCTGAGCTATGATAATACACAGATATACCGCTATTACCACGACAAAATGCTCAGTGGATTTTCGATCAGATGTATCTGCAACAAGGAATCGGGGACCACTGAAATGGATACCCCGGAGTCAGTGATTGTCACTCCAAACCCGGCACATCACAGGATCAGTGTTGCCTGTCCTGATAAACAAAAGATGCACCTGCGGGTTTACAACATGATTGGTGAGTGCGTGCTGGAAACGATGCTGATCGATGGAAAAGGTGATGTTGCCGTGAACTCTTTATCCAAAGGTGTTTATATCATCAGGCTGGTCGGAGACAGCAAAACAAGTCAAATGAAATTAATTAAAGAGTGATATTCCTTATATATACCATAAGTCTGGCTGCGTTTTGTTTCGAAATCAGCAGACAGTGAGGTTTATAATAATAAATGTTTTACTATCCGGACAATATATGGATGATGTCAGGAATATGCTGTCCGGATTTTGCATTCATCGTCGGTCATGCTGATCGTGATGAATACATCCAAATATCAAATTATTGTTAATATTATAAATAAATTTAGATTGTCATAACAAAATTTATGCAAATTTATTTTTAGCCGACAAATTTTATATATTTGTGTCAGGGAAGCAAACGACTTATACCTTAAAAATACACAGGTGTGTGATTTGGTCTGAGAAAATAGCACTATTTCAAAATAAGAATCTGGTGAAAAAAGAAAACAACAATGCTGATACTGGTGCAGAAGAAAATATCAACAGTAAAACCGGTATTTATAATAATAATGCAGAGAGGGAAAAGACCGGCCTATATTCTTCAAATGAAAACAAAAAGACCGGTAATTCACAGGGTGTCCATGCCGGTGAAGTTATAAGGCTTAAACAGGTTGATTATACAGTAGAAAGAGTTATCTCAGAAGGTACCGGCGAAGCCAATGTTTTTTTGATTACTGATAGTTCCGGCAACAAATATGCATTGAAACTTTATTACGAATTTAACGATGAGGCTGAAGAGCCCAACAGCCTGGCGCTTGAACGGATTAAAAATATTAACGACCCGGATATTTTAAGGCTTATTGATTATGGCACAGGGGATGAAAAATACGGCGGGAACTATTGCTATGAAATTTCGGAATTTGCCGAAGGAGGCAATATACTGGAAGTGGAGGATTTTAAAAAAAAGTATACCCCCGGATTTATTGAAGGAGAAATAATTCCTCAACTGTTTCTTGCCATAACCCGCTTACACGAATATAAAATATACCACTGCGACCTGAAACCCGGGAATATTCTGTATAAAGATAAGGAGCAGACCGATATTGTTCTGGGTGACTATGGTTCGGCCAAGGCCTATGATCTGAAATCCGAGAAAGAATTACGTAAATCAACCACGATCAAAGGAACGGAATTCTATCTTCCGCCGGAACAGGCCAGAGGCATAGTATCAGAAAAAAATGATTACTATTCATTCGGCATGGTACTGCTCCACCTGGTATACCCGGAAGCGCTGACTTCGGATAAGTTTTACCGTGAAATAGACAAAGACAAATTTGAAGAAATCGTCGAACGGCAATACAACCTTGTCCCCATCATCACATTTGACCCTTCGCTCAAGCGATTGAACTCAATTATTGAAGGCCTTACCCTGGTCAATCACCAGAACCGCTGGGGAGCCACAGAGGTGGAAAAATGGCTGAAGGGCGAAGATGTCCATGTGTCATACCGCATGAAAGAATCTTCTGATACAAAACCGCTGGAAATAGGACCGGTTGTGATTTCTACCGCTGAAGAATTCATCCGTTACATAGAATCGAAGTCATCCTGGTTTCAGGATTTTTTTGAAGACCCCGAAGTGTACAAGCTGGTAAAGGACTGGCTTGACGACTATATCGGTATTCCTGAACGTAAACGTTTTGAAAAACTGGTCAGCATATACCGGCTTTCCGGAAAAACTATACTGCAGGCCGCCGTAACGATGTTTCTGCTGCCTCAGCGCCCGCTGAAAATCGAAAACACAAGTTATTCTTTCAGCGATACGGATAATGTCGCCGGTGTTGTAAAGAATTATATGGGTAAAATTGACAGCGTATACCGGTTTACCGGGCACGATATGTTGTCAAAATACTTTTTTCAGTTGGAATACAGTTTAAAAGTATTGCATTACCTGAACCCGGAAAATAAAACTATTCCGGCTCTGTTAAATAAACTCTATAATCCCGCTTCCTCCGTCATTCATATTGCTGATGAATTTGACTTCCGTACCTTTCTGCCGGCCCAGATTTTCCCTAACAAGGCACAGCCAAATTATCAGTACATGATACAGTTGTTCTATTCGTTCAACAATGAAAGAGCTTATCCTGATAATGCGGATAAACCCATCAGGTCCGCTGAAGAACTGACTATTTTTTATTTAAAAAACAAAGACCTTTTTCGTGACCGTTATCATACCTTTGAAAGAAATACACTGCTGAAAGTTTTTAACATGGCGGGGCTTGTCAATACTGAACTTCCGGACCTTGTCGGCGGTGTGCTTTCAAAATATGCTGAATCTGAAATTCACCCTGAATATATTGCATTTGAAAAAGTATGCCATGTTCATTATTCAATCGTCAGCACCCTTGACGCCTATCTGAAACAAAAAGGCATACAGGAAAAATTTCCATTCAGGGTAAAGGAGGGATTCATATATACAGCCAAAAACATGATGTTTGCAAATCCTGCCGCTCAATCGTTTTTAAGTTTTGTAAAAGAAGAACATAAAGACATCAATTTTTCCGAAGAATCTCTGGAAGCTGCAAAAAAATTGTTTATTGCCCGGCATAAAAAAAACTTCATGCTGAACAATAGTATATTCATAGCAGCCTTCGTGTTATCACTGGCAATGGTATTGTTGATCCTGCTTCAAAACATCAAATAACTGATTTTTAGTAATTAACAGGGGGATAAAAAGATATATGAGCGGGCCAAAAGTTATCAGGTATACCTTGGATGCATTTAAAGGCAGCCTGAAGGATCTAATGCGGTTACAGGTAAAACTGACCAGTTTAAGCATCGAAATTCAGAAGGCCGTCATCGATGAGGAAGAATTAAACGTGCATTTTGATTGCGGTGAAAGTTTTAAGAAAATTTCCGCCGACATAGAAAATGCATTAAAAACAATGGTTTTTGATTACCAAGGGACTTTCGATGCGAAAACATACGGGACGATAGCCGCCCGGATCAACAAAAGAGCAAAGATGTTATCTGAAACTATTGAAAAATGTGAAACCATTCTTTCAGATTTTCATTCAAAGCAAAATGATTGTAAAGCCTATAAGGATTATAAACAGTTTGTTATAAACGCCCGTGAGTCTTTCAAGAAGTTCAAAACCGATACTTCGGACAACCTGGATAAAAACTTTTCAAAGGAAAATGCCGCATGGGTTGAAGAGACAAAAAGGAAATACGGCGTCATTGATTATGAGCCTGAAATTGTAAAATTTAACTGGGGATTTGATAAGCAGTCGGCTGATGAGAAAGACAAGGTCATGGATCAGGTTAGCGAAAAAGAAAACTTTGTGAAAAAAATCAGGCTCGGGCTGATGGATAAGATCATTAACACTGATAATATGCAGAGTCCTGTTAATGAAAAGAAAAAAGTGAAAGATCCGTCGCTTTCTGAAATTGACAGGGTGTCTCAAAAAATTGATTCTCTTATCAGAGATTGTGATGATGCCGCTTCCGGCAGTATATATATAGAACAATTTAATAAATTGAAGCAGAGCGAAAGCGTGAACAGTTTGTTTTTTTATCAGGAACTGCACGACAGGATACTGGAACTTGAATCATCACGCAAAAACAAATTGATTATTAACGATATTATAGCTCATCTTAATACCTGCCGGATTGACAAATCACTGTATCATGACAAAGAACGCTTGTTGAAGAAATCCTTAAAACTTTTAAACAATACCAAAGTATCCGAAAAAGAATTGAGCGCCCTGAAAAGCGATACAGAGTCGTTATTTGTCAGGAACCGGGAATTAGAAGAAGAAGCGGCTATAAAAAAGAAAGAACATCTTTTTATCAAGAGCCAGATCATTCTAAATTTCGAAAACCTGGGTTATGAGGTGATGGAAGACCTTAACGTCATTGATTTTGAAAAAAACAATGATTTTTATTTAAGAGCGCCCGGGCAGGAAAACCTGCTTAATATTAAATTCAAAGATGACGGCTCTTTCAGGTACGTTTTTGAAATACCTCAGAAAAAAAGCGAGCTGAGCGTAGAGGAGCAAAAAATGAAACTGCACGAAATGGAAACGACCTGCAGCGATTTTATGACCGTGCTGGGAGATCTGAAAAAAATGGGTGTCACTATTGACCTGGAGAGCGAAAAACCGGTTTGCCCTGATTCGATGATCACCATCCCTGAGGCCATAAGTGCTGCGATCAAAAAGGATCACCAGCAACAGCAGCGAAAAGAACAAATAAAAAAATTATACTTGGAATAACATGGAAACAAAAGACATTTTTCCGGCATGGTTGCAGGAAGTCAAACGATTTCAGGCGCTGAAGTCACAAATTTTTCTTTTCGGAAATATTTATGATTGCTATTATTTCCCCGTCAATTACAAAGAAGCCAAAGACGCCTCTGAACTTAAATATGCCAAATTCAACGATATAAGGGAGTTGTTGCAGAAATACCTGTTGTTAGAGAATTTTGAATTGATAAGTTATTTTGATGTCGTAGATGGTTTGACACTGATTTCCTCAGATAACACGATTACCACCGACAATGTCTGCAGTTCCCTGAAGCTTAAAAACCTGGATGCCGAAGCCTATCTGAAAAATGCCAGAGCCAGAAAACTGGATGATGCCGTGGCCTTTTATCGTGAGCTGATGGGCAACACCAATAAGCTGACGGCCTGTATCCTGAATTTTGCCTCCCGTTTCACTTCCAATCCCAATGCCCTGGAAGAAACTATAAAACCCACTTTTCTGAAGATGGTCAAGGCGGCACAGGAGTCGTTTGCTTTTTCCGATAAAGAAGGGATGCGCAACATCATGATTTTCATCTGCGACAAACTGAACGATATTCCGGCCTGGATGCTTATTGAAAACCCGCTGACTAAAGAAATCAATATCTGCCGGCCGGGCAGGGAAGAACGTGAACGTTTTTTCTGGCAGCGTCATCATTTATTTTATTCCGAAGGACAAGAACCCGACCTTAAGGAAATCGGAAAAGTGTTTCCCGACCTGACCGAAGGTTTTCCCAACCGCGAACTGGAAAACCTGATAACCATTTCGAGGCAGGAGAAAATGCATATCAACCGGATGAAAGAGATCGTGGAACTTTTTAAGTACGGCGTCAGGGAAAATCCGTGGGAAAAACTTGATTATTCCAGAGTTGAGGAAGCAGGGAATGAACTCCGTAAAAGAGTGCTGGGACAGGAAAAAGCCATTGAAAAAGCTGTGGAGATCGTGCGCAGGTCGAAACTCGGGATGGATTCCATCGATAAAACCAGACATTCAAACAAACCTAAAGGAGTATTGTTCTTTGCCGGGCCGACAGGAACCGGCAAGACCGAACTGGCAAAGTCTCTGGCCGAGCTGATATTCAGCGATGAAGATGCCATGATACGTTTTGACATGAGCGAATACAACGACAGCAATTCCGATGTAAAACTTATCGGAAGCCCACCCGGATATGTCGGCTATGAAGCCGGAGGCCAACTTACCGATGCGGTCCGCAAAAAACCTTTCAGCATTATTTTGTTCGACGAAATCGAAAAAGCCCATCCGAAAGTTTTTGATAAATTTTTACAGATTCTCGATGATGGGAGGCTTACAGACGGGAAGGGCGAAACGGTATATTTTTCACAGGCATTGATCGTGTTTACGAGCAATCTGGGGATGTTCAAAGACGACGGCTCGGGTAAACGGGCACAATATGTCCTTTATTCAGACGATTACAAGACTATTGAAAAAAAGATCAAAGATGAAATTAAGTCGTTTTTCGGCAGCACGCTGGGCCGCCCCGAAATATTCAACCGCTTCGGGGATAACTTTGTTGTGTTCGATTATATCAGGCCGGAGATCGCAGTGAAAATCATTATAAAAAACCTGAACGTGATACAAACCAACCTGAAAAAAAGCAGGAACATCGATTTTGCCTACGATGATGAATTTGTTGAAGAATTTATGAAACAGTGTGCTGATGATAACCTCGAAATGGGCGGTCGCGGTATCGTGAACAGGATAGAAACTTATATAAAGAACGGTCTTACCAATTTTATGTTTGAGAGCCGCAAGACCGAAAACTGCAATATTTCGGTGAAGTTTAAGAATGCAAAAATAATCTTCGAATGAAATGGCAACTGAATAAAATTCAGTACCCTGTTTATAATCTTGGCCCCGGAAAAAGACTGGGGATATGGGTGCAGGGCTGTTCGATCTGTTGCCCGGGCTGTATCAATAAATCCACCTGGCCCGAAAACAATGGAAAATCACTGGATATGCTCTCTGTAACACAGATGGCCAGTGAAATCTGCAGGGATTATGATGGTATTACCATCACCGGAGGGGAACCGTTCGATCAGTACCCGCAACTTATGGTTTTTGCGTCGATGATAAAACGCAGAACGGCGCTGAACCTCCTTTGTTATACAGGATATTATTTACCGGAACTGGAGCAGATGTTTCCTGATAAGTCATTCATGAACTGCCTGGATTATATCATCGACGGCCGTTATGAACAAAACCTGCCGTCAAACAGTTCTTTGAAGGGGTCGGGAAACCAATCGGTATACCAGATCGCTGAACATAAAGCCCGTAAAGTTGATATGGCGGATCCTGATAAAAAATGGTCGCTGAATATTGAGAGAGATGTTGTGTACATGGCCGGCATACCTGCCAAAGGCGAAATAGAAACAATGGTAACTAATTTGTCATCTGTTAAACCCGGTTTTCGAATAGTATAAATATTGTTGATATTATGTTTCAGATCATTTGTCCGAACTGTTCCAATACAAACCTTTTTGAAAAGGCCGAATCCAGGCCGGCGGAGTGTTCTTTTTGTTTCACAACCTTTGATGATACTGTGGTGTCTGAAGAAGTTACTGATGAAAGTAAGGGAACGTTGTGCGGATTAAAACTGATATATCAGCAAAATTCCGGGACGATTGTAATTGACGGGCCATACTGCATTCTGGGCCGGGAAAATACCGGATCGCAATTGCTTTCAGGAATTATTGTCAACGGAAAAAATGTCATCAGCAGAAAACACTGCTCGGTAAAACTTGTTGACGGCCAGTATTATCTGAAGGACGAAGGCTCACTGAACGGTACATTTTATGGCGTGAATAAAATTGATTGTTCAAAAGAGCCGCAGAGGATAGAAAACAACAGCATCCTATTTCTTGGCAAAGAGGCTTTTCTGGTGCAATACCAGTACGAAGAAAGTGGAAATGCTGAAATGACGGGCGCTGTCAGCGAACAGGCTGATGCACAGATTCACCGCAGGTATAAATGTAACGAAGGTTGTGGTTTTGAATCGGAAACCTATTATGAAATATGTCCGAAATGTATGACAAGTAACAGCATGGTGGAAATATCAGAAACTAAAAAAGATCTTTAAACATCGGTGTTATGAAATTCAATATAAGCGGTTTTACAAACAAAGGAACAGGTAAATATGTATCAAATGAAGATAATATCCTGGTCAATGGGGCGCTGATCAACGAGGGTGAGATACTGTTAACAGAAAATGAAAAATGCCTGTGTTTTGTTTCCGATGGCGTCGGAGGAAACAATGCGGGCGGCTTTGCTTCGGCATTTGTATTATCGGAACTGTTAAAACTTGTACCCGAAAATTTTAAGGATATCAGCGGCATTTTATATAATACAAACAGTCAGCTGCTTGCTGTATCGGAAAGTGATAATTCAAAAAAAGGTTGTGCCTGTACCTTGTCCGGAATGATCGCATTTGACGATTTTGTCGACTTTATACAGGTCGGCGACTCTGAAATATGGCTGCTTCGGAATGATATGCTGTTAAAAATCTCTTCGGATGAAGTCAGCGATGAAAATAAAACAAACAGCCCATTGATCAATTATTTCGGTGGAAACAACAATATTTTAAAAATCAATACGGATTGGGTCAAACCGGAATTACTGAAAAACGATATTTTTCTGTTATGTTCCGACGGCTTGTTTAAATCGCTGAACATAAAAATAGTGAAATCCATACTGACCTCATCCCGGAGCCTGTATGAAAAAATAATAAAGATAAAAGAAAACTGCCTTGCCTTTGGCTCCGATGATAACATAAGCGCAGTGGCTGTTGAATTCCTGGGGATATAAACAACATAAATAATTTATAGATGAGCAGAATTTCAAAAATTACGGAATTATTTCTTTTTATACTCCTGATATTAGTTGTTATTTACGCTGTTTTTTTTATTCAGAACCGCACCGCTTCCTATCTGATATTGGCTGCATCACTGGTGGTTTTCGTAGCTGTTATTCTCTTCGTAATCTTCAGAAAAAGAGCAAGGGATAAGGAAGAGTTAAAAATTATTAACGAAACACCTAAGGTTAAAGCCGGAATTTTGGCTGTAAAACCGGCCGGCGCCCGCTATACGGTATTACAACTGCTTGTCGGCCATCCCGACCGGGAATATGTTACGGGTATTACCATAAAAAATACATTTGAAAACCAGAACGTCTACACCGTTGGCCAGAATATCAATGTACATATAGATCCAAAGGATCAGTATCATGTTGTCATTCCTCAGACCATACGTGTTGCCTCCGGAAAATCGAAAAAAATCAACTGGTTTCTGCTTATTTATGTACCGATAATATCTTCTTCTGTTGTTTTGCCCTTAGTTATCAATTTATTTGATACGTCGGACAGAAGGTTCAATGATGTACAATTTATAAAAACGGACGAAAACCCGGGAAATATCTGGGAAGTCCGCTGCAAATCGTCCGGTAAGCTCTTTATCAATATCTATGATCCGCTCACGAATAATAAGGTCAAAGCCATTAAGGATAAAAAAGCTAATGTTGACAACTATTCTGCAAATTTCTATATCCATCAGCAAGGTAAAAATGTATATATCGTCGGCATTGGTGAAACACCCGTTATGGATATATATGATGCTGTTAACTTCAAAAAAATATCAGATATTCAAACATTCCAGAAAACCGATGCCATTTTTGCCAAAGGTATTTCCGAAATACAAAAACAATATACAAGCAACAAATTCAGCACGGATGATATGTATGCGATAACTACAAACGACGGAAATAAATGTTATTATGATATATTGAAAAATAAATTTATTTATACAGAAGATGAGTTGTATAAATATTCCCAGGAAAAAGCTGACCGTTTTATTAAAGACAACAAGTTCGTTTTTGCTCTTTCAGCCGTTCCGAATTCCGTTGAAAAACATCAGTTGTATGTAGTCAGGACGGCAGATACCAATAGCTTCAGAACGCTCACAAACCTGGCGGGAGCAAACAGCCTTAATGCTGGATATTATTTGGATAAACGAAATAATTATGGATATGAGCATTTTGATCTTATTCCGCTTTGCAGTGATACGTATTTCCTGAGCGCCAATATCATGTATTTCGATGAATCTCTTGTGATCGTCATGCATCAAACGGCGATAAGCAAGGATGCAGAAGTACTGATAAGCGGTATAGATGTTACAGGAAGAACTTTGTTCACGATCAGGCAGCATGATTTTCCGAATATTGACGACATGATAGAAAACAATTATTACTTCAATGATGCCAGATATGTTAAAATCACAAGGTCAGGAAACCAGATCATCTTCTTTTTTGGCGAATATGGCGGAATATGTATAGATGTACAAACCGGAAAAACAGTCTGGAAATTTGAATCCTGAAAAATGCTGTATTACAGGTTAATTTGACAAAAGTAATACGTTGCAAAAGGAATTGACAGTCATACGGGGACGAAGAGGTGATAAAAAGAATATTGTTTTTTGGTTAAAATAAAATGTGTATTTTTGCAGCTCTTTAAATAGAGGTAATAAAATAGACTTCGGCGGGGTAGCTCAGGTGGTTAGAGCGTCGGATTCATAACCCGAAGGTCACGAGTTCAACTCTCGTCCCCGCTACTAAAAATGGCCTGTAAACATTGATTTTACAGGCCTTTCATTTTTTTGAGCAGCAGAATAATAACATAAATTTTTTATCTTCATTCCTGTTTTTTATCTTCATTCCTGCTGGCCGCCCCCGGTACGCGCGCGTTCGCAACGCGTGCAATAAAACAAAAAACACTTTATAAATGTTGTAAAAAAACCAGTCGTTCGTAGTTTGTAATACGAACCGTTTTCTTGTTTGCTTGCGTTTGTAACCCATA
>DAOORA010000047.1:0-35385 GCA_035389045.1 Bacteroidales bacterium | reverse complement strand
TTATGCTAAAATTCAGGAAGTTGGCATTTCTGATGTAAAATATAAAAAATTTGACAATCAGGAAGGTCCGTTGTATACTATTTTGAAATCGGAAATATTTATGATCAAATTCGAAAACGGCACTAAGGAAGTTTTTAATGCAGAGAGCAGAACCGATGCTCCGGTCACGAATGAAGTGATCGCTGAACCCGCCGTGCTGGATCAGGCAACAGTAATAATATATAGAAGAAATTCGCCATCGGGACTTACCGTGTTTTATGATGTGTATGCTGATTCAAAATATATTACTAAAGTACAGAATAATACATATTTTGCCACCAAACTCGACCCTGGGCTGGTTACTTTTTCAGCTCAGACAGAACCGCCCAAGGTTACTGCATCTATGAATCTGGAGCCTGGAAAAACCTATTACCTGAAGTGCGGCGTTACCACAGGAATGTGGGTGGGGCGGCCTTCCCTTGAGTTTGTTTCAGAATCGGTAGGTATTGCAGAAACGTCAAAAATGAAAAAATAAGGATGTACTTATATAACCTGATTAATTCACAAATTGTTTTAACTGATTATTTATCTTGGTGTTACTTTGTGGTGTACTTTGAGTGACTTTGTGTTAAAAATTATTAACCACTTAAGGTCACAAAGGTTTGCACAAAAGTTCTCAAAGTTTGTGAATTAACCAGGATAAATGAAAAACCGGCTTGTTTTGGTCGGTTTTTTTATTCCTGGTATTCGTTGTTTTTCCATTTGCCACAGACTTTTTTTCCTGTGGGGTAGGTGAAACAACCCTGGCCATGAAATTTGTCCTGTCTGAAAAAACCATCGTATTGTGAGCCATCGGGTAATATCAGCAGCCCTTTGCCGTCTTTCATGTTATTTTTAACCTGTCCGGTATATTTTTTACCGTTTGCACAGCTGAACGTTCCCTGTCCGTCCATTTTGCTGTTTTTCCAGTCTCCTTCGTAGGTGCACCCTTTGTATTCCCCGTCTGCATAAGAAAAAACACCCTTGCCGTTGCATTTGTTATCCAGCCATGCTCCGGTATAAACATCGCCGTTTTTAAAGATATAGGTACCGGTTCCGTTGAGTTTGTTGTTTTCAAATTGGCCTTCGTATATATCACCATTGGCATAATAAAAAATACCGGTTCCGCTCATGACATTATTATTCCATTGACCAACATACCGGCAGCCTTTCCATATCCCTGAGGCAAAGGTAAAGGTACCGGTTCCGTTGAGTTTATGATTTACGAATTCACCTTTATAGGTATTCCCGTTAGGGTACGAAAAGGTGCCTGTGCCATTGGCACAATTGCCTTCAATACATCCGGTTTTTTGAGCATAATTGTTCAAAAATAAAAGGGTAAATGCAAAAATAAGAATTTGAGATTTCATAGGTCTTTATTTAAAAAAAAGTCATCCGTTTATTAACAGATGACTTATAGAAATAATTTAATTTAATTATATTTTAGTTGTCGGTTGCAGGCTGGCCTCCGGTTGTCGTTTCTTCCTGTCCGCCTGTTTGCGGCTGTTGTCCCGGCACATATTTCATGAGCATATCACGGTATTTTTTGCTTTCTTCTTTTTGCTCATATTTTTCTGAATAGGACATCAACGCCTGAAGTATCTGAAGTGCCTGCTGTGTGTCTTCACCCAGAAATCCTACCGATTGATCCATACCGTTGAGCATGAAGAACACATTTTTTTCAAAAACTTTCGGATCAACACTTTGATAATATGTTAGATTCTGGTCGTAAATATCCCCGATGATGCGGAATATTTCCATTGCTTTTTGAGGTGCATCTGCAAGAAAATAAAGTTCGCCGTAACCTATCATATATAAATCATAGGGCACAGCTCTGTCGGGAAGCAGTTCGATACCCTGGTCAAGAATTTTTATTGCCTTGTCTTTTTTGCCTTCTGCGATCAAACCCTGTGCAAGACGAGCAAAATTATTTCTCAGGTATAAGGACATCCCGTAGCTTTCTTTATCCACATAAACTGTGGGGTCATTAAGATTGCCGTAAGCAAACTTTTTAGTAATACAATCATAAGTTTCATCGGTAAGCACTCCGCCTCTCCGGGCATCGCCTTTAACCGGCATAAATCTGTATACACAGCCTTCAAGAAAACAATAATCATCAACTTTGATAAAGTCGTCCACACTTGAAGGGCTTGCAAAATATATCGGACGTTCCCAGTTATTTGTAGCGATCAGGTCGAGGAGCATCAGGTCGTTTTTGTATAAAGTGTTCTTTTTTACCTTCCAGGTAATGGCGTTTACTACTTTGTCGGCAAGGTAGCGGGGAACGGTACCGTTATTGCATACTTTGGCAGAATCAACTTTGAGGGATAGATTTTTGGTAGGCATGAAAGCCACTCTGCGTTTGTCCTGCAGTTGAACTTTACTGTCTTCAATATCACTGTTGATGAAGTTGATCAGCTTTTTCAGATCCCAGACATTGTTCGGATCTTTTTCATAGTAAGGAACAAAATCGTTGGTGCCGGCCGTGTACTTATCAGAGGGTATGGTAAAAGGTAATGGGTCGGATTCGTATATCTTATTGAACAATTGGTGAATATACCAATCTCCTGAAGCAAGGGTGAAATTAACAACCCTGACGTCAGTTCTGAATCCTTCAACTTCCTGGGCGTACCATAAAGGAAAAGTGTCGTTATCGCCATTAGTGATAAGAATAGCATTCGGAGCACACGAGGCAAGGTAGTTTTTGGCATAATCACGACAGGCATATTTATCCGAACGGTCGTGGTCATCCCAGTTTTGTTTGGCCATGATTGCCGGGACGAGCAGGAAACATAACACCGTAGCAATGACCACGCTGACCATTTTCGGTATTTTCTTTGACAGAAGCTCGTAGAGAGCCACGACGCCAATGCCTATCCAAATTGCAAAAGCATAAAAAGATCCGGCATAGGCATAATCTCTTTCACGGGGCTGGTAGGGTGTGGGGTTCAGATACACGATGATGGCCAGGCCGGTGAGTAAGAAAAGCAAAGTAACAATAAAAGCATCTTTTTTGTTTTTCCAGAAATGATAGATTAGTCCTGCAAGGCCGAGTAAGAAAGGCAAAAAGTAATATGTATTCCGCCCTTTGTTTGACGACATTTTTTCAGTTATGAGATCCTGATTTCCCAGGCGTGCCGCATCTAAAAACTTAATACCACTGATCCAGTTTCCGTTTGAGATATCTTTGTTTCCGGCTTCATCGATGCCAAAACCCTGTATGTCATTCTGGCGGCCTACAAAGTTCCACATAAAATAACGCAAATACTGATTGCCGATCTGGTTTTTGAAAAAGAAAGCCAGGTTTTCACCAAAAGTCGGTTTCCGGTTGCCTTTGGTTCCGGTCCAGGCTTTATAGGCCCGTATGTGTTTTTCCTGTTCACTCCACATTCTCGGGAACAAACCACAGCCATTCGGATCATACTTGTATGATACCTTTCGGGTGGTAGGAATATATTTGTCTTTTCCTTTTATGTAATTATAGGCTCCCTCTTTGGTGTCTATCACTTTTGCATTGAAATATTGCCCGTACAGCACAGGCCAGTCACCGTACTGATCGCGGTTCAGATAGGTAAGCATCGTCAGTGCATCTTTGGGCGCATTTTCATTGATAGGGGTGTTGGCATTGGCGCGGACTATCAGAACCAAAAATGAAGAATAGCCGATAATGATGAAAGTGAAACATAAAATAATTGTATTCAATACTGTTTTTCCCCGTTTTTTTGATAATACCAGGCCCAGGATGATCAATCCGACAAGTAAGACAAAATAAATGATGGTGCCTGAATTGAAAGGCATGCCCGCAGTGTTCACAAAGAATAATTCAAAATATCCGGCCATTTTCACCGTCCATGGGATAATGCCCGATTGTATAAGTCCGAGTATGACAACAGAGAGCAACAGGGCGAGAATGAAGTTTTTTCGGGATTGTTTCATTTTTCTGAAATAGTAGATCACAGTCATGGCGGGGATACAAAGGAGGTTTAATAAATGCACACCAATGGATAAGCCCATCATAAAGGCAATGAAAACGATCCATCGGTTGGCGTGAGGTTCGTCAGCAACCACTTCCCACTTAAGCATGGCCCAGAAAACCAGTGCGGTGAAAAAGGCCGAAGTGGCGTACACCTCGCCCTCAACAGCGGAAAACCAGAAAGAATCGGTAAATGTATAAGCCATAGCTCCCACAAGGCCGGCGCCCAGAATAATGAATATCTGTGGCGTGGATAAATCATAGCTGTTACTTTTTACAAATAATTTCTTTGAGATAGCTGTGATAGACCAGAAAAGAAATAATATGGTAAAACCACTTAAAATAGCCGACATGCTGTTCACCATCATCGCCACTTTAGTTACATCATTGCCGGCGAACAGTGTGAAAAAACGTCCCATAAGCTGGAACATCGGCGCTCCGGGCGGGTGCCCCACCTCAAGTTTAAAGGCAGTGGAAATATATTCGCCGCAGTCCCACCAGCTTGCCGTTGGTTCTTTAGTGAGAAGATATACGCCGGCAGCAACTATAAAAACCAGCCATCCCAGCAGGTTATTCAATATTTTGAAATTTTTCAGGACATTCATAAAGGTAAATTTATTTTTATTGAGTTGACGAAATTAGTAAATTGACATAATAAAACTGTGTTTTTAAGAAAAAAATTACTTTTACACGGATAAAAAATGTTATGCATACCGTATTTCGTATCCGGGAATTTCTAAGGTACAAGTTCAGAGCACAATCTGAATATAAAATTCATTCGCCTTTTGTTTATGAGTTTTATACACAGGTCATCCGGTCAAATCAACGACTTCCAAAGACACTTTCAGATATAGAAAAAATTAGAAAAGCCTGTTTTAAGTCCGCTAAATCTATTATTGTGAATGATCGTGGAACAGGAGGTGCGTCGAAACCGTTTGAGCGGCGGATTTCAGACATAATGCGCCAATACGCCAATCCGCCCAAAGATGTGTTTTTGCTGTATCGTATGATAAAATACCTGAAGCCCGGCCAGATACTTGAATTAGGAACTTCTCTGGGCATAAGTGCCATGTATATGTCTGTGGCGGATAAAAGTATTCCTTTGACAACAATTGAGGCCTGCCCGCAAACAGCAGCAGCGGCAAGATCAAATTTTGAAAAACTTTCATTAAACATTGACTTGGTGGTCGGGGATTTTGATGAACAATTAAGTCCGGTTTTGAAAAACATAAAAAAAAACTGTCTGTTTTTTTTTGATGGCAATCATACACGGGAGGCCACATTAAGATATTTTGATCAGTGTCTGCAGTATATTGATGATAAATCAGTTTTTATTTTTGATGATATATACTGGTCGCCTGAAATGAAGGATGCCTGGAATGAAATTGCTGCACATCCAAAGGTAATTACAAGTATTGATTTATTCCGTTTAGGAATTGTGTTTTTTAATAAAAAAATAGCCAAACAACATTTTATCTTGAAGTATTAAGTTACTTTTGTTCAAGAATCATGTTCTATGAAGCAGGAGATCATAAGTCTGGAGGGTATTACCAGGTATTATAAAGTCGGGACACATATTGTAAAAGCCCTACAGGATATTACTATTACTATTTGCAAAAATGAATATGTTGCCCTTATGGGGCCTTCCGGCTCAGGAAAATCCACCCTGATGAATATACTCGGATGCCTGGATACGGCCACAAACGGCAAATATATCCTTAACAATAAAGATGTAAGCCAGCTTGATGATAATGAACTGGCCGAGATCCGCAACAAGGAAATCGGATTCGTATTCCAGACATTTAACTTACTGCCGCGGGCTACGGCGCTGGAAAACGTATCCTTGCCGCTGGTATATGCCGGGTATAATAAGCAAAGGCGTATCGAAAGAGCTGGGCAGGTGCTGGAGCAGGTACAACTTGCCGACCGTATTACGCATAAACCAAATGAACTATCGGGAGGACAACGTCAGCGTGTGGCTATTGCCCGCGCACTGGTGAATAAACCATCTATTATTCTGGCAGATGAACCTACAGGGAATCTGGATTCGAAAACATCAGTGGAAATTATGGGATTATTTGAAGAGATACACGAACAGGGAAATACCATCATCCTGGTCACTCATGAAGAAGATATTGCCCGTCATGCACATCGCATCATCCGGCTTAAAGATGGTTTTGTTGATACCGACTTGCCCAATGAAAAAATCCGTAAAATGGAGTTTTATAAAAAAGATATTGTGGCTGAAGAAGAAGAATGAAAACACATAAAAATAAAATTTATACTAAAACTGGGGACTCCGGCCAGACATCATTGATCGGAGGTGTCCGCGTAGAAAAATACGATCCAAGAATAGAAGCTTGCGGCACATTGGATGAACTGAACTCTTTTATCGGACTGATACGCGATTTTGCACTCGAACAAGAAGTGAAAAAAACATTGTTATCCATTCAGTCCCACATATTTATTATTGAATCTGTTATGGCTGCCGCAAGTGCTGAAGTCCTTGCCGGCATTTCCGTACTGCGTGAACAGGATGTGGAAATGCTGGAACATGAAATCGACCGGATGAATGAACAACTTCCGATACAGCAATATTTTATCTTACCGGGAGGCCATCCAACAGTTTCATACTGCTATATTGCTTGTACCGTGTGTCGCAGGGCTGAACGAGCCATAGCCCGGTCGGGAAGGAAAGAACCTGAAAACATGTTATCGCTGAAATATATTAACCGCCTGTCGGATTATCTTTTTGTACTGGCTCGTTTCATTGCAAAAGAACTTGGAATCGAAGAGAATTTCTGGAATCCTGGAAAATAATTAACGCGGCATACTCAATAAAATTCAATTTATATTCGTTATTTTTCAAATCACGCGGATTTGTTATAGTCAACAACTTGATAATCATACTTTTAACATGAAAGCATAAATATTTACAATTTTTGCTTGCCTTTTTTACTTTAATTAATATATTTTTGCAAAAAAATTAAAACCAGGAAATATGTATTGGACATTAGAATTAGCCTCAAAATTGGAGGATGCGCCCTGGCCAGCAACCAAAGACGAATTGATAGATTATGCAGTGCGTACCGGCTTACCTTCGGAAGTAATCGAAAATCTTAAAGAAATTGAAGATGAAGGTGAGATATATGAGAGTATTGAAGATATCTGGCCGGATTATCCAACTAAAGAAGATTTTTTCTTTCATGAAGATGAATATTAATAGATATTTTGGTTATTCACCAATGACAAAGCTTCCGCATGGAGGCTTTTTTTTTAATAAAACGCTCTTATAAACCTGCAATAATTATAAGGATTCGCATCAATAAAATTTCAAACAGTAAATCCTCCCCACTGTAGAATTTATGGTTTGGGCTGCTGCGATACCAGAAACTCAAGCTGTTCAATGCTCAGGGCATCTTTAAGTGATATTGTTCCTATGAAATCGCGACAAAGGGTGCTCAGGTGGGCGCCACATCCCAGTGACGCTCCGAAATCACTGGCCAGCGAGCGGATATACGTGCCTTTACTACATTCAACGATAAATTCAACCGCCGGTAATTTGATATTTGTTATCTCAAAACGGCGGATTTCAATTTTCTTGGGTTCCAGTATACATTCCTGCTTGTTTCGTGCCATCTCATAAGCCCTTTTGCCGTTTATTTTTATGGCAGAATAAACAGGCGGTATTTGATCCTGTATCCCGATAAACCGGCAGGTGCTTTGTATGATGTCTTCTTCGGTCAACCCCGAAATATCAAAGGTTTGATTTATTTCTGTTTCAAGGTCATACGAAGGCGTCGTTGCCCCAAGAATCATGGTGCCGGAATATACCTTGTCGAGATTCAGGAATTCTTCTATTCTTTTTGTGGCCTTCCCGGTACAAATAATCAATAAGCCCGTGGCCAGCGGATCAAGGGTTCCGCTGTGCCCCACTTTTATCTTTTTTATACCTAATTGGTACTTAAGCATATACCTGATTTTACCTACCACGTCAAAGGAAGTCCACTTATAGGGCTTATCAATGTATAGTATTTCGCCTTCCTGGAAATTAAAAAACATGTCAGGAGATTTTCAGGTCAATGCCGGATAGTAACAGGATAATAAGAAGGAGTCCCAACCCGATTCTGTAATATCCGAAAAATTTAAACCCGTGTTTGGTAAGAAAGGCAATTAAAAATTTTATAGCGGCCATGGCAACCACAAAGGCAACAAGATTTCCGACCAACAGCAGGGATATATTATGAGTGTTTAAACGTTGGTCAGTATTAAAAAAGAGTGTTTTGTAATTTGATAACAGTTTATATCCCGATGCTGCAAGCATGGTAGGTACAGCAAGAAAAAAACTGAATTCGGCTGCCTGCTTTCGGTTTAATCCCTGTGTCATGCCGCCAATGATAGTGGCTGCCGAACGGCTGATACCCGGAATTACAGAAATAATCTGAAACAATCCGATCAGAAACGCATTTTTATTTGACAGCGCTTTATTTGCCCCCTCCTGATTTTTGAACCATTTATCAACAAAAATCAGTATGATTCCTCCGGCAAACAGAGCGATGGCCACAATCAGAACACTTTCCAGCATCTGATCAATGAACTTTTCCAGTAAAAAGGCGATTATCAAAGGGATACAGGCCACCAGTAGCTTAAGATAAAAATCAAACGACTGAAAAAAGCGTTTGAAATACATCACCACGACGGACAAAATAGCACCGAACTGAATGTTTACAGTAAATGCTTTGATAAATTCGGTGCTCTCAAGGCCAAGTAATTTTTCAGTTATGATCATATGCCCGGTGGAGGAAATGGGTAAGAACTCCGTGATCCCTTCCACAATGGCAATGATAATGGCTTCCGGATAGGTCATGCTTCCGATTTCTGCACAGGTTTAAGCATGATGGCAAAAACCTCAATAACAAATCCTGATAATATCAGGAGCGGAGCCACCGTCAGTCTGCGGGTGTTAAAAATATCAGGATTGAAAACATTCGGATCTTTTGATCCGCCGCCCGACATAACAATCAGCCCAACAATGATAAACACAATACCTGCCAGCATCAGTACATAATTTCTTTTGTCAAATAAAAAACCTGATTTTTTACTTTCAGACGGTTTCTGTTTAATAATTGCTTTAGGTACCACCGTTTTGGGTGCAATTGTATTTTCAACTTTTATGGTTTCCGCGGGAACGGGTTTCTTTACTATGTTTGGTTTTCTTTTTTGTGCCATTTTACTTCAAGTTTTAATAAATCAAAAATTTATTGCAGATAAAGGTAATCTATATTGAGTTTTAGATATTTTCTCACAGCGATAAATGTCGAAATAAGCGAAATGATAAAACCTATCAGAATGACAAAAACAAATAATATAAGAAAAAGGTCAAGGCTCTGCAGGCTTATGATTTCGGGAATTTCTTTTCGTGAAATATAAATTACAAGTACCAGCATCCCGATAGCGATGAATGAGGATATAAGTCCATGAATAATGCTTACGGTAAGAAAAGGCTTACGTATAAATCCTTCGGTAGCGCCGACCAGTTGCATGCTTTTTATCAGAAAACGCTTGGAATAAACCGCCAGTCTGATGGTGTTATTGATCAGGGTGACTGCTATTATGAGCAACAGCAGGCTGAACACCAGTAACACTACTGAGATTTTTCTTACATTGTCATTGATGGTGTTGACCAGTGATTTCTGATATGATATTTCTTTGACGATGGGCTTATCTTTGAGCATGGTTTCCATCTGGTCGAAATAGAAATCCTTGGCATATTGTGCTTTCAGATGCACCTCAATGGAGGTATGCAAAGGATTATATCCGATGAAACTGACAAAATCATCGCCCAGCTCCTTCTGAAATGCTTCGGCCGCCTTCTCTTCACTGATGTAATCGGTATAACGAACATATTCCATTGTGTCAAGTTCTTTTTTCAACTGCATGATCTCGGCTTCCTTAACATTTTTATTGATGTAAACGGTAAAGCCGATGTTTTCTTTTACATAATCAGAAAGTTTTTTAGTGTGAAGCAACAACAACCCGACCAGCCCGATAGCAAACAATACAAGCGATATGCTGACAATGGTCGTAACCCTTGAACTGTTGAGCCTGCGCCTCGAAAACCTTTCTTCTTTCCTGGACATCGAATTCGATTTGGCTGCTAAATTAGTAAATTTCATGTAAAAGAAAAAAATCAGGAGAAGTAATAATTGTCCAGAACTTTTTATGGTCAGGCATTATTCAGTCAAATGCATATGCGGGATAGGTATGTAAGGCGTGGCGGTTTTTGTGAATGACTATATGTTAAAATCAAATAAAGCAAAACCTGTTTTTCTAAAATATGTATAATTTTATACGCAAAAGTTTAAAAATATTGTTTCAGCAGGGAATCAAAGGGATTTGTTACTGCGTGGATATTTATTCATGAATAATCATTGATCAATAAATGAAAAAAAATAAAAAGGATCTGCAGGCCGACATGTCCGCATCAAAAAAGCAGCGGTATATACTGAGTGCAGTTATTGCTGTTTTTGCTTTTTGTCTTTACATTCAAAGTGTTTCCTATGATTATGCTCTGGACGACTACTCGGTTATTAAGGGAAATACACTGGTGAGCAAAGGCTTTGCTGCTATCCCGATACTTTTTGTTACCGACA
The DNA here is from genome assembly GCA_035389045.1 of Bacteroidales bacterium. GTDB lineage: Bacteria > Bacteroidota > Bacteroidia > Bacteroidales > CAIWKO01 > CAIWKO01. The sequence goes on along the minus strand of DAOORA010000047.1, from coordinate 24,741 downwards.
GGTATCTCGGACTTAACGACGAATCCGTAAGAATGCCGGAATATCGCCCCGTACCTATGGCCTTTTTTGCTGCAGAGTCTCAGTTTTTCCCGGACAACCCTCATGCGTATCATTTTTTTAATACACTCATATATGCAATAACATGCTGGCTTTTGTTCATCTTGCTTTGCAAACTGTTTAAAAACCAGAACTATATCGTTCCCTTTATCTGTTCCTTATTCTATGCGGCTCACCCTCTTCATTCCGAAGTAGTGGTTAATATCAAGAGTCTGGATGAAGTATTATGTTTCCTTTTTGCCCTGCTTTCTCTGTACTTTTTTATTTCAGAAAAAGAAAAAAAATCTGTCTTTAAATTTGTACTTGCTTCCTGTTGTTATTTTTTATCGGTTTTATCTAAAGAGACCGGTATCGTATACTTAATACTGACGCCACTGACATTGTTTGTTTTTACTAAAAAAGACAATAAAAAAATAATAATAATTACAACCACGATGGTACTTATTACCGGAGTGTTTTTTTTGATACGCGCCAAAGTCCTGGCCTCACTTCCCGACAGCGTTGCCATTGCTCAGAACGACCCTTTTATCAATGCCCTTAGGGCTGCCCCGGATTTTGTCATCCAGAAAGCAACCGCTTTTTATATATTGCTCCGCTATATACTACTGCTGTTTTTTCCCTGTCAGCTTTCGTATGATTATTCTATTGAACAAATACCTTTCCAGCACATGTCAAGCCCCGGAGCCATAATCGGCTTGTTGTTTTATCTGGCCATCGGGAGTTATGCGATAATAAAAATATGGAAAAAAAATATTTATGCATATGCTATATTATTTTACCTCCTGACGCTTGTTCCGGTATCAAATATATTCCTGCTGATCAATTGTACCATGGCCGAACGCTTCTTGTTCATGCCTTCGTTGGGCTTTTGTCTGGTTTTGACACTCTTGTTGGTGAAAATCACTAAAACCGATGTCTTTAAAAATAAGAACACACCCTTTAACCAGCATATTCGGAAAAACCTGGTTTTATTTTCAATCGTATTCGTTATCACCGGATTGTATTCTTTCAGAACTGTTACAAGAAATCCCGTCTGGAAAGACAATGCGACTTTATACGCTCATGATGTTAAGGTAGCCACTCACAGTGCAAGGGCTCATGATTTTTATGGCGAGGAATTACTGTATAACCAATATCCCAGGGCGAAAACTAAAGAAGAACAAAACCGCCTGCTTGATACCGCTATAAAACATTTTTCAACAGCCCTCACGATTTATGATCTCCCCATTGCCTATACTCACCTGGCAAGAGCTTATAATTATAAAGGAGATATTGAAAATGCCATAAAATGTTATGAAAAAAACCTTACCTATAAGACCGTGCCCCGTCCGGATGTTTTGTGTGACCTGGGATTTTTGTATGCCAACAACGGGCAACCCTTAAAAGCGCTGGAAGTTCTTGATATATCGCTCCAGTATTATCCCCAATATATTGATGCTTACATTAAAAAAAGCCATGCACATATGGCGATGGGTCAATATCAGCAGGCGATTGACGAATGTGATAAACTGTTGTCGATCGACAATAATGTCGCTATGGCATACATTTATAAGGGCGCATGCTTCATCAATATGATGCAGCATCAAAAGGCAATAGAGGAATTGAATAAAGCATTACAGATTGAATCGTCAAATATGGAATGTATGCGGTTGCTGAGTATTGCCTATAAGAATATCGGAGACGAAGCTAATGCACAATATTATGCGGAAAAGGGAAACAGTCTTAAGAATAAAACTCAGCAATGATTTATCCGGACGGCACTTCAGGCAGTAGGTTTAAATGGGCAGGCGGCACCTGATGGCACTGCTTTTATCAGTTATGATCACTATTTGATTATTGTTGTTCAGGCGAATCACTTATGCAGGGTTATGACTGTACCATACGAAACAGATATGACACTGATGGGATCATATATTTTTACAGCTTTCCTGAATAAAATGTCATCTGCCGGTAATATCATCTGCCTCAACTCAAAATCTTTTCATAATTTCGCATTTTATTTTTATAAGAAACTGTTTTGATTTTATGTTACATAAGATTTATGATGGATTTTTTAGCGAAACAAGGCAGATTTTGCAGACATAGTTTACCCTATGTCGAAAAATCTAACGAAGTTGCAGCAAAAAAAACGCATAAAGATATGAAAAGATAAAATCAAAACAATTTCTAAGTATATATTTAATTTATGGATTATAATTTTGCAGAAATAGAAAAGAAGTGGCAGCAGTACTGGAGCGCTCATAAAACTTTCAAAGCGGATGCCGATAACACCAAACCGAAATACTATGTACTTGACATGTTCCCTTATCCGTCGGGCGCTGGCTTACATGTGGGGCATCCCCTGGGATACATTGCATCAGATATTTTTGCACGGTATAAAAGGCTGAAAGGCTTTAATGTACTTCATCCTATGGGCTATGATGCCTTTGGACTGCCTGCTGAACAATATGCCATACAGACAGGCCAGCATCCGGCAGTGACCACCGAAAATAATATTGCCCGGTATCGCGAACAATTAGACAAAATGGGATTTTCTTTCGACTGGGACCGCGAAGTACGTACCAGCGATCCGAAATATTATAAATGGACACAGTGGACATTTATTAAACTTTTCCAAACCTGGTATAACAAAAAAACGGATAAGGCCGAACCCATAGATGACCTGATCGCTGAATTTGAAAGCTGTGGCTCCTCAGGAGTGCAGGCCGCCTGTTCACCTTTTGCCGCTTTTGATGCAGCAGGATGGAACGCTTTTTCGGAAAAAGAAAAACGGGATATGCTTATGAATTTTCGCCTGGCCTATTTTGCTGATTCTATAGTAAACTGGTGCCCGGCATTGGGCTGTGTGCTGGCTAACGATGAGGTTGCCGATGGCTTTTCCGTGCGCGGCGGGCATCCGGTGGTGCGAAAAACCATGAAACAATGGCTGCTCCGTATTGCGGCTTATGCTGACAGGCTGCTAAACGGCCTCGACATCATCGACTGGCCCGATTCTATTAAGGAAATACAACGAAACTGGATAGGAAGGTCGGAAGGCGCCATGATAAAATTCCCTGTAAAGGGCCATGAGGATTTGTTTATTGAGGTTTTTACCACCCGTCCCGATACCATATTTGGCGTCACCTATTTAACCCTGGCGCCGGAGCACGAATATGTTAACATCATTTCAACTCCCGACCGCAAAGCAATCATTGACCATTATATTACCGAAACCAAAAACCGGAGCGAACGCGAACGTATTGCTGATGTGAAACGAATTACCGGTGAATTTACAGGGGCTTTTGCTGTTAATCCCTTTACAAGGGAAGAAGTCCCTGTCTGGGTAGGCGATTATGTGCTGGCAGGATATGGAACAGGCGCTGTAATGGCTGTTCCTGCCCACGACAGCCGCGACTGGGCTTTCGCAAATCATTTCGGTCTGCCACTGAAAGAAGTTATTTCCGGTGGGGAAATTACCAAAGAAGCCTTTGAGTCCAAAGAAGGAAAATGTATCAATTCGGGATTTATCAATAGCCTGAGTGCCCTGGAAGGCGCTAAGGCAGTGATAGCTAAAGCCGAAGAAACTGGCATCGGTTACCGAAAAATCAATTATCGCCTGCGTGATGCTATCTTCAGCCGGCAACGCTACTGGGGCGAACCATTTCCCGTGTACTACCGGGATGGTATTCCCAGCGTGCTGGATGAATCAGAGTTGCCGCTGGAATTACCCGCTGTTGATGCTTACCTGCCTACTGTAACAGGTGAACCGCCTCTGGCACGGGCCAAAAACTGGAAAACAAAAGAGGGTTATCCGCTCGAAACGAATACCATGCCCGGTTTTGCAGGAAGCAGCGCCTATTACCTGCGCTATATGGACCCTCATAACGACAGGGAATATTTTTCAAAAGAAGCCAACCATTATTGGGAAAATGTGGACTTATACATTGGTGGTGCCGAACATGCTACGGGACACCTGATGTATTCGCGTTTCTGGAACAAGTTTTTATTTGACCTCGGCCTTGCCTGTAAGGATGAACCGTTTAAAAAACTGATCAATCAGGGGATGATACAGGGACGATCAAGTTATGTCTACCGGATCAAAGGAACAAACAAATTTGTGTCATTAAACCTGAAGAATAACTACGAAACAGATTCCTTACTGGTGGATATCAACATGGTGAATAACGATATTCTCGATACCAATGAATTTAAGACCTGGCGCCCCGACCTTGCCGATGCGGAATTTATATTGGAGGATGGTAAATATGTTTGTGGCTCCGAGGTCGAGAAAATGTCCAAATCAAAGTATAACATTGTTTCTCCTGACGACCTGATTGAAAAATATGGCGCTGATACGCTGAGATTGTACGAAATGTTCCTTGGACCAATTGAACAGCATAAACCCTGGGATACCAAAGGTATTGAAGGTGTATTCCGTTTTATCCGCAAACTATGGAGACTTTATCATGACCAGGGGAATAATTTCACGGTTTCGGACGAACAACCCACTAAAGAAGAACTGAAAGTGCTGCACAAAACCATTAAAAAAGTGCAGGAGGATATAGAGCGTTTTTCTTTTAATACAGCCGTTAGCACATTCATGATCTGCGTAAATGAACTTTCTGATCTGAAATGCAACAAGCGGGCGATACTGTGCGACCTGGCAATTATTCTATCGCCTTATGCACCGCACATCTCAGAAGAATTATGGTGTTTGCTGGGTAATAAAGAAAGTATCAGTAAGGCTGCTTTTCCCGAATTTAATCATGAATATATTGTTGAAAATACCTGCACTTATGCTGTTTCCTTTAACGGTAAAATGCGTTTTACACTCGAATTACCCGTTGATATGCCGGTTTCTGATATTGAAAAAACAGTTCTGGAGCATAAGGATGCCGAAAAATGGCTTACCGGAAAATCCCCCAGGAAAGTGATCGTTGTTCCGGGAAAAATCATCAATATTGTTGTCTGAAAAGTTTTATGACCATCAAAATAAAATTTTTTGGAACAGATTTTGTCTTTATGCTTTCAAATTAAAACCGAAATGAAAACAAAAATGTTTTTTGCGATAGTCTTTAGCTTAATGGTCACAGCAGGCTTCGCGCAGTTAAGAGTCGAGAAAAACGACGCCTACCAGAGAGGAGAATTCTTAAAGTATAAAGCCTATTATGATTCCTTTCTTACCGGCGAAGTTACAGCAGGGACATGCACATTTGAAGTCAAGGATGAAAACAAGAAAATTAAAGACCGCGACACCTATCATATCTCGGTTGTCGGAAAGACCAAGGGCGCTTTTAACTGGTTTTTCAAAGTTTACGACCGTTACGAAACCTATGTGGATGTACAGACACTGGCTCCCTGGCTTTTTATGCGGCGGGTCGATGAAGGAGGATACATTATCAACCAGGACATCACGTTTAATCAGAATAAAAATGTTGCATATTTTGTTGATAACAAGAATTCCAGGACATCTGACATGCCAACCCCGGAGTACATTCACGATATTCTCTCCGCCATTTATTACTGCCGGACAGTAGACATCACAAAAATTGATGAAAGTGGTGATTTTAAAATAAAATTCATGCTGGACGATACAATATATTCCACTAAGGTGATTTACATGGGAAAAGAAACCATTAAAACCAGTTTCGGTAAAGTACGATGTATTAAAATAAAACCACAGGTGCTCACAGGAACGGTTTTCAAAGACCCTTACCCGGTATTAATATGGGTTACGGACGATAAAAACAGGATCCCGATCATGGGCGAATCAGAAGTTATTGTCGGCAAGGTAAAAATGGAACTTATGGAATATGCCGGACTGAAAAATCCTTTCACCTCTCTTGTAAATTAATTTGTAAAAATATTCTTTGAGTTCTAAGAAATAGTAATTTCGTAAAAAAAATAAGATGAAAAAATCAATTGTTCTTTTTGCTTGTGTTATTTTGAGCTATACCGCATTTGCTCAAAAAATCACTAAGGGGCAGGTGCCTCCTGCTGTAATGAATATGCTTTTTAACAAAGTTAATGATACCATAACTCCAGCGTGGGAGTTGACAGGAGAAATCTATAAGGCGTCATTCACCAAGGATGAGTTAATAGCGACTGTAGATATCAAGCAAAGCGGCGAATGGGTTAAAACAGTCTGGACAATGCCCTATAAATATGTACCGCAAAGCATAAAAGATAATGTCCTGGCCAACTATGAGGGGTATAAGGTTTTTAAATCATCAATACAATACCGTACCGACGGGGATTATTATGTTGTTGAACTGAAAAAGAAGAAAGAAAGTAAATCACTGTTATATAATCTTAAGGGCGAGTTTGTTAAAATTGATACCGATCTTGTCACGCCGGTGTCAGTTCCCAAGCCATGATGATATATTAAATGCATAAATCAGGGCAGGATTACCAAGTAATCCTGCCCTGATTTTTTTATACCCAATCGAAGTGGTAACTTTCTTATGAAAGCCTGCAGGTATTAACCTAAAACATTAGGATCTTGTGAACTATTGATTGGGTAGGGTTTATTTTATCCGCATTTGGATTCGCCGCAGCTGGTGCATTTCAAACAGCCTTCGGTATATATTACTGAGTCTGCACCACATTTGGGACATTTGGTGTCCGGTGCCTTGGTGCCTTCGGGAATAAACTTTTTCAATGCCCTTACCACGCCATTTTTCCAGGTGTTGATAGAGTCGCTGTCGAGGCGCAGGTTTGAGATAAGCTCTACCGCATAAGGCAGCGGCATACCGTGACGTAAAATGCCGGAAATGAGTTTGGCATAATTCCAGTATTCTTCATCAAAAGAGCGGGATAGTCCTTCAATGGTGGTTTTATAGCCCTGTTTGTCTTCATACTGAAAGTCATAACGCGAGTTGTCGTCGTTTTCCTTGCTTTTTATCACCCAGCCTTTTTTTACAAACGGGGGTAAATAAAAATCGTCGGCTTTACCTGTAAATATTTCATAGGGTTTGCCATTGATAAGTCCCACAAAAGCAATCCATTGTTCGTAATCGTTCTGAAAACGGACCACGTCTGTTTCGAGGCGTTTGGGGCGTTGGGGAGCACGTGTTTCTCTGAATTCCAGGATGTCGTCCTTTTTGGGAGTGTCTGAAACCAAAACGCCGGCGCGGGAACCATCACGATAAATGGTTATTCCTTTACAACCCGATTCCCAGGCGGTATAATAAATTTTACTCACCATTTCTTCGGTAGTTTCAGCCGGGACATTGACAGTGACACTGATAGAGTGGTCAACCCATTTTTGAATGGCGCCCTGCATCTTGACCTTTGCCAGCCAGTCAATATCATTGGCTGTTGCTTTGTAATAAGGGGAGTTTTTGATGATCGGGTTAAGTTGTTCGTCACTATAAAGTTTTACCTCCTCAACATCATAGCCTTTTATTTTCAACCATTTTAAAAATTTGGGGTGGAACACATTATATTCTTCCCACGAATCACCGGTTTCGTCAGTAAAGGTGATTTTGGCATTCTGGTCGGTGGGATTCACTTTCCTGCGGCGTTTATAGTTAACTTTAAAGGCCGGTTCAATACCTGAAGTTGTTTGAGTACAAATACTCACGGTTCCGGTGGGGGCAATGGTGAGCAGGGCAATATTGCGCCTCCCGTATTTTACCATATCGTCGTAAACCATAGGCGCAGCTTCGCGGATACGCTGAATGAAGGGGTTGTTTTTCTCTTTTTCAGCATTATATATAGGGAAAGGCCCGCGTTCTTTGGCCAGATACATGGATGCCCTGTAAGCAACAATGGCTAATTGTTTATGAACTTCAACGGAGAAATTTATTGCATCGTCAGAACCATAACGGCAGCCAAGCGCGGCAAGCATATCACCTTCGGCGGTGATACCGATACCGGTACGCCGTCCTTTCATGGTCTTATCTTTTATTTTTTCCCAGAGCCTTCGTTCAATTTGTTTGGTTTCATCATCTTCCGGGTCTGAATCGATTTTTGCAAGGATCCTGTCAATTTTTTCGGCTTCGAGGTCTATGATGTCATCCATAATGCGCTGTGCATAATAAATGTGCTTTGTAAACAGATCCGAATTAAAATACGCATTTTCGGTAAAGGGTTCTTCAACATAACTGTACAGATTAATAGCCAGCAATCTGCAGCTATCGTATGGGCATAGGGGTATTTCGCCGCAGGGGTTGGTTGAAACCGTTGTAAAACCCACATCGGCATAAGAGTCGGGAACGGATTCTCTGAGTATGGTATCCCAGAACAGGATTCCCGGTTCGGCAGATTTCCATGCATTATGGATGATTTTATTCCATAATTGTGTTGCGTCGGTTTCTTTAGTACAGGAAGGATGGTCAGAATTTATCGGGTATTTTTGTATGTAAGGGTCTCCGCTTTTTACTGCGCGCATGAATTCATCGTCAATTTTCACGGAAACATTAGCGCCGGTTACTTTGCCCTGTTCGAGTTTGGCGTCAATGAAGTTTTCTACATTTGGGTGTTTTATCGAAATGCTGAGCATCAGTGCGCCCCGGCGACCATCCTGTGCAACCTCGCGGGTTGAGTTCGAGTACCGTTCCATAAAAGGAACGATTCCTGTGGAAGTCAGCGCGCTGTTTTTTACTTTGCTGCCGCTGGGGCGGATATGCGACAGATCATGTCCCACGCCACCGCGTCTTTTCATAAGTTGTACCTGTTCCTGGTCTGTTTTCATTATTCCCCCATAGGAGTCGGAGGGGGTATCGTTGCCGATAACAAAGCAGTTAGAGAGTGAAGATATCTGGAAATCATTACCTATTCCGGCCATGGGGCTTCCCTGGGGGATTATGTATTTGAAATCTTTCAGAAGATCGAAGATCTGATCTTCAGTCATTGGATTTTCATACTTGTTTTCTATACGGGCAATTTCTCCTGCAATCCTGCGGTGCATATCGTCGGGAGTACATTCCAACAGTTCGCTGTCGCTGTTTTTCAGCGCATATTTATTGATCCATACATCGGCGGCCAGGGTATCCCCCTTGAAATACTCGATTGTTTTTTTTAATGCCAGTTCATGAGAATAAATTTTTTGATCTGATGATGTCCCCATCTCTGTATTTTTGGTTTCTTCAGTTATGAATGCGCTTTCCGGTATTTCCGGTGCAACACGGTTTTCAATAAACTTTTTGTAGGACGAATCGGTTCTGTAGTCTTGTTCTTTTTGATCTTCTTCTGATTTTTCCAGGTTAAAGGGCGAGAACTTTTCTTCCATAAATATATGAGTTTTCGGAATATAATTAATTAATTGTTAAATTTTTTTAAAATTTGCTTTTTTTGATTAGGGAAAAAGGATGGCTAAATTATACAAAGTCGTCCCGTGAAACAAGTCAATTTTATTAACAAATTGTGCTTTTTATTAACGAAAGAAAAATTTTATTGGCCGTACCGGGGAGGAAAGTTTGTTGATAAAAAAGTTCATAACCGGTCTAAAACACTCCATATGAGTTTTGTACCAAAGCCCATACGGTTGTCTGTAAGTTTTATAAAATCGGGAGTGATCCCCCAAAACGGGGTGTCTTTCAGGAAGGGCAGTGTATAAGGGAATTTCAGCAGGTATGCCTTTCGTGCTGCCTGTAAATCCTGATCTTTCAGCTCTGTCATTTTTCCCGTAAACTGCAACCCCCTTATTTTTCCGATGATGCGCGTCTCCAGCGCTATGGATCCGGCCACCACCGGCTGTTTCATGACCTGACCGATATGACGTGTTTTATGTTCAGAAATGAAAACAAAAACATTTTTTTGTTCAATATATGTATAAAAGCACGTACTGCAATAAGGTTTGTTGTCTTCAGCAGTGGCTAAAGTAAAAATATGGTGTTTCCTGATCAGTTTCAGTATCCGTTTATCAATAGGATTCATATTTTTTTCTCATCAGGTGAAGGTCTGCATTTCGCAGAGCCTGTGATACGTGCCTTTGAGCGCTATGAGGTCATTATGGGTTCCGCGTTCTACGATACGCCCGTTTTGCAGCACGATGATCTCGTCGGCAAACTGAACCGTGGAAAGGCGGTGGGCGATGACGACCGAGGTGCGGTTTTGCATCAGTTTTTCCAACGCTTCCTGTACAAGGCGTTCCGATTCGGTATCGAGTGATGAGGTGGCTTCGTCAAGGATCATCACAGGGGGATTTAACAGTACGGCACGTGCAATGCTTATCCGCTGCTTCTGCCCGCCCGAAAGTTTCATGCCGCGGTCGCCGATGTTGGTCTGATATCCTTTCTCCATCTGTGAGATAAATCCATGCGCATTGGCGATTTGGGCAGCTCTTATCACATCGGCTTCATTCACTTTCTCCATCCCGAAGGCAATGTTATTGAAAACCGTATCATTAAACAATATCGTTTCCTGCGTCACAATGCCCATAAGCTGCCGCAGATCCGAGATGATATAGTCTTTAACATTTACACCATCGACCAATAATTCTCCTCCGGTACAATCATAAAAACGAGGCAGCAGGTCGACTATAGTTGATTTGCCGGCGCCGGAAGGGCCAACTATCGCAATGGTTTTACCTTTGCTGATCTCCAGGTTGATGTTGTGGAGAACTTCTTCTTTTTCGTAAGTAAAACTTACATTATTATATATGATAGATTTTGAAAAATCTTTGATGGGTTTTGCATCAGGTTTTTCTGTAATGACTTCTTCGGCATTGAGCACCTGTTCAATCCGTTCGACGGATGCGGCGCCTTTCTGCACATTGGAATAAGCGTCAGTAAAAGATTTTACCGGATTGATGAGTTGCGAAAACATAACCAGGTAGGTGATGAAGACTGATGCCGAAAGTTCCTGAGAACCTTTTGAGAGGATTAAGGTGCCGCCATAAAGCAGGACAGCGCCCACCACAATTATAGCCATGAATTCGCTCAGGGGCGAGGCAAGGTCGCGCTTGCGGAAAAGACGTACCATAAGCCGGGTATAGCTGTTGTTAACTTCTTTGAAATGCTCGTTGACAGGATTTATAGCGTTAAAAGCTTTAATAATACGGAGGCCGCCGATGGTTTCTTCAATGTTGGAGAGTAATTCCCCCATTTTGGCCTGTCCTTTGGCCGAAGTGCGTTTTAAGCTGCTGCCTATTTTTGCTATGATAAACCCGCTGACAGGGAACAGGACAAAGACAAACAGGGTGAGCTGGGGGCTGATCAAAAACATAGATACCAGGTAGGTTACGATGGCGATGGGTTCACGGAAAATCATTTCCAGCGAGGTCATGATGGTCCACTGAACCTCCTGTACATCGTTGGTCATTCTCGACATGATATCTCCTTTACGTTGTTCGGTATAATACGCCAGGGGGAGTATCATTATTTTCAGGTACAGTTCGTTGCGTATGTCTTTGACCACACCGTTTCGGATAGGTGCCAAAAAAAACATGGCCATATAGCGGAAGAAATTTTTAAGGAAAAACAGAATAACAATGGCAATACAAATATACATGAGTGCGGCAAATTCTCCGCTGTTCTGGATTACAGAGCTGATCCAGTAATAAAAATTAAGTTTTATGGATTCGGGTGTCAGTTCAAGAGGTGGGGCAGAGGATACCATACCGATTTGCTTGAACAATATATTCAGCATCGGGATAAACAAAACGAAGGATACCACCGAAAACAGTACAGAAAGGATATTGAAAAAAATGGTATATAAGGCCTCTCTCCAGTAAGGCCTGGCAAACCGTAAAATTTTGTATAGTTTTTTCACCCGGCAAAGATAATCAGAAATTCAGAAAGCTTTTGTCAAATTGTTGATTTTACAACTATAAGGTTATCAGCAATTAATGAATTCTCTCTGTTCGCGCGGATACTTATTATTTAAAACAGTTCAATTATCAACCATACCTTTTATTCGATAGGCAAAGCTTATTTTTTAATGATCTTTCTGACAGCAACTCCTTTGTTATCAGCTATTTTAATAATAAAAACACCGGATGGCAGATCCGATATATTCATTTGTGTGATCTTATGGTTGATTGAAATGGATTTTAATAGTTTACCCTCCATGCTGAATATTTCAGCAGTAGTCTTATAATCAATATTTTCAGTAAAAATAATGGTAAGCAATTCATCAGCAGGGTTTGGGAAAAGCCTGAAAGAATTATGGGCCTCAGTTGTGTTAATTCCAACGCATGATTCATTTTGGACTCTGTTTGATTTTGCAGCATAAGTTTTTGATTTTGAAGGGCTACAAGGCGTTGGATTCACTGCTTCGACCTGATAATACAGATTTCCGGCCGGAGGATTAAGGTCGGTATAGAAGTTAATGGTATCGGGTACGGTTGCCAGCCATGTCATATCTGAAGGGCTGGTACCCCGGTAGATATGGTAGGAAGCAAACGTAAACCCTTCATAATTTGTCCAGTTCAGATCATAGGTGCCCGGACTGATTGTCAGATGAATTGATTTGTGGGGATTACTTAAAACTGTTTCTACACCGCAGGTGTCAACCGCTGATATTTTGTAGCGGTAGGCCTGTTGCATCGGATCAGCCAGGCTGTCGATGTAAACGCTCAGTGAATAATAATTTACCGTATCCAGCAGGCTAAAAGTATTGGGCTGAGCGCCTTCAATATAGATATTAATATGATCTATGTCATTTGCAGGGGGCTCGTTCCAGATTATTTTTAAATATCCTGAAATGCTGTCAACACTTACTATGCATATGTTAAAAGGAAGGGATGAACCGGCATACCAGGGCAACGACTGCGTACTGCACCCGTTTGCATCGCTGGTCTGCACCGAAAAGTTGCCCGCTGTGGTAACAGTAATGCTTTGGGTAGTGTCTCCGTTTGACCAGAGATAGGAAGAAGCGCCGGCTGATGTCGCCAGCGTAACGCCACTGCCAATGCAGGTTTCTGTAATTGAAGGTACGGGAGGATTCGAATACACCGTCAGGGTGGCCGCATTTGAGGTTACATTATTTGCGCCGCTGCAATTTGTAATATAGCACCGGTAATTATACGTATTAGCGGCAGAGATTCCGCTTACATTTAATGTTGCTGTGTTTGCGTTACTATAAACTGCACCGGAGGGCGTTCCGTTTAACACACTGATCCATGAGGAGCCATTAAAATATTGCCATTGATAAGTGAATGGCGCTGGGCCGGCTGCAGTAACAGAGATATCGGCGTTGCCATAGACAGCGCACATATGCTGATTTGATGGCTGGGTGCTGATGCTTGCCCCTGAACAAGACCCCCCGCAAACTTGGCCGTTTACATATGTTACATAATAGGTATTGTAATATTCATCGGCGACTAATTGGGTGACCGGATTACTCGTAAAGTTTAAATAAGAACAGCCGGGCCCGTTATAAGTAAAATTTATTTTACATAGTATCCCATTGACGGCAACAGGCATATCACCCCAGATAAAATTCAATTTTCCGGGAGTCGGGTTTTCAACAATAGCGCCAGAAATAGGGGGAAACCAATTACCCGTGCTCACATAAGTCAAAATAGCCGGATCATAGTCAATAGACCATTGAAATGCAGTTACCTGGCCGGTAAAACCGGTCATTGTCAATTCCACCTGCACATTTGCGGGGGAAGAGTATATGGATTGAAGCGTACATGTTTGAGGGAATACATTAATTGTACAAAGCACAATGAATAACAAGACAACATTGATCTTTTTCATAGTTAATAAGGTTTAGTTTGGTTTATAAAACGTTTTTGTTATTGAAACACCGGAAAACAACAAGTGGTTGCCTGACTTTTGATAAAAATCAATTTACATCTTATTTTTATATTTTATGATAATTCAGGTCGAATATAGATATTTTTTCTTTATATGAGGTGCTTGCACGCATGACTAGTTCGGATCTACATCAATAGCTGCTTTCACCGATGAGAATTTTTTATTGAATTCATCCACAAGCCGTAATATAGTTTCTTTGTGGGCAGGGATAGCATTGTCGCGGTCGAGTTTGATAAGGATGTTTTTGAGGTAATAGGTACGGATGCGCGAAACCATAGGGTATTCCGGGCCGAAAACTTTTTTTCCGAACGTCCTCCTGAGGTTTTGTGCCAGGTAAGATGCGGCTTCATTGAGTTTGTTGCTATCCTGATGCCTGAGAGTTATCTGGATGAGGCGGCTGTAAGGAGGATAGTGGAATTGCTGACGCTGCCGGAGTTGTTGGGTGCACATTTCTAAATAATTATGGTCTAAAACCAATTTAATAATCGGATGTTCCGGGTTATAGGTTTGTATGACTACTTTTCCGCGTTTGTTGCGGCGTCCGGCACGTCCGCTTACCTGAGCCATAAGCTGAAAACTGCGTTCGTGTGCCCTGAAATCGGGAAAATTGAGCATGTTGTCGGCATTTAATATGCCCACAATGTTTACGTTGTCAAAATCCAGGCCTTTGGTGATCATCTGAGTACCAATGAGTATGTCGGTTTTTCGGTCTTCAAAATCATTTAATATCTGGAGGTACGCATTTTTGGTTCGGGTCGAATCAAGGTCCATACGTGCAATACGGGCGCCGCTGAACACCAGTTCGGTTTCTTCTTCGATGCGCTCGGTGCCCATCCCTTTGGTATGCAGATTTCTGCTGTTGCAGGCAGGGCAGGTTTCCGGGATGGCCAGCGTATAGCCGCAATAATGGCATTTGAGCAGGTTGATATGTTTGTGGTAGATCAGGGTTACGTCACAATTTTTGCATCCGGGAACCCAGTTGCAGTCGCTGCATTCAATGCGCGTTGAATAGCCCCTGCGGTTCTGGAAAAGGATAACCTGTTCCTTGTTTATTAATGCTTCATTTACCAGGTTGAACAAAGTTTCTGAAAAATGGGACTTCATTTTTTTCTGACGGGTCTGCTCTTTGATATTGGCGATGATGATTTCAGGCAACAGCATATCTCCGTATCTTTTGTTGAGTTCCGCTATCCCGTATTTTCCGCTCAGTGCATTGTAATAGGTTTCCACAGCCGGTGTTGCTGAGCCGAGTAAGGTCTTTGCCTGATGCATACGGGCAAGGACAATAGCCGCATCGCGTGCATTATAGCGTGGAGGGGGATCGGCCTGCTTATACGAGGTGTCGTGTTCTTCATCTACAATGACCAGCCCGAGATTGCTGAACGGCAGGAACAGGGCTGAGCGGGCGCCTAAAATAACCTTATACTGCTTACTGTTCAGGCCGTTTTCGTTATTATCGCCTAACACCCTGTTCCATATTTCCACCCGTTCTTCGTTGCTGTATTTTGAATGATAAACGCAGACTTCCTTGCCGAAATACTTCCTCAGGCGGTTGATGATCTGGGTGGTCAGGGCTATTTCGGGCAAAAGGAACAGAGTCTGTCTGCCCTGAGCGAGTGTTTCACTGATAAGTTTGATATAAATTTCTGTTTTACCGCTCGAAGTTATGCCATGAAGCAGCACCACATCTTTATTACTAAAATGGGTTTTGATTTCATCCATAGCGCGTTCCTGTTCATCAGTAAGTATAATAGAATCAACAGGATCGGTACATTCAAAATCCTTCAGTCTTGTCTGGTTTATAGTATAGGTCTCAAAGATGCCTTTTTTTATCAGCGCATGAATCTGTGAAGTTGCGGCCTTTGATTTTTCAAGAAGCAACGTCCGGCTGATATGGGGTGCAGGATGGTCGGCATCACGCGTCAATTGAATAAAAGCCATCAGCACTTCCAGCTGTTTGTATGCTTTCCGGTTTAATTCATCAAAGGCTTTGTGGAGCTGTATGTCATCATGGTACTTGTCGCAAAGTTTAACACAGACTTCTGTACGTGGTTTGAATTTTTCGTGCAGTTCTTCCTCGAGAAGAATAATATTCTTTTCCATCATGTTTTTCAGCAGGGGGATGATCTTCTGCTGTTCAATGATGTTGGAAATCTCTGTTAAGGTAAGTTTCTGCCTGATTTCGAGGGCTTCTGCAATCAGGTATTCTTTTTCATTCAGTTCCCCGAAATTCTTGTCGAATGCCGGATTTAGCGCCACGCAGCTCTCGCTTTCGAGTTTCAGGGAGGAGGGAAGGGCCGTGTTCATCACTTCGCCCGGACGGCACATATAATACTTTGAGATCCAGTCCCAGAAGCTGTATTGTAACGCATTGACAACCGGAAAATCATCCAGGACAGATAAAATGTATTTTGCCTGATAGTCAAGCGGGACATTTTCATGTATTCGATAGACTAATGCGGTGTATATCTTTTTTTTACCAAACTGCACGACCACTCTTACCCCTTGTTTTATAGCATTGTTCAGTTCATAAGGCACCCGGTAGGTAAAAAAACCGGGTAAGGGCAGCGGGAGAATGACATCGGCAAAAAGGGTGATACGCTCCATGCTAAAGCGATAATATCCTGGCCATTTTCAGCATATTTTTGTTGATCTCCAGGTGGTGTTTGGTGGCTTTTTCAAAAGGTGTGCAGGCAATAACTTTATTTATCTGCCCGACCATCACGCCACGTTCGCCTTTTTTCAGCGCCATTACGGCCTCGTAACCCAGGGTGCTCGCCAGAACCCTGTCCATGCATGTGGGCGAACCTCCCCGTTGCATGTGGCCTATTATGGATACGCGGGTGTCATAAAAACTGAATTTCTCTTTTACTTTTTTAGCCACATCAAAAGCGCCGCCCTGGTCATCACCTTCGGCCACGATAATGATACCTGAGGTTTTATTTTCACGATAGTCGTTCTCCA
Organism: Bacteroidales bacterium; assembly: GCA_035389045.1. Taxonomy (GTDB): domain Bacteria; phylum Bacteroidota; class Bacteroidia; order Bacteroidales; family CAIWKO01; genus CAIWKO01. The sequence continues at coordinate 8,029 of DAOORA010000047.1, read as the reverse complement.
GCTTGGCAATAAGGTCATCTATGCTGGTTTCAGTTTCAGGTACCAAAATCTCTTCGGCTCCGCAGGCAATGCCGCTGCGCAGGGCGATGAATCCGGCGTCACGGCCCATTACCTCAACAAAGAACAGGCGGTCGTGCGAGGCTGCTGTATCGCGGAGTTTATCCACAACCTCCACAACGGTGTTAATTGCTGTGTCATAACCGATTGTGAAATCCGTCCCGTAAAGGTCGTTATCGATAGTGCCCGGCACACCTACAACAGGATATTGGTATGTGTTGCCTAGAGCCATGGCGCCTCTGAACGTACCGTCGCCGCCAATAACGATGAGGGCATCGACCCCGGCTTTTATAAGGTTCTGATGGGCAAGTTCCCTGCCTTCTTCGGTCATAAAACGTTCGCTGCGGGCAGTTTTCAGAATAGTGCCTCCGCGTTGTATGATATTGGAAACGGAATGACGGTACAAAGGCGTGAATTCATTATTGATAAGCCCTTCGTATCCTCTGCAGATACCGGTTATTTCATATTTTTCATACACTCCTGCACGAACAACAGCCCGTATGGCAGCATTCATGCCGGGGGCATCGCCTCCCGAAGTTAATACGCCAATCTTTCTGATAGTATTCATTTCTGATATTTTATAGTAAGACAAAGGTACAGTTTTTCTTTTATAAGCCATCTGATGACTATGATCAGGAATAAGATGAAGTGCGTGCGAATTGGCAAACTTCACACAACAAAGCATTGGCGTTTCCCAACTTTCGACAGCCTAAAAGAGTACCAAGGCCATCATGGTTAATCTTCAAATCATGCGTGTATTTAATTTAATAAAATGATGGTAATCTTAGCAACTCACAAGGAAATATTACAAAAATTAGAGCAGTTACAAAAAAAAGATAAAGAATAAGACAAGAAAATACTGTTGATTTTCGAATACCTGAAACAGTTGCAAGAATTCAAACAACAGCAATTAGAACAAGCTACCCGGAAAGGAATAGATATTAAAACTTCCGGAAAAGAATAAACTCCCTCGCATGCGCGCGTTCGCAGCTAAAAAATTGCAGCGTGTTTTGTTGTCATCGTATCCACCTCTTTGTACGATATGCAGTCCCATACGGGGCAGACATGTTTGCAAAGCATACAGCCCAGGCATCGTTCTTCATTGACAGAAGCTTTTCGTGTTACGGTATCGAAATTCATGGCCTGGTTGGCTCCGTCCTGGCATGAAATATAACATTGCCCGCATCCGATACATTTGTTTTCATCAACCTTTGAAACTACCTGGTACCTGGTATTGAATTCCGAAGGGTCAACGATTTTTTGTGCTGCTTTTCCTATGATTTCTTCCAGTGAATGAATGTTGCGGTCAAGCATATAATCGCTCAATCCTTCGATCATATCTTCAACGATGCGGTAACCGTATTTCATGATTCCCGTGGTGACCTGCAGGTTGGAGGCGCCCAGCAACAAAAAATGCAGGGCATCAACCCATGTTTCGATACCGCCAATACCGCTGATAGGCAGATTAAGGTTTTTTGCGTTGTACAGCTCGGAAACAAACCGCAATGCTATAGGTTTGACCGAAGGTCCTGAAAAACCTGTCGGGGAAGACTTTCCTTTGATGTTTGGCAGCGGGGTGAAGGTATCTATATCAATATCCGTAATGGCACGTATGGTGTTGATCGCCGAAATGGCATCGGCGCCGCCTTCTTTGGCTGCCAGGGCAACCGGTACCATATCGGTGATGTTCGGTGTCATTTTGGCAATAACAGGGAGTTTGCTGGCCTTTTTCACTACTTCCGTAAATGCGGCCACAGCGTGAAAATCCTGTCCGACACGGTGTCCGGCTCGCTTATGCGCCATCTGCGGGCACGAAAAATTCAGCTCCAGTAAATCTGCTCCGGCATCCTCCGACATTTTTGCAAGTTCTGTCCAGTCCTGGTCGTTGTATCCCATGATGCTTGAGATTAGTACTTTACCGGGATAGTTTTTCTTAAGCCAGACTAAATCCCTGATATTGTCCGTGATAGGCCTGTCGGTTATTTGTTCCGCATTTTGCAGCCCGATAAAACGTTTATCACCACTATGAAAAGCATTTAAACGCGGTGAGGGCATAACAACTTTAAAACTCTTTTCCAGTCCCAGTGTTTTGTATACAATACCGCCCCATCCGGCTTCATAGGCCCTGGCGCACATTTCGGCATGATAGCCTACCGGTGAGGATGAAAGACAGAAAGGATTTTCAAATTTAACACCGCAAAAACTGATGCTGAGATCGGCCTGTTTTATCATATAGTAGTCCTCCTGTTTTTTAAATAATTATCTATTTGCCCGGCGGCTTTTTTTCCGTCGCCGACGGCCTGAACTACCGTGTTGCCGCCGTTTATCACATCGCCCCCTGCAAAAACACCGGGTATATTTGTCTCCATGTTCTCATTTACAACAATGACTCCTTTACCACAAGTCTGTAGATTCCGTCCAAAGCCCTTCACTTCGTTACCCGGCCTGGTTCCGATAGCCTGTACAACAAGATCAACCCGAATCGAGAATTCTGTCCCCGGAATCTGCCGGGCATTGTCAGGAGTATATTTCCCGGGTTCGATCCACTCGGTTTCGATGCCCTGAAGGCCTGTAATTCTGTTTTTATCTGCATCAACACGGATGATTGAGCAACCGGCTTTAAAAATGATATTCATGATATGAGCCAGTTTTATTTCTTCCTCATCAGCCGGTAATTCATGCAGTTGTTCCAGCGAGATCAGATAGACTTTGTTTGCGCCGCAGGCTTTGGCTGAAACGGCCGAGTCAATGGCCACGCTTCCGCCTCCGATGATGGCTGCATTTTTTCCTTTGAGACCGGTATCAGGCCTTTCAAATTTAACCTGACGCAAGAAAGTATTATAATCCATGGCATTGGAAAAGCCATTAAACAGATCGAGTTTGAATGCCTCAGCAAGCCCTGTGCTGATGTATACGGCGTCAAAGCCTTTATCAAGAAGGGCTTCAACGGCGCCGGTCGTGTCCACGGCGGTTTCGTATTTGATCTCTACGCCCTGATCGAGCAAATTTTTAACGTCATAATGGATAGCGTCTTCAGGTAACCTGTATTCAGGAATATTCCACTTTGGGACACCGCCAGCCTGCGGCTGTTTTTCAAAAATTACTACATCATAGTTCATTTTGGCCAGTGCAGAAGCGCATCCCATACCCGAAGGGCCGCAACCGATCACCGCTATTTTTCCATTGTCTTTTCTGCTTTTTTCCAGGGGTTCGAGTCTGTTGTTTTTTCCGTATTCCGTGGCAAAACGCTGTAACCCGCTGATATTTACAGGATTATCAATAGCCTTACTACTGCAGGCTTTTTCGCAAAGGTTCTCCACGGGGCAAATAAATGCGCAACTGCTCCCCAGGATATTGTTTCGGCGTATGGTTCTTGCGGCGCCTTTATAGTTATGGAATTTTATTTGTCTGATAAATTTCCCGGGATCAGTTCCTGCCGGGCATCCTGCGCTGCACGGAGCATCGTAGCACAGCAGGCAGCGGTTTGATTCTTTTATAGCCGCTTCGAGCGTTAAGGGCTCCCGCATGCTCTTAAACTTCATGATATTATCCGGTTCTATCAATTTCTTCATAATAAATGTAAAAATTATACTTTTTTTTGAAATTTCAGGTTGTAAAACCCATATCCCCTCTAAGAGGGGACAGCAATGTGATGCACACTTTCAGATTCCAGACAAGCCTTAAAAAATCCGTACAAAAATACAAAAATTATGTTATCATAGTAGTTTTTAATAAAACATTACAAAACCTGGTGGCATATCAATGTGCAACGCACCGAAATATCTGCTTTTTATCTGCGTTTGCGCTTCCGAGTGAAATACATGTTCTTATTCTCCTTTGGAATCAGAATATATTTTTTATCTACATCAATCTACGTTATGCAATGGCGGACTGCGGGAAATAATCTGAAAATGAAAAACAATCATATCAAATCAGTTTCTTATTTTTACAAAAAAAATTGACACTATGAAAAAACGCATTTTAACCGGACTCATTTTCGGAGTGCTTGCAGGCATTATCGATGTTGTCCCTATGATAATTCAGAAACTTCCATGGGATGCTGATTTGTCGGCATTCACCATGTGGGTGGTCTGTGGGTTGCTTATTGCAGTTACTTATATCAAAATTCACCCGGTGTTGAAGGGCATGCTGCTGGGATACGCATTATTAATACCTTGTGCTGTACTCATCGCCTTTGAGGAGCCTCTGACGCTGATACCGGTCATCATCATAACTGGTATTCTGGGATCAGCGCTTGGCTATACCATCGAAAAAGTTGGAAAATAAGTTTTCGTATGATCATATTGTTAAAAATATAATCTGGTTTCCTTTTTTATACCATACAATTTATAATTTTGGAAAATTATTTGAGGAAACTTTATAAATATCTTTTATGCAGGAAGTAAAATCGTTAATACAGGAATATGTGAAAGTGCATGGCAAAGCGCGCAATAATCTGTTGCCGCTGCTTCAGGAGATCGTTCAACATGAAAACTACCTGAGTGAGGATGCGCTGCTTGAAGTGGCTGAATCATTAGAAATACCTTCCTCGGAAGTCTACGGAACCGCATCATTTTATACTTACCTGGACACGGTTCCCCGGGGAAAATACATCATACGCCTTTGCCGCAATATATCATGTATGATGCAGTCGCAGGCTGAGGTGTTGAGTACTATAAGCCTGTTGCTCAAGATCAAAGTGGGCGAAACCACCACCGACAGGAAATTTACGTTGCTTCAGGCCAATTGTCTCGGCTGGTGTCACAAATCCCCGGCCATGATGATTAACAATGAGGTTTTTACGGAACTGACACCCCAGAAGGCAGTTCAAATCATAAAGGAGTACAAGGAAAAATAAAAGGCTATGGAATTACAGAGTCAGAAACGCATTGAATTGATTTTCAGCGATTATACATCGTCGAAATACAAAACGCTCGAACGTACCCTGGAGCGGACACCCGATGATATCATTTCGGAATTGATGGATTCAGGGCTTAAAGGCCGCGGTAATGTGGGTTTTCCTACCGGTATGAAATGGAAATTTGCCCGCAGGGAAGTCTCAGACACAAAGTATGTGATCTGCAATGCCAATGAAAGCGAAACGGGTACTTTTAAGGACCGTGAAATCCTCGAGCGTGTCCCGCGCAAGGTTTTGTCGGGTATGGCCGTTTGTGGTTACTGTATCGGGGCTAAAAAAGGCATCATATATCTCCGGCACGAATACGGCTATATGAAAGAGCATATTTTAAAAGAACTCGGGATTTTTCATGAGCATGTCCGGCAGTTTAATTTTGATTTTACCATAGAACTTTTTATGGGCAGCGGGTCGTATGTGAGCGGCGAAGAAAGCGCCCTGATTGAATCCATGGAAGGTTATCGTGCCGAACCATGCAACAAACCGCCTTTTCCGGTCAGCCGGGGATTGTATGGCTGTCCGACAGTGGTCAACAATGTGGAAACTTTTGCCACCGCCCAGGTCATCTTCAGGATCGGTGCTGAAGAATTTCTGAAACTCGGCACCGCATATTCCGCCGGATCCAAGTTATTCTCCATATCCGGCGATACCAGGAATCCGGGTATTCACGAACTGGAACTTGGAACTACTATTGAAGATGTGGTTAATGAGTTTGGTGATAAAAACATCAAGTCGGTACAGGTTGGCGGTGCATCAGGCTATTGCATCCCGCAAAGACTTTTTGCCGAAACAGTGATCGGATTTGAAGGTCTCACGACAGGCGGTTCTATGATATTCTTCAACAACACCCGGTCAATGTATAAGTTGTTACATGAATATCTGCGTTTTTTTGCGGAAGAATCGTGCGGGCTGTGTACGCCCTGCAGGGTGGGGACTCAACAACTGCTGCTGGGTATCGAAGCGGTGAAAAAAGGCGAAAAACCGGTCACCTATATTGAGGTGCTGAAAAAGCTGGCATTGAACATGAAAACTTCTGCCAAATGCGGCCTCGGACAATCGGTAGCCAACCCGTTCATTTCAATATTGGAAAATTTTAAGGAAGAAATTTTGTATTAATTTTTTATCTGATGGAAAAATCACTTATCAACCTGACAATAAATAATATACCCGTTTCCGTTGAGGACGGCTCCACCATACTGGATGCTGCACACAGGATCAATATGCATATTCCCACACTGTGTTATCATCCGGACTTAAGGGTGGCTGGCAATTGTCGCGTATGTGTGGTGGAACTGTCGGGCCAAAAAGAACTTGTTACGGCCTGTTCTACTGCTGTTACCGAAGGCATGGTTGTTTCAACCAACAGTCCCAAAGTGAGGACAGCCCGTAAAACTATTGTGGAACTTCTTCTGTCTGAGCATAATGCCGACTGCACCAAATGTTACCGCAATGGCAATTGCGAGTTACAATGGCTGGCCAGTGAATACCGTATCGGTGATCATGTTTATCACGACCTGGTGAAAGAAGAAGAAAAACTGCCTGATACCTCATCATCCTCCATTGTTAAGGATGACAGCAAGTGTGTTCGCTGCCAGCGCTGTGTGCGGACATGCACCGACATGCAGGGGGTAGGGACTTTTTCAGTTGTCAGTAAAGGAAAAAAACAAAAAGTATCTACATTTTTTGGTAAATCATTAAAAGATGTCTTTTGTATTGACTGCGGACAATGCACCAGCCGTTGTCCTACGGCTGCACTTACTGAAAAACCGCTATACGAAGAAGTTTGGGATGCCCTTGCCGAACCTCAAAAGCATGTGGTCATATCGGCCACTCCTTCGGTGCGTGTGGCCATAGGCCAGGAATTAGGTTTTGAATACAATAAACATTCTGATGCCAAAATAGTTGCTGCCTTGAAGTTGCTAGGCTTTGACACGGTAGTCGATTCCGGTTATTTCAATGATATTTATATCATGGAACTCTGCACGGAATTCATGCTGAGAATGAAACAGGATAATGAAGAAAAAAATAAAAAGGTATTACCATTTATAACCTCCTGTTCGCAGGGATGGGTCAGTTTTGTCAGAACCTTATTTCCTGAAAACGAACCGCTGCTTTCTACCTGCAAATCACCCGGACTTATTTATGGTGCGCTGATCAAGACGTATTATGCCGACAAAAAAGCTCTGGATTCTAAAGATATAATAACGGTTTCTGTAACACCCTGTACTGCTGCAAAAAACGAAACGGCTAATGGTTCCTCACAGGGCGCTGCAGAGGTTGATTATGCTCTTACCACAAGGGAATTAGTGCGTATGATACGGCAATCCGGTATTGATATTGAAAGACTGGAGCCGGATGTTTATGACACCCTGATGTCGATGCATTCCGGTGCTTCTGTACTCACAGAAGTATCGGGCGGAACCACCGAAGCTGTTATCAGAACCCTTTCGGAACTGGTCACTGGCAATGAGTTAAGCCCGGAATGGCTGAAAATTAATTCGTTACGTGGTGAAAACGGTATCAAAGAAACCACCATAAAATTCACCGAGGTCAGAGCCGGCTGGGAGTTTTTAAAAGATAAAGAAATCCGTTTTGCTGTGGTTAATGGCAGTGGTAATGCCGCTAAATTCTTCAATGATCTGAAAGAGAATGAACACGAATGTCATTTTGTTGAAGTAATGGTCTGTCACGGAGGATGTATTGGCGGCGGCGGGCAACCAATACCTGTTTCAAACGAACTTATTAAAGCCAGATCATCGGTTTTATATGCCCTCGATGAGGTTGCCTCAGTTAAAAAAGCACACGAAAACGTGGCTTTAAACACCGTGTACCGCGAATTTTTATCCAAAGCCGAACATCAGGAAACACAGAAGATTCTGCATTACTGAAAACAAATTCTTTTATTCGTTACACATAATTTTTCAGCTGTTTTATCGGTAAAAAGTATAATTTTACCTGCCTTTTGGGGTAACTAAAATTATTGAAATGGCATTAATACATTCCCTTAAATCCGCATGCAAAAAATTTCGGATCAAAAATAGCCCAAATTTTGGTTGG
>DAOORA010000046.1:0-35590 GCA_035389045.1 Bacteroidales bacterium | reverse complement strand
GCAGCAAAAAAGACGCATAAAGATATGAAAAGATAAAATCAAAACAATTTCTTACTCTGCGCATAATACTGGTTGTTTTTCTCGCTTCGCAGAAGCCCCTTCGGGGCAAAAATGCGAAGACCCAAAGTCAGAATATTTTTCCTCTGCGGCTTTGTTCCCTCGGTATGCCGCTTCGTAGTTAAAAACACAAACAACATAGAGTGTTGAAAAATAGCCATATAGAGGTTTTGTTTTATTCTTTTGAACAGTACACGTTAAAAAACGCTCGCAGAAATTGAATAAAGAGCTAAAATACCATGGCCATTATTGGTAATATCAAAGTGTTGCAGGTCTTCAGTTTAAAAATTTCATCAGAACACACTGAAAGCAAAACCTTATCCTATTGATATTGTAACCTTTTTTTCATAATTTTGTATAAATTGTTTGTGGAAATTTGAATTAATAAATTCATGGAGGAAAACCAAAAACACGGGTCGGATTTATGTTGACTGGTTTTATTTTTATGGTTTTATTATTTTGTAATTTCAATATTAACAGGTAAATATGGGCTGAAGGGTACCGAATTTGTATTTATTTAAAAGTAATTTCTTTTTGAATCCGTTTCTGATTTATAAAAAGGGCCGGTCAAGTATTTACCCTGACACCAAATGCAGGGGGCGACCCTTATCCGTCAGAACCATTGCTTTATATTGCCTGCTATTTTTTGTTTTAACGACACTCCCTGCAAATCTCGCAGGTCAGAATGACAACGGGGATCAAAAGAATCCGGTTCAAGCCGGTGAAAAGAAAGAACCGCCCATAGATGAATGGAAGGAGATCTTTAAATTAAGAAACAAATTCATGTCAGGCAAATATGGGAGCCATTATGTCATGGGAATTTTTGACGGCAGATTCATAGGCCCCAATAATGAAGATAATTATGGTATCAGATCATTTACAACTGCGTTCGATTATCTTATTTTTGGGAACAGTATGCTGTCCATGCTGGTCAATTTGGGATATACAGCCGATAAAACAGATTTTCTTTCAAGCAAGCAGCTTAGCAACCACCACCCATATTCGCTGGGATGTATATGGCATTATTCAATTACAGAAGATAAATTCCGGGTTGATTCCACCTATAATAAAAATATAGGCAAAAATGTTGCCGTAGACAAACCTTACTATTCAACCATTCCGCGCTTAGGCATTGATTCGGGAAAAGTATCCTGCGACCTTGCAGGTTTTTATATTAAAAAGAAATCCGGCAAAAAAACTGTGTATGATACCCTGATTTTTCCGCAAATCGAAGGAACAGGTTCATGGAAAGATGCAAACAATTTTGACCTGGTCTACGAATGGCTCGAAACCTTCTTTTTGCGTTATTGTGACAGCCTTGACATCACAAAACGGCAGTTCTCAAAAAAAACGCCTCCAGAAGTACAGCAATGTATCCTTCAGCGATACAATACCAAAAAATATCTTGAACAGAACAAGCTGTCCGAAGATCAGATACCCTACAAACTTATTGACAATTATAAGAACTATGTATATGATTTCATACATCAGCCCAATGAAAAAGTGCTGAGAATGGGTCAATACGAACTTTTCAGGTATTTCAATGATATTTACTGGAGAGACCTCAATGCTACCACCGTTGTGCAGGGAAATGGCAAAAACCAATCGGGTGAGGATGAATCCTATTCCATTGTCTGGAAACCGGGCGACAAAAAGAATCCCGTTTGGCATTGCGCATTCCAGTATGACAAGGACCAAGAAAAAAATCCGAAATCAGGGTTGATCGATTACCTGATGATACCTTATGGAACCATGGGCAGAAACATGCCTACCATCATCCCCAATGATCTGCGTCCTTTTTCGCAATTTGAAGGTGTGGTCATGTGGAAAGAGGGATGCGAAAAACAAGGGTATTCCAATAAAGATGATATCCGGCTGAATACCCTGAACGGAAGAATGATAAATCAGGGTTTCTACTGCTATCCCTATGAGGCGGGCATTATGCCCCTGAACGATGATGGAACGGTGGACGGCATATACAAAATATATGTATGGAAAGACGATAAAGTATACTGGGCTTACATCTATTGCGGCAAACACGCCGGAATAAGAGGCGGCAAGCCCGGAAAATCATTCGTTGGACAAGTTGAAAGTTTTAGAAAAAATTATAATTTTTCAGACTACTGGTATTTTTATAAGGAACTGAATTTCGGCAAAGATATTTCCGAAAATATGAATGACCTTATTGGTAAACTTCATAGTTTAGAAACCAAAGAACGGGGTATAGCAGGAAAGACCAAACTTAAAATCAATATTCCGATTACTACTCCAAACAACAAAAGCCCCAAAAAGACGATCACGGATGATTACTACATTTTGCTGGATAACGAAAATACCGGTATACTGTATCCTGATAAAATAAATTTCGCATGGAAAATTGAAGTGTACGACGATTATCAAAACAATATGCTGGTAAAAAAGAGATCGGTCATCATCAATATTGGCGGAGAAGATGTTCCTCTGGAAAACTTCGATGAATATTTAAGAACTACCGAGTTCACCGCCTCCGAAGTAAAAAGAGCCAATAAGGAATACTCAATATATATTGAGAATCTTAAAAATAAAGATACCAAGGAAAACCTTAATGAAATATACAATAATAGTATTTACAATCTCGCAAATTCGGATGAAACAAGCAAACTCATCGATGTGGTCAAAGAGGACCTGCTTGCTGTGCGCTATGAGATACCAAAAGCGGAACGCACCCTGATAAACTGGCAGGATGCCAATGCAGATAAAATGAATGAATTGAAGAAAATGCTGGACGAACTCGAACAGAACAAAAAAACCAAAAAAGATATTTATAAAAAAACTAAAGAGGAGTACGATAACCTTAGGCTTATGGAGGAAAAAAAGGCATACCACATTCATAAACTCGAAGCCCGGGAAGAAGCCCTGGTTGATTTGTTGCAACGTTGCAACGAACGGCTGGGGATCAACCTGGACAACGACCTTGCTAATATTCAATCCAGGATCAGTTTTCTCACTTCAGAACGTAACAAGTATGAACAACAACTGAAGCAATTAAAAGCCGACGGTAAGAATACCTCGGAATATTCCGGTCAGCTACAGGCATCTATTAACAACAAAAAACAAGAACTGGCAGAAGCCGAAGAAAAAAAAGCCGTCATTCAACGCTTAATTCAGAATCACAAAAACATGCAATCGGTTGAATGATCATTTCAGCCTTTTTCTAAGGCCACCCGGTCATAACTCAACCTGCTGCTGCCTTTTATGGGAATCTTTTCACCTTCAAAATGCGGCTTTACCCGGAAAAGCACTTCAAAAAAAGCCTTAACACTGGCCAGGCTTTCACGGATCTTTAGATAGGTCAGACTCGGGTATCTCTGCATATCCGATTTATAACCATAAGCCATTATGCCTTGTTTGCGGGCAATATAAAGCGCCCTTCGCAGGTGAAATGTCTGGGTAACAATGATCGCACTGTCGACGCCAAAGATCTCACGTGCACGAAACATGGAACTGTAAGTGTCGAATCCTGCATGGTCGGTAAAGATCACACTGTCGGGCACACCTTGTTGGTTCAGGTAGCTTTTCATACCGTTCACTTCGTCGTATGTGCGTGTACCATGGTCGCCGCTTAGCAAAAAACGTTGTACCTTTCCGGCTTGATACAGTTCAAGCGCTTTATCAAGCCGGTCGGCAAGTATTGGCGACGGTTTTCCGCTGGCGTAAACACTGGCTCCGGGAACCAGAGCAACGTAACATGCCGGTATGGCTGCCATGTCGCCGCTCAGGTATTTACCGGAACTAAAATATATGACCGCATTGCAAAACAAAAAGACGGCCAGCAGAAACAAAAAAAAGTATTTTAACAGTTTCCTCATCCTCAGGAGAAACTGTTCGTTACAGCATTTTGAACAAAAAACAGGTACCTTTTTCATGCTCACCCTTGCTCTTCTTCTTTACTGCTTGTCAGGGGCCGGAAAAATATCCGTTTTATAATCAACGAATATGGCCCTGCAGCAATAATTTCATTATGCGAGTGTGGCCACCATCACAGCCTTTATAGTATGGAGACGGTTTTCAGCCTCATCAAACACCACAGAATGTTTCGACTCGAATACATCTTCGGTGACTTCCATTCCATCGAGGCCGTATTTCTGGAATATCTCCTCTCCTATTTTGGTTTCGCGGTTATGGAAAGCTGGCAGACAGTGCAGAAATTTGGTGTTGGGATTACCGGTGGCCTTCATCAATTTGGAATTTACCTGATACGGTTTTAATAATTTGATACGTTCAACCCACACATGATCGGGTTCACCCATCGAAACCCATACATCGGTGTAGATAAAATCCACTCCTTTAACGGCCGCTTTGGGATCGTCGGTAATGGTAATTTTTGCACCGGTTTCTTTAGCAATTTTCTGACACTCTTCAACAAGTTTTTTATCGGGCTGGCACGATTTGGGCGCCCCTGCCCTGAAATCCATACCCATTTTGGCAGCGCCCGCCATCAGTGAGTTGCCGACATTGTTTTTGGCATCGCCCACAAAGGCAAAGGATATTTGATGTAAGGGTTTATCGCAATGTTCCATCATCGTGAGGAAATCCGCCAGAATCTGAGTCGGATGAAATTCGTTCGTAAGCCCGTTCCATACAGGAACACCGGCATATTTGGCTAATTCCTCAACAATATTCTGACCATAACCGCGGTATTCAATACCATCGTACATTCTGCCCAAAACACGCGCAGTGTCCTTCATCGATTCTTTTTTACCCATCTGCGAACCGCTGGGACCAAGGTAGGTGACATGAGCGCCCTGATCCAGCGCAGCTACTTCAAAAGCACAACGGGTACGTGTAGAATCTTTTTCAAACAACAGAACGATATTTTTGCCTTTCAGCAGTTGTTGCTCCGTACCTGCATATTTTGCCGCTTTAAGATCGGCTGACAGTTTCAGTAAAAACTTCATCTCTTCCGGTGTGAAGTCAAGTTCCTTAAGAAAATTCCTGTTTTTTAAATTAAAAGCCATAATGATCCTCCATTTTATTTTTTAAAATATGTAATAATTATGATATGTGTTTTTTTATATTTTTTAATCATACTGTTTAACCGGTTAACTTCTGATTCTACTCTTATTCCGATAATTGAAATGCCAGACTGAAAACAAAAAAAACAGAGAAACAGCAAAGCACAGATAAACGCCATAACGTACCCTGAATAGGTTCCATAGGATAAAGATCAGAACCAGGGAACAGGAAATCAGGGCGCCGTAAACGGGAGCCTTTTCGGCATATATCTGAGCAATTTTCAGGTGTTTATTAAATAACATGATACAAAAAACGCCCAGGTATGTCAGAAAAACCAGCCATCCTTTAAAGAAATGAAGCCCAATAGCCATCGCTTTGTTATAAAAACCAACCGTCACATCCGCCCAGGGCAGGCATGCTGTTATTAATCCCAAAAGGGCAATGGCGGAAAAGATATAATTCTTAAGCGGTAGCGATCTTAAATAGCGGGTTTCATCAACCTGCCAGTGTTTTACTTTATCACCTATTTCATTAATTTCAGGTAAAGACATACAATATACAGGCTTCTGTTAAAAACGAACCATCGTCAGAAAAATGCCATGGATAATCAGACTGAAGGTCCACTTAACAGTAAAATAGATGCCGAACAGTATGCCGGCCGATGCAAAAAAATATCCGATCTGATTATTCTTAGGCGTTTTCATCATCACAGGCAAGCCCATCAATAAAACAAAAATTCCATAAAGTCCTGCCAGTTCTGCAACTACAGTCAAGACAGGCAATATCAGCAAGGCTCCTGAAAAAAAGAAGGGGGTAAACGAATAGGTAGTAAGTTGCATCGCCCTTCCGAAGTTTTTTTCGGCTTTGAATGCCGGAGCCAGCGCATTGATAATCACGGCTCCAACAATAATGGCCGTGAATGCCGCGATTAAAAATACTGAGGCGTTGATAATGCCTGCACCAAAACTATTATCCCAGATAACGGTAATCTTACGGCCTATAAGTCCGTAACCCAATATCAGGGAAATGACAGGGATGAGTGACAATATCAATGAATAACCAAAGATCAGCATGGGCACCCTGGGCGTTTCCTTTACAACAACATCCCATTCTGACCTGGGTTTCAACATGATGTTGATCGCTCGTTTAAAAATATTACCGCTCTTAAGAGCAGTAACCACTTCATCGGGTTTCACATCCGTAAAAGTCTGCATGTTAATATCTTCTTCTTTCGCTGGCTGTGATGAATCTTGCATGGGCTGAGAGTCCGACGCAGAAGTCTCTTCCGGAACTTTGTATCCGCAAACGTGGCAAAACCTGGCGCCTTCTTTTAATGCTGCCTGGCATTGTGGGCACAATATTTCATTCATGTTTCTGTTATTTTGATTTGACAATCTTGGTACCGCAGTTTTTGTCCGAGAGTTTGGACGACTCTGTAATGATAGCTTCGCCCTTACCGTTCTCTGTAAAATTTATTGCCGCCCGGATTTTAGGCGCCATGCTGCCTTCGGTAAAATGACCTTCGGCAAGATACCTTTTAGCTTCTTCCACGCTGATAACATCAAGCTTTTTCTGATCAGGCTTATTGAAATTAATGCAGACCTTAGGGACATCGGTAAGAATATAAAATTCATCGGCATGGATCTGCAAGGCCAGCAAGGAAGAGGCAAGGTCTTTGTCAATCACGGCATCTATGCCTTCCAGAAAATTCGGATGTTTATAATATACCGGAATCCCGCCCCCACCAACCGCAATAACAATTTGTCCGTTACGGGCTATGTTCTCAATAGTATTTCTGTTGCCTATCTGCAAAGGGACAGGAGAAGCCACTACTTTACGCCATCCCCTCCCACGGGGGTCCTCGGCAAATACAGAATTACCTTCGGCTGCCATAGCATCGGCTTCCGCCTTTGAATAAAATGGCCCTACGGGTTTGGTGGGATTCTTAAATGCCGGATCATCCTTATCAACCAAAACCTGTGTGATAATGGTGATCACATCCTTGACAAGATTGTGTTCCTCAAGAAGGTTGCGGAATTGCTGTTCAATAATATAACCGATAAAACCCTGGGAATAGGCCCCGCAAATATCAAGTGGCATTTCGGGAATACCAAACAGGCGGGAACCCGCTATGTTCTGAAGAAGGATATTTCCAACCTGCGGCCCATTGCCATGTGTGATCACAATATTATAATCATTTTTCACAAGTTCAAGCAGGTTCTTACAGGTTTCCCGCGCATTATGTTCCTGTTCGTGAATAGTACCTTTTTGCTCTCCCCGGAGCAGGGCGTTGCCTCCAAAAGCAACTACTGCTAACTTATTCATAGATGTGGATTTATAATTTACTGGCAAAGCTACAATTTAAAATTATACAGCCAACACTTAACATTCTTTTTCAAATGCATAAGACTGAAAATCAAGAAACAAAATATGTAGCTATTTTTAATTAAAGCCTCCGCCAACATTTAAATCGCGCTGGTTAACGCAGAGCAGAGGCAGTTTTTGCTGGTTAAAAATCAACTGAATATCCACAGGGTCAACGTTAGAAAACATTTTCTTCGGTCTTATCATGATAATAAACATATCCGCATTAATGCTTTCAGCATATTTTTTTATTTCCATCGGATAATCCTTATAGCTGCCCTGTGATGTTTCCGTAACGAATTTGACGCCGTTGCGGGCAAAGAAATGCTCACAGGATTCTATGACTTTATACTGTTTGAATTCCCTTTCTTTGCTTTTCAGGGCTGCCGGACTAATGGTATAAATATGTATGAGCACATCTTCAAACGTACTGGCAAACTTCAGCGCCCATGCGGCTTTTTGCCTGCTCGCCGGAGAATCGTCCAGCGGAAAAACAATGTTTTTAAACGGCTTGTACGGAACCCCCTTCTGAACAACAAAAACAGGTACCGGTGAAGTGGTAATAACCTTTATTATGCGGTTTGAGGGCTTATACGGTTTGGATATACCAAGCAATGTAAAAGTAACATGTTCTTTCAGCGAAATTTTCCGTATGTTTTTAACAGCGGTATTTTTGATCAGGTAGGTTGACATGATCCCATGTTTTTCCTGCAAATCAACTGACATCTGGCGTATCCTGTCCTCCAGGGCGCTTTTATCCAGATTGTTTTCCTGCATGAATTTTTTTGTGCCAACATCATAAATATTCAATATTTCAACTGAAAAATTGAAAGTCTTCGATAAGCCCACCAGGTATTCTATCGCAAAATCAGATTCAGGTGAGAAATCATATGGAAATAAAATAGTAGGTTTATTTTGTGTGTCCATAGCAAAAATTTTTCGATAAATATATAAAATATTTTCTTCGGTTGCAAGTCAAAAAGAATGTTTTTTAAACTTTTTTATCAAAATCTTATTTTTTTCTAAATTAAAAAAAGATTTATACAATTTTTTTACAAAGATAGAAAACTTTATTATTACCTGCAATTTTCATAAAATAATTCTCCGGCTTCCTTATTGCCCATTCCTGAAGCTTTTTGCCAATCTTCACAGGCATGAACCATATCACCGGCGCTTTTATAACTCAAACCCCGGTTAAAATATATAGTACTGTTTTCGGGATCCCAAAGTAATGCTTTTGAATAATCTTTTATCGAACTACTGAAGTCTTTAATCAGAAATTCAGCACCCCCCCTGGCATTATAGGCCTGCGAAAAATCCGGTTTTAACTCCAGTGCCCGGCTGTAATCATGGAGAGCGCCGCAGTAATCCGAAATGTTTTTTTTAGAGTTCCCCCTGTTATAATATGCAAGATACATATCCGGGTTTAATTCTATTGCACGGTTATAATCAGCGATGGCCCGGTAATATTTTTGCAACTTATTATAAGAATACCCCCTCAGATAATAAGCATTTGCAAAATCAGAAGCGATCAGCAAAGCCTGTGAACAATCCTTTTCAGCTTTATCAAAACGGCCTGTATAAGAATACGCAAGCGCACGGTTATAATAGGCCTGGTAATACCGGGGGTTCAACCTGATCGCCTCATCAAGATCATCAATGGCTGTCCGGTAGTTATTTCTGCTGATAAAGAAGGCAGAACGGTTAAGGTAAACAACAGGATAATCCGGTGTTTTGGCCACCTGATCGTTCAAAAGACTCAGTTCATCCTTCCACACCGGGAGCCTGAACCAGCTTAACATAAAGAACAAAATAAGAACAAGAATTGTCGTAATATGGAGAATTGTTCTCCTTTTGCCAGATTCAAAAAGTTTCTGGTACACAACACCCGCCATAAAAAACAAACCGAAATAGGCAAGGTATGTGTATCGTTCGGCTATGATCACTTTGCCTTCGATAGGAATAATATGTATTACCAAAAAAATATTTATAAAAAAGAAGAACATAGCAAAAATTAATTCCTTTCTAAGGTTTTTAATCCGCTTAATGATAATGATCAGATTAATTATTAATAAAACGGACAAAACACTCAACATATAATATGAAACGGGTAAAAAGTCTGCCGTAAAATCAGGATATGGCCTCAGTGAAGAAAAATAAACCGGAAAAAAAGCATTTGAAAAATATAAAAAGAAAGCATAACCGGCCATCATCAACTGGTCAAAAAAAGAAAACTGCCCTGAAAATTCATTATTCCACAAGTACAGGCCGGGTTTCACGAAAATAAAAAATACCAAAAAAATCAATAAAACCCCTGTCACAGGAATCATCCAGCTATGATGTCTGCTAAAAAACAAAGACAATTTACCTTGTAATCGATTCCGGTTGATTTCAATTTCAAAAGTAAACCAGCAGCTGAACAAAAACAATAAAGCCAGTACCAGATAATACTGCTCCTCAGCAGGGTAAAAAACGGCCGTAATGCGGGTCAAAATCCAGAAAGGGATAAAAGTAAACAATGTTCTGAAAATTGTCCGGATTGCAAAGCCCGTAAACCTCGAATCCATAACTGAAATAAAACGCAATCTATTTTTAACGAAACCGGAAATATGTCCATAGCTTTTTATAAAGATATAAAACAGCACTAATAGTATTAAATAGCTATATTCCAAATAATTAAAAAACAACACACCACCGGCAAGGACCTTTTCGAACCAGGCGTATACAGTAATCTTCTTTCCTGAATAAAAATCAAGCAAAAGCAGTATAAGAGGTAGTGTTACCGCTTGTATCTTGGCTAAAAAGGACAAATACCCTAGTATTAGAACAAGAATAAATAAGAGCACCTTCTGTTTTTTCAAATATCTCAGGTATAAAATCAGCGCCAGCAAAAAAAACAGGCTGTAAAGCAGGTCTTTACGCCCGCTCACCCATGCTACCGATTCCACACGAAAAGGATGCAGGGCAAACAAAAGAGCCACCATCGAGCAGGGAATTGTTTTGGGCATAAGCCGGTAAGCAAGGAAAAAAACCAGAATAATATTGATCAGATGAAGGAATAAATTCCCGAGATGGTACATTGCAGGATCAGCACCCCAAAGTTTATAATCAATAGCGTATGTAAAAAGTGTAAGGCGCGGTTCGTCAATACGGGTATCAGTTGAAAAAAGTGTTTTTATGCCCTCAAAAGTGAAATCCCTGATATACTTGTTTTCAGTAACATTCAGATTATCATCCCATACACTGATAAAGCCAAAACCGGAGACACGCAAATATAAAAGAACCGTTACAGCCAGAATACTTATGACCGCCAGAAATTTCACCCTATTGGTTCCTGATATTTTCATCATCGCTGCTGAAGAATCGTTGATAATCCTCTGTATCATTTATGTTAACCAGAATATTCCGGTTATCTGTATCCAATTCAAGACATTTAAATCTCCTGAGAAATTCCTTAAAGTTAAGATCATTTTCTTTTACCTCACATAGTTCTTTCATGATATGAGTTCCCAGAAGCACGGGATGACCTTTCTTTCCTTTATAGATAGGAGCAATAAAACATTCGTCGGAGGAACACTGAAGCATTTTTTTAAGCAGGTCATGTGTGATAAATGGATTATCACAAGGCTGTATAAAACACTTTGAATATTCCATACATGCTGCGACACCCAGTTTGATTGAATAAAATCGTTCGTATTCAAGGTGTTCATTTAATATAAAATCCGGCTTAATGGCATCAATATAGTTAAACTGCCGGGACAACAACCCGATATTACTTTCGTTTGCCACCACAATTATGTGATTACAACCTGCCTGTGCATATTCAGTGACAATTTTCCCGATAAAATTATGTCCGGAATCGTAGCGCAGCAGTGCTTTATGATCATTCATCCTGGCAGATTTGCCGGCAGAAAGTATCACTGCAGCCCACGGTAAATCATGTATTTTCCTCGGTTTTATCATAGCTGCAGAGCATAAATAGTCAGTTTTTTTTAACAATTATAATTATTTTTGCCGTACCCAAAAATAATAATTATGAGTGACAAATTTGCCCCGCTTAACATCAGACAACTATTTAAACTTATCTTTGCTGACACTTCAGAACAATCTGTACTCGGCATCCCTGTGCAGTTATTCTTTAATTCGAATCATCACACAGCTTTAAAAACAGAAATTTTCGGTCATACGCTTGCAACACCTTTTGGTGTAGCTGCAGGGCCACACTCCCAACTGGCACAAAATATCATTGCTGCCTGGCTTTGCGGTGCCAGATATATTGAACTGAAGACGGTTCAGACACTCGACGAACTCAAAATCTCAAAACCCTGTATCGATATGCAGGACGAAGGATATAATTGCGAATGGTCGCAGGAATTAAAAATTGAAGAATCTTTCAGAGAATATCTCAAAGCCTGGATATTCATACATCTGCTCGCACAAAAGCTTGGACACGGAAATCATCCTGAAACGGTTTTCAATATGAGTGTGGGATATAATTTTGATGGAATCTGCAACGACAACGTACAATGGTTTCTGAATAAAATGAACAATTGCACTGTGGAAAAAGAAGCTATGGTCGCCGAACTGGAAAACCTGTATCCGGCAATCAAGAGCATCAATATTCCTTCATTGATTTCCGACAATATTACCTTGTCCACCATGCATGGCTGCCCTCCCGAAGAGATTGAAAAGATCGGAAAGTACCTGATTGAAGAAAAAAAACTGAATACATTTATCAAACTTAATCCGACATTGCTTGGCCCAGATGAACTTCGCCGCATTTTAAACGACATTCATCATCACCGGACAACAGTCCCTGATCAGGCTTTTGAACACGACCTGAAATATGAAAACGCAGTTTCGATCATCAAATCGCTTCGAGAAACAGCACAAAAAAACCATGTGTTCTTTGGCATAAAACTCACCAATACCCTGGAAAGCATTAATAACCGCCAGATATTCAGTGCCGGAGAAAAAATGATGTATATGAGCGGCAAAGCGCTGCATCCGCTTTCAATAAATATTGCACGTAAACTTCAGCATGATTTTAACGGACAACTGAACATTTCATTTTCAGGGGGAGCCGATTGTTTCAACATCAGTAAAATAATTGAATGCGGCATCTCTCCTGTCACCGTATCTTCCGACCTTCTGAAGCCCGGAGGATACGGCAGGCTGAAACAATATGCGGTGAATCTCTCATCATTCGCAGAAGCTAATCAAATTAAAAACCTCCGGGATTACATCAGCCACATCAGAAATAACGGCGACACCGGCAAACTGGATACATACGCAGACGAAGTATTGAAGGATACCCGCTACAGTAAGGATATGTTCGGCGACCCCAATATAAAAAGCGGGAAAAAACTTTCGTACTTCGATTGTATCAGCGCTCCCTGTGTCAATACCTGCCCTACCAACCAGGGCATCCCTGATTATATATTTTTTGCTGGCGGAAAAAAATACGACCAGGCCCTGAACACCATTCTAAAGACCAATCCGCTGCCGACGGTGTGTGGCATGGTCTGCGACCATGAATGTGAGAGCAAATGCACACGCATCAATTATGATGACCCATTGATGATCAGAGAGATAAAACGATTCATCATGGAGCAAAAATCAGAGATAACATTGCCATCAGGTAAAAATAATAAAGGTAAGACCGCTATTATTGGTGCAGGCCCTTCCGGGCTGTCATGCGGTTTTTACCTTGCTCTGAGCGGTTTTGAGGTAACCATATACGAAACCAAAGCATTTGCCGGAGGCATGGTGAGCGATGCCATCCCACAGTTCAGATTATCGGAGGAAGCCATCAGGAGCGATATTGAAAGAATAAAATCAGCGGGGGTAAAAATAATTTACGGATCTAAAATCGATAAAGCGGCATTTGAAACATTGCGAAAACAGAATGATTATATCTTTATTGCTGTCGGTGCACAAAAAGCCAAACCATTCAATATCGGGGGATCAGGCATACAGGGTTTTGTGGATCCGCTTGAATTCTTATCAGCGATAAAAAAAGGCATCAGTCTTATTTCAGGCAATAAAGTCGCGGTGGTAGGCGGCGGAAATACGGCCATCGACGTGGCACGTACCGCAAAAAGAGTCGCAGGTACCAAAGGTAAAATCAGCATTCTCTACCGGCGCACGCTTCAGGATATGCCTGCCGATGCGGAAGAAATCAAAGCAGCCCTGGAAGAAAACATTGAAATAATCGAACATGTGCTTCCCGAAAAAATCATTGCTGAAAATGATAAACTCACAGGTCTGGTGTGTTCAAAAATGAAACCCGGCCTGCCCGACGCATCTGGAAGGGCCACCCCTGTCAAAATTGAAGGTTCTGAATTTCAAATGAGTTTTGATACCATTATACCCGCATTAGGACAGGATATTGTCATGGATTTTCTTGAGGAACCCGTCAGACATCCGGCCGAAAACAGCTATAAAACCCAATTCCCCAACATATACATCGGCGGAGATGCCATGCGCGGAGCAGCCACCGTTATCAAAGCCGTGGCCGACGGACGCAAAGCCGCCGCAGAGATACTCAGCCGGTTTCATGAAGATCAGGTCTCCGACACTGAAACTACCCAACGTCATGATTTTGCCGATCTTATGACCCGGCGTTCGCTGAGGCAGTACCGCAAGGCAGACTTTAAAACCACCAGAGGTATGCCCCTGTCGCTCACGGAACTAAGCACCGTGGTTTTAACCGAACCTGAAGCAGCAACGGAAGCGGGCAGATGCCTCAACTGCGATGAACTGTGCAATATTTGTGTTACCGTTTGTCCGAACAGAGCCAACTATTCATACCGGATCGAAGCCCAAAAACTCCTGCTTCAAAAAGCGGTACTAACTACCAGCAAAGAGATCGTTTTTGAAGACGATGGCGAACTGAACATACGTCAGCACGATCAGGTACTGAATATAGCAGATCTTTGCAACGAATGCGGCAACTGCACCACATTTTGCCCTACTTCGGGCAGGCCTTTTGCCGATAAACCAAGGTTTTTTATCAATATTTCTAAGTTTAAAGAATCCGGTTCCGGTTTTTATCTGAATGTAAGCTCCGGCAAGACAGTGCTGATCAAAAAAACAAATGAAGAAATCAAGACGCTTACCCTGGAAAATGAAAAATATGTTTTTGAAGATGATAATGTGAAGGCTTATTTTCTCGAACCGGGGTTTGAGATGATTCATGTCAGATTTCTCAACCACGACCTCAAAGAATACAGTTTTGCTGAAGCGGCAGAGATGTATGTACTGATGAATGCCGCAAAGTCAATGGACTTTCTGAAATAAAAAAGTGGCTGTCTCAAAAGTCAAAATTCAGGAGTATTAACCTTTGTGAACCTTCGTGTGTACTTTGTGTTCCTTTGTGGTTCAATTACTTATATTTACCACGAAATAGCAAAAAGGCTGGCATAAAGGCGCACAAAGGATTTTTGAGACAGCCTCTTTTTAATCACAAATCAGTACTGTTACTGCTTTATCAGTCTGCTGTTACCCCGCGATTTGCCCGCAATGATCTCAACCAAATAAATACCTTTCTGCACATTGCCCAGGTCAATTTCCTGTGAAAATCTCTGACCTTGCGAAGGAAATTTGCTTTCAAAAACAATTCGGCCCGTAAGGTCTGCAATGTTGATCTGAACGGCTTCCGGAGAAGTGGTTTCAAAGTTAACCATGAATTTGCCTGAAGTTGGATTGGGAATCAACTGCACCCCGTTTAAAACATCGGTTTCTGCAATTCCGGAACTATAAGTGACATATACGGTATCTGATGAGGTGGAACAACCAAAGAAATTCGTGGCCATCACAAAATAATTCCCACTGACCGCAAAATCAAAACTCGCATTCGTAGCCCATAGTATTGGCGATCCTTCATAATACCACTGCAGATCTACACCGGTGGAATTAGTATTCAATGTATTTCCTATGATCCAGGTGCCCGGTTTGGAAGGATTATCAATGAACGTGATCTGTTTTTCATTCGAATTGGTGCGGCATCCGTTTGAATTGGAAACTTCCACCCAATAATATCCGCTCACCTTGGCAAAATAAGAAGAGTCTGTCGCATTGACAATGGCATTCGTATCATTGTACCATTGATAAAGCCCGCCAAACGCGTCTGTCACCGACAACAAAACCGAATCCCCCGCACACAAACTGTCATTGGGCAAATAAGTCAGACTGTCCAGTATCGGGGCCTGAAATACTTTTATCGTATCCACATCCGTAAAATTCAGAACAGGATGGCTGATGGTGTATGTGATGTGAGCATCTCCACTGGTCAGGGAAAAGGTGCCGGGAGTATGTCCCTGAATGGTAAAATCGCCGCAATGGTCGTCAGCGCCTAATAATCCGGTGTCATCCTCCCATATCTCAATGGTGTAGGTAGAATTATTTAATGAAATAGGCGACATGGAGAAAGTTACCGGCGCGGCAGTATTGTCAATGATTGCAGAAGAATAAACCGTAGTGGAACCCAGCTTCAGATTGAAATAATAATCCGGGTCGCTCCACGGTGAATCGTTACAACTCGAAGCCGAGTTTAATGTCACACTCTCCAGGTAATAAGGCAGTGTATCAATCTGAGTCTGTAAAGTAACTATATAATAACCCGGATTGCCATAAAATTGGGATGGAGGATTTTCTGACAGGGAATTGTTACCGTTGCCAAAATCCCAGCTATAGGTAAAAAGAGGATTGCCATTGCTGGGTCTGTTACAGGTAAAACCCGTGGTATGCGGAGCACAACCGAAAGGGCTGGAAGTGGTAAAACCATTGTTCGTAGTACCTCCGGGTAGTATCGTGATAGGAATGTCAAACGAAGAATTGGCCGTCTGATTTATAATTCCAACACTTACATGGGCAAGAACAAACACCGTCACCGTATAATTTCCGGGCATGATCGGGGTACCGCATATCTTGCCGCACCCGTGCTCCGAAGTAGGAGGATTACTGGTAGGATAATAAATATTGGAAGGCGATGCATCGGTCTGAAAACTCAACCCGAAAGGCAGACCAACCACACTCAAGATATCCAGCTGATTCAGATCGACATTATAGCCTGAATTGGCATCATCAAAATTATGAGGCAGATAAAAGGAAAGATCCTCATCGTAGGGCTGCATGGCAATACCATCAGGCAGAACAGCAGGGCAGATGGTTGGCTTCGGAGGACTTGCCGTGCAAGGGCCAGTCACACAGCCCGGACATTGAGCCATTGACTCATTGATAAAGAAGAAACCAAAACAAAATACACAAATAATTACTAATACTGACTTTTTCATGGTAAGCCTTGATTTTTTTGCAAAAATAAGCATTTTTAAGGAAACATAAGTCTGTTTCATCGTAAAATGGTTATATCATTTTTTGAGGCGCTTATAATCCTTGATGCCTGTCAATAAAATAATAATACCAATTTGAAAAATAAAAGTTTCTACCGAAGGAGCTCATGATCGTTTTCAGTTGTTTTTACCTTTGCCCTGTTGGATTTTTTCTATCGGCTTGGCCAAAATATAAAATTTTAGTATGTATTTGCTTTGATATACTTTACATTCATGGACTTTTTTCAAATTCTCTTTCTTTGGTTATACTTTTTTTAACATCAAAATGACCGTTGCAGAGCACCGCAACATTTGTAAAAAATAAAATTAATGAGAGATAAAGTACAGCGTACCGTAATATTAAACAATTGATAAGGCATTAATTGTTTACCAATAGAACCACATCCGACCATTTACATTAATATGTGCGTGGCAGATATAATGTTACTGTGCTCTGCACCCTATAATTTTTGTGGGGTATTACTGCTTTACAAATAATTCGGGGCGCTGCCCCCTGTTATCGTTTATCTCTATTGTAGTGTTTCCAGGGTAACGCCATATTTTCGTTACTCTTAGTAATTATTATTTCTAATAGCACTTCAAAAAAAATTGCCCGTAAAATGGCATTATTAAAATATTAAAAAATGATTCGTCAATTCAAAACGGTTTCTCATAATAATTATTTTTTGTTGCCCTGTGTCAAAAAAAATTGTACTTTTATTGTCTAATAAAAAAAGGAGGATTTATGTATTCGCTTATTTTCTATATCGGAATTCCGGTATTGTTGCTTTTCTTCATGGGTATCCGTATTGTAAGACCCACACACCGCGGTCTTATCGAACGTCTGGGAAAATATAACCGTTTTGCTGATGCAGGCTTTCATTGGATCATACCCTTTATTGAAAAGATGTATAGGGTAAATATCACTGAGACAATGGTAGATGCTGAGCCTCAGGAAATTATCACCAACGACAACCTGAACGCCCGCGTGGATGCGCAGGTATATTTCAAGGTCAAAGATGATGAAGATAGTATTAAAGCATCACAGTATAATGTAAATCGTTACCAATGGCAAATTGTCAATCTGGCACGCACCACCCTCAGAAATATTATTGGTACGCTCACCCTTAAATCGGCAAACAGTGAGAGGGGAAAGATCAATTCTGAATTACACAAAACACTCTGTGAGGAAACGAAAAGCTGGGGCATTGACATTGTTCGCACCGAACTGAAAGAAATTGACCCGCCAAAAGATGTACAGGAAACAATGAATAAAGTCGTTAAAGCTGAAAACGAAAAAATCGCTGCTATTGACTATGCTACTGCTGCAGAAACCGCTGCTGACGGCGTGAAACGTTCAAAGATCAAAGAAGCTGAAGGAGTAAAACAGGCCAAAATATTGCACGCTGAGGGAGAAGCCGAAGCCATCAAACTTGTGAACGAGGCAGCTGACAAGTATTTTACCGGTAATGCCCAGTTATTACGCAAGCTGGAAACTTTGGAGAATTCTCTGCAAAACAACGCAAAAATCGTCGTACCCTCTAATGCCGAGCTGATCAATGTGATTGGCGATATGTCAGGAGTGCTTCCTGTTCCTATGAAGAAGAAAGAGTTTGGAACTCAGGTACCATAATCCAACATGATCCGCCATAGAAGGACGGGAAGGACAGAAATAAAGAACAAACGCCGGTATCAATTTACCGGCTTTTGTTTTTGGTCTTTATATGAAACCCCAGGCCGCCCGAGATCATAAATTCATCAAGTTTAATTGACCCGGTTTCTGCACCTCTGTATCTTGCCACCATATAATTTACGCCAATAAAGAAATGGCAGAACCTGGAAAAATACAGGCTGTATCCCAGTGTCAGGTTCAACACAGGTAAAAAACGCAGGGGATAACTTTGGTCACCAAGTGATGAAACGGCTGGTTTTGTCAGTGAAAACCCCGGTTGAATGCCTCCGTAAAAATCATTTTTACCTTTTGGCAAATGCAATAAAGCACCAAAAAGAACTACGGTATTTTGCTTAATAACAGGCAGTTTCCGACGTGTATCCAGATACGCAAAACAATCGCCCCTGAAACTCAGGTTCGGACTTGTAAAATACTCAAGGTGCCCCCCCAGATAAACATTATTGCTTCTGTGCTGAAGCATAAAACTCTGATTGAAACCAAGGCCAACCTTGAGCAGACCGGCACCGGTGAAACTTTCTTTTTGCTGTGCAACACATTGATATATTGCAAACAACGCTATGGTGAAGAACATTTTTTTTACCATAAATCAGCTATTTTATAATTCAGGCTGAGATGTAACAAAATATGATCCTGTATTCCTGCCCCGTGTGATTTGGTAAACATTGTCACATCTTCTGCATTTGAAGCTGTGATTTTCGTTCCGAGATGCAGCATGTACTGGGCAACAAAGGAGATATCAAACCGCTTTGTTATGTTGATATGAGTTCCAACGCCCCCCTGAACCGATGCGCTCCATCGTTCAGCATAATTATCCGTATCGCTATTATCCGTGAATTTAAGATATTCAAAACAATGCCCCGCAAGAATATATGGAACAATCACTTTTTCAGGATGTTCCGTGAGATAATACATTACACTCCATCCAATGTGTGTATCGGCGCGCCAGGCATAATCGCTGAGGTCTGCCCTGAGATGATCGGCAAACCATTCTGTATTTACCCGTTCAGAAAACTGTATCCTGAATTGCCCTCCGGTACCAAAAGCAGGTTGCTGCCATTGTCCATCGTTTACCAGTCCCAGACTGCTCCGCGCTCCCAAAGAAAATATCCCTGAAGGTGTTTTTTTCAGTTTCAGCTCCTGAGCATGTGCCGGGAAAAAGTACAATAACATTAAAAATACCAGAAGTTCCTTCATATAAAGCGGGCTTGGTCTATTTCTTTAACGGATACCAAATGAAAAATATTGCTTTATACCTGAGTGGGTTTTAAATCTTTGAAAAGTAGAGAGATATTGTGTTTTTTCTGGCAAAGACTCTCAGGTGCAAAAATTCATCACTTATTTTCTCGCAGAGACGCAGAGACGCAAAGTGGTATTGTTATTTTTTCCGTAAAGAAGCAAAGGCGATAAGCTACAGTAAATCAAAACCTATAAATGGTGAAATCGTTTTGTCTTCCGATGACTATTGGAAGTGTCTTGGTGGCTTAAACAAATAGCAACCTCAAAAAAATGACACTTCAATGTAATATCAATCACAAATCACCCTTATAAAGAACGATGATAAGCAACTGAGATAATTTTCAGTAAAATAATTAAGCAAATTTGATTAAGAGCAAAAAAGTTTTGTCATTTGCATGTGGTCTTGCAAACAATCAAGGTGTCGTTGATAGTTTGCTCATAATTAAAACAACTACTTGTAATGCAGTGATCTGAATAAATATTATGTTGTTCTTTATCAATCTCGACACCATTGATGTGCTTTGTAATGACCTGTGTGCACTGATATTCCTTTTGACATCCAGGCAATAATGCGGCTAAGGGTAATAATAATACAAGTTTTTTCATATAATGTAATATTTTAACCAAATGCAAAAATTAAATATAGTGTTATAATTTAAATACAAAGCGATAAAACAATATATTTTATTGATATAATTAAACTTTTCAACGACAAAGATAAACTATTTTTTTGATAAAATCAAGTTTTATAAAAAACTTTTAATGTTGAAAAAAGATTTTTTTCAGACAAGCGCATTAAAAAGCACTTCAACCGGGTGCAAGGCTTTTTTACCGGTTCCGTCTTTGATTTGCTGGCGGCAGCTGGTGCCGGGCGCTGAGATGATAATTTCCGCACCGGTTTTGTTCACGGCGGGAAACAAAATCATCGCCCCTATTTTAATGGAAAGATCATAATGTTCCTTTTCATAGCCGAAAGAACCAGCCATACCGCAACAACCCGAAGGAATCTCTTCTACAGAATAATTTTGCGGAATTTCCAACATTCGCTTCGTTGGCAATGTAGTTGACAATGCTTTCTGGTGGCAATGACCATGTAGCTTTATCTTTTTGGGCTCAAGAGAAAACATGACAGCACTGAAACT
This sequence comes from Bacteroidales bacterium, assembly GCA_035389045.1. Lineage (GTDB taxonomy): Bacteria > Bacteroidota > Bacteroidia > Bacteroidales > CAIWKO01 > CAIWKO01. Next base: position 14,771 of record DAOORA010000046.1, on the reverse strand, counting down.
GCCTTTATCAAATTCCTTCACCATAAATTCTTCGATGGTGTACGAATTACGGGAAATATTTTCAGCCGCTGCTTTTAGCTCTTTGCTTACTATATCCGGAACTTCATCTCTGAAACCCAATATGGCTGAAGGCTCTATCCCGACCAATGGCACAGCATCGCTGATGATATTGCTCAATACCCGTACATTACGTTCGGAAATTTTTCCCGCCTTCCGGAGCATCCCTTTCGAGAAATACGTCCTGCCGCTTTCATCAACAGGGGCCATTTCTACATGATATCCCAGCCGGGCCAGCAGCATGACCGCTTTTTTGCCGACCTCCAAATCCACGTAATTGGTAAATTCATCAGCAAAAAACAGTATTCTTTTTCCGTTCCCGTTCGATTGTTTTAAATAGGACTCAGCCCATTTTTTTAATGTTGTGCTTCCTATGCCCGGAATTTGCCGTTGATCTGAAAATCCAAGCATGTTTTTCAACAAAGAAGAAAAAAACTTATTCCCGGCAAAAAAATTAAAGATACCGGGAATATGAGCAGCCAACTTATAGATCTTTGTGATATCGGCGATCATGTGGGTGCGCACCGGCACATGACGAGCGTCATAATAATGCTGCAGGAACTCGGCTTTGTACCTTGCCATGTCTATGCCCGACGGGCATTCGATCTTGCATCCCTTACACATCAGGCAAAGGTCGAGGATATCATAGAGGTCTTTAGTGTTAAAAGGATTTTTGTTGTTTGTACCGGCAAGGATTTCGCGCAACAGGTTAGCACGGGCGCGCGTGGAATTCTTTTCATCAATGGTAGCCATATACGACGGGCACATCAGCCCGCCAATATAATGGCTTTTCCGGCAATCAGCCGAACCATTGCAACGCCCGATAGCCCTCAGCAAGCCATTGGTTTTTGAATAATCAAAATAAGTATGCACTGACGGCTCGTCAATAAGCCGCTGTTCCCTGAGATCCAGAGCAATGCAGGGCGCCTCGATGATCTTTCCCCGGTTAAAAATATGCATAGGGTCAAATACATCTTTTATTCCGGCAAGGCTCTGATACACGGTTTTACCAAGCACCAATGGGATGAACTCCGCACGCAGGCGGCCGTCGCCGTGTTCGCCGCTCAGCGAGCCACGGTATGTTTTTACCAGTAAGGCGGTCTCGTATGCGATCTTTTTCAGCAATTCTACACCTTCATCAGTCCTGAGATTCAGCATGGGCTTAACATGCAGTTCGCCGGTAGCGATATGTCCGTAAAAAGCACAACTAACGCCAAATTTGTCAAGCATCGCACGAAAATCGGCAATGTAGGCCGGAAGTTTATCGGGAGCCACGGCAGTATCTTCTACAAAACTGTGGGGTTTCAGATCACCGGTTATGGTCGTCAGCACCCCCAGCCCGGCTTTGCGCAGGTTGCGGACCTTTGCCATGTCTGCTCCTGTGATGACCGGAAAATGAAACCCCAATCCTTTACTTTTCAGGCCGGCAATAAGTTCAGCGGCCTTTTGCAACATGATATTTTCATCTTCATGCGCCAGTTCAATGATCAGGATAGCCCCGGGTTCGCCCTGAATAAAAAAGCGGTTCTGCTGCTGGCTGAGATTATCTTTTGTGAGAGAAATTATTGTTTTATCAATGAGTTCCACAGACGCCGGCTGATGTTTCAACACCACAAGATTGGCTTCGAGCGACTGTTCCAGCGTTTCAAAATGGGCGCAGATAAAAGCCGTTTTTTGTTGCGGTATCGCCACGAGGTTCAGCTTAGCCTCCGTGATGAATGCCAGCGTGCCTTCCGAGCCGCAGATCAGCTTTGCCGCGTTGAACACTTCGTTGCTGTTGACTGTAAATAGCTCAGAATCCAGCAGCACATCGAGTGCATAGCCCATGTTGCGCCTCCGGATACCTGTTTCGGGATAATTTGCATGTATCTCGGCAGCAATATTCTTATTTCCCAGTGTTTCTTTCAGATTACGGTAAATGCGGCTTTCCAGCGTATCGCCCTGGCATTTTTCGTCAAATTTTGCCCGGCTCAACGGCCTGAATTCAGTTTTGCTGCCATCGCTCAGCAGACATTTTACCGAGATCAGGTGATCGCGGGTGCTCCCATAGATCAGGGAATGTTCCCCGCAGGAGTTGTTGCCTATCATCCCTCCTATCATGCAGCGGTTGGATGTGGATGTTTCGGGACAGAACATCAGCCCGTAAGGCTCCAGAAACTTGTTCAGTTCGTCGCGCACCACGCCCGGCTGGACGATCACAAAACGTTCGCGGGTGTTGAGCTTCAGTATTTTCCTGAAATGCTTTGAAATGTCAACAATGATGCCGTTGCCCGTGGCCTGCCCTGCCAGCGAAGTGCCTGCCGCACGCGGGGTAAGCGGAATGTTGTTTGCCGAAGCAAAAGCAATGAGTTTTTCCAGGTCTTTTTCATTTTTGGGGACAGCTACTGCCAGCGGACGGTCGAAATACAGCGAGGCATCGGTGGCATAGATGGTAAGACTGGATTCATCGGTGAGTAATTCACCATACAAAGTCTGTTTTAACTCATAAAGTTTGTTCTGCATAGAAAATATAAAGCATAAAAATACACAATGAAATGAAAATCCTGTCATCTTTCTGATAATAACCCGGTTTGTAGCTCATTATTAAAAAAAATACTGCTCAACATTGCAATTGTTTGAGCCGTAATAATTAAATCTGTGAGCCGTAAATTAATACTCTATGATTGATAAAGCAGAATTTGAAATAATTGAACTCATAAAGAAGAAGCAAGAAGTTTCATCAAGCGAAATTTTTAATAGCATTTCTACATCGATTAGTTATGCTACTGTAAAAAGAATGCTATCCAGGTTAATCGATAAAAATCTCCTAACCAAAATAGGTCAGGGAAAATCAACAAAATATCTGATTTCACCAGTCTATGAAATTCTATATCCTGTTGACATTGACAACTATTTTGAGAAGGAAATTGATGAAAGAGAGATTAAGGAAAGTTTTAATTTACAACTTATACCAGAAACCCTTAAAAATTGAAGCATATTTACAACCAATGAATCAGAACAATTATTTTTACTACAAAAAAATTCGAAAAGAATATTACTCAACTATCTGAAACAGAATACAAGAAAGAATAAGAAAGATTGGCGATTGACCTGAGCTGGAAATCGTCTCAGATTGAAGGGAATACTTATTCTCTGTTGGAAACGGAAAGACTTCTTAAGGAAAAGGAAACCGAATCAGGTAAAACAACAGAAGAAGCAATTATGCTTCTAAATCACAAGGAAGCCATTGACTTTATAGTTGAAAACCCTGATTATTTGATTCCATTATCTGTTCCGAAAATTGAAGACATACATAGTGTCTGAACGAAAACTCCATTTTCTTCGTTACGCTTGCTCCAAAAATGCTCATTTACCCCAGTAAACTCCGCTTTTTGTCGCTTCGCAAGCCTGCCTGGCTGGCCAGTCAGACAGGCCTCGAAACTGAACTTTTCGATTCAGACACTGGGTTTCCGCTACATAGTTTACTGACAAAAGATCTCGGGTTGATAAGAACATCAGAAGGCGAAGAGTGGGCATTTCGGGGACTAATTATCGGCCTTTGGATAATGAATTTCAAATTTCAGAATCCCTATCGAATATGTGCGAACTGTTGAATAGCAAAGAAAACGTGTTCGAAAAGGCGTTGCTTCTTTTAGTGCTGATCTCATACATCCAACCATTCGTGGATGGAAATAAAAGAACGGCAAGAATTGTAAGTAATGCTATTCTGATAAATCATAAGTATTGCCCTATTTCTTTCAGAACAGTGGACTCAGTTGAATACAAGAAAGCAATGCTTCTATTTTATGAACAGAATAACATTTCAACTTTTAAAGAAATATTTATTGACCAATTTAAATTTGCTGTAAATACTTACTTTTAACGAAACGAAAGAAAACGAGTTACAACAGCAACGCTTGACAAAATGGCGTTATAGCCACAAACCTGACAGGTATGGATGTGTTTTTAACATTGGGTGTTTTTTGACAAGGTCTTGCTATAAATACCTCCTCTCGTGCCAGGCGCAAAATGTTTACATTGAATCCACTCCAAAAAGCCCCGTTTTTCTTATCCTGCGACTTTTTGCCCTTTATCCCAAGGGGAAGTCGCAGAAAATCAGCCTCCCCTTGGGCCGGAGCAAAGCTGATTTTCAAAAATCATACTTTTCGGAGTGGGCTCAACATTGCGTCATTTTAATACAGCAAAAAAATAAACATCGTCATGCATCCAACTTATTATATCTACATTTGTAACCAAAACAAAAAAACAAGAGAACTTCAAATAAACTGTACCTGCCAAAATCATTGACTACATGAAAAAGATAACTGTAAAATTGTTTTTTCCACTACTGCTCACGGGATTAATATACACACTGATATTTAGTTGCAAAAAAAAAGATGACAGCGAGCCGGTGATCATAAAAATGCCTTCGTTAGAAACTTATGAAGTAAGCAATATCACCTTAAACACGGCCCTCTGCGGGGGCAGCATCACTTCCGACGGCGGTGCTGCAGTGACCGCCCGCGGCATCTGCTGGAGCACGGAAATAACTCCCACCATTGCAGATACCATCACTACAGACGGCAGCGGCACGGGCGAATTCAGCAGCCTTATGAGCGGACTTGAACCGCATACGGTCTATTATGTCAGGGCATACGCCACCAACAGCGCAGGAACAGCATACGGAAGCACGATGGCATTCACCACCGCCGACAGCCTAATCACCACGGTAAGCGATATTGACGGTAATGTCTATCACACCATCACCATAGGCACCCAGATATGGATGCTCGAGAACCTGAAGGTTACCCGCTACCGGAACGGCGACACCATTGCCAATATTACAGATAATACACTCTGGAGCTGGCTAACCTATGGCGCATATTGCGATTATGATAACGATAGCACTAATGCAAACACTTACGGACGCATATATAACTGGTTTGCCGTGGCCGACAGCAGGCAGCTGGCTCCTGAAGGCTGGCACGTGGCCAGTGATGCCGAATGGAATGTTCTGATCAACTTTGCCGGGGGACCCAGCGTAGCCGGAGGAAAACTGAAAGAATCAGGATACCTGCATTGGCAAAGCCCCAATACAGGAGCCACCAACGAAACCGGCTTTACAGCCCTCCCGGGAGGCGGACGATCTGCGGGAGGCCCTTTTTCCGGAAAATCGAATTACGGAAACTGGTGGACTTCAACACCCTATAGTCCGATGCATGCGGTGCCAAAAATGATGTATTATAACTACAGCAAGGTTGACGGTCCATATGTCAATAAAGAAAATGGTTTGTACGTGCGTTGTATCAAGGATTAGATAAAGATTACCCGCATCAGGTGCCACGGCTGTCAATTAATCAATAGAAAGTGATGAAATTCAATAAAATCATGCAAAAGAAAACAATTTTTTTCCAAATACCTGTAATACTATTAGCCATTTTTTTGGTCGTAGTTCACGGATGTAAAAAAAATGATCCCAACGATGAAACGCCCCCCGATAACAGCACAAAAATTCAGGTTCCTGTGCTCACAACCGACACTGCCGGTAACATAACTCATACCTCTGTCCGCTGCGGTGGTAAGATAACTTCTGACGGGGGTGCCACGGTGACTACCCGCGGGGTTTGCTGGAGCGCCAACCCTTCGCCGACCACGGCCAACGCAACAACCAGCGACGGAGCAGGCGCCGGAAGTTTCGCAAGTACTGTCACCGGGCTGACGTCTAACACCACCTATTATCTGCGTGCTTACGCCACCAACAGCGCCGGAACGGCCTACGGGAACGAAATTACATTTACCACCAAAGATGCAAGCTGGGCAACGATCACCGATGTGGAAGGAAATGTCTATCACACCATCACCATAGGCACGCAGGTATGGATGCTGGAGAACCTGAAAACGACCAAATACCGTAATGGCGTCTCCATTCCCAATGTAAGTACAAACGCAAATTGGGAGGTTTTAGGCACAGGAGCCTACTGTAATTATAATAATGATGTTTTGAATGCGGATACCTATGGCCGTTTGTACAACTGGTTTGCTGTAAACGACAGCCGCAAGCTGGCCCCCGAAGGGTGGCACATATCCAGCTATGCAGACTGGTACACGCTGATCTCTTATCTCGGTGGTGAAAGCGTGGCAGGAGGAAAACTAAAAGAGGCGGGGTCTGCACATTGGTGTATCCCGAACAGCGGCGCTACCAACGAAGTTGGATTTACCGCCCTGCCTTCCGGCTACCGCAACCTATGGGGGACGTTTTCAAACAAAACCTACCAGGCCCTGTGGTGGTGTTCCTCAGAAGGCAGCCCCGACCTGGCATGGGCGGCACGAATGGTATTCAGCGCCGCAGATGTGGCTTTTGAGGCGGATTATAAAAAGTATGGATGTGCTGTCCGTTGTGTCAAGGATTAGAAAATAATTTTTCTATCCCGGGCAAAATCCACGCAATAAAGCATTCCGGGTGTTTACAATAACAAAAATTGACATATATATTTTTTAAATACTTGTAATACCAATTAATAGTTGTATCTTTGCAGCTCAAAATTCACTTTTCAACATTTCCCTCCTACTACAGCCAGGTTTTGGTTCGAAAAATTCACACCTTATTAAATTTATGCAATTTCAACAATTAAACATTATTGACCCTATCCTCAGGTCATTACAACAAGAAGGATACACCACCCCCACGCCCATTCAACAGGAAGCCATCCCCATCGTACTTAACGGTAAAGACCTGCTGGGCTGTGCCCAGACAGGAACCGGAAAAACCGCTGCTTTTGCGGTGCCGATCTTACAAATTTTACATGATACGAAAACCTACGACAGAAAAAGAAAAATAAGAAGCCTCATCGTGACGCCCACCCGCGAACTTGCGATACAGATCAACGATAGTTTCACTGCCTATGGCCGGTTTACCGGGTTAAAAAGCGCCGTAATTTTCGGCGGAGTAAACCAGAACCCGCAAACCACAGCCTTACGCCAGGGTGTGGACATCCTTGTTGCAACTCCCGGCAGACTTCTCGACCTGATGAACCAGGGATTTATAACATTACGCGACGTCGAAATCTTTGTACTCGACGAAGCCGACCGTATGCTCGACATGGGCTTTATTCATGATGTAAAAAAAATCATCTCCTCGCTGCCCGGCAAACGACAGTCGCTTTTTTTCTCTGCCACCATGCCTCCCGAAATCATTAAACTTTCAGGTTCAATATTAAATATGCCTCTCAAGGTCGAAGTAACACCATCAGCATCTACCGTAGATACCGTCAAACAGTATATCTATTTTGTTGACAAAGGAAATAAAACAGCCCTGCTGCTGGACCTGCTGCATGACCAAAAGATCAAAACCGCACTGGTGTTCACCCGCACCAAACACGGCGCCGACAAGGTGGTGAGGCTGCTTTCGAAAAACAAGATCAAAGCCGAAGCCATCCACAGCAATAAAAGCCAGAATGCCCGTCAGAATGCCCTGACAAATTTCAAAGCTCAAACAACAAGGGTGCTGGTCGCGACAGACATTGCCTCACGCGGCATCGACGTGGAAAACATGGAATGTGTCATCAATTTCGAAATTTCAAATATGCCCGAAACCTATGTCCACCGCATAGGCCGTACTGCAAGGGCCGGCGCGGAAGGCACCGCTTATTCATTCTGCGATGCAGAAGAAAAAGAATACCTGCGCGACATTGAGAAACTTATCGGAAAAAAGATTCCGGTAATCGAGGGACATCCTTATCCGCTGGTGGATCTCCATCCGGTAAAGGCCCCGAGACAACTACGGACCCGGCCATCCAACCCACAACGAAACAATTCCGGTGCAAATATGAGGGAAAAAAATGATCCTTCACGGTCGTTCAGGAATAGAAGGAAGGTAAGCCGGTAAATAGGAAAAAAGGTCAGCAGTTGTTGTTCGGTGGCAATTTCAGTACAGAATTTTCTACAAAACAAAGGTTTCAATGTGCACGTCACTGTCAAATGAGCTTCTGTCCCGTTACTGACAGCAAACGCCTGATAGTCAAAAAAAACCGAAAAGTGTGTTACATCTTTCGGGCTTTTTTGCAGGAGTTTTTCGGCCATCGCGCTATATGTTATCTTTTGTTAATTTTTATAATTCTCTTTGTAACAATTGAGGTTTCTGTTTTCATACTAAGAATATAGATTGATGATGGATAATTTGACAAGTCAATTCTTTCAATGCTTTCAATTGTCTTTTTAGATAATAAAACATTCCCTTTTATGTCATAAACTTCAATTATAGTATTTTCCGATAATGAATTTATCTCCAATTCAAAAAAACCGTTTGAAGGGTTTGGATAAACCCTAATTACAGGAAAACTCTTAGTGTTTTCAGGTACTAAAGCGGGATTTGTCACAATGTCAAAGTTGGAATATCTAGCCACAAAAATATCCTCAGGAGGGCTTGAGAACAGAGAAAAATTTGAAGCGGATAAATCAAGGTCTATCGTATTAAAAAAATGACCACACATTACAGCCGTATCATTATATAGTTTAAATCCACCAATGAAGTCATTGTAGCTTCCACCCAAAAATTGCGAGACAGCACAATATGTAAAATTACTGTCATATTTTGCAATATAGTTACCATAGCCTCCATTATTTATGATCACACTATGATCCGGGTCAAAATTAGCATCGAAGTTTATAAAACCAAGAGTGTATATATACCCATCATTGTCAGTCTCAATAATATATGGCTCCGGACTTGTTCCATCATAGGCTTTAACCCAAAGAATATTTTCTAAGGTATCATACAACGCTATAAATTCACGCTCCAGTGGATATTGTCCCCAGGGATTATACCCCATATCTGAATTTGATACAGAAACCGTATCATTATTACCATAAAAAGACACAGTTCCCCAAAATTTTCCAGAAACTATTAGCTTATCATTCTTTGTTTTTTTTATAAAACCTCCACTGATAAAACCGTTAGCTAATGCACACTGTTTGCTATAAGTTAAATTTCCAGTTATATTATCATACTTTTCTAAAAACAAATTATTCTGATCGGTATTAATAGAATAAAATGGAGTTTTGAAATTCTTAATAGAATAGAACTCGGATTTATTGAATAGTTCAGGGTTTCCCCCTATACTTTTTTTCCATATCAACTGTAGATTGAAATTAAATTTTGACAAAGTATCATTTGAATACGTAAAAATATTATTTTGATTATCAAAAAAAACATTAGAATTGGGAGGGTACATTGAAATTGATGAAATGCGGTTAACAGCTTTAAAAACTCCATCTTTATTATATTTAGCTATGAATGCGTTTGTAGGAGAACAATCAAAGAAATTTGTACCGATCGAAGGATCAAAATCAATATTTCCAAAACCTTCTCCTATCAAATAAACATTTAAAGAATCATCAACCAATAGTTTTGCTCCTTTTTCCCAAGAACTGGTGCCTAATGAAAATGCCCATAATAGATCAAAATATTTATTATACTTTGCAATATACGCATCACTTGAATTTACACCAATTGCATTAATTAAATAAGGTGAACCATTAGGGTTGAAATTAACTGAATTTGAAAATCCACCTGTAACATAGGTATTTCCCGAAGAATCTTTAACTATATCAAATGCTACATCCTCATATGATCCACCAATTTTAATTCCCCATTCAATGGTTTGCGAAAAACTCAATGAAGAAAATAGAAAAAAAGTAATAGGCAGAATATGGAATAAGTTTCTCATCATTATATTTAATAAAACTAACGGCTGTGCCATGCCTTCGTGCTTTCTTTTCAATTGAACATTTTCAATTGTTTTTCTTTCTTAGGTGTCATTTCGTTAATAAAACTGTCCCAATGAGAAAGGTTTACACTTAAACTATATTTGTCGTTTAAATAAATTATCTCTTCTTCAATTTCTTTTTGTGTGATAGCCTTAGAGATACTTAATAAATCCAAGCGCATTAAAAGGTCTTTGGTAAAAACTCTTTTTGCATCAGAAAACGTAATTGATTTCAAAAATTCCTCTGATTTTCTATAATTGAGAAGTATGATTGCATAAACAGCAAATTCAATTTTATCAAATCCTATAAAATAACAAGTATCGTCTAACATTACAGGTTTGTCATTTTGTGGCAATACTAATGTAAAATGATATGTTTTGTACAAACCTGAAATTGCCACTTTGTAGGGTTTAAAAGAATAATCTCCTATTCCAAAAATTGAGAACAACGGTTTTCCTTTATAAATACCGGATTTCCTTGCTTGAAAAGAAGAAATGTTTGCTTTTAAATAATTGTAAGTATCAGGATACAAATGTTGAATATACGAAGTTTCCTGTCCTACTTTTGTTTGAGTTACAATAACATGTTTTCTTGTATTTTTAATTACTGTATTTTTTAAATCAGAACTTTTTAGAAACCCATATATTAAATCTTCTTCAAGTGTGATTTCTTCCGAAAGTTTATTTATAAAATGACCGTTTATTCTTTCTAACTCCATTACACTTGAACAATCGTGCTTTATGCCTTGCCTCCACTCAAAAGGAGATACGCCATCAATCTCTTTCGTTTCATTATAATCAGCAAGATTAGATACAAACTTAGTATTAAGCCATCCAAAACTTGATTTTTTCTCTGAACTATAAAAATCAAATTCAATACATTCAAAACTTGGGGTTGAATTGAGTTGACAATAAAGCAACGATGCTTCAACTGAAACATTAAATTCCTTTTTACTATCAATGCAATATTTTTCAATTTCACCAACTCTATACCATTTGTCTTTTTGGTCAAAAACGATGTTTTTTACCACTGAGTTTTTTACCAATAGCGCCAAATAACCGTTATGAGTTTGAAAAGCATCTAAAAGCATTAAAGTAATATATTCGGCAATATCAAAATTACCTTTGCCTGTCATTGCATCTAACCCGTTTTGGTTCTTGAAATTTGATTTTTTTGGAAGATTAGACGAATTTAGACTACCTAATTTTGAGTTTGTTACCCAAGGTGGATTTCCAATTATTAATAATTTTTCAGTTGGAAACTGTTTAGAAATATTTTTAAAATCAAAATCGAAAATACTGCCATGTATGATTGTTATTTCTGGTTTGTTACTGTCGGGATTTGAAAGAAAAAAATCGAGAATACTAAATTTAGTTTCCCAAACGTAAGGTTTGTAAATTTCGATTCCAAATACTTTCTTAACCGCCTTCAAATTAGATAAAGAAGCAATTATAAAATTACCTTTTCCGCATGTTGGCTCAATAACAATTTCAGGGGATATATTCCTTTTTACCAAATGCTTTGCAACCTTATTTGCTAAATCTTTATTAGTTTGGAAATCTCCATATTCTGCACGGTCAGGCTCTTCAACTGAACTTGTGGCAACAATAGAAACAGATTCTTTCAGTCCTTGAAAATCATCATCATTTTCAAAAAAAATATTGATGCCAAAGGCATTTAACATTTTTTGATTGGCATGTTCAAAAGACGAAGTATTGTTTAAAAAGACTTTTAAAAACGTGCAAACTTGCAATGAAATATTTGCTTCAAATATTCTCATTACTTGGCCACTTTATCAATTACTTTACTAATTCCTTGTACTGCCTTGTCAAGTGCAACAACTCTCTGGTATTGAAGTCGCCATTGTAAAGCGTTTGAAATGGTCAAATATCCTTGAACTGGCGGCGTTTTCAGAATTTGTTTTGCCAACTGATTCAGAGTTATTTCATCGGCTGGAATATTTTTATCGTTCAGGTATGCAACAATATCTTCAACATTAGCCTTATCCTTTATCATTTCACGTAAACGATACGTTGTTGTATAATCGGCTGTCCGTTCTTTTGAAATAAATGAGCAACTAACAAAGTCAAGTTTAGCGGTTTTTGTTTTTGGGTCATCTATTTTGTCGTAAACAAAAACAAGTAAGTTGTACCCAAGTCCAAAAATCTTTTGTTTTGCATCTTTAAACGGACAAGATGATTGCGGTTGTTTAATTGATGTAACCTTAATATCTGTCAAAACTTCTTCTGATGGTAAATCAATTCCATTTGCGGATGAACCAATTGTTGTTTTGTATTTTGAGTTTAATTGCTCTTGAAACTTATGTTCGATATGTGTTCCTACTGCTTTTCCGTCAGTTACCCCAAAAAGTGATTTATTTTGAATTTTCGATTCTGCAATGCAAAACGCTTTGGCTTCTGTTTTTAGTTTGTCTATTGTCAGTTTTTCTTTCATTCTAATTCCTTGTACTTTAATCAACAAATTTAATCATTTTTCCTGTCATTTGGTACACTGTCGGTTTTCTTAGCATGAGGCACAACTTATCTATAAATATGACAACATCATACCACCAGCATAAATTTTACTGTATCTGTAATGTAAAATTCTGAAAAATAAAATTTTGTCTTTTAAAATCAAAAATAATAAAATATTTTTTATAAAAGGGAATTATTTTTATACGAGGTGGGCCACGAGGATACTCCTCAGAGTGCATTTCGCACATAGTTTAGACAACAGATTTTCTTACTGAGGCATTTCACACATTTATTGAAAAATCATCACGATATTATTCCGGGATTTTCATTATGTTTGTCAGGACAAAACTTTAGCATTGCATGAGCCAGCATAAGAACAAACAAATTCAAAAAACCAAACTGCAAAAAACTACGGTTCGCAAAAAAAATGAGTCTGCCCAGTTCAGCAAGCAACAGCTTCTGATACTTCTGGCATTGCTTGTGGCCATTTTTATCGCATACCTGCCGGCCCTGAACAAAGATTTCATCAACTATGATGATGACCTGTACATCACCAAAAATCCCAACATCGCGAATTTCAGTTTCTCACACCTGCCCTACATTTTCAGCAGTTTTTATGAAGCACAGTATTCTCCTGTCCCTACCCTGGTTTATGGATTGATTCGGATGGCCACGGGGTTCAACCCATTCCTGTACAACCTGATAGCCGTATTGATGCACCTGATCACCACCATGCTCGTTTTTAAATTTATCTGGTCGCTGGGCCAGAATTTCCGCGTTGCTTTTGCTACCGCCGCATTGTTCGGTATCGCCACCCTGCAGGTCGAATCGGTTGCCTGGCTGGCCGCTGTATATAAAACATGCCTGTACAGTATTTTTTTCCTTTCCTCACTGATCCTGTATGTTCAATATCTTAAAACAAAAAAAATACGGTATTTCATCCTTTCGATACTCATGTTTTTTATCTCCTGCTTTTGTAAAGAACAGGCGGTATCACTATCCCTGGCCATCGTTGCCACAGATATTTATTACAAGCGTAAACTCATCAGCCGGAAAGTGATACTCGAAAAACTCCCCTACTTTCTTATTTCACTGGCTTTTGGGTTGGTGACCATGGCGGCTACCAAATCGAACAAAGACATCATAATAACCACAACTTTTGGTTTTTATGACCGGATGATCTACGCCAGCTACGCATTATGCATGTATATCGTGAAACTATTTGTTCCTTTCAAATTATCGCTATACTATCCCTATTTTTCGCTCCATAAGTCCATGGCGCTGTATCTGCTGTTTCCCCTGGCTTTGCTGATCCTTTGCGGGTTGTATGCCTGGGCCATAAAAATGAAAAACAAATTCATCATCTTCGGGGGACTTTTCTTTCTGATAAACATGATCTTCTCCCTGGCGCTTCAGGTGGTTGCCGTCCGCCCTACCGTTATGGCCGACCGATACGTTTACCTGGGCAGCATAGGCATTTTTTTCATGGTGGCAGCAGGCCTGAACCGGCTGATGGAAAAAAAACTGGTTAAACCAGTGCTTGTTATGGCTGCCTTCATCGTTTTCTTTTTTATCACTTCTGTGTTGACATATAGCCGTAATAAGGTCTGGAAAAACACCATCAGTATCACCACCGATGTGGTCGACAAATACCCTGTACCACTGATGTGGGTCAACAGGGGTTATGAATACCGTCAGCGAAAGGAGTACGACAAGGCGCTGGCAGATTACAACAACGCCATACAGACGGATCCCACCTATGCGCTGGCATTCCACAACCGGGGCGCTTTATATTTTTTCACCAATAAAGACAGCCTGGCCATACTGGATTTCAACAGAGCCCTTGAACTTGATCCGAAAAACCCTGAAACCTGGGGCAACCGGGGTTCGGCGCTGGCCCGCACCGGACATTATGAAGACGCCCTGAAAGATTTTAACATAGCCCTTCAATTGAATCCCAATAAAGAAAATACGTATTCGAACCGGGCGCTGACCTACGAGATGCTGGGCAGGTATGAAGAAGCCATAGCAGATTACTATCAGTACCTGAAAATAAAACCCGACGATGCAAGTATTTATAACAATATCGGTGTAAACAAACAACGTCTGAAAAAATTTAAAGAATCGCTGGAAGATTTTGATAAGGCCATCAACCTTGACCCCAGCGGAATTTATTATCTTTCGCGCTCCTATTCATGGTACGGTCTTCAGGACAAATCACGGGCGCTGGCCGATGCACTGACGGCACAGAAATCGGGCGCCGAGGTCAATCCCGCATACCTGAAAGCGTTACAGCCTTAGTTTTACATGCGCTCTGCCCTGTAACATTAGAGGCTGCAGAGCTGAATGCCACATATGCCTTCGCGCAACTATTGTGGCTGTAGTGGTGGTACGACTGACTGCCGCGCGTACCTTTTGGCCTGTCGTTACAACACTAACAGCCAAATCGGCACTATTATAAACTTAAGTTTCGCAGATTTTTTTGATGTTTAATTT
>DAOORA010000045.1:10135-35825 GCA_035389045.1 Bacteroidales bacterium | reverse complement strand
GCTGTTATTCTTTTAAGTAGTACAATCAGTCAGGAAATTTTGAGGAAACTCCAGTCATTATAAATTGTACGATTCATTATTTAAGGCAGATATAAATAATACTTTCCATTTAAACTATGAAAAATTATCCACTCAGGTTCATAATAGAGACAAAGATTTCGAGGATATTTTATATATCCTTTATCCTGATCTTATTTTTTAATACTGTTAAAAATCTTTTCCCTATCCATTCGGGTATGATCACAATATTTAGAAATAATTTTTAATATTTCTATTGTTAATAAATCAAAATGCCCTCTATTTGCCTCGTTTCTGACAATTAGAGGGCATTTAATTATGTTTTTGATTATTTATACCCTTAGCGTGACAAAAGCTGTTAGATAAAGTTTTATTTCAATTTATACTTGTTATACTTGTATGCGTCCTTCTTTTACCTTTCCAAATTCTACAACCTCTTTTGAAAGTTTAATGTTGCTACTTTTAATTTTCGACTTTAATATTAGCCCTTCCAATGAAGTGCAGCGGCTTAATGCTACATAAACCTGCCCTTCTGCAAATGCGTCATTTAAATCTGCTATTACTTTTTCAAATGTCAGCCCTTGACTTTTGTGTATTGTTATCGCCCAAGCCAATTTCAAAGGATATTGCAAAAATGTACCTTTTGTTTCTTCAATAACCTTGCCTTTTTTATCATCAAATGAGTATTGAAAGTTTTCCCATCGAGATTTTTTAACATTAACTTTAATACCATCATCACATATAACAATAATTTTTTCATCGTTCAATTCTATTATATTTCCCAATTTTCCGTTGTAATATTGATTTTCTGAATTATCATTTTTTAAAAACATCACTCTTGCGCCAACTTTTAAGCAAAGCTTGTGTGGCGCAGTTATACTTCCATTATCAATTTCACCGTTTATTTCTGCATCGTAACAGAATTGCTCACTATCGATATTATTTAATTCATTTTGATTAATTTCATCTACTTGTTTGTTATGAGTACCTAAAAATATATATTTATTTAAGTCGCCTTTGTAATTTAAGTTATTTCTACTGTTCAATGTGAAAAGTTCATTTTCTGTCATTATATTTTCCCTTACACAATTTAGTAATTTAATAAATTTCAAATCTTTTTGTCTGTAGATTTTTTTCAGTTCAAGATAAATATAATCACATCTTGTAATTACTTTGGAACTGAAGAAATAGGGTGATTTGTAATGCTTTTTTAATATATCCCATTCTTCTTTTTTTACAATAGGTGAAAGTTGATATGGATCGCCAATCATTAAAACTTGAACACCTCCAAAAGGTTCATCACTATTCCTAAAATGTCTTAAAATACTGTCAATTACATCCATTGTATCGCATCTGACCATTGAAATCTCGTCTATTATTAATAATTCTAAATTTTTAATTATCTGTAACTTTTCTTTATTAAAAATAAATGATTTAAAAATATTATCTTTTTTTATGTACGTCTCAGGTTGTAACCTAATATCATTAGGGGGGAAAGGCGTATATGGGATTTGAAAAAATGAATTTATTGTTACTCCCCCTGCATTTATTGCCGAGACACCTGTTGGTGCAACAATTATCATCTTTTTGTTTGATTTTTTCTTTTGATATTTTAAAAATGTTGTTTTTCCAGTACCTGCTCTTCCTGTTAAAAACAGGTTTCGATTATATTCATTTACTACTTCATGAGCAAAATTAAACTCTTTATTTTCTTTATCCATTTTGAATTTTGTTTTCATATTATTATAGGTTTAAAAGGTTTTCCCAAGATTTTGTAATTTGTTCTTTTATATTTCTTTTAAGGTGCATTTTTCCATTCTTTTCAAGTATTGAATTAATTTTGGTTTTTTGATACTCAAACTTTTTTGGACAGTATTTTAATAGGTTCTTTCTATAAATTTCACTTTGCCAATTCAAACATAATTTATGCTCTCTTGGAATAAGTAACCCAGTTTTAATTGTATCATCGTAAAATGTAATGTCATTAATTGAATCAATTAAATTGTGCTTTAAAGCATTTAATTTGTCTTTATTGGTAAGGTCTTCAAGTGTTTCTATTTGATGTTTTCTTACCCACCGCATTTTTTTAACCTTTATTTCACATCTTAAAAGTTCAAATGGCAAATTGTACTCAATTGATTTACTGTAAATCTTTATTTCATATTCTTGTAGCTTGCATTTTATTCCAATACTTGGGTATTTATTGTTGTTTGAAATGTTTTCAAAAAAATTATTCTTATAATTGAGCGCTAATTCTGTCAGTTCTAAAGCACTTTTGTTCTTAAACATGTGGATATTCAACCCGAACTCAAAAGAGCGGAGAAACAGCTCGTTTGGGCGTTTATTTAAAGTGTCAGCCAAAGAATGTATTGCACAACAAAGGTCAGAATATGGTAAATTGGTATAATTTTCATGATACCAATGTTTTGTAATGCTACCTGTAATATCAAGCCAATTGCTATAACCGACCTTATAAATTAAATGGGAATGAATATCATTAAACCAAAAGTAGGGGAGGCGTTTTTTTGATTTATGCACAATACCTTCAACAAACTGGAATTTATCGTCATTAAGATATTTTCTATAATCATCTATTTTGCTATGTAAATGAACAAAGTCTATCATGTTAAAATGTTTTTAAGTTTTTAATTCGGCTTTTTGCTTCTTCTTTGATTTCTTCATAGGTCTTTTTCCGACCTTTTTCGATATAGGAATCAAGATCACATTTCTTAAAAAGAATTAGTTTGCCATTTGGCTGATAATATGAAATGGATTTTGATGAGGTTAGCTTATATAATGTGCTTTCAGAAATACTTAAATATTCTGATGCTTCTTTTATATTATAATACTCTTTGCTTTGTGAACTAATATTCTCAAGCATTGATTTTATAATTTGTAATTCGTTGAAAAGTGCTTCTATGCCCATCATTGTATAGTTTGATGGTGCAATTTTACTACACTATTTTGCTGTATTCTTACTCTAAAGCTGATGTTAGAGTGTAAAATAAAAAAGGGCTTCGATGCCCTTTGAAATAGTATGATTTAAAATTACCCTAAAGATAAAAAAAAATGGATTTAGAGTAGATGCTCAAATATTTTATCTAATAAAGAAGTGTTGTTGGGTTTCTTATTATTCTGAGAGAATGTTTTCGGGTCTAAAGCGACAATTTCTTTTTCTTCATTTTCCCATAAAAACATAAATGGTAATATATCTCGATAATTATTTCTTTTAAAAATAAAGGTATTTTTGTACTTTCTAATTTTCATAAATAAATAATACAAATCATTAAGGTTAGTCTTCCAAAATAACTTATTTTCATTGGGTTTAAATTCTTTTTTAAAGAACTTTGAAAATTCCGCATATCTTATATCATCAATGTATTTGTGGTTTATTAATGATCTATGAAAATTTTCAAGTTGATTTTTTGCCTTGCCTTGATAGTTTAATCCTGATATTAATTTTATTTTTTTATCAGAATTTCTAAAAGAATCTAATACCTCCTCTAATACTTCATGAGATAATGAATTTAATTCCTTAACTCGTTTGTCAAAAGCTTCTGTTCTTAAAATTTCAATTTCTTCAAGATGTGCGATTGATGTCATATCTTTATTTTTAATCAAACCTGAATCAATTGGAATGCTTTGTATTTGATTTTCATAAAATGATTTAAGGGAACTGTTCAGTTTATTGCTTTTTAAAAACCTTTTTAAGTCTATAATAAGATTTTCTTTCTTTTCAAATGAATCAAGGTCATATAATAAATCCTCAATAAATTCAATGGGTTGAATAGTACAAGCAAGGAAATGATTTATTATAATTTCAATGTCGTTTCTTTTATCCATTTTTATCCATTTAACTATATGATAATTTTAACTACAAAATATACTCGTACAAATTTCTAAATCTTTATAATGTAATGCAAGAACTTTATTGTATTCATTTCTTCTATATCCACCGAAAAGGCATATTGTCAAAGGAACTGGTTTGTTTATGAGCTTACTTGTATTCTCTATAAATGAATAAACCATTTCGCTTGCTTGTAACCATTGTTTCGTATTTAATTGTCCTCTCATGTCATCTAATTCGTGAGAATCAGCACCCTTACAGTGAACAACATAATTTACTTCATTAGAAACAATTTTTTGTTTTAATTCTTCCAATTTTATTTCTAAATCCTTTAAATATGCTTGTTTTTCAAATGATGGATTGATGTTACAACCCAATGGAATAGCATTTTTCAAATCTTTTACAAATTCTCTACTATCTTCAATACTGTTACCGAAATGACCATCTAAATCAATATATGCACCTTTTGCCCCCAATTCTCTGTAAACCTTTATGGATGAAAGTACTTGTCCAGAGAATGTGCAAAAAGCACTTCCGCTTTTGGGTCTTGCGTGATGAAAGCCACTTGTCGGCGAAAAACAAATAGATTCAGGTTTTTCAACGCTTGTTCTTATAGCATTATATAAAGAAGCATTGGTATAGGTAACACTTTCAGCAAATTGTTCACTCCATTTTAATCCGTTACTTTCACATAATGGCTTTTTACCTTTGAAAAAAGCATTAACATATTGTTCTGTATGTGCTATTAAAAAATCATTAATTCCAAATGGTTTATAATCATCAATGATTTCAATATTGTTATATAAAGGTTTTTTCTTCAAATATTCCATAAATAGTTTAGGTTTATTGGGCGACATTGAATAATTGCCCTCAACAAATTCATATAAAGCCATTTTGGAATTGTAAAAAG
This sequence comes from Bacteroidales bacterium, assembly GCA_035389045.1. Classification (GTDB taxonomy): domain Bacteria; phylum Bacteroidota; class Bacteroidia; order Bacteroidales; family CAIWKO01; genus CAIWKO01. Next base: position 31,050 of record DAOORA010000045.1, on the reverse strand, counting down.
TAAGTATTTTATTTTTCCTCATTTTTAGGTTTTAATGTTATCATTTCTGATGCAGTTCTTTTATTTGAATCCATTACTTTGGCATATCCTCTCGTTGTTTTAATATCCTGATGGCCTAATAATTCTTGAACAACGGATAATGAAACACCTTTATTTAATAAAATAGTTGCATAAGTATGCCTTGCACAATGAAATGTAATTACCTTTTTTATTCCTGCTCCATATACCCAATCTCTTAAAATTACATTCATCCATGAGTTATATCTTAAACTTTTAAAAACTTTTTCATCATTTTTCTGAATTTCTCCTAATAATTCTATTGCTTCTTCAGATATTTGATGGTATTGCAATCCTTTTGTTTTTTTTCTGTGAAATATAATTTGCCATTTGCCATCATTATCTTTTGATAGGTTATTCCAATGAATTTTCATAATATCAGCATAAGCCATACCTGTAAGACAACTAAACAAAAAAGCTTTTTTTAAGATTGGACTTTTACATTCTGAATTATACAAAAGAAAGAGTTCTTTATCAGTTAAATATTGTTTTATTGGTTCTTCACTTTTTGGGGATTCAACATTGTATGCATAGTCATATTTTATTAGTCTGTCTCTAAAAGCATCATGAACTGCATGTTTTATTAAATTAAAATATCTTTGTGCTGATGTGCCTTTAAGATCTTTTAATAGATACTGTTTGAAATCTTCTAAATAATCTACATTTAATTGATTAAAATGTAGTCCGTTAGGACTAAATTCAGATAGGTGTTTATATGCACTTCTCCAACCATCATAATTTGTTTCTCGTTTTTCTCTTTCGTCAACTATCCGTTTTACATATTTAATAAAGTCGCTTTCCTTTTTTTTATTTGTTTCAAAACCGATTTCATTTCGCTGAATTTTCAATGTTAATTCAGCTTTCATAGTTTCAATCATAATATTATTTTCTTTATTATGATCTTTTTCAGATTTTGTCTTAGGTTTGTCATAAATAAACAATCCTGTCTTTTTTCGCATTCTGTTTCCGTTTACATAATAGTCCAAATAAATATGGCTTCTGCCATCTTTTGCGGGTCTTAAATAAGTATTTACTTTCATATTTATGATTTTATTAGATATTTGCGAGTACTTAATTGTTTTGTTTCTACTTTATTATCTTTTATCCAACGGCTTAAGGTTTTCCGGCTTATACCTTTTATTTTGCAGAAATCTTCAACGGGCATATATTCTGCTTTTATAGTTCTATTGAATTGTATTAATTGACTTAATGAATTTTGAATAATATTTAATATTTCAGTATGAATATTAAGTTGATTTTTCACATACTCTTCAAAGTTTACTTCAATTTGAGTTTCATTCCTTTTATTTACTTTATATGCTCTTGAAGCACAATTATGACTACAGAATTTTGTTGTTCTTTTTTGTGCCTTAAATTCTTTTCTACAAAACAGGCAAATTTTGTTGTAATTTCTTGTTGAAGTCATAATAAGCGGACATAGACATACCATAAATGGACATAAGCGGACATCGAATATTTGTTTTTAGATTTTATAGACACAAATAGACACAAATATTTTATTTGTGACCAAATATACTAAATATATTTGACACAAAATAGGAAAATATGCAAAAAAATGAAAAATGAATTATTGTAAATGGCTTATTTACAACGATTTTGTTTTCCGATTATTTCCGATTATTTCTTTAGTCATTTTCCGATACAAAACTTACCAAAAATCTCTCCCAGCAGATCTTCCGTGGTGATCTCTCCGGTGATCTCGCCCAGAAAATGCAACGCAGCATGGATATCGGTGCTGAGCAGGTCGGCGGAAACATGCTCTTCGAGAGCGTTGCCAATGTTGACCAGGGCAAGCAAGGTTCTGTTTAACGCTTCGTAATGCCTGATATTGGAGACGACTGCACGGTCGGCAACGTCTGCGATATTTACCGAACGCAATAAGGAATCGGTGATCTGGCTGATGTTCTCTTTCCGTTTAGCTGACACAAAAATCGTTTCCAGCTCAACCAACTCGCGGAATTTCACCGGTGTTTTTACCAACTGGTCAATTTTGTTGGCGATCACAATGAACTTTTTTTCGTTGTCGGAAATATGCTGTCTGAAATCGGCCAGGTCGTTCTTAATGTCGTCCACGGTAGTCTGCGAGATATCAATCACATAGAGAATCACCTGTGCCTGGTTGATCTTTTGATAGGTTCTTTCGATTCCAAGCTGTTCAATCTCATTAGTAGATTTTCTGAGTCCGGCAGTGTCGATAAACCGGAATGTCACGCCACGGATCGTCAGGGTATCTTCTATGGTGTCGCGTGTTGTTCCCGGTATTTCGGATACGATAGCGCGTTCTTCGTTCAGCAGGGCGTTCAGCAGCGTAGATTTCCCCACATTGGGCTTGCCGATGATGGCCACAGGGATGCCGTTTTTCAGCACGTTACCCTGCGAGAATGAGTCAAGCAGGGCTTGTACCTCATTTTTCATTTCATTAGTTAAATGTTGTAGTTCATGCCGGTCTGCAAACTCTACATCTTCTTCGCTGAAATCCAGTTCCAGTTCTATCATCGATGCGAAACGGAGCAGTTTCGCACGAAGTTCTTTGATCTTATCGGAAAATCCGCCACGCATCTGGCTCAGTGCCAGGTCGTGGGCATTTTTTGATGTGGCAGAAATCAGGTCGGCAATAGCTTCGGCCTGGGCCAGGTCGAGTTTGCCGTTCATAAATGACCTTAACGTGAATTCTCCCGCCGAGGCCAGCCGGGCACCGGAGGCCAGCAACACCTCCATTATTCTTTTCTGGATGTACATCGAACCATGGCAGTTGATCTCCGCCATATCTTCTCCGGTGTACGAATGTGGGGCGCGGAAAATGCTTACCAGAACATCATCTATGGTTTCATCCTTAAAAACAATTTTACCGTAATGCAGGGTACGGACGGGCATCGGTTGTTCGGAAAACTTTTGTGCAGGAACAAATATTTTCCGGAGTATGCCGAACGATTTTGTTCCACTGATGCGTATCAACGCTATAGCGCCAACACCTGCAGGGGTTGATACAGCGCATACCGTATCGTTCTGGTTGAAGGTGTGTTTTAAACTCATGGCTGTAATAGGTTTCAAAATTTACTTACAAAGTTAATCATTTATCAGTTGCTTTAAAAACCTTTTCATTAAGATACGTATTGATCCGGATTATGTGTTTTATATGGTGTTGATTTTCAAAATCTTCCCTGTCTCGAAGTGCGCCTTCCCAACTACACCGGTCAGGCGGGTGCAGAAAATTAATTTGTCCTTTGGGATTAAGGGCTGACGAATTGATTTTCCTTTCACAAAGAACGATATTAAAAAATAATTCGTCAATTCAAAACAGTTTCTTACAATTTTTCACACTAATTATATTATTTTTGTCAGCATGATACAGGGAAAAAAGGTCATAGTGGTAATGCCGGCCTATAATGCCGAAAAGACGCTGGAGATCACCTATCGTGAGATTCCTTTTGATCTGGTGGATGACGTTATAGTGGTGGATGATGCCAGTAAGGACCGTACAGTTGACAAAGCTCATGAGCTGGGTATCAAGCATGTCATCAAACATGAGAAAAACAAAGGTTACGGAGGCAATCAGAAAAGCTGTTACGACCTGGCTCTTAAACTCGGTGCTGACATTGTAGTGATGCTCCATCCCGATTATCAGTACACCCCGAAGCTCATCCCTTCGATGGTATATATTATAGGAAATGATCTGTACCAGGTAGTCCTTGGCTCGCGGATACTGGGCAGGGGAGCTTTGCGGGGAGGCATGCCTTATTATAAGTACGTTTTCAACCGTTTCCTGACACTATTTCAGAATACATTGATGAGGCAGAAACTGTCGGAATATCATACGGGTTACAGGGCATTTTCGCGAAAAGTTTTAGAAGATATTAATTTTCATGCCAATTCCGATGATTTTGTTTTCGACAACCAGATGCTTGCCCAGATATTTTATGCCGGTTATGAGATTGCCGAGGTGACTTGCCCGACCAAATATTTCCCGGAAGCTTCATCCATTAATTTCCGGAGAAGCAGCAAATACGGGTTGGGCGTGCTTCAGACCTCGATCATGTATCGCCTTCAGAAAATGCATTTTGGGAATTATAAGATTTTCAAAAAACATGATGATGCATAACGCTGGAAAACATATTTATAAATTTGAACTTACCGGTAAGAACCTCTGAAAGGTTTTTTTGTAATGTTATTTATCTGATACTATGACCATAATACTTGTGATAATAGCGATTACTGCAATAATTTCAGTAATTGCCATGACCAATTCCGATCTGTTTTACAGGCTGAAGTTCAATCCTTATCTGGCCTTACACTCAAAACAATGGTATCGTTTTTTTACTTATGCACTGCTGCATGCCGGATGGTTACACCTTTTTGTCAACATGTATGTGTTGTATCTTTTCGGTAACACTGTAATTGACGGTTATTGTCAGCTTTTTGACCTGAAAGGATATTATTATTTTATATTGTTGTATATTGGAGCCATAATTATTTCTGTGCTGCCATCGTTCGGCAAACATAAAAACGATCCGTATTACAATGCTGTCGGTGCTTCGGGCGCCGTTTCCGCTGTGGTATTTGCAAGCATCTTGTTTTACCCGACAGGAAAAATCATGATCTTTCCTGTTCCCATAGGCATACCTGCATTTATTTTCGGAATCCTTTATCTGATCTATTCTGCCTATATGGGAAAAAGAGGCAGGGACAATATAGGGCACGATGCCCATTTCTGGGGTGCTGTTTTCGGCGTTCTTTTCACCATAGCGATCAAACCCCGTATGGCGCTATATTTTATCGAAGAGATACGGATGTTTATAGGAGGGTGAGCGTTTAAAAATTCTTGTACTGAACAGAACAGATCTTTAATACAATTTTACTCTGACCTGGTAAGTCCCTGTATTGGAAGCATTATATACCGTTTCGTAAATGGAAAGAAACAGATATCCGGTTCCCGTCACCGTGCCTTTGTATGATGCTCCGGCTTTCATTACTGTCCCGCTTTCACCTACCTTGAATACAACGTTGCCATAAGTGGGATAGGTGGTAACCGAAGTTACGGAATAGTCACTATCATAATCATAGTTTTCTCCACCTGATCCCGAAGATTTGCCGTCGGGCTTGTATTTATATCCCGATAAACTGGCAAGGGTTATTTCCCCGCTTGCGGTAATGCTGATCTTTTGTCCGCCTTTAACATAGATATTGGTTTTGAGCCATCCTCCGCTGGTATTTCCACTGATGTGCTTGTTGGCAAACAGCGTAAATGATGATTCAGTGGCATCGCCACCTTTATAAAATACATCTATGCTGGTGATTTTCTCCCTGGGTATTTCCAGACTGCCATATTCAGTTTTCAGTGAAATGCTCTTTATACTATAGGTACCGCCAATACGGTATGAATTGTCAGTAACAACAATATCATCGCCCACCGAAGCTTCATCATAGTTATAAGTCGCTTTCATTTCGTTAAGCGCCATCTCGGCTGTGTAATCTTCACTTGTTGCAGGAATGTAGCTTTCGGAATTTATGATGTCTTCCAGCACGGGAACACAGTTTACACTCATCGAGACCAGCGATTCATATGCTTTTTTCCGGATATCTTCTGTAGAATTGTTCATGTCAACGACCAGTGCTTTTATCTTTTCTTTTTGACTGTTATCAGGCAGTACGCCAAAAAATACCTGGCTCACATTCTTTAACGGAATATTGAGCGCGCCCCAGGCAGTAACAAGATTTATGTTGCTCAAAGAGGATGTCCCGGTCATGACACTTCCGTCGCGCAGTGTCAGCCTGAATTCGGTACTTACTTTTTGGCCTGAAGATTGAAAAACTATCAGGGAGACCAAGGCTACCATGGCAAAGATTGATTTTTTCATATAATTCTTTTTAAATGGATTTTCAAAGTAAAGATACTCAAAAAAATCTGTAATTAGCAAATCTCAGGCAAATTCGGTAATTTCTTTTTTTTGACGTGATAAAAGAAAAGATTGTTACTTTGAGTAAGGAAAGAAACATCGTATTCATTCTAACAATACAGAGGAAATTTACGTTAACAGGGGCAGTGCCCCGAAATATTTGTAAGCAGTAATACCCCACAAAAAAAGTTAGGTGCAGAGCACCGAAATATTATATCTGCCACATACATAATTAATTTATATAGTCGGATATGGTTCCATTGGTAAACATTTTATGCCCAAGATGCATAACAATAACAGGCATAAATACCTCCTTGGGGGCGTGAAAACAATTGGTATGCATCAAAGCATGGATGTATCGGTTATAATCAGGTGTTTGATATTACGGTACGCTGTACCTTATTTTTCAAACGTATATAGTTTTTTACAAAGGATACGGTGCTCTGCACCGGTCAAATCCGGCATCAAAAAAATTAATGCCAGATAATAATTCCAGATAGTCCATGCATTTACCCTAACCCGCCGTTTCAGTACGAAACATAGATGCACTGTAATGATATGATTCTTTGCCTTCCTGTCTGCTGATATGCAGACAGGGTTATGCCTTTTGAAAAATATCCGTCAGGACAGAAATACAAGCAAGTGAAATCATCCACAAAACTTATGCGGTATAATTAGTTTCAGTACGTCATAAAATGATTTGATCGCAAAATCGTAAATCGCCTATTCATAAAGAAATATTGTTTTAAAAATGAGAAAACCTGATATTTTTTAGATTTTCGTGCTTTATGAGTTGGTAAAATAATAGATGGTGATGAGAAAATATTTTATGTTTCCGGCTTACATTAATGATTAATAATTATTTTTGAACATCAAACAATGAAAGACTATGAGCATTTTAGTAAATAAATTTTCAAAAGTTGTGGTTCAGGGCTTTACAGGCAGCGAAGGAACCTATCATGCGACGCAGATGATTGAGTACGGTACCAATGTGGTTGGCGGGGTAACGCCTGGCAAAGGAGGGCAGCTGCACCTGGGCTTACCGGTGTTCAATACCGTATCAGAATCGGTGGTAAAGGCGGGAGCCAATGTTTCTATCATATTTGTGCCTCCGGTTTTTGCTGCCGATGCGGTGATGGAAGCCGCCGATGCAGGAATAAAGGTGATCGTATGTATTACCGAGGGAATACCTGTTCAGGATATGGTAAAGGTAAAACATTATCTTTCAGATAAAGACTGTCGCCTGATAGGGCCTAATTGTCCGGGTATCATCACTCCCGGCGAAACCAAGATAGGCATTATGCCCGGTTTTATACATACGCCCGGAGTGGTTGGCATCGTTTCCCGCTCGGGAACACTCACCTACGAAGCCGTTGACCAGATCACTAAATGCGGGCTGGGGCAGTCGACAGGCATAGGCATTGGCGGCGATCCTATTATCGGAACAACTACATTGGATGCTATAAAGCTTTTTATGAGTGACGAGGGCACCAAAGGGATAGTGATGATTGGCGAAATCGGAGGAAGCATGGAAGCAGAAGCCGCTGCATGGATAAAGGAACACGGCACTAAGCCCGTGGTTAGTTTTATTGCCGGCGCTACCGCACCTAAAGGACGCACCATGGGACATGCCGGTGCTATCATCGGCGGGAAGGACGATACTGCCGAAGCTAAAAAAGCTGCTCTGAGGACTGCCGGAGTCTTTGTGGTGGATTCCCCTGCAGATATCGGAACGAAAATGATGGAAGTGCTGAAATAATTTTATTTCATTTTTTTTTCTGTTTCCCGTATGTTTTTTATGATCAGCACTGAATAAACTATTGCCAATAAGGGTATCAGCCAGATAATTCTTGATTGATACCTGTCTTCTACTACCGAAAAATTTGCTGAAATGAAGGCATTCAGAAGTATGCTTAGCGCAATTATTATGGTTGAACTTTTTATGGTGAAATTTTGCTTTACAAAAAACAACCCTGTTAATATTATTATAAGCGACAGAAAAACCGTAATATGGGAAATTTTTTGAAAAGTACCTGAACGTAGTTCTCCGGTATTTTGAAGACTGTGTAGGAAAGGTTTCAATTCATTTTTGTAATGATCCCTGTAAGGATAATATGGCGCGGAATTTTTGCCTAAGGCAACTTCTCCGGCTGTGGTTTTAAAAGAAATCAGTTGATACCAGGTGTATTTCACTGCATCATTCACAAGTTTTGGATAATATGCTGGCGTCAGAAGTATCCCTTTTACAATAGGAGCATAGGCGGAATCAGCATATAACCAGTGTTCAACTATTTCATCCGGCTCTTTATAACCATGCAGCGGACTTCTGCTACCCCATAAAAACCCGTTGGATGATTCAGGCAAACTGTCTTTGTATTTACATAAAACATATTCATTATTGCTGATGCAATTATCGTCGAGAAACTGTTTCAATAATCCTGTGTCGTTAAATTTTGCTGTTAAAAATACGTTGGATGAAGTTGATAATTTGAAGCTTTTGGTATATGCAAAATTGTAAATCATGATGAAAAGAACAGAAATTATTCCAGTGATGAGTAAAACATAAAACCGTCTCTTAATGATTATTAAAATATCATGATGAGGTCTTTTGATTAAAAAAATAATTCCGATACTCATCAATACCGGGAAAAATAAAAGAATATTGGCCAAATGAGAGATAAGAAACAGAACAATCAGCAGTGAATAAATAAAATAATTCTTCCGGTTTAATTTTTCCTGTAGAAGAAAAACCATTAATACCAGGACAATGGCCGGAATAAATATATCAGGCATGATCTGGCATGAAATCCAGCATAGCGATGAACATAAAAGAAGAACATTTATTGATATAAAATGGATCAGATATAGTTGCCGGTTCTTAATGAATAATTTTAAGAAAATGAATATAATATAACTGATAATAAGGTTTTGAAACAAAATAATAGTCCAGGTTGTTGCCTGCCATGTTACGATCCTGATAAACAAACTGTATCCAAACACCCTGTCAATCGGAGGGTATAAACTTATTGAAGTATCCAAATACGTTCCCGAATCGGAATAAACTAAAGGAAATTTGTTGTAAAAAGCAATAGAAGATAGTATTAAAACTGTTATTATAAAATACAGGCTTCTAAAGATGATTTTTATATAGGTTTCATCAAAAAGTTTGTCAAATGATTTTAAAGTATTCAAATGCTTTTTGGGGCGAATCATGTTGGGACAAGATACAGGATCAGGGTTTATAATCATAAGCCCCCAGGTCGGGCGGGGGGTTCAGCGTGCGGTTGTTCCCTCTGATATCCTCATACAGGTTTACAACAAAAGAGGAATATATAATGTTGATGTTTCCGGCATCAATGGCTGAAGATCCCGGTTTCAGGCTGAAATCATTCATGGCATAGTTATTAAACATCACGTCCTGGTTGAAAAAGCTGTTAACGATACTACTGTTTGCCTGGTAATTGGTGGATTTTAACACGCAGTTCTCAAATTTATAGTGAAAGACAGCATCGGTAACACTGTCCAGTATCAGTTCTTCGGTATTGTTTCCGTAAATGATACAGTTACCGAAATAAGCCGAGTCCAGATCGCCGGTATAGGTAATCCCACTGGAGAGGTCTTCAAAATAATTGGTTATCAGCAATAAGGGAGTTTGCCGTGATGAGTAATTGTAATAATTTCCCAGGGTGCAATGCCTGAAATCATAGCTGCCTCCTGTGGTAAGGCATACCGAATAACCCCCGCAGTTGCCGAAGACACAGTTTCCGCTGATGATTTTATAAAAACGGGACAACAGGCCTATACCCGTCATGTTTTGGATGACAGAATTTCTGATAATCAGACGGTTTCCCATCGAAGCGGCCATGGTTTCGGCCTGTATGCCAATAAATCCGTTTTTGATAATGGCGTAATCAATTATATTATCTACGGCCCCTTCATTGATCCATATTCTGTCCCACTGGCCGGGCATGTCTTTGTATTCAGCATCAAGCCGGCTGCCCTGGAACGTAACCGGTTCTGCCATAGCGCCGTTTACTTTGAGAGAACCGCCTTTATATACCCAAAGTCCGGAATTATGATAAAAATGTATTCTGCAACCAGCGTCAATATTGAGCTTCCCTGTGGAATCCACCACGGCATAACCGTACACCAGATAGGGCTTATCGTTGGCCCAGGTGATGTTTTCATTTTCACCGGCAACAATTTTGTAACGAAGATAATTCCCAAGCATATGGTCAGCAACAATATAATGTGCATCCTGCCCCCATGCGGTAAGGTCCACATCCTGCACATTTCCGTTCAACTCGAAAATAACGGAATCCCTCACTACCATTGGAGAATTGCTGTTCTGAGGATCAACCGTGACTTTGACAAAAATAAAGATGCTGTCGTTGGGCGCCAGTTCCACATCACTGATGGTTTGGGCAGGTACGCCGTCTACATTAAGCGTGTATTGCGAAGCCGTGCCTTCGGCCAGGTGTATGGAAGATATGACGAGGTTGTCACTCGTCGGATTTTTTACATAGAACATTTTTGTGGTGGAACCAACCGTAGAAAATACCGTGTCGAAAACAATGGATTCTGTTGATAATATAAGTTTTACAGATGGGTCGTCATTGATCTGCGTGTCTTTTTTGCAGGAGAAAAATAATATAAACCCAATAAATGTTATGAACAATGCTAACCGGATGATTCTTTTCATCTTTTTTTTTACACTAAACGTTCTTATTAAATTAATGTTTTGCAAAAGTAAAATATTATTACCTGATTTTGCAGTAATTAATGATGAAACATCTTCATTTCTTGTCTGCTGCAACAGATGTTTTATTTCACCGAAATGTTAAAAGAAAAAAAATTACTTGTAATTTATTAAAAATAAGTAACTTTGCACAATTTTTTGAATTATTGTTTATTTTCCATTATTACAATGAGTTACATAAAATTCGATAAGGAACAGCTTGTTAATCTGTGCTTTGCATTAAAAAGAGAATTTATACGTTCTAACCGTGCAGGTGCATTTGCCACTTCGACCATCATTGGTTGCAATACACGCAAATACCATGGTTTATTCATTGTGCCTCAGCCAGATATAGACGGTGGTAATCATGTGTTGCTTTCAACACTCGACGAAACAATTGTGCAGCAGAACGTAGAATTCCATCTTGGCATACATCGTTATCCGGGGGGCATTTACAGTCCTCGCGGGCATAAGTATATCACTAATCTTGAAATGGAACCTATGCCCCGTTTTACATACCGGGTGGGAGGTGTTACACTTACCAAGGAATTTCTGTTCTGCCTGGAAAAAGACAGGTTTCTGATCAAATATACCCTTGAAGAAGCCCATTCCCCAACGACCTTGAAATTTGAACCCTTTCTGGCTTTCCGGAATGTTCATGGCCTGACCAAAGAAAACACATCTGTTGACGATAACTATGAAAGAGTACCTAATGGTATTAAAATTAAAATGTATCCGGGCTATTCGTCTCTTTATATGCAATTTTCAAAAAAACCGAAATATATTCATAACACACACTGGAACAAGGATATAGAGTATCTGGAAGAAAAAGAACGCGGTTATGATTTTAAGGAAGACCTGTATGTGCCGGGTTATTTTGAAATTCATATAGAAAAAGGAGAAAGTGTCATTTTTTCTGTTGGGATAGAAGAAGCTGAAACAGAAAAATTGAAACAGATGTATTCTTCGGAGATCAAAAAAAGAATTCCGCGCGATAATTTTAAAAATTGCCTTATCAATTCAGGATTGCAATTTTTTGTGAACCGTAATAAAAAGATGGAGATCATAGCCGGCTATCCTTGGTTTGGCCGCTGGGGGCGCGATACCTTTATCGCATTGCCGGGTTTGACACTCGCCATTAATGAACCGGGAAAATGCAAGGCAATCATCGATAATATGCTCTCTGAGCTCAATGGTGCATTGTTGCCTAATGTCGGAAGCGGTAACGATTCTGCTTATAATTCGGTTGACGCTCCCTTATGGTTTTTCTGGGCGTTGCAGCAATATGCAATCTATACAAAGACTCAGAAAAAGATCTGGAGTGAATACGGAAGCAAGATGAAACTCATCCTTTACGGATATCGTAATGGTTGTGAGTTTAATATAAAAATGCAGGATAACGGGCTGGTTTATGCCGGTTTGCAGGGAAAAGCTCTGACCTGGATGGATGCCATTGTTGACGGTAATCCGGTGACTCCGCGCATCGGCCTGGATGTTGAAATCAATGCCCTGTGGTATAATGCTGTTATGTTTTCCCTTGAAGTAGCCCAACTGGCCAATGATAAGGATTTTGTTGATGACTGGAAGGATATTTCCGATACTATTCCTGCTGCATTCAAAGAAACATTCTGGAGTAAAGACATGGGATATCTCTGTGATTTTGTGCATGGTAACTATAAAGACTGGTCGGTACGTCCTAACCAGATTTTTGCTGCATCGCTGCCTTACAGCCCTGTCAGTGAGCAGATACGTGAACTCATTCTCCAAATAACAGAACGGGAATTACTGACCCGGCGTGGCTTACGTACCCTTTCACCCAAGTCGCCCGAATATAAAGGCTCCTACAAGGGTAATGTGACTGAACGTGACTCGGCGTATCATCAGGGGGTGGCCTGGCCATGGCTGCTGGGACATTATGCCGAAGCCTACCTGAAAATTCATCCCAAACACGGACTTCCTCATGTCAAGCAGCTTTATGAAAGTTTTGAACCTGTGATGATGGAACATGGCATCGGCTCGATCTCAGAGTTATACGACGGCGATCCGCCCTATTTGCCGGGGGGCGCACCTTCGCAGGCTTGGAGCGTTGCAGAACTGCTCAGGATAGGTTACCTGATCGAAAAATACAACGGTATTAAATGAAAATACAGAAACGGTTCAATACCATGAAAGCAGTTGCCGGATAATTCCTGAAAAAAATCATATAATAATAGAATATAAATATTTAAGAAATATAATAAATGAAAGTTTTAATGTTTGGCTGGGAGTTTCCACCCCATATCACCGGAGGACTTGGTACCGCCTGTTTCGGGCTTACCAAAGGCCTGTTAAAAAGCGGGGTGGAGGTGCTGTTTGTGGTTCCCAAGTCATACGGTGATGAAGATCAACGTGCCGTGCGCCTGATCAATGCCAGCGATGTCAGTATTGATTTTACCGATAAGGCCTACCAGGAACACTGGAAGCAACTGACCTATATTGAAATCGGATCAAACCTAATACCTTATGTGGGCGAAGAAGAGTTTTCGAATTTTTCCACAGGGAAAGAATTAGAAAATACCAGTGAATATAGCTCCGTTTTCTCCCGGCAGTATATTTTTTCCGGAAAATACGGTAAAAACCTGATGGAGGAAGTTACCCGTTATGCACTGGTAGCCTCCACTATTGCCGGTGAGCAGCAGTTTGATGTCATTCACGCCCACGACTGGCTTACTTATCCGGCAGGAATGGCGGCAAAAAAAGTCAGCGGCAAGCCCCTGGTGGTACATATGCATGCCACTGAATTTGACCGCTCCGGTGAACATATTAACCAGAATGTTTATGATATTGAACGCAAGGGCATGGAAGCTGCCGACGCAGTGATAACGGTGAGCAATTATACCCGCGATATTGTTGTCAACCGTTATGGCATCAACCCGGACAAAGTCTTTACGGTTCATAATGCCGTTGAACATACTTCCGGTGATGCTGACCTGGTGGTCGAGAAAAAAGTAAGGGAAAAGGTCGTTACTTTTCTTGGACGCGTTACCTTTCAGAAAGGCCCGGATTACTTTGTGGAAGCCGCCAAGCGTGTTCTCGATAAAGACAAAAATGTGCGTTTTGTCATGGCGGGCTCAGGAGACATGCTCAACCGTATGGTACTGCGTGTGGCGCAACTGGGTATTTCAACCCATTTTCATTTTACGGGGTTTCTGCAGGGCGAAGAAGTAGACAAAATGTTTTTGCTGAGCGATGTATACGTGATGCCTTCGGTTTCGGAACCCTTTGGTATCTCGCCGCTCGAAGCCATGCGTTCCAGTGTGCCCGTGGTCATTTCCAAACAGTCGGGAGTGGCCGAAGTTTTAAAGTACGCCCTGAAAATTGATTTCTGGGATATTGACGCCATGGCCGACGCCATCTACGGCCTGCTTCATTATGAGGCGCTTTCAAAGGTGTTCCGCCAGTTTGGAAAGGAGGAAGTTGAAACCCTTAAATGGGATAATGCTGCCGTAAAAGTCAGTGATGTTTATAATAAAGTTGTATTTAAAAAATAATCGATAATGAGGTCTATTTGTTTTTATTTTCAGGTCCATCAGCCGTTTCGTCTGAGAACTTACCGTTTTTTCGACATCGGCACCAATCATTTTTATTTTGATGATTACCGCAATCGTTATATTATGAGGCGGATTGCAGACAAGTGTTATCTGCCAATGAACAAACTGTTGCTTGATCTGATCAATGAATACGGTCCGGCCTTTAAGGTCAGTTTTTCATTGTCCGGTACGGTCATCGACCAGTTTGAACGTTTTGCACCTGATGTGCTCGATAGCTATATTCAGCTTGCCGAAACAGGCTGTGTCGAATTTCTTGCCGAAACATATTCTCACTCCTTATCATCACTCAGGAGCGACGACGAATTCAAACGCCAGGTACAGGCTCAGTCGGAAAAAGTAAAACGGTATTTTAAGAAAGCCCCGACAGCTTTCCGGAATACCGAGCTGATCTATTCCGATGAGATCGGAGCTAAAGTGGCAAATATGGGTTTTAAGACCATGCTCACCGAAGGTGCAAAACAGATCCTTGGATGGAGAAGTCCTAATTATATGTATTCAAATGCTGAAAATTCTGACCTCCATGTTCTTCTGAAAAATTTCCGGCTCAGCGATGATATTGCTTTCCGCTTCTCACAGCAGAGTTGGGAGGGATGGCCGCTCACCACAGAGAAATTCGTTGACTGGATAAATCAGATTGACTCTGCTCAGGAAACCATTAACCTCTTTATGGATTATGAAACATTCGGTGAACACCAGTGGAAAGAAACCGGCATTTTTGAATTTATGAAAGCTCTTCCCGGCAGGGTACTGTCTCATTCCGATTATCGTTTTTATACCCCTTCGGAACTCTCTGATAAATTGAAGCCCAAAGCAGTTGTATATGTTCCTCATCCAATTTCATGGGCTGACGAAGAACGCGACCTGACTGCATGGCTTGGCAATGAACTTCAGGATGACGCTTTCGATAAACTTTACAGCCTTGAAAATAAAGTTAAAGATGTTGCTGATGAACAGATTCAGCTCGACTGGAAATACCTTCAGACCAGCGACCATTTTTATTATATGTGCACCAAATGGTTCTCAGACGGCGATGTGCACAAATACTTCAATCCCTATAATTCGCCCTACGAAGCTTATATAAACTTTATGAACATCCTGAGCGACTTTATTATCCGGCTCAACGATATGCACCCGGTTAACTACGTTGAAGTGGAACGACCTGAACTTAATGAAAAACCGATATCTCCAAAAACAGAAAAAGCAAAAACCGCTGCCCGTAAAACCATAAAAGAAAAAGCAAAAACAGTAAAATCCGCTGAAACTAAAAATATAAAAACTAACAAAACTGCCCTGACTGAGAAAGCAAAACCGGTAAAAACTAAGAAACAGAGTTCATCAATGTCTTCGAAAAGTACTTTGAAAGATGTTTTGAAGATCAATAAAACCGGTCTGAATCAATTGGTGAAAGATATTGATATAAAGACACTCTATTTTGCCCTTGCAGATGCTGATAATAAAGTAAAAAAGACTATGATCACCCACCTGGGTAAGACACAGTTAAAAGAGTACAACAAACTTTTTACTGAGAATATTCCCGTTACGGAAGCAGATATCGAAAAAGCCCGCAAAGTCATTTTGGCCAGTATCAGGAAACTTATCTAATTTTATAATAATTATTGGTATTGCCAAAACCATTTTTTTTTGAGGAAGGCCAGGAATATGAATTCACGGTGATAAACCGTCTGAGTTTGCCTCCCGATGATGATATATTTCTTGTACTGATCAGCCCTTTTCAGACCAGGCATCTGCTGGCGGAAAAGCATTATGTGCATTATAACATCATGGCCGGGCAGAAAATCAAATGCCGCATCGACAAAATTAATTGTTCCGGTAAAATTTATCTCGAACCGGAACATCCATTCTATAAAGAAAAACAGATGTATGATTTTCCTGTAAAAAGGGCAGAGACCATTGTAAATTCATCCGGAAAACCGGAAAAAATGCTGGTCGTGGCAGATTGTTGGAATAACGATGTTTATGTCAATGCATCCGGTATGGATACCAATATAAAACATATTAAATGCTCAGTCGACCGGATAAAAAAAGCAAAATTATATCTTACTCCTGCCGCTTGTATGAGGAAACAGGTGAATTATGATATGGACAGAGTGTATACTTTCCTGGTTGATTGCATTGTAACACTGGCTGAAGATGAGGAATATTATGTGCTGAAAGATGAATCGGGCAACCTTCATTACCTGAGAAAAAAATATTATAAAGATTACGGCCTGATTCCGGGGAGCCAGGTATGTGCCCGTTTTACCTCCACACCATCGGCGTACAGACATTATCTTGAACCAATCCATCCCCGGTACAAACCCGGAAACATATATGAATTCATGTATAAAGGAATAGAATCATATATTAATGAATCGGGCGAAGAGGTTAAAAAGCTCATAGTCAGTGATGGTACCGGAAATGATTATTTTGTCAACTGTAACGACTGGTTACAACCTGAGACCTTGCCCGGTCAGGCATTGAGCTGCCTGCTGAAAAATATGCGGATGGGAAGGCTGGTGCTGGAATGCGTTTAATATTTTGCTTTTCCCGTGCGATCCGGCAGGGCAGATATTGTGTGGTAAACCGAACCATTATTTTAGGAGTTTATGTTAAAAATGGCCCGATATTTGTTTAGAATAATTCTAAATAAGAAAAATCATGAAAAACAAAATATTTATAACACAGGCGACAGATATTGGTTTGCTGATATTACGCACCGGAATTGGCATCATGTTTATCCTGCATGGTATGCCCAAATTGACAGGCGGCCCGGCAACCTGGGATTTTCTGGGAGCACAGATGAATATCATCGGAGTGGGGTTTGGATTTACGTTCTGGGGATTTATGGCAGCCTTGTCAGAAACATTGGGCGGCCTGTTGTTGATTCCTGGATTGTTTGTACGGCCAGCTGCCTTGCTGATGCTCTTCACAATGATCATTGCTGCGTTGATGCATTTATCGTCAGGAGATGGCCTCAAAGGGGCCTCACATGCGATTGAAATGGGCATAGTATTTTTGTCAGTTATATTTACCGGCGCCGGACGTTACAGTTTGGATCGTTTGATATTTTATGGGAAGAAATAAAAAAACGCCGGCTCAATGACCGGCGTTTTTTTGACCTGTTGTAATTTTATTCTAAGGAGTGCACAACCAGACCGCTGCGCAGTTTAGGTTCAAACCAGGTAGTTTTCGGGGGCATGATGTTGCCGGTGTCGGCAATATTTATCAACTGCTCCATAGATACGGGATATAATGCAAAAGCCGCTATCATCTCGCCGGAATCGACACGTTTTTTCAGTTCTCCCAACCCTCGTATGCCACCGACGAAATCAATCCTCTTGTCGGTCCTCAGATCTTTGATGCCGATAATTTCATCAAGTACCCGTTTTGACAGTATGGTGACATCAAGTACCCCGATAGGGTCAGCATCGTTGAAGGTGCCTGACTTTGCCGTCAGTGAATACCATGTACCTTCAAGGTAAAGACTGAAATTGTGAAGCCTGTCCGGTTTGTAAATCTCACTGCCCTTAGGCTCAACCGTGAAGACGAGTTCGAGTTTTTTCAGAAACTCTTCCGGCGTCAGGCCGTTCAGGTCTTTAATGACGCGGTTGTAGTCAATAATTGTAAGCTGGTTGGCAGGAAAATGAACCGCTAAAAAGAAATTGTATTCTTCAGTTCCGTTATGGTTGAGGTTATGCTGTTTTTTTTCATTACCGACCAGGGCAGCAGCAGCGGTGCGGTGATGGCCATCGGCAACATAGGTATACGGAATGTTTTTGAACAGCTCAATCAGTCTGTGGATCGTTTGTTCATCATTGATCACCCAGAAATGGTGGCCGAAGCCATCAACGGAAGTGAAATCATATTCAGGGGCCTGGTTTTCAACGATACCGGCAACAATATCGTCAATTTCTTTTACAGGAGGGTAGGTAAAGAATACGGGTTCCATATTGGCGTTGGTAATTCGGACATGTTTCATCCTGTCTTCTTCTTTTTCCTTCCGGGTGAGTTCATGTTTTTTGATGATGCCGTTCATATAATCGCTCACGCCTGCACAGCCAACCAGGCCATATTGTGTCTTACCGTTCATGGTCTGTGCATAAATATAAAGGCAGTCTTTTTCGTCGGGCACCAGCCATTTTTTTTCGCGGAATTTGCTGAAATTATCTGCTCCTTTTTCATAAACCGGGGCATCGTGTTCGTCTGTTTCCGGTGCAAGGTCAATTTCCGGTTTTATGATGTGAAGCAGGGAATATTCATTTCCGTCGGCTTCGATCCGTGCTTCCTTTGAATTGAGCACATCGTAGGGCCTTGATGCTACAAGGTGTGCTATGTTTTTGGGTGGGCGTAAGCCCTTAAAAGCTTTTAAAATAGCCATGTTTCAAAAAAATTTAAATATTATTAAAAGATGATGGTAAAATCTTACCAATTAAATATATCTGCGAAGGGTATGATTAAACGATTTCTGTGTTCAGGTTTACATTATCTTCAAAATCATCATCTGTTTTATCTTCCGGCTTGACGTTTCGTTGAAGGGATGCGATCAGGGCGCCTATCATTTTTGTCATTTCTATCAGCGCATTGCGCGAATCTTCAACGCTGCTTTCGCTTAGAAATCCAAGTTTTCCTGCCACTGAGGTGTAAACAATACATTCCCTGATAGAACTTTTGGCCATCTTCAGGTAATATATGAACTGGGCCTTGCCTCTGCTGGATCCTTCGGAAATATTTATCGCGATGGCTTGTGCAGCACCAATAAATCGGTTGGTCAGGCATAACCTCATGGGGTCAGGGAATGGCTGAGTATTGGCATATACCCAATTTACGTATTCAAGCGCTTTGTTGTAGATCCTCAGATCTTCGAATCTGAAGAAAAAAATGTTTTTATCGTTTTCCATTCGCTTAAGGTATTGTTGGTAACTATTATAATGAAATAACTTAAAATTTATTTACCTGAAACCTGGTGATGCCATTCTTAAGATAGCCAACAATCTGGTTTGCAGCAGCCAGTCCGGCGTTAATATTAGCTTCAGAAGTTTCGGCTCCCTGTTTTTTTGGTGTGGCATAATAACGGTTTTCATATTTTCCGTTAATATCAGCATGACAATCGGGAGCTATGTCAGAGCAATATTTAAAATCAGGACGTTCGTCCAGCATGCGTTTCAGTGAATCTTCGCAGATCACTTCCTTGCGTGCTGTATTGATGATAGTTGCGCCTTTAGGCATTTTGGACATCAGTTCAAAGTTAATAGATTTTTTGGTCTGTTCATTGGCGGGAATATGCAATGATACATACTGGCATGTCGTGTACAGTTCGTTCAGGTCTTTTACTACTTTCACCCCGTCTTTAGCAATCTCGGTTTCAGGAATAAAAGGGTCGTAAGCATAACATTCCATGCCAAAGCCTCTGGCAATATTGGCCATCATCCTTGGAACGTTGCCATAGGCATGAAAACCTAATTTTTTTCCTTTTAATTCATTTCCGGAACCTCCTTTGAATTGCTGACGCGACATAAAGACCATCATTCCGGCAGCCAGCTCGGCAACAGCGTTTGAGTTTTGTCCCGGAGTGTTCATGGCCACTATTTTTTGTGCACTGGCGGCAGCAAGGTCAATATTGTCATATCCTGCACCAGCGCGGACAATGATTTTAAGGTTTTTTGCTGCACTGATCACTTCTGCCGTGGCTTTATCGCTTCGGATGATCATGGCATCCACATCAGTCACTGCACTGATCAGGTCGGCTTTGTCGGTATATTTTTCAAGAAGCACGGTTTCGAAGCCTGCTTCGTCAAAGATTTTTTTAATTCCGTTCACAGCAACTGCCGCAAATGGTTTCTCGGTAGCTATAAGTACTTTTGCCATTTTTATATGTTTTAATTGTTTTTTTTGAGTTCTGAGTTATGAGTTTTGAGTTTTGAGTTTTGAGTTAATTAATTGATTTGATTAAGCCACTTGTCATTTTAGATAATTCAGTAAGTTTGATTCTTGATGTTTTTTGAACAGCATCAGAAATGTACTTTCTTCTATAAGCAATAGTAGTACAAACAATACATTCTCTCATAGAACCTTTTGAAATGTTAAGATATCGTCTGAACATAGCATTGCTTCCGCCTGCACCTTCTGCAATATTTAATGATATAGATTGGGCGGCTCTTATGAATTGAGAAGTGAGCATAAATATTTCATTCGAAGGAAATTTACATGAAGTTTCATAAGTGAAATCAAGGTATTCCAAACTTTTTTGGTAGACGGCCAATTGCTCAAATTTAAAAATATCATCATTCACACTCATATCTTTTTTTCAATTCATGTCTCCAACTCCCTCCCGATAGCTATCGGGACCTCCCAACTCCCAACTCCTGACTCCTAACTCCTAACTCCCAACTCCCAACTCCCAACTCCTGACTCCTAACTCCCAACTCCTAACTCCTAACTCCTAACTCCCAACTCCTGACTCCCAACTCCCAACTCCCAACTCCCAACTCCCAACTCCCAACTCCCAACTCCCAACTCCTGACTCCTAACTCCTAACTCCCAACTCCCAACTCCTGACTCCTAACTCCCAACTCCTAACTCCTAACTCCTAACTCCCAACTCCTGACTCCCAACTCC
>DAOORA010000045.1:0-10035 GCA_035389045.1 Bacteroidales bacterium | reverse complement strand
AACTCCCAACTCCCAACTCCCAACTCCCAACTCCCAACTCCCAACTCCCAACTCCCAACTCCTGACTCCTAACTCCCAACTCCCAACTCCTAACTCCTAACTCCCAACTCCTGACTCCTAACTCCCAACTCCTGACTCCCAACTCTCAACTCTCAACTCCTAACTTATTTATGCTTTCTGTTCTTCAAATTCTTTCATACAATCCACCAGTGCCTGAACGCTTTCGATAGGCAATGCATTGTAGCAGGAAGCCCTGAATCCGCCAACAGAACGGTGACCTTTAATGCCGACCATGCCCTGTGATTTGGCAAAATTCATGAATTCTTCTTCCAGGTTCTGGTATTCGGGTTTCATGACAAAACAGATATTCATCAGTGAACGGGAATCCTTTTCAACCGTCCCTACAAATATTTTACTGTTGTCAATAGCATCATATAACAAAGCTGCTTTTTTCCTGTTCATTTCTTCCATCACTTTCACACCGCCCAGGGATTTCAGCCAGCGCAGCGTTTCCATAATGGTGTAAATGGGCAGACACGGTGGGGTGTTGAACATGGAACCCTCCTTGATATGGGTTCTGTAATCGAGCATCGAAGGAATGGTACGGCTGACTTTTCCTAAAACATCTTCGCGAACCACCACGAAAGTGACGCCTGCCGGCCCGAGGTTCTTCTGAGCACCGCCATAGATCAGTGCATATTTTGAAACATCCACCGGACGGCTGAAAATATCTGAAGACATATCGGCCACCAAAGGTACAGGGCTGTCCATATCGTACCTGATCTCAGAACCGTAGATGGTGTTGTTGGTGGTAATGTGCATATAATCAACATCTTTTGGAATTTCCCATCCTTTGGGAATGTAAGTGAAGTTTTTATCGGCCGATGAAGCAACGATCTGCACTTCACCAAAAAGTTTAGCTTCTTTGATAGCTTTTTTCGCCCATACTCCGGTTTCGAGGTAAGCGGCTTTCTTTTCGAAAAGGTTGAAGGGCACCATGCAGAACTGCATGCTGGCGCCGCCACCTAAAAACAAAACTTGGTATCCTTCAGGGATTCCCAGTTGTTCTTTGAAAAGCGCTACCGCTTCATCAATGATGGCCTGAAAATCCTTGCTCCGGTGCGAAATTTCAAGGATTGACATGCCTGTTCCGTTAAGATCAAGAACCGCATTTGCAGTGTTTTCAATGGCTATCCGTGGCAGGATAGAGGGACCAGCGTTAAAATTGTGTACTTTTTTCATAGCTATATATAGGTTTAGAAATGTTAATAATTTTTATTTTTTGCAAATATAAATTTTTTAATGAAATAAAAAAAAGAAACCCCGTGAAAATTTAACTTTTTATGATTCAAAAATTACAACTGAGGAGGGGCGAATTTTTTCTTATTTTGCGGTTTGGGGTTCCGGGCATCCACATCTTTGATAAACCGCCATTTTCCGTCCTCGAAAATAAAAGCGTCAAAAACATTGGATTCGGGGACATAAAACTGATACTGGCCTTCTAGGTCGGCAGCATATTTCGAAGTACGGGGATCAAGCGGTGAGAGGCGGTCAAAAACGATCATATTGGCTCTGGTGGTTCGGGTCTTTGCTTCCACTTTTTTATCCGGACTCAGTGCTTTGTTGCTTTTTTTGTCTTTTGATTTGTATTTCGATTTGACCGTTTTTGCCGGACGGATTATTTCGTGTATCATTTGCTCATCATAACGCAACAGCATGGCCGAACGCGATGAATATTCAAAAATAACACGTACAATTTTCTCTTTGTCTTTGTATTTTCTGAAGAATTGTTTTCCGAAAACCGGTGTCCCGTTTGTTCTGAAACTCAGTACTTCAATGACTTTTTTAGTGGTCAGTTCATTATTGCCTTTCCATCCCAATAAAGTGTAGTTTCTTTTACCATGGTATACGCTAAGTATGACTTTATAATAAATTGCGCCGTACCATTTACTGAAGTCATTGATTTCATTTTCGGGATAGACAATTTTGTCCGTATTATCAAACAATTTAATATACCTTTTTTTGAAGGTCGTATTATCAGGAAAGAGTATATAGCCAAAATATTCATAAGAGCCGTTTTCTTTTGCAATGCCCCAGGTCAGGATTTTGAATTTCTTATCGGGAGCAGTGAGCGCCGAATATTTAGGTACCGAATCATAAGGAAAGTCAAAGGGCTTCTCCGACATAAAAATTTTTTCAAGAAGGCCCTGCAGCCGTTCATTGGCGGCATATTTACTGAAGTCAGCCGTTTCGCTGGCGATGATGCCTGTATACACTTTAAGAGAATCCAGTCGTACATCATTTTTCTGTGAGAGGGTAATACACGGAAATATGACAATCAGTGAAATAATAACAAAAAAACGTTGCAGCATCAGCGTTAAAAGGATTTTATGTTTAACGAAATTCTGCCCGCCTTTATTTTGCATGGCAAAATTCCCTTACTTTTGACAAAAATATAAAAAATGACGGATACGGCTGAATTAATAAATACTGATGAGCATATTCAAAATTTTTGTAAAATCTCCGCTTACCTGGCTGATTTTGTTTATAAAAGACCTGCTGCGGATGATCATGTAATGATTGTTTTAAAGGATGCCGCCGGGAAAAGCATGATACACAATGGATTTTTTACCGAACAAAATATTTTGTCGGCGCTGAAAGCACTTTCCACGATGCTTGAAAAAGAAAAACTTGAAAAATGGGTCTGTTTTTATAAATCTCAGCTCGAAACAAATAGAAATCCGGCCAGGGTTGCTGTCGTAATGGCAGGAAATATCCCGCTTGTCGGATTTCATGATTTCCTTTGTGTGCTGTTCAGCGGAAATATTTTTATTGGAAAACTATCACAGCAGGACCAGTTTCTCCTGCCGGCTATTGCTGAAATTCTGTTTGAAACAGATCCGAGATACAGGCAATTGATACATTTCACCCGTGAAACATTACCCGGTTTCGATGTCGTGATAGCTACCGGAAGCAACAATACCTCAAGATATTTTGAATATTACTTCGGCAAATACCCGCATATCATACGGAAGAACCGCAACAGCATTGCTGTATTGACCGGCGATGAAACCGACGAACAATTAAAACGGCTGGCTGAGGATATATTCAGCTATTTTGGCCTGGGTTGCCGGAATATTTCCAAAATCTTCTTTCACACATCCTGCAATATCGGAAAATTCATAAACCTTATGCAGCCCTACGCATGGATTGCTGACAACAACAAATACAAAAATAATTACGACTATTACAAAGCCATTTTTTTGCTCGACAACCGAATTATAACAGATGGAGGTTTTTTTATCCTTCTGGAAGAAAAGTCGTTGTATTCTCCGGTTTCGGTGATTAATTATGAGAAGTATTCTGATATTGGTACAGTGGAGAACTTTATTAATGAACATGCTGTTGATATACAATGTGTGGTAGGAGCGACGCCCTCAATTCCAGACATGGTCGGTTTTGGCAAGGCTCAGCATCCCGAGTTATTTGATTATGCTGATAATATCGACACTATGAAATTTTTATTAAAATTATAAAAAACTGATTAACATAAAGTAAAATAAATACAAAAATATAAATTTTATTAGAATTTATAAAAAAAAATCACAAAAGTCTTGTTTATTACTCAAAGTAGTGTAATTTTGCAACCTGATTTAAAAAAAAAGTCATGAAGAAAGGCATTCACCCGAAAGATTATCGTTTAGTGGTTTTTAAAGACATGTCGAATGATTATTCATTTATAACACGTTCGACGGCACAGACCAAAGAAACCGTTGTATGGGAAGATGGCAAGGAGTATCCGTTGGTAAAACTTGAGATATCTCATACGTCCCATCCTTTTTATACAGGTAAAATGAAATTTGTTGATACCGCAGGACGTGTTGATAAATTCCGCAATCGTTATAAAAAACACTATGAAAAAAAGGAGGAACCTCAGACACAGGAACCTCAGAAAACTGAAGAATAGAATAAAAACCCCGTGTTACAGCGGGGTTTTTTGTTTCAGCGCCTGTTGATTCCGATTTGACAGGCAATAAGGGATTATTGTTTATATTTTTTGAATTTTTTTTTTGAATTCATAATTAATATGAGGATAATTTGCTAATATTGTGCTTAAACATTATTATCATGAATTATATACTTTTTGATGATTCGTCACGGTTGGATCTGTTCCCATTGACCTTGACAAGGCCTGTTGCAGATATCCGGATAGGCATTCTCACGATTCGTGAAAAATGGGAGAAATATCTGAAAGCTAAAACATCCACACTGACGGAAAAATATCTTAGTACAAAATATCCGGTTATCAAGGGGAAGAACAATATTCTCATCAATGGTTCTGTACTTCCCAGTGCGGCGCTGGTGAAAGAGATAAACCGCTTGAAACCCGACCAGGCACTGGTAGGTAACGATTACATAATTGCATTTAATATTAATGAAAAAGATCTGGTAGGTAACGAAACTATTGACAGCGCCCTGGTGGAAGATTCTGACCGTTTAGATATGGAAGGACTGAACGAAATAGAATGTAATGTGCCGCACCTGAAGATTTTTTACCCATGGGATATTTTTACCCATAACGGTGAAGCGTTGAAAGCCGATTACCAGTTGATCACCAAAGGACGAAAAACGGCAGCCATAAGTAGTTCTAACAAACTTATCGGCCAGGAACATATTTTTATAGAAGAAGGCGCCACGGTCGAATGTGCTATGATCAATGCCTCTGCAGGACCTGTCTATATCGGTAAAGATGCCGAAGTGATGGAAGGCGCCCTGATACGCGGGCCGTTTGCGCTTTGCGAACATGCCGCGCTTAAAATGGGTGCAAAAATATATGGCCCGACAACCATCGGACCATATTCAAAAGTGGGAGGAGAGCTTACCAACACCGTGATTTTCGGATATTCCAACAAGGCACATGACGGATTTATCGGGAATTCCGTGATCGGCGAATGGTGTAACATGGGCGCCGATTCAAATAATTCCAACCTGAAAAACACGTATGACGATGTGAAAATGTGGAACTATGCCCAGGAAAAGTTTATTTCTTCCAACCTGCAGTTTTGCGGACTTATCATGGGCGATCATTCCAAATGCGGAATAAATACCATGTTCAACACGGGCACGGTGATAGGGGTCAACGCCAACATCTTCGGCCATGGCTTCCAGCGTAATTTTATTCCGTCGTTCAGCTGGGGCAGCTCAACATCAGGATACACCACCTATGACGTAGTCAAGGCGATGGAAGTTGCAAAAAATGTTTACCAGCGCAGGGGACTCGAATTTACTAAAGTTGACGAGGATATTTTAAAAAGTGTTTTTAATCTTACGTTCTCCTATCGCAAAAAAGTTAAGTTCATAAAGTAACTTTTGTTCCGAAATAACGTTTACGTAAAATCTGGCATTTAAATTGACTGTAAACGTTACTTTGAACAGATTTCTTTTAATATTCTTGATCTTTAATTAAAAAAAGCAAATAAACTATCAGACAAACTGACATATTGTCATAATTGGATTTCTATGGAATTTTCTACTGAACTTGAAAAAAAACTGAGATTATTGAGTCTTGCCGATGGCGAAACAGAATTCATTCCTTTATTTACCTCAGAGGAGGAAGAAGCGATGAATTCAGAGTTGCTTCCCGATGCCTTGCCCATATTGCCTTTACGGAATACGGTATTGTTTCCGGGGGTGGTGATCCCCATAACGGTCGGGCGTGATAAGTCCATCCGGCTGATCAAGGAGGCCTACAAGGCTAAACAGAATATCGGTGTGGTATCGCAGATTGACGCCAATATTGAAGACCCTGTATTTAACGATCTGTACAAAGTCGGCACCGTGGCCATAATATTAAAAACCCTGCATATGCCCGATGGAAGCACCACCGTAATCATTCAGGGTAAAAAGCGTTTTTCGTTGCTCGGCATTGTGGCTACCGAACCATATTTTACAGCTCATGTGGGCGAGTTTGTTTACAGCGAGCCGGTGAAGAAAGACAAAAAATTCCAGGCGCTGATTTCATCACTGAAGGATTTTTCGATACAGATTGCCAAGCAATCACCCAATATCCCGTCCGATGCGGCGTTTGCCATAAAAAACATCGAAAGTCCGTCTTTTCTTGTTAATTTCATATCTTCAAACCTGAACATCGATATTTCGGAAAAACAACGTCTGCTTGAAAATCCTGACTTGGGCGATCGTGCCAACCTCGTGATGAATTTTCTGGTCAAAGAGCTTCAGATGATTGAACTGAAGAACCAGATTCAGAATAAAGTCAAAACCGATCTGGACAAGCAACAGCGGGATTTCCTGTTACAACAGCAGATCAAGCAGATTCAGCAGGAACTGGGTGATAATCCGCAGGAACAACTTGTCACTGAATTGAAAGAAAAAGCAGCCGGAAAAAAATGGCCCGAAGAAATAGCCCAGCTGTTTACGCGGGAGCTGCAGAAGTTTCAGCGGATGAATCCACATGCAGCAGAATATTCGGTTCAGACCAACTACCTCGAAACTATTGTTGACCTGCCCTGGAATGAGTTTACCCAGGATAATTTTGATCTGAAGAATGCCCAGCGCATTCTGGATGAAGATCATTTCGGGCTGGAAAAAATCAAAGAAAGGATCATAGAATACCTGGCTGTGCTGAAGGTCAAGGGCGACATGAAATCTCCCATTTTGTGCCTGATAGGCCCTCCGGGCGTAGGAAAAACCTCCCTGGGAAAGTCTATTGCCAGAGCTTTGGAACGCCGATATGTGCGCATGTCGCTGGGAGGGTTGCGGGATGAGGCCGAACTGAGGGGACATCGCAAAACATATATAGGCGCTATGCCCGGCCGTATCATTCAGAACCTAAAAAAAATAAAATCGGCAAACCCGGTATTTGTACTTGATGAAATTGACAAAGTAAGCGGAAATAATGTCAGTGGCGACCCGCAGGCAGCCTTGCTCGAAGTGCTCGACCCCGAGCAGAACACCAGTTTCTATGACAATTTCCTCGAAGTTGATTTCGATTTGTCCAGGGTGATGTTCATTGCCACTGCAAATAATCTTTCTACCATTTATCCGGCCTTGCGCGACCGTATGGAGATCATTGACCTGAGCGGCTACCTCCTTGAGGAAAAGACCGAGATCGCCCAGCGGCATCTTATCCCCAAGCAGCTCAAAGAACACGGGCTGCAGGACAAACAGATCGTCTTCAGCAACAAAATCCTTGAGAAGATCATTGATGATTATACCCGCGAATCGGGGGTGCGTACCCTTGAGCGGACCATAGCCAAGATCATCCGCAACAGAGTGAAAGACATCGCCATGGACGAAAAATACAATAAAACCATTCAGCAGGTTGAACTGTTGAAAATACTTGGCACTCCATTGTATCAGAAGGATAAGGATATTCCTCATGATATTGCCGGTGTGATCACCGGGCTGGCCTGGACTGCTGTCGGCGGTGAAATACTCTTTATTGAAGTGAGCCTCAGCAGGGGCAAGGGTAATCTCACACTCACAGGGAACCTTGGCGATGTGATGAAGGAGTCGGCCACCATTGCCTATGAATACCTCAAAGCCCATTCGGAAATACTTGAGATCAACAGCGATGTTTTTGAAAACTGGAATGTTCATATCCACGTTCCTGAAGGGGCTACCCCAAAGGACGGACCTTCGGCCGGCGTGACCATGTTCACTGCCCTCGCTTCGGCATTTACACAACGTAAACCCAATAAAAACATTGCCATGACCGGCGAAATCACACTACGGGGAAAAGTGCTTCCAGTTGGCGGCATAAAAGAAAAAATACTTGCCGCAAAAAGAGCAAACATCACGGAAATCATCATCTCGGAAGAGAATAAAAAGGATATTGAAGAAATAAACAAAAAATATATTGACGGCCTGTCGTTTCATTATGTTTCAGAAATGATTGAGATCATTGATATGGCACTGTCGAAGGAAAAAGTAAAAAAACCATTACAAATAAATAAATGAAAGAAAATTCTGATTTGCACCACAAATTTATAAGTATGGTGCTGGACCTGGCTGCCGAAAATGCGTCGTCGGTCGAGGGTGGGCCTTTTGCAGCGCTGGTGGTCTGCAACGGTAAGATCATCGGCAAAGGAACCAACAGGGTTACCTCTACCAACGACCCTACGGCACATGCCGAGGTGGTTGCCATACGCGATGCATGTAAGAATAAAGAAACATTCCAGCTTTCGGACTGTGACCTCTATACCAGCTGTGAACCATGCCCGATGTGCCTTGGCGCTATATACTGGGCAAGGCCTGCACGGGTTTTTTACGCGGCCTCCAAACGTGAAGCCAGCGCCGCAGGATTTGATGATTCATTTATTTACGAGCAGATACCCCTGGCACATGAAAACCGCTCCATACCCTTTATTCATGTTACTCATGAAGAATATAACAAACCCTTTGAGAAGTGGAGCCTGAACGGTAATAAAACTGAATATTAGATTCAGGTGCTTTGGCCTTCCTGTAAATCAATGCCGGCTTCTTCCAGCAGCCTGGAATACAGGTTGAAATTCTCGTTACCGAAACAGACAAAAATAACCTGTTCCAGCCTTTCATCGGTTTTCAGAAAACCGAGGACTTCGTTTATGGCAATCTTTGCTGCTCTTGGCATTGGAAAATGATACACACCCGTACTGATATTCGGAAAAGCTATCGTCCGGATATTGCTTCTGACGGCCAGCACGAGGGAGTTACGGTAACAGGCAGCCAGCAATTCATCTTCGTTATAGTTGCCGCCATGCCAGACCGGGCCTACTGTATGAATGACATGCCGGGCAGGCAGTTTATACCCTTTGGTGATTTTGGCTTCGCCGGTGCGGCATCCGTTCAGCGTTTCACATTCTTTAAGTAATTCATGTCCGGCAGCAGCATGTATGGCGCCGTCCACGCCGCCACCCCCAAGCAACGTGGTGTTTGCCGCATTGACTATGGCATCCGTACGAAGGGTGGTGATGTCGCCTTTAATAAGTTTAATCCTGTGGTTTATCATTGAAGTATTTTTGTAACAATTCAACAAACTCCTTATGGATATTACTGTTTGAAGTTATTATTTCTTTACCGAACAGGTAATTATTGTTTCCGCTGAAATCAGTGACTTTTCCACCAGCCTGTTTTACAATCAGCGAACCTGCGGCAACATCCCAGCTGTACAGACTGTATTCATAAAAAAGATCGAAACGGCCGCAGGCCACATAGACAATATCGGTGGCAGCTGAGCCCAGGCGGCGTACCCCATGGGTGTCGAACATTATAGCTTTCAGAAGTTCAATGTATTCACGCAGCTTTGAATAGTCATTGCACGGAAAACCTGTCGCAACAAACGAATCACTGAGTGCAGCTGTTCCTGAAACTTTGATAACCTCCTTGTTCAGAAAGGCGTTGCTGTTGATATGGGCGCTGAAACATTCGTCCAGGCCGGCTTCGTAAACCACGCCGAGAATTTCTTTGTCATATTCTGTAAGAGCAATACTCACCGCATAGGGAGCCAGCCCATGTATGTAGTTGGTCGTGCCGTCCAGCGGGTCAATGATCCAGTTATACCGGTTTTTGTTTTGCTGCTTGTGACCTTCCTCTGCAATTATGCCGGCTTCCGGAAACAGCGCCGAAAGTTCTTCAATGAGGAATTTTTCCGAAGCTTTGTCTACATAAGTGACGAAATCGTGTTCGGATTTCAATTCAATGTTATTCCGTGAAATATTTTTTATTTCGGATTTAAGAAATGAGATGTCAGTCCTTGCTATGGAACAAACATCGTTGCGTAATTTATCAAGGTTCATGAATTGTCTTTTAAACTTTTTTTCTAATGGAACGGATTAACTAACCGGACTTCCGTCATCGTTATATTAAAATTTATTATATAATTTAGGTTAGTTTTTCTGACGGTAAAGTTATAGAATTAATATGTAGTGTCTGATGATTATAAACTTTTTCATCGGGTTTATAGATTATTTATACTGCATATTTAGAAACTGTTTTGATTTTATGTTACATAAGATTTATGATGGATTTTTTAGC
>DAOORA010000044.1:0-36891 GCA_035389045.1 Bacteroidales bacterium | reverse complement strand
ACTCCTGACTCCTGACTCCTGACTCCTGACTCCTGACTCCTGACTCCTGACTCCTAACTCCTGACTCCTGACTCCTGACTCCTGACTCCTGACTCCTGACTCCTGACTCCTAACTCCTGACTCCTGACTCCTAACTCCTGACTACTGACTACTGACTCCTAACTCCTGACTCCTAAAATCTAAAAAAATATTATGTCACTGACCAAACTAAGAAACATCGGCATTGCCGCACATATTGATGCCGGAAAGACCACAGTTACCGAACGCATATTATTCTTTACCGGGGTAACCCGTAAACCCGGCGAAACCCACGACGGGCAAGCCACCATGGACTTTATGAAACAGGAACAGGAACGCGGTATCACTATTGCCTCGGCAGCTATTTCGTGCCACTGGAAGGATGCCCAGATCAACATCATTGACACTCCCGGACACGTAGATTTTACGGTGGAAGTCGAACGTTCGCTGCGGGTCATCGACGGCATGGTTGCCGTTTTTTGTGCCGTTGGCGGTGTGGAGCCACAGACAGAAACCGTATGGAACCAGGCAAACCGTTACAAAGTACCGCGTATCGGCTTTATTAATAAAATGGACCGCACAGGGGCCTGTTTCAGCGATGTGGTAAACATGATGAACAAGTACCTCGACGCCAAAGCGCTGCCATTTCAGTTGCCTATGGGCGCAGAAGAAGATTTTTACGGGATCATCGACCTCATAGAACGTAAAGCATACGTCTTTGATGAAAACAATCAGCAAAAAGAAATAGAAATCCCCGAAGAATACAAACAAACAAGCGAAGACTTTCGCATGTCGCTTATAGAAAAACTCGGTGACTATGATGAAGAAATTCGCAACCTGTATTTTGATGAAAAAGACATCCCTGCCGATCTCATAAAAAATGCCGCACGTGAGTCCACGCTGAAACTGCTGATAACACCGGTGTTTTGTGGTGCCGCCTATAAAAACAAAGGCATACAACTGCTCCTCGATGCAGTTGTAGAATACCTCCCTTCACCCATCGACGTTGGTGCTATTGTTGGCTTCGACATTGATGATTCGGAAAAAACACGAAGCAGAAACCCATCCGCCAAAGAACCTTTTGCTGCCCTGGCATTTAAGCTCATACACGATCCTTTTGTAGGACAACAGACATTTTTACGTATTTATTCCGGAAGACTGACCAGCGGCATGCAACTGCTCAATTCTACCAAAGGAAAATACGAACGCGCCGGGCGCATACTTAAAATCCGTGCCAAAGACCGCGAAGAGATCAGCGAAGCCGGTCCGGGCGACATCGTAGCCCTGATCGGTATGAAACTTACCAAAACCGGCGACACCCTTTGCGACAGCGAACATCCCCTGCATCTGGAATCGATACATATCCCTCCAACGGTTATTGAACTAAAGATCAACCCTTCCAAACGCGCCGATC
Organism: Bacteroidales bacterium; assembly: GCA_035389045.1. Classification (GTDB taxonomy): domain Bacteria; phylum Bacteroidota; class Bacteroidia; order Bacteroidales; family CAIWKO01; genus CAIWKO01. Next base: position 35,459 of record DAOORA010000044.1, on the reverse strand, counting down.
AGGAACGCATGATCGAATCCTTGCAGAAACTTGCTAATGAAGATCCTTCATTTAATATGCGCTACGACGATGAAACCAGCGAAACTATTGTTTCCGGGATGGGTGAGTTACATCTCGAAATTATCATAGACCGCCTGCGCCGTGAGTTCAATGTTGAAGTGGAAGTAGGCCAGCCATCCGTAGCATTCCGCGAAGCCATCACTCTGGAATCGGAATTCGACTATAAACATGCCAAACAAAGCGGTGGCAGAGGACAATTTGCACGTACCTTACTACGCGTGGAACCCAATGAAGGCAAAGGCTACGAGTTTGTTGATAAGATCAAGGGCGGCACCATCCCGGCAGAATATATTCCTTCGGTAAACAAAGGCATACAGAAAACGATGAGCAGCGGTATCATCGCCGGTTTCCCGGTGGTGGATGTCAAGGTAACCTTGCTTGACGGCGCTTTTCACCCGGTGGATTCATCGGATATGGCTTTTCAGACCTGTGCTTCTATCTGTTTTAAAAATGCTTTTTTGAAAGCCAACCCTGTCCTTCTCGAACCCATGATGAAAGTGGAAGTCAACACCCCCGATGAATACATCGGAGAAATAGTGGGCAACCTCAACCGCCGCCGTGGCCGTATCGAAGCCATGCGCCGCTACCGCAAAGGCTCACAAAAAGTCAATGCTTTTGTACCCCTGATGGAGATGTTTGGCTACGCCACGCAACTAAGAAATATGTCGAGCGGCCGTGCCAACTATTCTATGGAATTTTTTCAATACGAGGCCGTTCCCAGAGGCATACAGGAAGAGGAACTGAAGAAGATTGCTGAGAAGAAGAGGTTAGAAAGGATGCAGTAAATTATAAGAATGAATGATTGGCTGACGATTTCGGATTTGAGCCAGTAAACATTCTATTCTTTAATAAAGCTGGCAACTTTTTCATTTTTCTGATTGGAAATTCTTAAAAAGTAAATACCTCTGGAAAGTATACTTACATCTATAATTGATTTCGGTTGTCTTATTGGCTTTTGTATAAGCAATTGACCCTGTGCAGAGAAAATAGATAGTAGTTCATAATCATCGTATGAATTATTTACTATGGTAATATAGTCTTGTGCAGGATTTGGAAAAATGTTGAGGTTGAAATTCGTATTCAGCTCATCTATATTGTTATATGAATCACCTTTAAACCTTGCTAATGAAAAATCGTAAAAAGTACCGCATGTTACATATTTCCCATCAGTTTGTATTGCTAACCCGTATGCGTCATTAACGAGACTGCTTCCTACACAGCCACTAGGGCTGAAGGTATTGTCCGGGCTTCCCACGGTATTATAACGGGTCATACTCAAATATGGTCCGGCAGAAAAATTAAAGCCTGCTGTTACAATCTTACCATTATTTTGCAATGCTACAGAAAGTGCTCCCCCCATATCAAAACAATAATTTGTACTATGAAAATCAATGGTTCCATTATCATTATATCTTGCAATAGCAATGTAACAGTGGGGCCCGGGGGATGAATTTCCAACACAAACAATTTTTCCATCAGCCTGTATAACCATTCCATTTACCCAATCATTATAATTTGTTATAAATCCGGTTCTTACCATACCATTAATACCAAAAGAGCTATCTATGCCACCATCAGTATTATATCTTAAAAGCATAAAATTCTGACCCATTGTATCAGTAATTGATCCCGCAATAATAATTTTTCCATTGGTTTGAATAGATGAACAATTTAAACTAGCCCTACCATTACCTTGTATATCATTAAATAAAGTAATTACCTTACCATTTATTCCAAAAGTATTATCCAATATGCCACTTGTATCATATCGGGCAATTGAGATGGCGTAGATATATGAATTTCCGCCAACCACAATTTTCCCATCATTTTGTATATTTAGCGATGTTGCATTATCATCGTGAACGCTCATGGTTGTTCTAACAATACCATTTACCCCAAATGAATTATCTAATGTTCCATCAGTATTATATCTTACAACAACAAAATCCTTTTTCGAATTATAAGTAGCATACCCTGCAACAATAATTTTTCCATTGCTTTGTATCTTAAGTGAAGTGGCTCGATCATCCGAAATACTGATTTGTGTCACAACAACTCCATTGGTACCGAATGAATTATCAAGGGTTCCGTTGGTATTGTATCTTACAATCATAAAATCATTACCTGTTCCGGGATTTGTATAGCCCACAGCAACAATTTTCCCGTTTGCCTGAATAGCCAATGCAACACAATGGTCATTGCCGGCATTAATAATAGTCTTTACAATACCAAATGTGCCAAATGTGGAATCCAGGCTTGTTGGTTGAGCATTTATTTTTATGGATATTAGTAAAATGCAGATGATAAAAACTGATTTATTCATATTTGATCTTATTAAAGCCGATAATTCGTTTTTCCAATCATAAAAATACATAAATCTATCATACATCAGGCTGAATAACTCCGTTTATAAAAATTCCAAAGTGTGCAGCATTTATTCACAGTGTTTTTTTCGGTGTTCATGATCTCCCTATGGTCGGTTCGGAACTTCGCACTTTTTTTGAACACCGCTGAAATTAATTAAAGGTCCTTCATACACCAATTCGCACGCATTTGTAATGCGTACATCCTGCCATTGAAAATCTCTTTTCGAATAGCACTTCAAAAGCCATGTGCTTTATTTTTTTTATTTTTTTTGTCTTCCAATCTTTTAATCAAGTCTTTAGCAACTATACCTATTTTAGAAAATGCGAACCTCCGTTCCGTCATACAGACACACAACCACGTATTCTATATTTTTATGGGTAGTCAAGAATCGCTGATGCGTATTATTTTTGAACATAAAAAATCGCCCTTTTATCATTTCGGGTTGCTTCAAACCCTGTCGGCAATACCGCACAAAGATTTTATGAACTTTTCGATAAAGGATTTTCGTTGCTCAATAAAAAAAGACCGAAAGCATTTCGACAGCAATCCTTGAATTTACGCGATGCCATCCATACTATGCACAACAGCTGGCTTTTCAATATTTTAATTCCTCTAAAAATTACCCTGAAATTACTATTGATAAAGTAGCTGAAATGATCATTCAGCAACATGACATTGACTTTGAGCGTCTATGGATGAGTTTAAACCTGACCGACAGAAAATAATACTGCAACTGATCAGCTCATCAAAAAACGAAGACTACATCAAAGACGCAACTATTCCGGTAATTACGAGATACAGCGTTTACAAAAAATTACTTACCAGCGGTTTCTTATTTCAGGATGAGCGCGGATACAATGTGGAAGATCCGTTTTTTGCTTGGTGGGTGTGGATGCGAAGACTGCAATAATCGTAGTCCTATAATTTCGCTACGCAATTTTCAATCGAAATATACAAATTCCGCCCAATAAATTCGCCCCATTGTACAAGGCTTTTTTTACAACTTTGCGTTTTACAATAAACTTCTCATAACCAACAGGGGAAACATAATTCCACCACCAACCTGACAAGTTTTAAACAACATTCTTTTTCTCAAATACTATGTTTGGTAGTGCTTCATAATGCCAAGATATGAATTCATGCTGCTTAAAAATGCGACTTGTTCTAATTTGCATGGCTTGTGGTCTATAACTATTTTATTATGTTTTTCAATAGCTTAAAAAAATTGCCTTTTATTCGGTTGGCGATAAAAATTTATAAATTATTCTTACAATTTTGGAATTCAACTCCAAATTTGTATATTTGTACCATGATAAAAAGATTAGCAAAAAAAGAACTTGACAGTTTAGCCCGTCAATACAAGGCAGTTGCTTTAACCGGGCCTCGTCAATCAGGTAAAACAACATTGGTCAGAGAAACTTTCAAAGGTAAACCATATCAAAACCTTGAAAATCCAGATACCCGAAGGTTTGCATTAGAAGACCCAAGAGGATTTTTATCGCAATACCCTGAAGGCGCCATTATTGATGAAGCTCAGAGGGCACCTGAATTATTTTCTTATATGCAACAGATATTGGACGATGATAATAAAAAAGGAAAATTTATTATTACTGGCTCCAACAATTTTCTGCTCCAGGAAAATATTACACAAAGTTTAGCCGGGAGAATCGGATATTTAACTTTGTTGCCATTTTCTATATACGAAATCCCAAAATTATCAGATTATACCATCGAAGAATTATTATATAAAGGATTGTACCCTCCTTTGTATGATTCGTATTTTGAAACAGACAAATGGTACTCCAATTATATTCGTACCTATGTTGAACGAGATGTAAGGTTAATAAAAAACATTTCCAACCTTGCTGTATTTGAAAAGTTCTTAAAATTATGTGCTGCCCGGATAGGCCAATTATTAAATGTCAATAGCCTGGCTGTAGAAACAGGTGTAGATAACAAAACCATTACATCATGGATTGGAATTTTAGAAAGTAGTTTTATTGCATTTCGATTATTACCACACCATAATAACTATAACAAAAGGGTGGTTAAAATGCCTAAGTTATATTTTTATGATACAGGGCTAGCCTGTGCATTGCTTGGCATTCAAGAACCTGCCAATCTAATCAACCACGCATACAGAGGGCCTTTGTTTGAAAATTTCATTATCATAGAACTTCTAAAGAAGAGGTTTAATGTTGCCAAAAACAATAATTTATTTTTTTGGAGGGATAACACAGGACATGAAATAGATATAGTATTAGATAAAATCCATGAATTATACCCTATTGAAATAAAATCAGGCAAAACTATAACATCCGATTATTTTAAGGGGTTAGAGTTCTGGATAAAATTAACAGGAAAAAAGACCGGAGCTGTTATATATACAGGCGACATCAAACAAAATCGAACACAGGGTATATCAGTAATCCCATGGATGAAAATGCATGAGATTGAAAGTGTATAAGGTTTTTATAACAATACTTACATAACACTTTCTATGTGCAATTGCAATGCAAGAAAATAAGGGGCACATAAAGCGGAATGATGAATGTTGAATGCACCCATCACCATTCATCATCCATCATTACTCATACAATATTGCATTCTTCTAATTGTTTGCTTGTTTCACATAATTCACCAACCCTTTCGCCTTGAAAATATTCATCAGCTTGTCGGGCAGAGGATTAAAGGTATAGGCCTTACCAGCAATGGTAATCGTGCCTTTAGCCATGTCAACCTCCACGGCATCTCCTTTTTTGTAATTATCCACTGCTTCAGGAACCACCAGTATCGGTAATCCCTGGTTAACCGCAGAACGATAAAATATCCTGTTCACAGATTTGCAGATAACAGCTTGAACGCCGGCAAATGATAAGCCTACAGCAGGATGTTCCCGCGAACTTCCACAACCGAAATTAAGGCCTGCAACAACAATATCATTAGCTTTCACACGTTCGGCAAAGCTTTCGTCCAAGCCTTTGAAAAGGTAAGGCATAATCTTGTCACCTTCAGCACTGTTGATGTTATAGGTAAGGTTACCGGCAAACATCTGGTCGGTATTCATATTGTCGATATCTCCGTATGACCACACGCCGGCAGCATAACGGTCGTCGCCCTGCTGTACCTGCACGGTATGGCTTTGTTCTTTCGAGTAGGGAAACTTGTCGGCAGCAGCTATTCCACGGGGATCACTGATTTCGCCTTTTAGCGCCGAATAAGCCACGGTGGCCGGGGAAGCAAGGTAGATACTCGCTTTTTCGTTGCCCATGCGCCCGAGGAAATTCCTGTTTGCCGTAGAAATTACGTTATATCCATCGGCGGGTATCCCCTGCCCTGTTCCCAGGCACGGCCCGCAGGAAGGCGACAGAAAGTTAGCTCCGGCCTGCAACAGATCCATCACCAATCCTTCCTGCATTGCCATTTTGTATATATCCATTGATGCCGGGATAACCAATAACTGGAATCCGGCAGGAATCTTCTTCCCCTTTAAAACCGCTGCAGCAATACGGATATCTTCAATACGTCCGTTGGTGCAGGTGCCCACTATGGCCTGGTTCAGTTTTGTGCCCTGAACTTCTGACACGGCTTTTACATTGTCTACATGATGAGGAGCTGCAACAACAGGGAATAATTTACCAAGATCGACCTCAAATTCTTTCAGATATTTTGCATCGGCATCAGCCCAGGTGCCTTCTGTTTTCGTCCCTATAAAATTCCACAGTACGTCATCGGCGGGAAAGACAGCATTCTTGGCGCCCATCTCCGATGCAAGGTTGGCTATGGTCATACGGTCGGCAATGCTGAGTGTTTTCACCCCCTCGCCGTGATACTCTATCGACATATAGTCAGCACCGTCGGAACCCATCATACCGATGATCCAAAGCGCAACGTCTTTGGCATACACTCCGGGGTTCAGCTTCCCCTTCAGCATGATTTTTACCGATTCCGGCACACGGAACCAGGTTTCTCCCTGTTTCCACAAACCCGCTGTTTCGGTACGGTCTATACCGGCTGAAAAAGCATTGAGAGCCCCTGCAGTACACGTATGACTGTCGCTTCCGACAATGATCATGTTGGGACGGGCATGCAGCGACATCAACTGATGACAGATGCCGTCACCAACATCATGGAACTTCTTTATTCCCTGTTTGGCAACAATATCACGTATCTTCTGGTAATCGTTGGCCAACTTGGCATTGGTCGGCGGAGCATTATGATCAAGCACAATCAGCAATTGTTCCGGAAAAGCCACTTTATCTCCGCCCATCTTGGTAAATGTGGCATTGATACTTGCTGTATTATCGTGCGAGAGCACAATATCGGGCTTTTTGAAAACGATGCTTCCGCATTCGGCTCCGAGAATCTTTTCGGCAAATGTTTTTCCTGACATAATTATTATTTTAAAAATTTCCTGACAAAGTTAAATGCTATTTCCCAATAGAAAACATTACCATTACAAAATATTTATAAGTCACCTTTTTTAAAAAAATGATAAATTCAAAAAATATAATGCCTAATTACCTTTTTATGTGTATTTTAATTCATAGTTTTGTATTAAATTCTTTCCCGCATGAATAAATTAATCCTATTCGTTGTTATATGTATTATCCACACATGCTTTTCATATACGTATTCACAGCCCTGGATGCGGCCTCCATTTCTTGAAAAAGACAAAAGCGAAGCGAATTTCTACGATATACAAAAAGCTTTTTACAACTATTGGGGCGACAAACCTTATACCCGCGGTAAAGGTTTTAAACAGTTCAAACGCTGGGAATATGACATGGAACCCAAATGCTATCCCGACGGCATAATTCCCAGTCCGGTAAAATATTATCAGGAGTATAAAAAGTTCCTCTCAGACATTCCGTCCGAAAACAAAGCAAAATCAGGAGCCATGTGGACACCTCTTGGATTAAACTCATGGACCAACGGATACAGCGGTTATAATCCCGGTAACGGCCGGCTGAATGCTGTTAATGTGGATATGAGCAATCGCGATAACATTTATGTTGCCGCTCCTTCGGGCGGGATATGGATCACCAAAGACGGTGGCATGTCATGGAATACCACCTTTGACACGATGGCTGTGCTGGGGACATCGGCCATTGCCATACATCCCGTGTATCCCAACATAATTTACATCGGTACCGGCGACCGTGATGCCTGGAATACGAAAGGTTCAGGCATCTACAAATCAACCAACGGAGGGGCAACATGGGTACCCGGCGGCCTCAACATCGGCAGTTCGGACATGAACATTAACAAAATCCTTATAAACCCTATAAATCCGAACAAAATGTTTGCTGCCACCACCAACGGCATTTACCGTTCCAGGAATGGCGGGGCATCATGGCAGATCATATACCCGGGCAGCGAGGTGAAAGATCTGAAATATAAACCCAACGATACCAGTGTCATCTATGGCAGCGGAGCCTATTTTGTTCGCTCTGCCGATGGCGGCAACTCTTTCGTCCGGCACATGACCACGCTGCCTTATGATACAGTAAGGATTGAATTTGATGTAACAGCGGCCAATCCGGATTATGTATATGTGGTTGTTTCGCGTCCCGACGACACTTTTGAAGGCGTATACCGTTCCACCGACGGCGGACAAACGTTTCAACTGCGCTGTAATGCACCCAATATACTGGGATACTCCGACCTGGGCGATGACGACGCCGGGCAGGGCTGGTATGATCTGGCCATAGCGGCTTCGCCCGGTAACGCCGATGAAATCTATGTCGGCGGCATCAATGTATGGAAGTCCCTGAACGGTGGTTTGAGTTTTGAAGTAAACACAATGTGGTACACGGGAAGCCCATATACGTATATCCACTGCGACATACATTCGCTGAACTTTTATGGCGACACCCTTTATTGCGGCAGCGACGGCGGTATTTTCTATACGGCCGACCATGGAAACAGTTGGGTTGACCTGAGTACAGGTCTGGGAATTGCACAGTTTTACCGCATGGGCAGCTGCGAGTCGGAGCCTTACACTATAGCCGCCGGAGCGCAGGACATCGGATCAAATATAATGAAGAACGGCCAATGGACGCATGTTTACGGGGCAGACGGGATGGAAACTATTATAGATAATTTCAATACCCAAACCATATATATTTCTTATCAGGGAGGCGGAATCATGAAATCCACCGATGGCGGAATTAATTTTTTTGATGCCAGGCCCAATGATTCCATTAAAGGCAGCTGGGTAACCCCTTATGTTATGACACCTGATTATAACCAGGTGTTGTTTGCAGGTTTTCAGGACATTTATAAAACCACCGACGGCGCGGCTTCATGGGTTCAATTGTCAAACAACCTGACCAATGGTTTTAATATTGACCGGCTTGCGGTTGCACCTTCCAACAGCAATTATATTTATGCTTCTGAAGACGAATACTTATATGTTTCGGTCGATGGCGGTTCAGGCTGGACTACTTATAATCCCATGCCTGAAATGTATATCACGGGTATTGCTGTCGACCCGTACAACCCTTCGAGGGTATGGCTTACCCTAAACTCTTATTACGGCGACAAAGTGCTTTATTCGGATAATGCCGGAAGTACTTTTACAGACATCACTGGAAATCTGACCAGCATGGGATTCAATTGCATTGCCTACCAGAAAAATGCCAATGATGGACTTTACCTTGGCACCGAGACCGGGGTTTTCTATAAAAATTCTGCCATGCCTGACTGGATACCCTATAATTTCGACCTGCCGAACGTAAAAGTATATGAACTTGAAATTAACTACGCCACAGGGATGATAAGAGCTGCCACTTACGGAAGAGGTTTATGGGAAGGCCCGCTTTATAACTGCATCGGCATAACTGAAAATGAACCCTCTTTAAATTTCAATGTCAGCCCGAACCCTGCAGGAAAATTACTGAATATTATCTTTGACCCGTCAACATCGCCTGTTAAAGATATAAAACTGTTTAATATTGCCGGCACCCTTACAAAACAGGTAAGTCCGGACAAAAACTCTTTGCAGACCTGCATCGATGTTTCTGATATGGCGCCAGGTACTTACTTTCTTAAAGTTTTCGGCGTGAAAGGAAGCTCGACAAAAAAAATTGTAATAATGAACTGATTTATTTCCTCACAAAATGAGGCATTTCAAATGGAATTTCCAGGGATAATTCCATGTACCCTTTAAACACATTGTCCTCAAACCTCGGCACCTGGTATATGAGTTTTTTAACGCCGTTCTTTTCAATGGTATAGGAATTCGTTTCATGGGTGATCAGCATTTTGCCAAGTCTGCTTCTGGCAGGTTCCGGGTGGCAATCCAGAATATTTTTTCCGATGAGGTCCATACCGCCCTGTTTACGGAACGTGGCTGCAGATTTCTCATTCATATAAACTATCGTACCGTCTTCGCTGCAAATGGTAACAGCAATATTGATATCTTTGAAATAATCAGTGATCATATAAAACTTTTTTTTAGTCCGCGTATTGATTTTCTTTTATCTCCGGCATTTGCCAGTAACGGTTGTACGACATTGCCCTGTGGCAACCGGAAAATTGTATTCTATTTTTTTGCCAGGTAATATTTACATATTTCAGTGACTCCGCAATTTTCACACAATGGCTTACGTGCCTGGCAAATATACCTCCCGTGCAGTATCAGCCAGTGATGTGCCACAGCAATATGTTTTTCGGGTATATGGCTCACCAGTTGCCTCTCGGTTTCCAAAGGATTTTTGGCATTCACGGTCAACCCGATACGGGCTGATACCCTGAACACATGGGTGTCCACAGCCATAGCAGGTTTTTTGAACACCACCGAAGCTATAACATTAGCCGTCTTACGGCCCACACCCGGAAGTTTCTGAAGATCGTCAACAGTATCAGGTACCACACCTCCGAAATCGTTAACCAGTTTTACGGCCATTCCCAGTATATTTTTCGCCTTATTATTGGGATACGAACAACTTTTAATCAGTTCATAAACCTGAGATACCGTGGCCGTTGACAAAGTTTCTGCATCAGGAAATCGTTCAAAAAATGCCGGAGTTATCAGATTCACTCTCTTATCGGTGCATTGAGCCGATAAAATAACAGCGACCAGCAACTGATATGGATCGGTGTAAACAAGCTCCGTATCGGCTTGTGGCTGATGTTTTGCAAAATATTTAATAAAATATTCGTAGCGTTGCTTTTTTGAAATCATAATCTCAATAAAAAACAAAAATAAATAAAAGCCCCTGTTTTGCAGGGGCTTTCAGATTAATTTTTCAGGATACATCTCAAATCAGGCTCTGATATGTTTAATATCGTGAGCGCATTTGAGTAAGCAACAATTTTACTCACTATGGAATCGGGAGGATCGACCATGCTTTCATCAATGATTTGCCTGGTTTGATTGAGATGCTGAAATTCTTCATTCAGTAATTTTTCGGTTTCCAGCATGTTTTCAATATCGGCATCAGGCGTTTCGCAGGGATCTCCATAAGTGTAAAGTAAAATTTCTTCAAGAGTTAAGGCTTTATTCATAGGCGGTTAATTGGTTTTATTTGACTATTAGAATAACGGACATTGTTTTTAGTTATTGTAAATCAGATAAAAATAATTTTCCGTGAATAATTCCGTTATTGTAGTGTAAATTAATTTGTTCCGTTTAGTAAAGAAAGTATATAGAAACTATAACCCGGGAGATCCCAAAAGACCTGAAAAATGTTTTGAATTTATAGTTTACTTTTGTTTGACTATTTCTGATATAAAAATGCAAAGTTGCACTGAACATTCAAAAAATGACTTATGTTACCTGCATATAGAACATTTCGGCAGGAAAGAAAGTGTGAACTTTAAAGGGATGAATTTTTGATACCAACCGTTCGGCTTCGAAACCCATATGGAGGTTTAGTAAGGCTGGGAATACTGAATATTATTTGACGATAAACAATTGAAGCGTTTCTCAAGTTGATTAAAACACGGATGCGTACACCACTAAAAATAATCTGTAATCTTTTCTTCCTTCTTTTATTATGTAACACCACGGGGTTTGCACAGACGGTCACGGTGAAGGTGAGAGGTTCCGATAAGAAAGGTCTACCCGGTGCTGCTGTGCAGATGATGTGTGTTTCAGATTCTTCAGTAAAATATAATGCCACGGACCAGAACGGCGTAGCAAAATTTGACGGCATTGAGAGTACGCTCTTTGTGATCAAAATGAGTTACCTCGGATATAAAACAACTTCAGAGACTGTCATGGTAAGGGATAACGAGAGGAGTTTCGATTTCCGCCTGAAGCCTGATGCCGTTTCGCTGGGCGAAGTCACTATTGAAGCCAGGCGCCCCCTGATCAGGCAGGAAGAGGACAGGATGATCATCGACCCTATGCCATTGGTTAACTCGAGTACCAACACCCTGGAGGTGCTTGAAAAGACGCCGGGCTTATATGTAGATCAGGACGGAGGCATCTACCTGTCGGGCACCTCCACAGCCGCTATATATATCAACGGCAGGGAACAGAAGATGAGCAACCAGGATATCTCCACCCTGCTGCGCAGCCTTCCCCCGAACAGCGTGCAGCAGATCGAAGTGATGCGCACCCCGTCCACCAAATACGATGCTTCAGGTTCGGGCGGTATTATCAATATCGTGCTGAAGAAAGGTGTGAAACTCGGACGTTTCGGCTCGGTCAGCGCCGGCATGAACCAGGGATTTTACGGGAACCAGTTCGCCGGGTTTACTATTAATAGCAGCAACGAAAAAAGCACCTTTTATGTTAATACCAACTACAACCATAACGACAGGGTTGCAGACCAGCATGTGGTCAGAGAGCTGGTTTCGGACACGAACCTCTACCAGGCTGTAAGAACCCGGGATCAGGGCCATCAGGCGTATCTTGGCTACGGCATCTCGTATGATGCGGGCGACAAAATCAACCTGACCTACGACGGTCGTGTCAACGCAGGCTTCACCGAATCGAAAACAAAAAACGGTAATGAAATCAGCGATCTGACAGAAACCCTGCTTGCCCAAAGCTTTTACACAACAAATCAGAACACCCGGTCGGTCAATATCCAGCAGGACCTCGGCATGATCTGGAAAATAGATACTGGCGAATCGCAACTTGATACCAAGCTCAGCTACAACTATAATAATAGAAGCAACTCTCAGGAATACAGCACGGAGTACTCCTCCCCTTTCATCCTGCTCACGGAAGGTGAAGGAGATAACCTGCAGCGAAGACATTTCATTATTCTTCAATCCGACCTCACCTATCAGCTGCCTCAACGGATCAAGCTGGAGACAGGGATCAAAAGTTCATACCAGGACTATTACAGCGACGCTGATTACTTCAGCAGGTATAACGACACCCTGACACCGGACATGTCGCGTACAAATGAGTTTCTGTTCCGCGAAAATATCAATGCAGCCTATTTTCAGGCTTCAAAAACTTTCGGTAAATCACTGGTAGTAAAAGCCGGCGTGAGGATGGAACATACATACATGGACGGACATCAGTCGGTGCCTCTGGATACCAGTTTTCTCATCAGCCGTGCCGACTGGTTTCCTTACATATATGTCAGCAGACCGCTGATAAAGATCTTCAAGGCAGAGATGAAAGGATACCTCATTTACAGGAGAACCATCAACCGCCCCGGGTACCAAATGCTGAACCCGTACACGAAATTTGTGGATGAGTTCCTCTGCGAAAAAGGTAACCCGGCACTCAAACCCCAAATCACAGATAATTATGAGATAAACCTGAGCTACGAAGATACGCCCATCATAGCTTTCGGACAGAATTTTACCAGGGACATCTTTTCAGAGGTGACTTACAAAGACCCCGTCAGACCGGGTATGGCAGTGAAGACGTATGATAACCTGGGAAAAAATACAGAAACCTATATGAGGCTGACTGTAGGCATACCGCCCGGGAGCAGGTATTTTTTTGCCCTGGGAGCCCAGTACAACCACAACCATTATGACGGTTTCTATGAGAATGAGCCTTTTACATACAGCAGAGATAGCTGGCGCCTGTTCACCTTTCATTCGCTTACGCTTTGGAAAAACACACGCATCACGGTGTTCGGATTCATGATGGTCAACGGGCAACAGAACTTTTATAACCTTAAGAACTTTGGACAGCTTAACATAACCATCAGCCAGTCGTTGCTAAACAACCGCCTGAACATCTCGGTAAATGCCCGTGATTTGCTCCGTACCATGAAAACCCGTTTTGAACTCGATCAGGGGTCCTTTCATACGTACGGCGACCGTTACACTGATAATCAGCGCTTTGGTATCAATGTCCGGTATAATTTCGGCATGAAGAAAAAAGAAGAAAAACGGCGTATGCAGCAGTTTGACTTTGATGAATGAACCCCGGATTTCTTCCCTTAGGCCAACGTATTACCTAGAGAATAAAACATTTCCCCGCCTGGTGAGAGACTATAAAATTTATTGTTATGTTTAAGGAAATAATCAGTTCATGAAAAAGAACACTTACATCACGGTCACAAACGAAGTTAGAAATCCAGAAATTCATGAGATAACTGAAGGACAATACTGCCACACATAAACCTGGTATATAGAAAATGAAATACAGCATTGTTTCGCCAGTACAAATCAGAAAAAGGGTTTTTCGGCGGTATAAAGACGAATTATATCGTTGTCTGTATTACCGGTGATTTTTTTTCCCGGGAAATAGTTCATGAAAAAGGAAAGCGGTAGAGGATGCGCCAGCTGGAGTGAAATCTAATAAATAAGGGACCGGGAAACTTCAGAAATAACCTCCATAATGGAATCTCACGGTGTAGAGGTATTGGCCTTTATGTACCGGGCAATCAGAAGAAGTCGTTCGTTCATCGCCAAAGAACAATCAACAGCAGGGATGAGATGCCGGTAGTTATTGAAAGAAAAAATTTCTGTACAATCGGATAATATCAGTCAGTAATCCGGGAGAAAAACTACGCAGTAAGTATCAGCTCTTTCTGCTCGATCAATTTGCGGAGATTTATCAAAGCATAGCGCATCCTGCCCAGTGCCGTGTTGATACTGACATTGGTGGATTCGGCTATATCCTTAAAACTCATATCATAATAATGCCTCATGATGAGTACCTCTTTCTGCTCCGCCGGAAGGTATTCGATCAGTGAACGGACATCATTGTTGATCTGCTCATGAACAATCTTATCCTCTATAGAATCATCAAGGATCTTTATAGAGTCGAAAATATCAAACTCGTCATTATTTTCAACTATGGGTATTCGTTTGGATTTTCTGAAATGATCAATAATAAGGTTATGAGCTATGCGCATCACCCATTGAAGAAACTTTCCTTCTTCTTTGTAAGCACCTGTTCTCAGGGTATTAACCACCTTCACAAAAGTATCCTGAAAAATATCCTCCGCAAGGTGCGAATCCTTGACTACCATCAGGATATAAGTGTATACTCTTTTTTTATGACGGTGTATAAGAACTTCGAGACTTGAATGCTTACCCGATAAATAACTATCTATTAAAGCCTGATCGCTGGCTGATTGAAGGGACATATTTACCTCCTTTTTTAATTACATTAAAATTGTCAAGGTAAATGTTTTATCCGATAAATGCCCTCCAGATTAGGTTAAAGAATAATAAACTAACGATGAAATGAAAATTAGTAGTTTTACGACCAAAAATTTGTACAAAGATAAACAAATTTTATTCACAATGCAAGACTTATTTTATAATTTTGATAAAAATTAAGATTTTTTAAGATATTTAAATGTTTTCAAATGAATCCTCCTGATGTTGATAAACTAAGTCCAAAGGAATACATAATAATAAAAAACGCACGCGTTCATAACCTGAAACATATAAGCCTTGCTCTCCCCCGAAACAAGCTGATCGTTATCACAGGACTGTCGGGATCGGGAAAATCATCGCTGGCTTTTGACACCCTTTATGCCGAAGGCCAGCGCAGGTATGTCGAAAGCCTTAGTTCTTATGCACGTCAGTTTCTGGGACGTATGCCCAAACCTGAAGTTGATTATATAAAAGGTATTTCGCCGGCTATCGCCATTGAACAAAAAATAAAGACGCATAACCCGCGCTCCACAGTCGGAACATCTACAGAAATCTATGATTACCTCAAACTGCTTTTTGCAAGGATAGGCCAGACCTATTCTCCCGTTTCGGGAAACATAGTCCGCAAAGACAGCATTACGGATATCGTGGATCACATTCTCGGCCGGGAACAGGACGACCTGGTCTATGTGGAATGCCCGCTGTTAGTCCACAGCAGGCGTACCGCTGATGAACAGCTTAAGTTCTTACATCAACAGGGATTCCGTCGCTTAGACATTCAGGGCGAGATCATGACCATTGATGCCTTTAAGGAAAGCGGTAAAAAGTTAAGTGCCAGGACCCAGGCAAACATTGTGGTTGACCGCATCCGGATCAACGCCGACACCATCAACAACCGCGACCGCATAACCGACTCGGTACAGACTGCCTTTTATGAAGGAGGCGGACAATGCATAGTTATTGCTGAACACCACGAAAACCGCGACCAACATGCATTCTCTGACAAATTTGAACTCGACGGGATGACCTTTGAAGAACCCTCTGTCAATCTTTTTACATTCAACAATCCTTATGGCGCCTGTAAAGTATGCGAAGGTTTCGGCAGCATTATCGGCATTGACGAAGACCTGGTCATTCCGAATAAGACATTGTCCATCTATGAAGATGCTGTGGCCTGCTGGAAAGGTGAGAAAATGAGCGAATGGAAAGACCAACTGATAAAAAATGCATATAAATTCGACTTCCCAATACACAAACCCTATATGGAATTGTCGGATGAACATAAAGAACTGCTCTGGAAAGGCAATGAATATTTTGGTGGCATCAGCGATTTCTTCAAATACGTCGAAACCCAGACCTACAAGATACAATACCGCGTGATGCTTGCCCGTTACCGCGGCAAGACCATTTGTCCCGACTGCAAAGGGACACGCCTGCGTAAAGATGCTTCGTTTGTAAAAATTAACGGAAAATCAATTATTGATATCGTATTGATGCCGGTAAAAGACGTTCAGCATTTCTTTAACAACATTGAACTAAACGATTACGAAAGGCAGGTGGCAAAAAGAATCCTTATTGAGATCCATGCCCGCCTACAGTTTCTTACCGATGTGGGCCTGGGATATTTGACGCTGAACCGTGCTTCCAACTCGCTGTCGGGCGGTGAGTCCCAACGTATCAACCTGGCCACTGCGCTGGGGAGCAGCCTGGTAGGATCGATGTATATCCTTGATGAACCCAGCATAGGCCTGCATCCTCGCGACAACGCCCGTCTGATCATCGTGCTGAAACGTCTGAGGAACATCGGGAATACGGTCATTGTTGTGGAACACGACGAAGAGATCATGAAATCCTCCGACCAGATCGTGGATATCGGCCCCATGGCAGGTATTCACGGAGGAGAAGTGGTATTTCAGGGGACCTGCAGCGAACTGCTAAACTTCCCCTCGTCACTGACATCCAGATACCTTAATAAGTCCACATCCATCCCCTTGCCAAAGTTTCGCAGGCCATGGAAACAATTTGTTGAAGTCTGCGGCGCCCATGAGAACAACCTGAAAAAAATCTCTGTAAAATTTCCTCTCAATGTTCTGACGGTGGTCACCGGAGTGAGCGGCTCGGGAAAAACCACCCTGGTAAAACAAACGCTGTATACCGCTTTAAGAAAGATATATGGCGGCTACTCAGAAAAAACAGGCAAACACATAAAACTGAACGGGAACATAGATAGTATCGGAAATATTGAATATGTAGACCAGAATCCCATCGGAAAGTCTTCCCGGTCAAACCCGGTAACCTATATCAAGGCGTATGACGAGATCCGCAGCCTGTTTGCCGAACAAAAACTCTCCAAATTGAGAGGCTTTAAGCCCGGTTATTTCTCGTTCAACATCCCCGGCGGGCGGTGCGAAGAATGTCAGGGCGATGGCTTTGTAAGCATAGAAATGCAGTTCATGGCAGATATCGAGCTGGTTTGCGAAAGCTGCGGTGGTAAAAGGTTCAAGGACGAAGTACTTGAAATTACCTGGAACGGAAAAAATATCAGCGAGGTGCTCGACATGACCATTGATGAAGCGCTGGAATTTTTCGACAGTCAGGGTAAACGTAATTCTGCCGAGGCACATATCATCAATAAACTGAAGCCTCTGGCTGATGTAGGACTGGGTTATGTCAAACTCGGCCAGCCATCAAGCACACTCAGCGGCGGCGAAGCACAACGGCTTAAATTAGCCAGCTACCTGTCGAAAGGCAGCTTTGACAAGCCCACCATGTTTATTTTCGACGAACCCACCACAGGCCTGCACTTCCATGATATACACAAATTGTACGATGCCTTTACTGCACTTATAGATAATGGCCATACGATCGTGGTGATCGAGCATAATATGGAACTGATCAAGTGTGCCGACTGGCTGATAGACCTTGGCCCCGAAGGAGGCAACGAAGGAGGTTATGTGGTGTTTGAAGGCACTCCCGAAGACATGCTTGCTTGTAAAGATTCTTATACAGCAAAGTACCTGAAAGATAAACTGCTTTAGTATCATTATAGACTTTGCGCCTTTGCGTCTTTGCGAGAAAATATTTCCCGCAGATTACGCTGATTTTCGCATATAAGGGAAAATAATAATATGACTTTGCGTCTTTGCGAGAAAAACTATTACGCACAGTACCGCAGAGAAAAAAACTTTGCGCCTTTGCATCTTTGCGAGAAAAAAAACAGTTTATTTCACATCAGCATACAAGTCATAAAACTCAGTCCCTGTGATTTTTACATGATAAAAATTCCCGGGCTTGAGTTTTTTACCTTTTGCAGATATCAGCACCTCATTATCAATCTCCGGAGAATCAAACTCCGTGCGGCCGATAAAGAAATCGTTTTCTTTCCTGTCAATAATTACCTTCATGGTTTTGCCAACCAAAGACTCATTCAGGGATGATGAAATCTGCTGTTGCAACTCCATCATACGTTTGTAGCGCTGCAGCCTGACTTTTGATGAGACCTGGTGTTTTAATGTTGCTGCCGCTGTTCCTTCTTCGTTCGAATAGGTAAACACTCCCATTCGTTCAAACTTCTGGTCAACAATGAACTCACACAATTCATCAAAATGCCCGGGCGTTTCACCGGGGTATCCGGTAATAAATGCGGTTCTGAGGGCAATACCGGGGACTTTGTCACGTATCTTATTCAGTAAGGCCATGGTGCCCTTCCGGTCTATATTGCGGCGCATGGAAGCAAGCATTTCATTATTAATATGCTGTAAGGGAATATCTAAATACTTACAGATATTATCACGCCCGGCCATTACCTCCATGACATCCTCCGGGAATCCCGAAGGAAACGCATAATGCAGGCGTATCCATTCAAATTCTTTTATATCCGATAGCTTTTCCAGTAAAAATGCCAGCTTTCTTTTTTTATAGATATCCAGTCCATAATAAGTAGTGTCCTGGGCAATGACCATAAGTTCTTTTACGCCTTTTCCGGCTAACATAGCGGCTTCGTCCAGAATTCTTTCAACGGGGTAAGAAACATTTGCACCGCGTATCAGGGGGATAGCACAAAAGGAACATTTACGGTCGCAGCCTTCGGAGATCTTCAGGTAAGCATAATGCCCGGGTGTTGTCAGTACCCTATGGTCTGTCAGCTCATAAGAAGCCCGTGATATCTGTTGTATCAGCCTGCCGGTCTCATGCAATCCGAAGATGCCGTCGAGGGAAGGTATTTCAGCCATGAGCTCCTTCTTGTAACGCTGGGCAAGGCAACCGGTGACATAAACCTCCGAAGCGCTTTGCTTTTTGGCTTCGGTAAATTGCAGAATGGCGTCAATGGATTCCTGTTTGGCATCGTTGATAAAGGCACAGGTGTTGATTAAAACAATGTCGGCCTGTATATCTGAGTTATAATAGATCTTAAATTCACCGGGGGGCAGGCTTCCTAAGATTTTTTCAGAGTCCACAATATTTTTGGGGCATCCCAGCGTAACCACATTTATGCTGCGCCGGCGCTGGTTAAGGATGCGCGAATGATTAGCGGGCATTACGGAAAAAGGAATCTACAAATTCCACCTTGTTGAAAATCTGCAGGTCGTCAATTTTTTCGCCTACGCCGATATACTTCACCGGTATTTTAAACTCATCGGAAATACCAAGTACCACGCCGCCTTTTGCCGTCCCGTCGAGTTTGGTCAGCGCAATGGCGCTCACATCGGTGGCAGCCGTAAACTGGCGTGCCTGTTCAATGGCATTCTGGCCGGTAGAAGCATCCAGCACCAGCAATACTTCATGGGGGGCATCGGGTATCACTTTCTGAATTACTTTTCTGATCTTCGACAGTTCATTCATCAGGTTAACTTTATTATGCAGGCGCCCTGCGGTATCAATGATCACCACGTCCGCATTGCGTGATTTGGCCGCTGCAACAGTGTCGTAGGCTACGGAAGCCGGGTCGGCGCCCATGCCCTGACTTATCACCGGTACCCCGACCCTTTCGGACCATATCGTAAGCTGGTCGACAGCAGCAGCACGGAATGTGTCGGCAGCGCCTAACAGCACGTTATATCCTTTGTTTTTATATTGAAACGCAAGTTTACCGATGGTGGTGGTTTTTCCGACGCCATTCACCCCTACAACCACCATGACATAGGGTTTTTTACCGGCTTCCGGTTCAAAATCGCCCTGAGGACCGGTATCGTTTTCAGTCAGCAGGCCGGTGATCTCTTCTTTCAGTATCTGATCCAGCTCCTGCGTGCCAAGGTATTTGTCGCGTGATACGCGTTTTTCGATACGTTCAATTATTTTCAGCGTGGTGCCAACGCCAACATCTGAAGAAATAAGGATCTCTTCAAGATCATCAAGGACTTCATCGTCAACTTTGGACTTACCAACAACTGCTTTGGAAAGCTTAGAAAAAAAACTTTCCTTGGTTTTTGTCAGTCCCTGGTTCAGACTTTCCTTTTTCTCCTTTGAAAAAAAACTGAATATACCCATTATTCATATATATTTTTTACCGGAAAGAACTTTTTCAAGTCCGTGACTGATCCGGTATGCTTCTGATGCGTAACTATGTCCTGCAGTATCAAGCTAATGAATGTAGTCATTCGTCCAACAGTATTAAAAAAAAACAAGCTCCCCTGAGTGAAAAGCTTGTTTTTCTAAAGAATTTCACCCGGAGGTTATTTCTTTGACAGGTATTCCTTTACAATATCATTAGCTACGATTTCTTCCTTAAATGCATAAGCCCCGGTTTTGGGTGATTTCACCATCCGGATGACTTTTGCATAATCCTTGCCTGTAGATGTTTTCAGTGTTGCGATTACTTTCTTTGCCATGTCTTATAGTGTTTATTTGATTTCCTTATGAACGGTTACTTTTTTTAATATCGGATTGTATTTTTTCAGTTCGATACGTTCCGGGGTGTTTTTCTTGTTCTTTGTTGTGATATAACGCGATGTCCCCGGCATGCCACTGTTCTTATGTTCGGTACACTCCAGAATAACCTGTATACGTGCATCTTTCGTTTTCTTTGCCATTTTACGCGGTTTTATTTATTTTAAGGGTGCAAAGATACGATTTTTAATTAATTCCACAAATATTTTAGAATAAATAATTTAGTTTTTGGCAAAATCATGGTAAATAAACTCTCGGCTATGGTTGCACCTTTGTCGCTTTTATGTAAAAGGATCCGTGAACAATATGTGTTGCAAAAAAGCATGGGTTACAAACGCAGGCGAACAAGGAAAAACTGTCCGTTTTGCAAACTACGAACAACTGGGTATACCTTATCGGTTTTGGTGGTTTTGTATTTTTCTGACATTGGAAGCAATGCTAAAGTTTTTTATACAGTGCATTCTTTTCTATTGCACGCGTTGCGAACGAGCGCGTACTGTGGGGTAACTACATCTGTTGAAAATATAAATGAGGAAATAATATCAATCCGTCAATGCACGGATTTACACCCAAAAGCAAAACAGATTTACGACCTGATGCATTACAAATATGTTGCATTTATCAGAAAAAATCCGTAGTCCCCCCTGCCGAAATTTTTAAAAATGACAGTTCTTAATATCAAATAGTTACAAGTTTGTCACTGCAATGTGGGCTAAAGTTTTTTAACAACATTTATTTATAAAGTGTATTTGTTTCTATTGCACGCGTTGCGAATGCGCGCGTACGGACACAGTCATCATATCACTCGAATAGGTTTTAGTGATAGGATGACGGCCTTTAGCGCCAGGCCAGCGCGCAGTCATCATATCACGTATATTTACAGGGCTTCCTAATGTATCATCTTTAATAACAGGCATTTTGATTTGTTTGCACCCGAAAATTCGAGTTTAAACGTATACATACCCTGAGCAAGTTCCCCGGGTGAAAAATCAGCGAAATGCCTTCCAACGGTCTGAGATTCATTAACAAGTACACAAACACGCTCGCCAAGAGTGTTATAAACGCTGAGTTTTACCATTCCATTTTCCGGTATGTCGTAGATTAATGTTGCATTATCATTAAACGGGTTAGGATATCCTGCAAAGTCAAATCCTGCTTCAGCGCCCTTGCCCTGAACCAGTATCTTTGGCATGATCAGATAAGTGTCTTCCTGCTCTTCGCCGTATTGGTCACCGAATATGCCTGTTCCGGACAGTTCAAAATCAAGTATGCCTTGAGACATATCCTTCATCGGGCGGAATCCCAGCCTGATGACTTCATCGCCGGCAGCCACATCAAAATGACGGGTTGTTGCATAGACTACCCTGATAACGCCGTCTTCGTCGGTCACCAGCAGGTCATTATCGTCGGCAATGATCTCATCCAGGGTCGGATTGATCTTCACCATCTGGTTTTTACCTGCATGTGGCATCGAAACGCTGACCAGCTTATAATCTTCCGACGGATATTCCAGTTCCAGGCCCATAGCCGAGAAATCATACACAGCCGAACTGATACGCAAAGGCGTTTCAAAATACATAGGATCGGTAGTTGTGACATAATCGTCAGAAACAGAAATAATGTTTTTCCCTAAGGATTTTCCCGCATTCCAGTTCACCAAAGAATCACGGTACTTTACACTTGAAGCATTATAATCGCCATAACAGATGGTTTCCAGATTTAGCACAACATCAGACCCTGATATGCTGACTAATTTTTCCAATGCAACCCAGTTTCCCCTGGGAAAGTTTTTTGTTGTATTATACGGCGCACCGATCTTTGCTTTAAGCCTTGAGATATCTATAGCGTTGATTAATAGATTATTATCTACGTTTGCCGCCTTTTTGTATTTGGAAGAAAAACACCTCGACGGATCTACCAGGGTATCAATGCCGATGTAATACTTCAACAACGTTACATCAATAGCGTCAATGCCATTGCCCCACTGCATGGTATCGAGGGTATATTTATCATAAGTAAGTTTATAATCGCCGTCTGGCAAACCTGTAAACTGATAATTTCCCAGGGCGTCACTGGTATCCCTGGCTAATTCCACCCCGCCGGGATAAGATTTCAGTATTACGGTCACATGTCCGATATTATAAATAGAAGCATTATATGTTGGCGGATTGGGCGCCGGGTTACCTACGTTGGCTTTGGCGGCATACCGGGTTTTTCCGCTGATGGTGTAACTTACCTCTACTGAAAGATTCAGCACATAAACACTGTCGCAGCCATGTATGGTCTGAAGGCTGTCGTAATAAGTACCTGCCGTGGTATAGATATTACCGCGCCAGATCAATGTGTCGCCCATACCAATACTATCGTATGATACGAAGTCATAATTGGGATACTCGCTGATGACAATAGTGTCGTAATCGTTACAACCATTGTTGCTTGTCATGACAGTATATGTCCCTCCGGATGTCACCGTGATGAATTGTGTAGTGTCGCCCGTACTCCACAAGACATCAACCCTTTGTTCGATTTCGAATAATTCAGTAACTTCGGAAGGCGACAATTCCCTGTTGTAAATAAGGACATCGTCAATGACGCCGTCAAAATATCCGACATTCGGGTCGGTATAAGGCACATTACCGTATAAGTCTGCTACAACACCAATACCCAAATACTTTCCGGTAACATAAGTGTTGTTGATATAATTACCGTCAGAGTTTTTCAGAACACCGTCAATATATATCTTAGTTCCTGACGGACTGGTACTTACAACCATATGTTTCCAGTTATTCACAGGTTCGTCCGGCTGTGAATAATTCGCCATTATCGTATTAGCCCCGCAATGCCCCGACATATAGTACGCTGAAGAATATAATGACTCAAACCATGACTCACCGCATGAGTTACCGCCATAGCCCAATAAAGCAGGATTATTACTTAAACTAATGACTTTAAACCACAGGCAAATAGTACGTTCTGCCGCAGGTAAATTATCCGCCGGGGCTTTAATATAATCACTGCCACTGAAACTGTATGCTGAATTTTCATTTCCGAACCGATCCTGTGTAAGTGTCGCACCATATACAGTGCCATGGATCCCTGAACCACTTTCGTCATTGGCATTTCCATTAAAAGGATAATAGGCAACAAGGCCATCAAGCAAGTTTGATGACAATCCGCAATTTTCACCTCCAAACACAATATCAACCGATAATGTTACCGAATCCCCGTTACAGAAAGAACCGGCAGAAGCTGATATCGATACGGAAGAACCGGCCAACACATGAAGATTCAGTACATAGATGCTGTCGCATCCGCTAATGGTAAGCAAACTGTCGTAATATATTCCGCTTGTGGTATAATTATCTCCATGCCATATATATGGATCTCCAAAACATACCGTGTCAAAAACTTCATAAAAATAGGAGGGATAGGCGATAACAGATACGGTATCGCTTGTCTGGCTAATGCCGCCGGCGATGGATGCGGTCACATAATAATCGCCACTGTTTGTGACAGGCAGCGTGTACTGAACTTCGTTTGTTGAGCCCGAAAGAGGTGCATCGGGCCCTGACCAGGTATAAGTATAAAAATCAGGCGCTGCAAATGACGGATTGTTAAAGGCTGTTCCATTGTATGTATTATTATTATCACAGGTAAAATCGCCGTTAAACATATAATGCGCAATAAGGCCTGTGGTATCAAACGGCGTCTCATTATACATATTATTTTGTATCTGAGATTGGCTGTGTGCCACACTCCATATCCTGACATTGTCAATATTGCCGTTTGTAAATTCGCTTGATCCCCACACTGAACCTATTATTACAGGATAATTAAAGTCAGGGATATCGACATTGGCTGAGTTTCTTTCCTGCTGAAGGACACCATCGAGATAGGACACAAATCCATTGGTTAAATTTTTCTTCCATGTCATTGCCACATGGTGCCAACCACCGTCGTAAATCACGCTGTTTCCTGTGGCATCAACCAATAAACCGTCGTCAGTACTCCCGTCAAAGGACAATATATGCTTTGGGGGATTGGACCAGCCTGCGACAATGTAGTTTGGTGAGGTTGACTGCTGCCGAACGGCTGACTGTAAATTGGTTCCCTTAAACCAATACTCAATAGTCATTTCCTCTCCTGACAAATCCATAAGGCTATCGAGAATGATATATTGATTTATACCATTCAACGCCAAAACTCCTGATGTATTGCTGCCCTGCCCTCCTGGAACAATACCTGTGGCAATCAGTTCAACGGAAGTTCCTTCACATACGGGTTCTTCAATGTTCGCTTTAAGCCTCGACACCCTATTAACTGTTAAATTCAATGTATATGTACTGTCGCAACCGTTTTGAGCTGTATAAATGACATCATAAATACCTGCCGAAACGTATTCATTGCCCATCCAGTCATAGGTTTCGCCATCACTGATGGTGTCATAAAACACCGAATTAAAAACACTGAGCACATTTACAGTTTGAACATCGGTAATATGGCAACCAAGGTAGTTGATTAACGTATAGGAAATAGTGTGGTTCCCCGGTCCGGCGAGCACCGGATTGAACTGACTGCCACTAATTCCGTTGCCGCTGAATGTTCCCCCCGGAGGGGTTCCCGTAAGCTGAACCTCCGGATCGTTCTCACAGTACGTCGATGCCAGTCCGCTGAAACTTGCATAATAAGTGTTGGTGTCACTAGTTAAAGTACCATTGATAAATTGTCCAAGAATAGGGTTTGCGTTGGTATCGCTGTATTCGCAGTAGCCCGAGGGTTGCGTTACCCACGAAAGCTGGGTGGTGCCGCTGTTGGAGGAAAAGTCCAGGCTAAAAAGGGTGCCATCGCCAATATTGGCTGGAATTACCGATGCCCAGCTAAACCATATCTTGTTGTCGTACACATTAACAACAGTGATACCACCCTGAATCTCAGCATGTTCATTGCTGATTCCGTTGTACGTCAGCACAGCCGAGTCGAAACTGATAACAAGGGATGCCGAGGAAACCCCGTTGAAGTCCTGGACAAGTATGGGAACGGAGAAGTTTTTGCCGCAATACCCTTTAGTTTCTATGGTGGTGGTAATGACCTGCGGGGCGGGGTCAACATTCAATACCGCTGTTGCAGAGGTATCCGGCGGCGGGCACACATTATACGCTATGCAGCGGAACAAATAGCCGTCCATGCCAAGCGATACATTGTTCAGGTGCAGGTTGCCCGACTGTGCTCCGGAGTATGTGGCATCATTCACAACGTCGGTCCATGAGGCGCCGCCTGTGGTGCTCACCTGCCATTGATATGAAGCGGCATGATATGCATAGGCATAAAAATCGCCGTTCTGGGTTTCGGTAAGGCTAAGGGTGTAATTCTGGTTGTAGAATGAGGGGGGCAGACCGCTCGAACTGATGGATGCATTGTTGTAAACACCATATAGTGGGGTGCCTCCGGCATTGGAGACTTCACAGTAGCTGTTGGTGGTATGCCAGTTCAGTGATGTGTTGCTGCCATTGGTGAAGAGCTTTATGCTGATAAGAGTGTCATTATCGGGTATATTTATGGGGGTTGTGGCCGAAGCCCAGGCCATAAATATCTGATTGGAATACACATTGATTATAAAGTCATTCGGGTTGATCTGTGGATGCAAACCCTCAAAGCCGACATAGCTGATGATGATGCTGTCGAAGTCGAGCGTAAGCGAGAAGGCGCCGATATTGCTGAATTTTTGCACGGATACCGGAACCGTTATAGCGCCGGCACAGGACACATTGTTGTGGGCTGTAACTATCACTTTGGGCAGCACCGTCATGGTTACCGGAACCGTAGTGTCGGATGGCGTACAGGAGCCATAACACACACATCGGTACTTATACCCGTTCATGCTTTGCACAGGATTTACGATCGTCAGTGTGGAACCGTTCACATTGCTGTATTCCGCACCGTTGGAGAGGTCGTTCCAGACGCTGCCACCATCGGTGCTGCCCTGCCATTGAAGCGAAGTGATGTAATTGGCAGAAAAGCTCACATCTTTACTGATGCCATCGAAAGCATTGAACGAAACAGGTTCAACCGTTATCACAGGACTGCTTCCGGCGCTGTTCACAGTGCCGTTGGAATAGCTTGCCGGCAGGATGTTATTCGCAGTGTCGGTAAACTCACAGTTGCCACTGCCTGTATTCCAGTTAAGATAGGAGTAGCCCCCGTTGGTAGTGAATAGAAGCTCAACAAGGACATCATTGGCTATGCTGGCGCCTGCCATATTAACCCAGGAGAGTACAAAAGTACCGTTACTTTCGTTGATCACCAGCATGCCACCGCCCGAAATGGCGCTGTGGAGCGACTGGTATCCGTTATAGGTAAGTACGTTTTTGTCGAAGTCCAGCTTGAGTGATATGGCGGCCACATCGGCCATATTGCTGATGTTGACCGGAATAACGATGTTGCCGGGGCAGGAGGTCGCAGAACCCACCGAGACCTGTATGTTCTGCGCAAACCCGGTGAAGGATGCAAAACCCATCAGTAAGATGAGTGTTCCTATGGTATATCGCTTTTTCATTGTGATTGGGGTATATATTTATATAAAAAGATTAAAGCACAGGTACTTTCACCATCAATTCCTTTTGGGTGTCGGATCCTGTGAAATGCAGTTTTATATAATATATACCTTTGCTTAGTTTGCGCTGACTGAGGTTGTAAGTATAAACTCCGGCTTTGCAACTACCTGTATGAATTTTTTCGCATAATGCTCCATTGATGCTGAACAGATCAATAGTTATACGGCCATCTTCAGGCAACTGATAGGAGACAGAGGTGCCGTTTTCGCTGTTCTGGTTTACCCAGGCGCCAAATGTTGCCGTCAGTGATTGTCCGATCTGCGTCAGTTGCGATACAATTTCAGGATAAGTAAGGCTGACATTATCAATAGATTGAGCATTGTTATCGGCCAGTTCATTATCGCCTGTGAGCGATAATTGAAGACCGCTGTTAAACACTGCCGCGTCGTTTATGGTAAACTGTATGTTCAGCAGCGGGTTGCCGCTGCCGGGCATGTAGGGTGTAAGGTTACACCAGGCTATGCTCAGCACCCCGTCGCCGGTATGGTATATCACATTGCTGGTGGAGTTATTGACGCTTACCCCTGTAATGGTAATATACGTTGAGGGGTATGCGATCCGCAGTGACACGGCGCCTACCGGCGAAGTATTGTTGTAATAGACCGGAAGGCTGACATGTATATCATCCGCAACCAGCTGACCGCCGCTGCTGAGCGTGATAAGCGGGGTCGATTTGCTGCCCCCGGGCACATTAGAACCGTTGACATCTCCGTAACAGAGCGCCCAGTATTTGGTATTCAAGCTGTTGTCATTGATGACGAGCGGGCTTGTTTCGGACTGGAAAGCCCAGTCGCCGGCGGGGAAGCTGTTGGTGATATGTGCGAAACGCTGCAGAATAGCTAAAGCATCCGTACTGTTTACGGAACTGCTCGCATTTACATCGCCGGCAAGTAACCTTATGCCTGTGAGATTAATAACACTCGCATAATGCTGCATCACCAGCAGGGCATCGGTGGCGTTCACCCCGGCCCACGGTTTACCTGTTGAGCCGCTCAGTGAATAATTGCCGTTGGCAACACCGTTGAAGGTGGAAAATCCTTCAGGGCTTGTTAAACAACTGTCGACCGGTGCATTGAGGTTGTCTCGTAATACAACTGTCACATTGTTCATAGCGGTGGAATCATTGTTATGATATCGGGCAAGTGCACTCACAAACCAATTGCCGGCCAGGCAGCTTGAAGACGACATAGGATCAATCATTACAATACCATAGCTTGGATTGTCGGCATTGTCATAAATGCGCATGCCTGCTGTATTAAGGTCGGGTACATTAAAGAAATTATGGCGGGCATACACATTGCTTGTACTTTGATTATATATTTCATACTGATAGTTATTGAAAATGTCGTTCCCTTTTCCGAGCGTATCTCCAATTGTTGGTACCGGATTTCCTCCTATAAAAATGCCGTTGTTCTGATTGTTTACCACCCTGCTATTCGAAAGCCTATAGGCACCATACCACGAGTAAATACCGTATCCTGTTGATTGTGAAATCAGACAGTTTGAAAATACAGGAGCAGAGGTGTAGTTTACTGAAATATTTGCAGATTGAGCCTTTTCAATAGTACAATATTTTAAAAGTGAAGGTCCGGTGTAACTGTTGAAACTGATGCCATTCCAACCGCCGGGCTGACCGTTCAGCGCCGTAAATGTTATTAAGCTGTCGGGATGGTTAACACCTTCGGCCCATAATGATCCGGATGCCCAATAAGCGTTGCCAACACTAATTGATGTTCCGGGGGCAAAGGACAGAGTTAGGCCTTTAGATAAAGTCAGTCGGCCATTGTTAACAGAAAATGCCCCGATAACGATATAAGGGTAATCAGCCGGCTCCCACGTCATATTTCGCACAATACTGCCGCCGTCTATTCTGTAATCATTGGTAGCATTTCCGCTCAGGACAAGGTCATTCGCTTCCGGCATTACATTGGCATTCATCAGGAAACCATGGCCGGTATTATTTAAAACATCAACATTAATAAAATCAGGCCAGCAGTCTGTTGCCAAAATACCATTGCCCTGGTTGTTTTCGATCACCACATTTTCAATCTGTGGCTCCCAGGCAGATCCATCGTTAAGCCTGAGTCCTGTGCCGGTATTATTGTATATATGAGTGTTGGTAATCAATGCTGAACCATATACTTCCAGGCCGTTTCCGGCATTACCAAAAACTTCACAGTGGTCAATCAGATTATTTGAATTATAAAAAGAAATACCATTACCGCCAGCATTTTTTATGGTGCAATATTCGACGGAGACACTATTTTGCGGAGCGCTAACGTTAATGTTTACTGCCTTTTCAATTATGCAATATTTTAGAAGCGATGATGAGGTATAGCCGTGGAATACTATACCATCCCATCCGCCCGGCTGGCCGTTAAGGGCGGTAAAGGTTATTACGCTGTCCGGGTGATTAACACCTTCTGCCCACAGTTGTCCTGATGCCCAATAAGCGGGGCCCACATTAATTGAAGTTCCGGGAGCAAACTGAAGTGTCAGACCTTTTGATAACGTCAGTCTGCCACTGTAAACAGAGAATGCTCCAATAACGATATACGGATAATCAGCGGGTTCCCAGGTAATGTTTCGTGCAACGCTCCCGCCGCTTATTCTGTAATCATTGGTAGCATTGCCGCTCATGACAAGGTCATAAGCTTCCGGCCATACATTGGCATTCATCAGGAACCCATGCCCGGTATTATTGAACACATCAACATTAATAATATCGGGCCAGCAGTCGGTTGCCCAGATACCATGGCCCTGGTTGTTTTCGATCACCACATTTTCAATCTGTGGCTCCCAGACGTTTCCATCGTTAAGCCGGAGTCCGGTACCGGTATTATTGTATATATGAGAATTGGTAATCAACGCTGAACCGTATATTTCAATACCATTTCCGGCATTACCAAAGACTTCACAGTGGTCGATCCGGTTATTGGAATTGTTAAAAGTAATACCGTTACCGCCAGCATTCTTTATGGTGCAATATTCGACGGAGACACTATTCTGCGGAGCGCTAACGTTAATGTTTACTGCCTTTTCAATTATGCAATATTTTAGAAGCGATGATGAGGTATAGCCGTGGAATACTATACCATCCCATCCGCCCGGCTGGCCGTTAAGGGCGGTAAAGGTTATTACGCTGTCCGGGTGGTTAACACCTTCAGCCCACAGTTGTCCTGATGCCCAATAAACGGTGCCTACATTAAGTGAAGTTCCGGGAGCAAACTGAAGGGTAAGGCCTTTAGATAAAGTAAGCCGGGAGGTTGTAACTGAAAATGATCCTATAACGATATAAGGGTAATCACCTGGGTCCCAGGTAATATCTCTATTTATGCTGCCGCCACTTATCCTGTAGTCATTGGTGGCATTACCACTAAGTGTCAGGTTGTAAGTTTCGAGCCATACGTTGGCATTCATCAGGAAACCATGCCCGCCATTGTTCACTACATCCACATTTATAAAATCGGGCCAGCAGTCGGATGCCCAGATACCATTGCCAACATTGTTTTCAATGAGAACATTTTCGATTTGAGGCTGGTAGGTATTCCCATCATTTAATACCAGACCCGAACCTGAATTATTATATAAATGACAGTTTAACAAAATGTATGTGCAGCCCGAACTTATTCCATGTCGTGTATTATGATGAAAAGAACTATTATTAACTAAGAGGTTTGGACAGTTACCTTCAGCATACAGTCCATCCTGGGTATTGTTAAAAAAGTCTGAATAATTAATAGTAACATTTGTGGAACTGCTTATGACCATTCCATGGTTTGCTGCATAAGACAAATTACACCGTTCAACAGTAACATTTGCAGCACTACTTGTTGCAATATTATTCATTGCATGGCTTACATTGCAGTACTTCAGTAATGAAGCGCCGTTGTATTGAATATAAATACCATTCCAGCCTCCGGGAGTTCCATTCTGAGCTGTAAATGAAATAATGCTGTCGGGATAAAGGGACCCGACGGCCTGTATGGCTCCCCAAACTACATTTATTCCGGTATTTGGAGCAAATTTCATATCCACACCTTTCTCAATCACAAGTGTATAGCCTGAAGTATTCGCAGTAGCGTCTACGATGTACTCATCACATACATTGTCCCAATAACCGTTGTAAGCCAATGTGCCACCCAGCACTTTAACTTTGTTGATGGCATTTGCAGAAAATGTTTCATTATTAAAAACGGGGCCGCTCACATTCATGAGCCTGATGAGATAGTTCTCGTTATTGTGAAACAGGGGTGTATTAAATACAGGTCTACCGTTATCGCAATACAAAGCGCTGTTGGTGCAATACCTGATGGTGCCGTTATTCATGGTTGGCTGGTTGGTGTAAAAGCAGTTGAGGCCGGCATGGCCTACAAAGCCGGCATTTTCGATGATTACATAATCGAGGGTCGAAATATTGTTATTGCTCGATGATGAAAAATGCAGTCCGTTCCAGTAGCCGTCTTCTCCGGTAAAGCTGGTAAAGGTAATGGGGCTGCCCGATGTGCCATTGCAATTAAGAATACCATTCACTTCCATTTTAACACCTTCGCTGAATGAGAAGCTGACACCGGCTTCCACGTTCACGGTGCCGTCAATGAACACATCACCACTCACCCAGTAAGGGCTGTTGGCCAGAGTCCATGTTTCGTTGTTATAATGACCAGCCAGTTGCACGGCCGCAAAACGCAGCTGCACGGTGTCTAATGCAATGGTATTATTGGTGGGCGCGCCCGTCACATTAAACAGGTACTGCACATAGCGGATATTCGCATTGATGGCCACAACAAAATTATTGGTAATATCGGTCCATGCGCCCCAGGTACCTGCATGTTGTGCGGTTCTGTAATACATGGCATAATTGGCAAGGTCAACACCACCAAAGTAGAGTGTGTCCACATGCCGGTTCAGACCCAGGTCGAACACTTCTCCCAAAAAATTACCCTCGGTCAGTTTTTCAGTGCCCGAAATATTCAGTTGGTTAAAGTAACAGGCATCCATAGTAACATTGAAAATATCAAAGCCGCCTATCATATACAGGTAGCCACCCGTAATGAAAGACTCCGCATTGGCAAAATGCACATAGTAAAGAGCAGACTGGGTCCATGTAAATGAAGTACCTGCTGTGACATCAGTATTGTATGCATATTGCACACTAAAACCCAGGGTATCGTTATAGCCGCCTGAGACGATGAGTCTCCCCTGTTCGCAGGCTGCCGTGAGCCCGAAAAGCGGTTCGGGCAAATTTGCCGCGCTTTGCCAGGCAGAACAGGTGCCGCTGACGTCAACATCAGTATAGACAACTGTATTGGTGATATCGTTATTTTCGTCGAATCCTCCCAGAACAAAAAGCCGGTTGTCGTAGACTGCAGTGGCATGCTGGTTTCTTTTTATACCCAGTGAGGGCTGGGCGGTAAACGTGGTCAACTCGCCGTTGGGCTCCACCCTGACGCTATATACATTATTGATGGCTGTGGTATCATCCTGGTTGCTGCCCCCGGTGATCACGATATATCCGTTGACAAAGTCGGCGGTATGGCCCCAGAGGGGCATAGGCAGGTTAGTGCCGTTAAGTTCCCAGTTGCGTAAAGAGCCATCGGCACGTATCTTCGCACGGTAGATCTTGTCGCTGGCCACGGTATCTTCATTAATTCCGCCGATCACATATAAATACCCATTGGCAATTACTGAGGCATGTTCCATAATGCCTTCGGGCAGGTCGCCCATCGTTGTCCATGAGCCAAGACCGTTGTTTACAGTGCTACGGTATACTTTTCTTGATATTTCCCTCTTCTCAATACCCTGGATAACAGCAACAACATCCAGGCCTCCTGTGACATATACAAAGTTATTCCAGGTTACTGCCTGATGGTTCTGCACCCTGCGGGGTAATGTAGTGGTCTGTGTCCAGTAATTCATGGCTGTGGCCTTATAAGGCATGGCAATTCTGTCGGCAGTAACGGTGGTATTATTGAAATACCCTTTACCAAACTGTGCCGCTGTGGTCTGGGTGAGTACACCCTGGCCTGAAGCCAAAAAACTCAATAAAAACAAAAACCCGGCAATAAAAATACCGGCACACCAAATGAATCTTATTTTCATCAGTTGTAATGACATGTAATAGGTAAACTGTTTCATAAAATTTTGATTTTGATTATTAATATATTTGTTTGTACGACATACTATAGCTCGGAAAAGGCATTGCATTTGTGCATAACGGCTCCGGAAAGACTCTTGTCAGCAAATTCATTAGGGTATATATCAATATAAAACAAAAAAAGCAAATCCTCTTTTCATCATGTTTTGTCCATGTTTATTGTGCTGACACTACACATTTTATTAATAAAGAAACCGGGAGCCAGAAAATAGTTAACAAATATAATGGTAAATGTAACCAAAAGCAAGTTTAACGAAAAAATTAGTGTTTAGGCTTTATGATGAACATTGCCTTGTTAACAGAGGATTTTACGGCGGTGTTTTCGGCTTCGCTCAGTCACCTTAGCTTTGGTTTATCTGGTGCAATGAGCCTGGTTAGTGAGAGGATAACTGCCTTTAGCGCAAGACCAGTGCGTTCCGCAGAAACTCCTGCTGAGCAGCCATCCTATCACTTGCATTAACAGGGCTTCCCCGTACGCGCGCGTTCGCAACGCGTGCCTGTTAGCAAAATTCAAGATGTATTTTTTTTACTGTTTTACATTCCAAAGTTAGTTTTTCAATATCAAGTGCTGCTGCTAATCCACCATAACAAAACAAGACTGTCTGCCCGTGCACTTAGTTAAGCGGTACTAATTTCTTATCGGTTTCGGTGGTTTTGTATTTTTCTGACATTTGAAGCAACGCTAAAGTTTTTTAACAACATTTATTTATAAAGTGTATTTGTTTCTAGTGCACGCGTTGCGAACGCGCGCGTAAGGAGCGGATTTTAGTGATAGGATGACGGCCATTTGCGCAAGGCCTGCGCGCAGTCATCATATCACTCGCATTAATGTATCATCTTTATTATCAGGCATTTTGATTTGTTTACACCGGTAAAATCGAGTTTAAACGTGTACATACCCTGAGCAAGTTCGCCACATATAAATTCAGCGGTATGTTTTCCAACTGCCTGAGATTCATTAATAAGTACACAAACACGTTCGCCAAGAGTGTTATAAACACTAATCTTAACGTTACCATCTTCCGGCAAACAATAATTCAGTATGGCATGACCATTAAACGGGTTGGGATAACCTGATAAGTCAAAACCCGTTTCAGCGCTGTTGCCCTGAACCAGTATCTTTGGTATGATGAGGTAAGTGTCTTCCTGCTCTTCGCCGTATTGGTCACCGAATATGCCTGTTCCGGACAGTTCAAAATCAAGTATGCCTTGAGACATATCCTTCATCGGGCGGAATCCCAGCCTGATGACTTCATCGCCGGCAGCCACATCAAAATGACGGGTTGTTGCATATACTACCCTGATAACGCCGTCTTCGCCGGTCACCAACAGGTCATTATCATCGGCAATGATCTCCTCCAGGGTCGGATTGATCTTCACCACCTGGTTTTTACCTGTATGTGACATCGAAGCGCTGACCAGCTTAAAATCATTGACTGCATAATGCAGTTCTAAACCCAGGGCCGAAAAGTCCTTTACTGTTGAACTGATGCGTAAAGGCAGCTCAAAATAAGCAGGATCAGTTGTCGTGACATAATCGTCAGCAAACAAAATAATGTTTTTCTCTATGGATTTTCCTGCATTCCAGTTCACCAGTGAATCCCTGTAT
Source organism: Bacteroidales bacterium (assembly GCA_035389045.1). GTDB lineage: Bacteria > Bacteroidota > Bacteroidia > Bacteroidales > CAIWKO01 > CAIWKO01. The sequence continues at coordinate 229 of DAOORA010000044.1, read as the reverse complement.
TTTACACTTGAAGCATTATAATCGCCGTAACAGATGGTCTCCAGATTAAGCACGACATCTGACCCTGATATGCTGACCAACTTATCCAGAGAAACCCAATTACCCCTGGGAAAGTTTTTTGTTATATTATACGGCGCACCGATCTTTGCCTTAAGCCTCGAAATATCTATAGCATTGATTAATAGATTATTATCTACGTTTGCCGCCTTTTTGTATTTGGAAGAAAAAC
>DAOORA010000043.1:0-37172 GCA_035389045.1 Bacteroidales bacterium | reverse complement strand
TTTGCAGCAAAAAAGACGCATAAAGATATGAAAAGATAAAATCAAAACAATTTCTAAGGCTATTGATATTTTGTTAATAAAAAAATATAATTTTACACATAATATTATATTGAATTTTTACCACTAAACAAATATGGATACAAATGGAAGTATATCCATGCAAAACACTAAGTATTTAAAAGAGGACTGATAAATAATGCAAGGCACACAACTCAGGAAATTAGAAGCGGAACTCTGGAGAGCCGCTGACCAGCTCAGGGCCAACAGCAAGCTAACAGCATCGGAATATTCAATGCCCGTGTTGGGATTGATATTTTTACGCCATGCCTTTAACAGGTTTGAAAAAGTGAGGATTGAGGTAGAAAAGGATTTACCGATACATCCACAACGCGGAAAACGCACAATAACAAAAAATGATTTTCTGGAAAAAAACGCCTTGTTCCTTCCAGAGATTGCACGTTTTGAGTATCTGGTAAACTTCCCTGAGGGTGGAATTTTTATTAAAAATGAAAAAGGTGAAAAAGAACCTCTATACATAGGTGGAGCTATCGATATGGCGATGAAATCCATAGAAGATGAATATGAAAACCTGAAGGGTATCCTTCCAAAGAACTTTTCAATTTTCAGTAAAGACCTTTTACATGAACTGCTCCGTATTTTCAATAAGGAAGTCCTGCAGAAAGCAGAAGGTGATCTTTTCGGAAAGATTTATGAATACTTTCTAAACAAATTTGCCATGACCGGTGCCCAGGAGGGCGGTGAATTCTTCACACCTTTCAGTTTGGTGAATACGATTGTTAATATCATTAAACCCGATCATGGCATTGTGTTCGATCCCGCCTGCGGTAGTGCCGGCATGTTTGTACAAACCGGATATTTTATCGAAAGTGAGGGTTTGCAGCCTGCCGAGAAAGTAACTTTTTACGGACAGGAAAAAGCAGAAACTAATACAAAACTTGCAAAAATGAACCTGGCTGTTCATGGACTGGAAGGAAACATACAAGAGGGAAATACTTTTTATGAGGACAAACATGAATTAGTTGGTAGTTGTGATTTTGTAATGGCAAATCCGCCTTTTAATGTGGATGGGGTAGATAAATCAAAAGATGTTGTGAAGAAGGATTCGCGACTTCCTTTTGGATTACCAAAGAATGACAATGCGAATTATCTGTGGATTCAATATTTTTATTCTTACCTGAAGCCGACAGCTCGTGCAGGTTTTGTAATGGCTTCCTCTGCCAGCGATGCCGGACACAGCGAGAAAGAGATTCGCGAAAAACTTGTAAAAACAGGCGCAGTTGATGTAATGGTAGCCATTGGCAACAACTTCTTCTACACCCGTTCCCTGCCTTGCACCCTTTGGTTTTTCGACAGGGCAAAAGAACAGGACATAATAAAAAATGACAAAGTCCTGATGCTCGATGCCCGGAAGATATACAGGAAAGTAACTTCTAAGATCAACGACTTTAGCCCGGAGCAGTTGCAAAACCTTATTTGTATAGTGAACCTATACCGTGGCAACACAAAAAAGTTTGAAAATACCGTAAAAGAATATCTTCAAACCTCTGCCGGATTAGCAAAAGAAACTGCCGCAGCCATTACCTCACTGCAAAAACAATTTCAGAAAGTCCATAAAACATTAAGTGATTTTGCCGCCAAATACATAAAAGAAAACAAAGAAGCTGAAACATTCGCTTTGGCTTTGAAAATGGAAGAAGCAGCAGCCATTTATGAACAACAAAACACTCTTGTACGGGCTGCCCTTGTGGCTGCCCCCAACTTGGAACAGATTGCTCAGCAATGCAAAGCACTCCGTAAACCTCAGGATAAACTCATAAAGCAATTGTTGGATGCAATAACCGAGGCAGCCAAAGAACACCAGCTATCTAAAAACAAAGATTGGAAAGAACTGAATCTGAAAGACGAGCTTGATCAGCTTAAAGAACTGCAACAACAACTCAGCGGCGATCCCAACGAAGGAGAACCCGGCCTGCTGCACGAAACAGAATATTTTTGGAAACAGGCCCATTGGCTCACGAGCCGTTTCCCCGAAAGCAGGTACAATGATGTTGAGGGTCTGTGCAAATTAGTATCACAGGCCGACATCGAAGCAAAGGACTGGAGCCTGAGTCCTGGCAGGTATGTTGGGGTGGATGCCACTGTGGATGATGGAATTGATTACGAGGAACGGCTTAAGGAAATTCATATTGAATTGGAAGGGCTTAATGAAGAAGCCGCAAAACTGGCAGATCTGATAAGTGAAAACTTTAAAACAATTTTGTAATGAAAGAGTCGTATCGCATCGAACTGAAATTGAAATTAACCGATTCGCTGGAAAAAGAAGTAATTGCTTTTCTGAACAGCCGCGAAGGCGGAATGATTTATATTGGTATTGATGATAATGGAAAAAGTGTGGGTGTGGATAACAGCGATGAGGTACAGCTTAAAATTAAAGACCGTTTAAGGCACAACATCCTTCCTTCCTGCCTGGGATTGTTCGATATTATTGACGAAGAAGTTGACGGTAAAGATGTTTTAAAGATCATTGTAGCCAGCGGTCCCGAAAAACCCTATTATCTGAAAAAACAGGGTATGTCTGAAAAAGGCTGTTTCATCCGCGTGGGCACTGCTGCAGAACCCATGCCCGTCAAAATGATCGAAAATCTTTTTGCAAGACGCACCCGCAATTCAATCGGGAAAATAAAATCAAGCCGCCAGGACCTGAAATTCGAACAGCTAAAAATCTATTACGAAGCATCGGGCAGGAAACTAAACGCTCAGTTTGCGTCAAACCTTGGATTGCTTACCGAAAATAAGGTTTTTAACTATGTGGCTTTTCTGGTTTCTGATATAAATTCTATTTCAATAAAAATAGCTAAATACAAGGGAATTAACCGTGTCAACCTTGTAGAAAATAACGAATACGGTTATTGTTCCATCATTAAAGCTACAAAACAGGTTCTTGATAAGATTGAGCTTGAAAACAAAACACGCAGCCGCATTACTTCTAAAGAGCGTATTGACACCCGGGTGTGGAACCCGGTGGCTTTGCGCGAAGCCATCATCAATGCAATAGTGCACAATGATTATACAAGGGAAGTGCCTCCCAAATTTGAGATTTTCGATGACCGTATTGAGATTACCTCTGCCGGCAGTTTGCCCGATGATTTAAGCCGCAAAGAGTTCTTTCAGGGTTTCTCCGTGCCCCGCAATCAGGAACTCATGCGCATTTTCAAAGATTTGGAATTAGTAGAATACCTTGGATCTGGCATCCCCCGTATTCTACAGGCTTATCCCGAAAAATGTTTTCACTTCTCCGAAAACTTCCTTCGTATGACCTTCCCTAATGCCTGGAATCTGGCAGAAGACGAAGTCACTGAACAAGTTGGGGAGCAAGTAGAGGAACAAGTAAAGGCACAAGTTGAGGCACAAGTTGAGGCACAAGTTGAGGCACAAGTTGAAGCACAAGTGATTATTCAGATTATTGATGTACTATTGAAGGTTCCGTTATCATCAGGTGAAATCGCACTTAAGCTCGGTCACAAACAGTTGAGTGGTAACCTGCGAAAAGCCATACCAAAACTTCGTGAAAGTGGTATTATTGAATACACTATTCCCGACAAACCCAACAGCCGCCTGCAAAAATACCGCCTCACAGCAAAAGGTAAAGCCCTGCAAAAACAGTTAAAAAAATGACCTCTGCCATCGCCATAAATACAAACTCTCCATACTACCGGCAAGCTCCTCCGGGCACTGAGGCTCTCCCGGGCACTGAGGCTCTCGAAGTGCCCGCTCATATCACTCTCGAAGTGCCCGAAAAAAATAATGCCTGTATTAATCGTCAGACCGATCTTTTTGACCTATTTTATAAGCAATAAACAATGCAAGGGTAAGCCCTAGCCCTACAAAAACTATTTTATAAGGAAACCCTTTAACCGGAATTACCTCCGGGGTGCAAACAGCATACATTTCCATATTCATATTTCTTTAACCTCCATTATTTCTAACATCATGGTGTAAACATCATCCGGTGAATTTATAAATATCGTTTTCCTCACATTGTTATAACTGGTATATTCGATATGTTTGTGCCTGAGTTTTTCAAATAAGGTTTTCATCCTTGAGTTACCTGTATATAAATCAAGCATGCGCTGAGCAGTCTCAAGTTTTTTCTTGTAATTCTCATTTTCAATATGGCATTTTCTCTTTTCTTCATCAGATTTAAGAAAATCCACACAGGCGGTTTCAACCATTTCGCTAAGTGTCATGCCTGTAAACGAGGCTTGTTCGACGAGCTTAGTTTTAATCAGCGGTGAGATTCTTAAATTTATGGTCGTCGTTTTCTGTTGCAGGACCATTTGCCGGTCCGGGGGATAAAGTTCAATCATGGTTTTAATTTTTTTAGTTTATAATTATAGATAATTGATAATAATCAAGGTTTTTTTTGATATATTGGATCATGCTGTTTTACTAATGAACAGAACTATTGTGAGCTTATTTTTTATTTTTTTTTGCGTTTCATTCCTGATAACAGTTTATCAGCTTCCGATGAAATCTGTTCGGGAGTTTTTGTGCTGCCAGACATCAGGTACTGGTCAATTTCACTTTTCAGGAATAAAAGGCGTCCTGCTGGCTTGTGATAGGGGATTTCCTTCCGGAACACTTTTTTATAGATACTACCTTCGGTAGGATTATCGGGAAGATACGCAATTAAGGTTTTTAGTGTCATCCATTGATCTGCTGTAGGGTCTTTCCCGTTTTCCGGATGGTTTTGCAGAATTTGAAGCATTGTTTCCACCATCCCTATTAATTTGGAAACCGCTTCCGGCAAGTCATTATACGATATAATATTCATAGTTCCTCCTTGTTTAGAAATTGATTCATATTTGGAACTACGAAGAAAGTAATAATTTTCCTGAATATTCCTAATATATCCAGTTTATAATACACCAAAGTGTATTAGTGTATTTTGATGTAGGTCAATTATTTATTATCCGTACAGAAAGGTATAAATTTTACAGAACTTGAATCAATTTTTGTATGTTTTATTGTATCCATCTTTACATCAAACATAAAAAAATCTTTGACAATTTCCTTGATGAGCGGATTTTTTAAAGAAACTCCTTCCTTATAATATCCCCTGCTCTGAAAAGTCTTTATAATCATTGCTAAAAATGATTTTGTCTTTTTATTCCCAAGCCATTTATAACTGATACCATCTATTAATTTTTTTTCTGCTAGTAGCAGCATTGCCTTAGTGAATAAGGCATCCGATTTAAACAAAGCACTGTAATCAATATGGTTTTTTACGGTGGTTTCCGTTTTATTTCTCTTGGTGCTTTTCTTAATATTAATGCCAGGGAAATCGACCAAAGTTTTTATTCTGGATAATTCATTCAACACATTCTCCTTGAATTGTATGTCTGAAATGTTTTTCTTATCAATAATGTCGGTGAGTGAATTTAATGTATTGCTGACTTTAATTGATTTTACCGTATTCCTGCGCGTGCTCTTTTTTGCTTCCAGCCAGTCCATGATGCAAGCCTCGATCATGCCTTTTTTAAATGGGCTCCAGGCATTAAGATGCGGTACAATTAGATATTCAAGTAATCCTAAGAAATGTTCAGGTAAAACATCTCCAAATCCTTTAAAATTCTTTTGATGGTAATTTAAAAATGCTCTTAATTCGTATATTTCCCTTGTGTTTAATTCAAGAGCCAGACCTGTCTGAAATGATGGATGATCTGACGGGATTATCAGGAGATTGGATAATTTATGCTCCTCAAAGCTTTCATTTTTCTCCACAGAATTCGCCGGTAACGAATTATAATAAGTTTCGGCCATGAACCACATGTGGTTTATAAATTCACACGCATCAGCAATATTTGTTTTTAAATTCTGGCTATTGGTTTCAATCATTTTTTCCATTTTCTTCAGAGTACTGATAATGTTTATATCATAACGATGATACTCATACCTTCCGGAATTTTCTTTTTGAGATTTTATTTTCATAAAATTTAAAGGAATATGTTGTATTTTTTTCAAAAATCAGTCATATTGCACACAAATGCATATAATTAAAAATCAGCATTTTTTGGACAAATTTTTGTGCAAATTTTGTGCAAATTTATAAATAAAGGGTTTCCAAATATTTGGAAACCCTTATCACTGTAGTCGGGGCGAGAAGACTCGAACTTCCGACCCCTTGCACCCCATGCAAGTACGCTAGCCAACTGCGCCACGCCCCGATATGTGGTGCAAAGATAGAATCTTTTTTTGAAAAATATTCAATTGACGCAAAAAAATGATAAGTCATTCAAAATCACCATGCCTGCCATTTTGCAGATTTTTCTATCACTTTCTCAACAGAATCGGGCAGGGCGCTGAAAAAGTCTATGCCTGTAAAAGACTCAACAGAATCAATGCTTACGGCATGAAACTGCAGATAATCATCGTGATCTTCATTTCTGAAAATAAAGCCTATGCCTTTTAGTCCGGGCTGCTTGTAGTCCAGTATTACCTTGAAAAAGTATTCAGGAACAGCCACATTGTTTCTGCCAATGGTTTTGATATGCTTACCAAAAACCGGCCCTGTGGTGATATGAAGTTCTTTGTGTTCTCTCGCCCAGTCTCTGATCTGCTCTTCCAGCTCTCGCCAGATACCGGCGTCAAAATCTGCATCTTGCGGCGAAATGTTTGTCATCAGAAAAGTTTCCGACATAGCGTCTTCCGAAAACTTCATATCGCCGGCAGGGCAGAGGTGTCCTCTGTGATAGCCTGATTTTTTATAGTCCTGGGGTGTGGCAGCGTCCGCTCCGGCCTCCGGATCCGCCCTGAAGTCATCGGTGCGGCCGGTCTTATTTTTAAGCATTTGTGAAGTCAGCTTATATGATACCCAGTTGGCTTGTTTGTATTTTTTATTATAGCTGAGCGCATAATGTTGATTTTGAATGATCTGCTCTGTTGGTGCCGAAGCGGGCAATAATTCATCAAACCCCGGTTTTTCGGAAGTCTGTGGTGTAAAAGACGAATCAGTTTCATTGGAAGCAGTTTTGTCGTTGTTCTTAGGTCCAGACAAAAATATCAGTGCCACAACTGCCGCTATGCCCATCCCTGCATATAAAAACCAGTGATATTTCCTGTGAGCTGCCATTTATTTCGCTTTGTTGCAAAATTCACAAATTATTTTGTTTTTCGACCTGTAAGTCAAAAATAAAAATACTTCAGTATATTCAACAACCGATTATGCAAACTATTTTGTACTTTTGGACCATAATTGAAAACAAATTTAAAATGAAAAAAATCATTATTATGTTAATGGCTTGTGCCACCGTTAGTTTCTTTGCCTGCAACAATGGCAAAAAAAACAGTGATAATCCATTTTTCTCGGATTATACAACACCCTTTAAGGTGCCTCCTTTTGAAAAAATTGATACGACGCATTTTATGCCTGCATTTACTGAAGGTATGAAACAACAGAATGAAGAAATAGAGAAGATCGTAAGCAATAAGGAAGCGCCCACTTTTGAAAACACCATCCTGCCTTTTGACAAATCAGGCCTGTTGCTGATCAAGGTTGCCAATGTGTTTTTTAACCTTACCGAATCCACTACCAACGAACAGATTCAGGCCATAGAACGTAAGATCAGTCCTGAGTTATCCAAGCATAATGACGAAATATATATGAATGCAGGATTGTTTCAGCGCATCAAAACCGTATATGAGAAGCGCAAAGAAATGAATCTTGATGATCAGCAGATCAGGGCAGTGGAAAAACACTACCGTGATTTTGAACGTCTTGGTGCCAACTTGCCCAAAGATAAACAGGATGAGCTGAAGAAGGTTAATGAAGAGCTTTCGGTTCTTTCCACCAAATTTGGTGAAAACCTGCTGGCCGAAAACAAAAATTTCAAGATGGTGGTGGATAAAAAAGAAGATCTGGAAGGGCTGCCTCAGGGCTCTGTGGATGCAGCCGCCGAAGCTGCCAAAGCACAGAACCTTGAAGGAAAATGGGTATTTACGATTGACAAACCCAGTATGCTACCCTTCCTCACTTATGCCAAAAACCGCGACCTGCGCGAAAAGCTCTACCGTGGTTACTTTATGAAAGGTGATAACGGCAATGCCAACGATAATAATGAAGTGATCGCCAAAATGGCTAAACTCCGCGTTCAGAAAGCCAAATTGCTCGGTTTTAAAAGCTACGCAGCTTATATCATTGATGATAACATGGCAAAGACTCCGGAGGCTGTTGATGAATTTCTGGCAAAATTATGGGCGCCTTCACTGGCCATGGCTAAAAATGAATTAGCCGAAATGCAAAAAATAATTGACAAAGAAGGCGGTAAATTCAAACTGGCGCCCTGGGATTGGTGGTATTATGCTGAAAAAGTCCGTAAAGAAAAATACGACCTCGATGAAAATGAAATGAAACCCTATTTCAGTCTCGACAATGTCAAGAACGGTATTTTTCATGTTGCCAATAAACTCTATGGAATAACATTCGATAAGTTGACCAACCTTCCTGTTTATTTTAAGGATGTTGAAACATATCAAGTAAAAGAAGCCGATGGCAAACATCTGGGTATAATATATTTCGATTATTTCCCGCGTGATTCCAAACGCGGCGGCGCCTGGTGCGGCGGCTTCGAATCGGCCGGATGGCGCGACGGGAAAAAAGTTGACCCGATAGTTTCTATCGTGTGTAACTTTACCAAACCCACCGGTGACACTCCGTCATTGCTTACCTGGGATGAAGTGGAAACCATCTTCCACGAATTTGGCCATGGCCTGCATGCTTTATTTACGGAAGGTAAATACAACCGCACTGCAGGAAGTGTTCCCCGCGACTATGTGGAACTGCCCTCTCAGTTTATGGAAAGCTACGCCAGCGAATCAGAAGTGTTGAAGTATTATGCCAAACATTACAAGACAGGTGAAGTGATACCTGATAAACTGATAGAAAAGATACAGAACAGTTCTAAATTCAACCAGGGATTTGTTATGACCGAGTTGCTGGCTGCAGCTATCCTTGACATGGATTATCACAACCTGACTGAGCCGAAGGACCTGAATATCAAAGAATTTGAAAAGTCAGCCATGGATAAGATCAGCCTGATACCTGAAATCCTGCCACGTTACCGTTCTACCTATTTTTCGCACATCTGGGGCGGAGGATATGCTGCCGGATATTATGTTTATCTGTGGGCCGAAGTGCTGGTGGCCGATGCCTATGAAGCGTTCAAACAGTCGGGTGATATTTTCAATAAAGACCTTGCTGCAAAATTTCGCAAACACTGTCTGCAGGAATCCGGAGATGGCGAAGGTATGGACCAGTACCGCAAATTCCGCGGGCAGGATCCTACCATTGAGCCTTTGCTGAAACGCAGAGGATTAAACCAGAAATAACTCTGTTAATTATTATATAAATAAAAGGCACGGATTGATTTCGTGCCTTTTTTGTTATTCAATAGGAGTTTGCAAACTTAGAAATTGTTTTGATTTTATCTTTTCATATCTTTATGCGTCTTTTTGCTGCAAATCGTTAGATTTTTCGACATAGGATAAATTATGTCTGCAAAATCTGCCTCGTTTCGCTAAAAAATCCATCATAAATCTTATGTAACATAAAATCAAAACAGTTTCTTTATCCTCTCCCGATTTTTAGACTCAAACACAGCCAACAGGACTATTGATGTTTGTATTAGGTACAACCTTATCTGAAACTTTTTCACCATGCTTTTCCGGTACCGGATGGAAAATTCATTATCGTGTATTATATTTTCAGTGTTTTCAATTAGGGAAAAACCTTTTCAATGTGTATTTTTGTTGTAGTAAATATTTTTTCGATTGGAAAATACCGGCGCTCAAATATTATCCGAAGCCGCCTTTGAAAAGCTCTTCCGCGCGCATTTCAAAGGATTGTGTTTTTTTGCCCAGCGCTATGTAAAAGATTTGGAAGCCGCACGGGAAATTGTGCAGGAAGTATTTGTCCTTTTGTGGGAGAAGCGTTCAACAATTGATCCGGAAAAATCGGTGAAATCGTACCTCGGAACCTCGGTGTACAACAGATGCCTGAATTACCTCCGCGACAACAAAAAATTTAAGAAGGATCTGCTGATTGCCGAGCATTTGTTTACTGAATCATATGCTGAAACTTCTGATTTTGTCGTGGCGGATGAAATAAGCAGGGCTATTGACACTGCGGTGGCCGAACTGCCTGAAAAATGCAGGGAGATTTTTATCATGAACCGTTTCGGTCAAATGAAATATCAGGAAATAGCAAATAAACTGCAGATATCAATTAAAACTGTTGAAGCGCAGATGTCTAAAGCGTTGCAGCACATGAGGATACGGCTGCACGATTTTATTATGCTGCTATTGCTGATCTTGTATATTTTGAAAAAATAATTAAGTGGGACAGGGTAAACTAAAGTTGATGTGTATATAATGTGATAAATAAAATGGAAACAAACCAGACATATTATTCAGAACTTATACACAAATACTTTTCGGGCGAGGTACGACATGACGAAATAAACGAGATTTCTGACTGGATCGGAAAAAATGAGAACAACCGTAAGGAGTTTGATGAGATCAATGAGGTTTTTCAGCTGTTTCAGAGCAAGGCGGTTGAAACTGTTGTCGATGTTGACGATGAATGGATGAAATTTAAAGCTTCTGTGTCTTATGCCGGGCAGCCCGAACAGGATATCTACACTTTAAAACCTCAGCGTATGGGCCGAAAACTATGGCTGGTACGTGTTCTGCAATATGCTGCGATATTTGTATTACTGGCTATTGGAGGTTATTTTCTTTATTACCACCTGAACAGAGTCACCGAAGAGGTTCTGACTGCCACCGGTGAAACTATAAAGGAAGCACTGCCTGATGGAACCAAAGTGACCTTAACGACAGGCGCCACTTTGAGTTATCCTTCGAAATTCAAAGATACGAAACGTAAAGTGAAACTTGAAGGTGAAGCCAGCTTTGAAGTGGTTCATGATGAATCACAACCCTTCCTGGTTGATGCCGGAACTGTACAGGTTGAAGTGCTGGGTACCGTTTTTTATGTTAACACCAATGCTGCCGGCAATCATGTGGAAGTAAAAGTGACCTCGGGCAGTGTTGCGGTATTTTATTCAGAAAATCCGGAAAGCCGGATCATCCTTCATGCAGGAGAAAATATTGTGTTGAGTAAATCCGGCCCGGAAGAAATTGTACCGGAAACAATGTTACCCACTGTTTCCGGAAAGTTGGAATTCGACGATCAGCCCCTGAGTAATATCATACTCAGACTGAATAAAATATACCATTCGGATATCAGGATTGAAGGTGAGCATACCGGAAACTGCAGGATGACAGCCACTTTTGAGAATCAGACGCTGGATGCAGTGCTGAATGTTATTAAAGCCACACTTGATGTCACGGTTACGGGGAAGGGCAAAACCCTTGTCATTACCGGTAAAGGTTGTAAATAATTTATGCTTCGCCGAAAATAATCAGAAATTCTGAAGCCCGGTTTTCTTCATTTCTTATGACTTAGCTGATGATAACAAAATCATTGAAAAATGGCTTTTTGCTATGAAATGAAAACAAAAATGTATTGATATTTTTTGTAAACTTGTACATGCAAAAATTTAAACATTTTTTTGTATTTCTTTTACTTGTGTTGTTGGGGTCTGCCTCCTCCGGTCAGAATCTTGACCGGAAAATTTCCTTAAAAGCAAAGAACAAACCGCTTGGAGATGTCATTGAGATGATAGGAAATCTTGCACAAATAAACTTTTCTTACAGTTCTCAGACCATTCCGGTCGGAAAACATGTAAGTGTAAAAGCACGTAATGCCAGTGTTCGCAGCATACTCGACGAGCTGCTGAAAAAAAATGATGTGGTATATTCAGTTATTGAAAATCAGGTAATTCTGAAACCATTGAATAAAACCAATGAACCACTACCGGTTATGACGTCCGTAGAAAAACAGAAATTCACCGTCAGTGGTTACCTGAGAGATACGGCTACGGGCGAGGTGCTTATTGGGGCATACGTTTATGCCAAAGGCACTAACCTGGGGACTGCTACCAATGCTTACGGGTTTTATTCACTTACACTGCCTGAGGGTGATTATATTATCGTGTATTTGTTTCTTGGATACAAGACCATTGAAAACCCTGTGGAACTCAGTAATGATATGGTATTATCGAAGGAAATGGCTGCTGCCAGGACTGAGATCAGGGCTGTAGAAATAAAATCCGAATCAGCCGACGAGATCATTCAACCTGCAAAAGTCAGCATCATCCGGCTTTCTCCCGGTGAGCTGACCCATCTTCCCAATTTTGCAGGCGATTTCGACCTCATTAAGACTTTGCAGGCCATACCCGGGATAAAAACCTATGGCGACGGTTCGGCATTGTTTTATGTCCGTGGCGGAAACAGCGATCAGAACCTGATCTTGGTTGATGAGGCGCCAATCTATAACCCGTCGCACCTGTTCGGTTTTTTTTCAGCCCTTGCACCGGAAGCTATCAATGATGCTGAGATTTACAAGGGAGATTTTCCTGCCCGTTACGGGGGGCGGCTTTCTTCTGTGGTTGATGTCAAGATAAAGGAAGGCAACATGAAGAAATTCGGTTTTTCTGGAAGCCTCGGGCCTTATACTTCCTATCTTTCCATAGAAGCGCCGATCAAAAAAGACAGATGTTCCTTTTATGTTTCCGGCAGAAAGTCAACACTGGCATGGATACCGCTGTTGTTGAAAGCAAATAAGACCATGAAAATGAGTTTCTTTGATGTGAATGCCAAAATCAACTTCAAGGCAAATGATAATAACCGTTTTTTTCTTTCATTTTATGGGGGTCAGGACGTATACAGCCGCATAAACGAATCGGTTGTGAATACTTTCGGCATTACCTGGAACAATCTGTTGTCCACATTGCGGTGGAATCATATCTTTAACAACCGACTGTTTTCAAATACTACTGCTTATTACAGCCGGTACAATTATTTTTTATTTTTGTCGCGTGAAGAGAAGAATTTCTGGAAATCGGCCATCACCGATCTTACCTTTAAAACAGATTTTTCTTATTTTCTTAATCCGGCAAATACGATCCGTTCGGGACTGGCCATAAGTTACCGGACTTCCAACCCCGGAAACGTGAATTTTACGAATACTGAGATGCAGGAGCACGCTCCGGTTATTCCTGAATATTCCTCACTGGAATATGATCTATACGCGGGTAACGAGCAACAGGCAGGGGAGAAGTTCTTTCTGAATTATGGCATTCGTTTATCTGTATGGCAGGATATTGGTCCTACCACACTTTATTCATTCGATCCCTTATATGAAGTGTTTGATACAACTGTAATTGCAAAGGGCAGTACCTATTCCACTTATTTTGCTCCTGAGCCGAGGTTCAGTTTGCAATATAATATTACAAAGAAAACGGCCATTAAACTAAGCTATTCAAGGACCAGCCAGTTTATGCAGGTTCTTACAAACTCCGCAGGGCCTTTCACATCACTCGAAGTATGGGCGCCCTGTGGCCCGAATATAAAGCCTCAGCAAACCGACCTGGTGGGACTTGGTTTTTTTCAGAACCTTTTTGGGTCAGGGGTTTTGTTATCTGTAGAAGGATTTTACAAGTGGTTTCACCATGCGATCGATTATAAAGACCATGCCAACATGCTTTTTAATCCATTGATTGAAGGTGAATTACGTTTTGGTAAAGGCCGGTCTTTCGGTGCGGAACTGGTACTTCGTAAACCTGCGGGGAAACTCACCGGGTGGATAGGATATACATATTCACGGGCCTTTAAAAAAATTTCAGGTATAAACAATGATAAAGAATTCCCTGCGAATTATGACAGCCCGCATAATATATATATTAATTTATCATATGATACTGAAAAACGCTGGTTCTTTTCAGCCAACTGGATGTATCTTACTGGCAATCCTGTTACTACTCCGGTAGCATTTTATTATTACAATGGATATACTGTGCCTGTTTACGGGGAAAAAAATAACGCCCGTCTTCCGGATTATCACCGCCTGGATATCTCCATCGGCTTACGTTTAAACAAAGCATTCCGGAAGTACCAGCATAGCCTAATACTCTCTTTTTATAATGCTTATGCAAGGAAAAACCCGTTCACGGTGACATTTAATAAAATAGACGATAATGGAAATTTTGTGGTGCCTGCCGACAACAGCAAGGGTTACGAGCTGGTGCCGACCACCATTTCTGTCGCAGGAATAATTCCTTCGATAAATTATAAATTCCGTTTCTGATGAAAAAAATACTCCCATATTTATTCCTGTTGACCTGTTTGTCGTGTGAAAAAAAGACCGAATGGCCCATTCAGGGTATGGATTCATCGCGTCTTGTGGTTGATGGCATGATTACCAATGAAATAAAAGCACATAGCATACGTTTGACGCGCACCGTGAATGCTTTAAATTTACCGCCCGATGCTGTTTCCGGTGCGGGTGTTATCATCAGCGATGCCGATTCGTCCTGGTTTCTCATGGAGCAACCCGGACATGCGGGTGTTTACACCACCAAAAACAGTTTTTCGGCTAAGCCGGGTACCCGGTATACTTTACTCGTGACCGTTGATGGTGTTGTATATTCTGCGAAGACCATCATGAGGCCTAATACTCCGTTAACCTTGCTTCGTTATGTGAAAAATGCCAATGATAATCTTTACCGTATCACCTGGGTTGCAAATCCATATAATGCGGTTCATCCGGCCATGTATGAAATTCTGCTCGACTGGTCGCATGTACCTGGCTATGCAGGACTGCCTCCGGACAGCTGTAAAGCACATCTTTATTATTTCAGCCTGCCTACTATTGATGTCAGTCAGGTGTTTGCCCCTGAAATGGAGAAAATTTACTTCCCGAAAGGTACAAAGATCATTGAGCGCAAATATTCGCTGAATGAAGAACATGTGGAGTTTATCAGGGCGATGATAACCGAAACCTGCTGGAAAGGAGGCCTGTTCGAATCAGCGCCTGCCGATGTCCCGACCAACATCTCTAACGATGCACTCGGCTTTTTCGCGGCATGCCATGTCATCAGCGACTCCATGACGGTAAAGTAAGCAGTTGTTAGTACCGTAAAGTGCTGTTCAGTATATAGTATGCAATAGTGGCGGTGTGTATCAGTTTTCTGCCATGACGATTATACTGTCGCCTTCGGTAAACGTTACCAAATCCGATTTGTGGGGATTAATTTTCACCCCATAATTTTTTGCAGGGTTGAACTCATCGGCAATTAGGCGATAACCAAAAGCCGATTCGTTTTTTCGGGCTGCTGACGCTGCAACGGTGTAAAAGTTTACCGGCACTCCGGTTTCAATATAATTGGAAGCCGGTTTAAGATAGATTTCGGAACCTTCTTCCTGAAACAGATCGTTATACACCTTCATCAAAGATTTATTTTCTGAAATCTGAGCCAGCAACATACTAATAAGTTTGTCACTGACAATAAAATCATCGGCTTTTGTCACTTGCGCCAGTTCACGGTTGCGCAAGTCCATCATTTCGCTGACAATGCTGAGATCGCTGTTTTTTTCTTCCGAAAGGTGTCTTAATTGCAGCAGTGTGAGTAAGGTACGGGCATCGGCTCTCTGGGCGTCCATTTCATCTATATAGGACAGCACAATGATGTGGTGGAAGGTTTCCGGATCCAACGACTCCAGGATATTTCTGTCGGTGGTGTCCGCCTCTTTGAACTTCAGGGTGACATTTTGATAAAGAGAACGGGCTTCAGTGATAAATGGTTCCACATCATCATTACCGGATGCAACAATAAGAATTTCCGAGTTTTCTTTTGCATAATTGTTCATTTCGCGGATGATCGCTTTACCTCTGTGGTTCCAGCCGAGGATCAGTGTTTTTTCAGTTCCCTGTTCTTCAGGCTGAAGGTTTTTTATTTTCGTGAGGTCGGCAATTCCTTTTTGTCTGGCAATGACCAGCGTGTCGTCGTCTTCGGTAATCGCCATTACCTGATCGCCTTTGCTGAAGACGGTTTCGGCCGGAGGATTGACCATCACTTTTCCACCGGCTGTCTTCATACCGACAACGGCGCTGTCTTCGTACCAAAGATGTGATTCACCATAGGTTTTGCCCGTCAGGTACTGTTCTTCATTAAAATAAATCTCAGAACCCTCGAAACCCATGATGTCGCTATAAACCACACTGAGACCGGATTGCCTGCAGGTTTGTACCATGATACGCGAAATCAGATCGTCGGTCAGCAGCAGTTCTACTTCATCTTTTCCTACGATCATGGCGGGATCAATGAATCGTTCTTCTTTGATCTCTGCTACAATGTGATACGGTTCCGGCCTGCGGTTCGGATTGTTGGTGACAGCAAGGATCGTTTTAATCGTTTGAGAGTCTGCATCTTCGCTTTCCGGGGCAAGTATGATAATACTTTTGGATTCATGGGGATTTACTATTTCCAGATCACCGATATCATTGGGTATTCCGCTGCGGCAAATGACCCTGGTGTTTTTCAGATCTCCTGATTTTTCACGTATTTCATCCTCCATTTCCACCTTGTCTTTGTCAGCAAGCACTACGATGCGCGGCTTTTTCTGGTTATCATTGGCAGTGACCAGTTCTGAGATGATGGTAAAGATTTTTGGTGACCATCCAAGTATCAGGGTATGATTCTTTTCTATAACAAAACTTCTTCCCTTGCGAAGTTCATCAAGTTTGGATTCAATGCCGCTGGATAAAACGCCGATGAGGGTCGACACAATGAAAATACCGCCTATGGTAACTACCAGCATCAATATTCTGAACCCCCAACCATTATCCCCCCCCATGGTGCCTGCATCAAGTGTGCGCATAAGGCTTCTCCATGCGCTTTCAACAAAGCCCAGCTTTTCTTCTCCTTCGGGCGTAATACCGGCAATCACTATGACAGCAGCAATGATCAGAACCAGTAATACGGACAGTATGGCCAGCCACATGATCAGGGCAGGCGTTCCTTTCGACATGGTTTTGTCGAATGCGTAATGAAAACGTTCTTTATTGGTAATTTTCTTTTTCATACAGATAGGTTTATTAAATATTTTTATTGGAAAAACGGACAAATATAAGTAGTGTTTGCAAGAAAATAGGTTTTTGAACAAAGAAAACCTTAGATTCAGTATATAAGAAGCGAAAAAGCACAGTTTTTAGTAATACAAGTGCTGTGCTGAGTTGCTTCATTTTGTGAGCAGCAGTTGTAATTATATTAGGGTGATATTGCAATCACTATATACGTCTTTATCTTTTCCTTATTTGATTTATTTTTGTTTTATAAAAAAATTCAAGCAGTCATATCAGGGTAAAAATATGCAGCGGTGTATAAGTAATAAAGACAAAAATTATTAACCCTTAAAACTCTAAATTATGAAAACACTAAAATTAATGTTGACCGGTTTGATCCTGGCGGCCTTGTTTGCTATCGGATTAACCTCATGCAAGAAGGACAAGGATCCCGACACAAGCTCGATGCAGCAGTTGGTTGCCGATGAAAACAAGATGTCTGTTTCTGATGATGAGGCTATGAATGATGTGAATGCTATTTTATCCGGCGGAGGGCAAAAATCCACAAATATTCTTCCGTGCAATGTCACCGTTGATTCTGCAACAATAATTGGTGACACTATCATCTACAACATTACCTTTAATGGGTTGAACTGTGCCGGAACCCGCCTGAGAGTCGGGCAGGCCGAAGTGAAAAAAAATGTAAACACGCCATGGATACAGGCTGGTACTACCGTATTTGTTCAATTTATCAACCTGCACATAACGCGTGTTTCTGATAATAAATCGATCACCCTCAACGGTAAAAAAGCATATACTAATGTGAGCGGAGGTAGAATTTCTGATCTGGGGTTTACCGCCACATCGATAGTACATCGTGTCAGCGGGAGCCTTATTGCCACTTTTGATGATAATACCACGCGGACATGGACACTTGCCCGGCAGAGGACTTTTACCGGTACTATGGGAAATTTATGGTGTACCGTTGATGGTTTTGGTTCAGCCGATGGTTTTACTAATCTGGTGGCCTGGGGCATTAACCGTCATGGGGAACAGTTCTATACACAGATCACACAGTCTGTAATCCGCAAACAATCCTGCCAGTGGGATCCCTGTGCCGGCGTCAAGGTCTTCCAAATACCATCCGATAACAAGCAGGCAACATTCACTGCGGGTTTCGATGACACCAACCAAATGGTGAATGTCAACGGAAATGTATGCCCTACCAAATACCGCATTGACTGGATATGGAATGGTAACAGCGGGACGATTTACAGGTTCTTATAAAAAAAAGTGTTGTATTTTCAGGGCTGGCTGCGAAGTTCAGCCCTTTTTTTTGTCTGAGCCGGGGCGGGGGATTCGTGTGTCCTGAAAACCTATTTTATTTCAGGCATGGGCCATATCCACTTTCCGTTTTTATCCACATAACCGAACTCACCACTGTAATAATTACTTCCGTTCATTCTGATAAGCCCTCCTGCAGAAATATCGGCGTCATTTTTATAAATGGGCTCTACAATTACTTTGCCTGTCATGTCCATGACACCCCACTTGTCTTTTTCATAACAGAACGCTGCAAATCCATAAAAATAATTACGTGCATCATAATATTTGATATCCATGATCAGTTTTCCTGTATTATCGATGTATCCGCATCCTGTTTTTCGCAAGGGAGCGTTAGTTACGGCAGGTTTGGCGTCATCGGTTTTCGCCGGTTTTACACCTTTGGTGCGGCTGTATGTGTCCGCTCTCGACGGAGGTTCATTTTTTACCAGCCAGTGACCTTCACCCATATAGTAATATATTTTATCATAAATGGCTTCAACCACAATTTTTCCGGTTTTGTCTATCAGTCCGGTTTTCCCGTTTTTGGTAAATCTGCATAATCCATCGTAAAAGGCAATACGGGTTTCTTCTATGAGGTTTCCTCCAAGCTCCAGTTTGGTGCTGCCTGTGATTTTTCCGGATTTGTCAATAAAATAAAAGGTGCTGGAGTCGGTGGATTTCATAACCACAGCCAAATTTTCCTTGAAGGAGCTTGCAGTGAGGTATTGTGGTCCGATCACTTCCTTGCCCGATTTGTCAATATAACCGAATAAACTGCCTTTTTGCACCACGGACAGGCCTTCACTGAATGGCATGGCATAATTGTAAATAAAAGGGATAGCCACTTTTCCCTTGGTATCCAGGAATCCCCATTTGTTTGTCTTGAATTCCCTGATGGCTATCAGACCGTCTTTCACCATTGGCATATCACCAAACGAATTATGGTCGTACACATTGTGCTGCGTCACCTGTTTTCCGCTTATGTCAATAAATGCCATGTTTTTAGTAAAATCCGGCGCGGTTTCCAGTGTCAACCTCACCAGGGCTAATCCGCCTTTGAAAGGATTGGCATCAGCAAACCTGCAGGGTATGATGATCTCTCCTTTCAGGTTGCAGTATCCCCAATATGAGCCTGATTTAACAGGGAACAGGTTGTTTTCATAAACAGCATTGTCATTATACCGGTTAACATCATCAAACTTTAGTTCAATAACTATTTTGCCTGTGGCATCCATGTAACCGTATTTCCCGTTTTTTGAAATGGCATAATATTGTGCCTGTGTATTTACTTTCTGGGCTAATATACAAAGCGGCATACTACTTAGTAAAACAAGAGAAAGAAAGATAGTTCTCATAAAAATAATTTTTTGACTATTTGCCGTTAAAGTTAAAAAAAATATTTTATAAATTAACGTTAATTAAACAAAAATTATTTATTATTTAAACTGTTCCAGTATCCTTTTGATCAAAGTGTAAGTGTTTGGGTACACATCGTCAATTTCATCAGGTTCAAACCATCTGATATCGGTAATATCTTCATCGGCCTGAGGGACCAATGGTGCCACATCTATTGCAGCCATTTCGTACCAGTAGGTCTTTTTCAGTATCTGGTCATTTTTTTCGGTATAAACATGATATGTTCTATCGATCCTTCTGACTAATAACAGGTTTTTTAGTCCGGTTTCTTCGCGAACTTCACGCAAAGCGGCATGTTTTCTTCTTTCGTCCCCGTCAATTTTACCTTTGGGAAGGTCCCATTTACCTCTTCTGAAAATCATTAAAATGCGCCGGTCTTTGTCCCTGACAAACCCACCGGCGGCTTTAACCATTTTATAATCCTTGCGGAATGACCTGAAAAGGCTTTGCGGATCAGCGGCGATCAGGAATAATCGCCGGAGGTTTTCATTACTGTTAAAGTCAGCAATAATTTTTTTTATTTCGGCTTCCGGAGGGTTTACTAATTTTTCTGTTTTATCATCTTCATTTACAATGTTTTCACTGTCTGCGAAAATTATTTCTTTGTCGTTAATATATACTTTGTATATTTGTGCCATGAAAAAAAATAAAGATACAGCCTTAAAAACGGCAGAATATTTATTGCAAATTAAAGCAATAAAACTGAATCTGCAAAAACCTTTTACATGGGCCTCGGGATGGAAATCACCGATCTATTGTGATAACCGGAAAACTTTGTCGTATCCAAAAATCAGGACCTATATCCGGCAGCAGTTTGCTGCTCTTATTGCCGAAGAGTTCGGCGTTCCTGATGTTATAGCCGGTGTTGCTACCGGGGCTATTGCACAGGGTGTTCTTGTGGCTCAGGAACTTGGGCTACCCTTTGTTTATGTACGTTCGGAAGCCAAAGATCATGGACTCACCAATCAGATCGAGGGCGTGGTTGAAAAAGGACAATCGGTGGTGATTATTGAGGACCTTGTTTCTACCGGCAGCAGCAGTCTTAAAGCCGTTCAGGCCTTGCGGGAAGCAGGATGTAATGTGAAAGGGATGGCAGCAATTTTCACCTATTGTTTTCCCAAAGCTGAGGAAAGTTTTGCACAGGCAAAATGCAAATTAGTTACCTTGTCTGACTATAATGCATTGTTGGCGCAGGCGCTGGAAAGTAATTTTATTAATGATGCGGATCTGGCCCATTTATCATTATGGCGTGAGGCTCCCGAAAAATGGGGAATATAATTATGGGACAAATAAAAAGTGAAAAAAAGACAATTCACAGCAGCGATGTGAAAATCTATAATTTCCTCTCGGACTTTAACAATTTTAAGGAACTGATGCCGGAGCAGGTGCTGAACTGGAAATCCACTGAAGATACCTGCAGTTTCGACATAAGCGGCATGGGTCAGTTAGCATTAAAAATAACGGAGAAGGTACCTTACTCAAAAATACGGATATTGCCTGAATCAGGTACAAAACTTCCATTTACATTTGAGTTGTTTTGCTTTTTAAACAAGGTAAATGAAAACGAAACCCAGGCTGAATTTGTATTTGATCATGAAATGCCGATGATGATCAGCATGATGGCTTCACGCCCGCTTCAGAACCTGGTGGATATTTTCGGAAAGAAACTTAAAGAGTTTTTCGAGAAGGAATAGTTTATAAATCAGCGGGTTTGATCTTTACGCCAAACGCGCTCCCGAACAGCAGTTCAGCCAATTATTCATTACAGGTTAAAGCACAATTATGTGTGTTTGACAACAGTTATTAGTTGTCATCCTATCCCAAATCCGCAATAGAAAAATTATTTAGAGTTAAATGCAGGCTAACGGATAAAAGACTCAGATGCCGGATCTGGTTAAAATTATTAAATT
Organism: Bacteroidales bacterium; assembly: GCA_035389045.1. Lineage (GTDB taxonomy): Bacteria > Bacteroidota > Bacteroidia > Bacteroidales > CAIWKO01 > CAIWKO01. The sequence goes on along the minus strand of DAOORA010000043.1, from coordinate 15,476 downwards.
TTTTATTGCGATCTGTTAAAATATTTTGTATTTTTAGGGTAATGTATTTAATTAACTTTGCTTTAACGGCTGTTGTATGGACATAAGAGATGCGATTGTATTTATATATTCTGAATTCATAAGTAGGGTCGTAGAATTTTATGCAAAAAATTGTACCGTGAGCACAGCCGGTCATACCGCTGGCACAGGAGGGCGGGCTGGCTTCACCGGTAAGCAGGTTGTATTCTCTGCTATTACATGCACCGATAGCATAGCTGTTCAGCATGTTAAGCAATCATACGAAACATCCTTCATGACAGCAATGGAAGGAGCCAGGGACATAAATCTGAGATTTAGGGTTTATCCCAAACCGGCCAGTGATTTCCTTATAATAGATGCCGAAAATTCGGAAATGGAGAAGCTGTATTTTTTGTTGTATGACTTCAGCAGCAAACTTATGGTTTATTAAAGAAATTCCGGTGTTGAGAATATGTTTGACACAAGACAACTTAAACCATCGGGATATTTTACAAAGATTACAGATAGCAAAAAGATTTTGAAGTTCTAAATCATTAAAATTTAATAAGTTATGAAAAGAGTATTTGCATTTTTATCAGCATTTTTTTTTTTTAACTGCTTTGGTGTTTGCCCAGGCACCTGAGAAGTTTAATTACCAGGCCGTGGTCAGAGATAATGCCGGGAACATTATTGCGAATCAGGCGGTTTCATTCCGTATAAGTGTACTTCAGGGTTCTGTCTATGGAGCTTCTGTTTACGTTGAAACACAAAAGGATACCACCAATTCGTATGGGGTATCGGTGCTTAAAATCGGTGCCGGTGTTCCGTTATATGGAACCATGGCCGGTATAACCTGGGCAAACGGCCCTTATTATATAAAAGTTGAGTTTGACCAGAACGGCGGGACTTCATATATAACCATGGGGACAACGCAGTTGTTAAGCGTGCCCTATGCGCTGCATAGCAGGACAGCCGATAGCGTCTGCGGTCTTCCGCCCGAGACGGATCCTGTTTTTGGCGTCTCACCTGCAGGCGGAATTACCGGTACTAACATCATTAACTGGAATACTGCGTATGGCTGGGGCAACCATGCTGATGCCGGATACCTGACCACCGAAGCGGACGGCTCCGCAACCAATGAATTGCAGGTGCTCAGTATCAGCAACGATACCGTTTATCTGAGCAACGGCGGTTTTGTAAATCTTGCCTCTTACCATGATACATTATGGGCAATAAGCGGAAATAATATATATAATTCCAATAACGGCAATGTAGGTATAGGCACTGCGGCACCCGTAAAAAAGCTCGATGTTGCAGGCGGCGCAATACAAACCGATAACCAGCTTATATCAACCGTTGCAACAGGAACGGCACCCCTTGCGGTAAGTTCAACGACTCTTGTTTCCGGCCTTAATTCCGATTTGCTTGACGGGTATCATTATGATAATCTGCCTTATGCGCCTTTTTCCGGCAGCGTCAACTATATTCAGCACCAGATCGCAACCGATCAGGCAGCGGGGTTCAGAATCAGCGGAAACGGCCTTTTCAACGGCGGCAACGTGGGGATAGGTACAATAACTCCTTTAGCAAAACTCCAGGTTGCTGGCGGCGCTATAATGCCGGCCATCGGGAATTCTGCATCAACAGGAATTTGTTTTCCTTCAAATCCCGGCGGAGGTGTATCAGACGAGGCTTTCATTAAATACTATGTAAAATCAGGGGAAGCCACAAGATTGCTTATCGGAAATAATAACGATGGTGATGACGATATTGGCTTTTATCAGTCTGGTGCAGAAAGAATGACAATCGCTGGCGGTAATGTAGGGATAGGAACTGAATCCCCGGTCCAGAAACTTGATGTGGATGGCACCGTTAAAGCTACAAATTTTTCAGGGGATGGTTCGCTTGTCACCAACGTAACAGCTCTGACAGTGGTGGATGGAGCTATCACAACACCCAAACTGTACGATGGTGCGGTAACACTGATTAAAATGGCTGGTAATGCTGTCAATTCATCAACGATAGTTAATGGTTCAATAGGGTATCTTGATGTCAACACAAATGAGTTGCAGCGAAGGGTAGGCTCACCTTGCCCGGCAGGTTCGTCAATCAGAGCGATTAATTCTGATGGAAGTGTTATATGTGAACCGGATGACAACATAATGTATAATAATGGCACGGGTATTTCTCTTACCGGTACAACGTTTTCACTTATTATACCTGTAGCCGTATCTAATGGTGGTACAGGTCAAAACAGCAGCCTGACCCAGGGTGGTGTGGTTTATGCAGCATCACCCACTGCAATGGCAACAACCGCGGCAGGCAATTCCGGGCAAATACTGAAATCAAACGGCACAGGAGCACCAACATGGGTGAGTAATAACGGATTAATTGTCACAGCTGAGACCGGATCGACAATACCTTTAACTTCATCCTGGTCGAATTACTCCGGTGCAGCCGTCACTATAACGGCTCCCTATTCCGGAACCATAGAAGTACTGGCAAATGTTTGGGTCAGGTTTGACCATACACTAGGAACAGCAGATATTCTTTACCTTGGAATTGGCACTAGTCCTACAGATGGTGGAACGGCATATAATTATGTAGTATATGACATACCATCGGTAATACCAACATATACAAGTTCAGCTAACAATACTTTTACCGTTACCAGAAGATTTTCAGTAACCGCAGGGACATATACTTATTACTTAAATGGATATATGTCATCAGGATTAGCAAATGATTATTTTTGGTATGCTTCAATGAGGGCAGTATTTTATTAAAATCTCTGATCCTCATTTTGATGACCGGCAATCTGTTTTCCGTTTTCATATAGCTATATGAAAGTAACGGAGAGTTGCCTTCTAAATTTTGCTTTTTGAACTTAAAATCATCTTCACTTTATTCATATCTCCGCTCAGGATTTTACCATCATTGCAAACAAGCTGCAGCCAGCCGTATTCGTCCACTCCGGTTATGCTGGCATAAACTTTTTTACCTGCAATCTCAAAAAGACTTTGTTCTTTGTAACGGTACAGTGCATTGAGGTAGCCGGGGTCTATTTTATCGTACTCGTTGTTTTCGAGCATCGCAAAACAGCGCTGGAAAATGGCCAGGTAGTTGTTTAATACCAAATCAAGGCCGGCTGATTTTTTTTTGTGTTGTATCACAGAAACGGGATTGGGAAGATCATCCGGAAATTTTTCCTGGTTGATATTGATACCTATGCCGATAACGGCATGTTTAATAATGTTGTTTTGAATGTTGACTTTGATCAGTATTCCTGCTACTTTTTTATCAGCAATATAAATGTCATTAGGCCATTTGATTCGGATTTCCTGTTCGGGAAGCATTTGCTGAATCAGCTGATGCACTGACAGGGAAGCAACTTTATTCAGATAAAACTGTCTGCCGGCGCTAAGAAATTCTGGAAAACAAACGATACTGAACGTCAGGTTTTTTTCTGCTTCCGATTCCCAGCGGCCCGCATTTCTCCCCTGGCCGGACGACTGGTATCCTGCTGTAACACAGGTTGGTTTACTTATTTTGCCGTCAGAAACCAGTTGTTCCGCATAGGTGTTGGTGGAGTCAAGGATGTCTTTATGAATAATCTTCATGAGCGGTGAGGGGAAAAATTACAAATTGATACGATAATGGTAATTTATTTTATTAAGGTGCTGGAAGAAATAATTCTTCTTAATATGATAAACCATAATGTCTTACCGAATGTAGCTAAACCAAATGAGGAATCTTTATTTAATTTTCGCACCTCAAAAAAGATTTAACCTATAACGATAAATAATTCTGCATGTTCAATAATATTAGTAACTTTGCAAATTTATTAAATTTTGCTGATGCCCGTAAAAAGAAAAAAAGCAGAGAAACCTGATATTGCAGAATGTATCGCAAAAGGGATGATCGAGAAAAAAGCAAAAAACATTGTCAGTATTGATTTCTCAACCTTGCAGAATACCCTGTTTTCACGGTTTGTCATCTGCCATGGTACGTCGCGTACACAGGTCGAAGCCATTGCGGATGCTGTGGAGGAAATGGTGCGTAAGACTACCGGACAAAAACCGCTTCACCGGGAGGGATTTCAGAATGCTGAGTGGATACTGCTCGATTATTTCGATGTGGTAGCACATATATTTCAGGAGAAATACCGAAATTTTTACAAGCTTGAAGATCTTTGGGCAGATGCAGAAATTAAATACATTGACTCAGAAAAATAATTGTAACAGAAAGATATTAACATAAATGGCTGATCAACAAAAAAATAAATTTAAAAACGACCTGCAGGGTAACAATCAGAAAAAAAAGAAATTCAGTTTTTATTGGATATATGCCATACTTGCTATCGTGTTCATTGCTTTGAATTTTTATAACTGGGGCGGCAACTCCATGGATAAAATCGAATGGGACAAATTCGTTACTTTTCTGCAAAAAAAACAAATTGAGAAGATAGTCATTGTCAACAAGGAAAAGGCTGAGATATTTATTAAACCGGATGCCCTGGCCAACGATACGGCTTTTAGCAAAATAAATAAAAAAAATGGTATTGGCAGTTCCGTAAATAACGGCCCACATTTTTATTTTGAAATATCATCGGTTGAATCTTTCAGAAAAGATTTATTTGATGCTGAAAACAAGATTTTGACCAATGATACGCTCAGTAAAACCCAAGAGGAGCAGGAGCAAATCATCAAGAGCTTTTCGCACATCACACCGGGGACGGAAACCCGTCGTAACTGGGCCAGTGATATCCTGGGATGGATATTACTTCCGGTGATACTGATCGTCGTATGGCTTGTAATTATGCGGTCGATGGGCAGAGGAACAGGTGGCTCACAGATTTTTAATGTGGGTAAATCCAAAGCACAGCTTTTCGACAAAAACATGAGCAGTTCCATTACATTTAATGATGTTGCCGGACTTGAAGAGGCCAAGGTAGAGATCATGGAAATTGTTGAATTTCTGAAAGATCCTAAAAAATATACCCAGCTGGGCGGTAAAATCCCTAAGGGCGCTTTGCTGGTAGGGCCTCCGGGTACGGGGAAAACCCTTTTAGCCAAAGCTGTCGCCGGCGAAGCTAAAGTGCCCTTTTTCTCACTCTCGGGTTCCGATTTTGTGGAGATGTTTGTAGGCGTTGGTGCTTCGCGTGTGCGCGACCTGTTCAAAACAGCAAAAGAAAAAGCGCCATGTATCGTCTTTATTGATGAGATAGATGCTATCGGACGGGCGAGGGGAAAAAATCCTATCACGGGGGCCAACGATGAACGCGAGAACACCCTGAACCAGTTGCTGACCGAGATGGACGGCTTTTCGAGCAATGCCGGCGTCATCATTCTTGCTGCCACCAACCGGGCCGACATCCTCGACAGAGCTTTATTGCGCGCCGGACGTTTCGACAGGCAGATCCATGTAGAACTGCCCGACCTCGAAGAACGCAAGGCTATCTTTAAAGTTCATATGAAACCGCTCACCTTGTCGCAGGATATTGATGTAGACTTTCTTTCACGTCAGACTCCCGGATTTTCGGGCGCCGATATTGCCAATGTATGCAACGAATCTGCGCTGATAGCGGCACGTAAAAATAAAAAGGTGATCGAAAAACAGGATTTTCTCGATGCCATTGACCGTATCGTTGGCGGGCTTGAAAAGCGAAGTAAAATTATTTCAGCCGAAGAAAAAAAGGTTATTGCATTTCATGAGGCCGGCCATGCGGCCATCAGTTGGCTGGTGGAACATGCCGCTCCTCTGGTAAAAGTTACTATCATTCCGCGCGGAAAGGCGCTGGGCGCTGCCTGGTACCTGCCCGAAGAACGTCAGATTACTTTTACCGACCAGATGCTCGATGAAATGTGCGCCATAATGGGAGGCAGGGCATCCGAAGATGTTAATTTCGGGAAAATATCCACCGGAGCGCTGAACGATCTCGAACGGATTACCAAACAGGCTTATGCCATGGTTATGTATTTTGGTCTGAACGAAAGAGTCGGGAACCTGAGCTATTATGATTCTTCAGGCCAGCAGGAATATGCGCTTTCAAAGCCATACAGTGAGACCACAGCCCAGGTGATTGATGAAGAAGTAAGCAAGATCGTGGAATCTGTTTACAGACGTGCAAAAAAGATCATAGAAGACAATAAACAGAACGTAGAGGCTTTAGCAATGCTTTTACTTGAAAAAGAAGTGATCTTCCGTGAAGATGTGGAACATATTTTCGGAAAACGGCAGTTCAAAGACAGCCATCATATTGAAGAGGTGGCCAGAGATATCGAGTCTACCATGAGAAAAACCAGAACAGATCAAGCCGAAAAACAACTTCAGGATGACGAAACTGACAAGAAGGAAGAAACCGGACCTGTTCCGGAAGATGACGACAACAGTACTGATGATCAATACTTAAACAAGTGAACTGAGAATTATGGAAGAATACAGCTCACGGGAAAAGGTACTCAAAAATGTCCGGAATGCAGGGATTTATCAGGCCGATTGTCCGTTTACAGATATCGATTTTTCTTCAAATGTCTTTAAAGTGTCCGGCGACTCGCTTGATGTAGCATTTGCCAAGGCATTTGTTGCCCTTGCAGGCAAATTTGTTTATTGCGCAGATGAAGCTGAATTTATTGAGAGTCTGGGCGCTTTTGCCAAAGAATATAAATGGGACAATCTGTTTTGTTTTGAGCCCAAAATCAAGAAGTTTCTTGTTGAAGCCGCTGTTCCCTTCAGCGAGGATACCCAATCACTTACCGAGGCTGTTCAGGGCATTACATTATGCGAATGTCTTGTTTCAAGGCTGGGCAGTATTATGGTTTCGTCAGCGCAGGCCTCTGGCCGGAGGCTGATCGTATATCCCGATGTGCATATTGTGGTGGCTTATGCTTCACAGATCGTTCCGGACCTGCCCGAAGCTCTGGCCATGATGGCCGAAAAATACAAAGAGAACTTCCCCTCACTGGTATCTGTTATATCAGGGCCAAGCCGTACCGCTGATATCGAAAAAACGCTTGTGATGGGCGCTCATGGACCCAGAGACCTATACCTGTTCCTTATTGATGATCTAAATCCTTAGCGATTGGTGATGGAAGGAAACCGGGTATCCATTTATACAACTGACAAAGATTATGATGCTGAAATCATTAAAGGCATGTTGAATGAACATGACATTGAAGTTTTTATCATAAATAAAAGAGACTCAGTTTGTCTTTTCGGGTATTTCGAATTGTATGTCATGAGCGAAGATGTGATGAAAGCAAAAACACTCATAATGAATTATAACTCGTGAAAAAAATTGTTACCCGTACCATAACAGGATTGATCTTTATCACCATTGTCGTTGGTTCAGTTTGCTGGAGCGTTTACTCATTCATGTTGGTTTTCCTGGCCATTGCCTTGTTGGGTATCTATGAATTTTACGGCCTTTCTGCTCATCATAAAATAAAACCGCAGATATTAAGCGGGCTTTTTCTCGGGGCCTGTATCTTTGTGAGCCTTTCGTTGTTTGCTCACAACGATCTCGAATTCAAATATGTACTGCTTTGCCTGCCACTCTCTGCCATAATCTTTATCATTGAATTATACCGGAAAAAGGAACACCCATTCTCAAATATTGCCTGGACACTTCTGGGTGTATATTATATTGCGTTTCCTTTAGCGCTGCTTAATTTTTTTTACTATCCTTTCCAGGCGCAGGAAGCGTTCAATCCCCGCATACTGCTCGGTTTTTTCATTATTACCTGGTCAACGGATACCGTTGCTTATCTTGTGGGTTCGGCTTTTGGAAAGCACAAACTTTTCGAGCGCATTTCACCGGGTAAAACATGGGAGGGGTATAGCGGCGCTTTGATCTTTGGTATTATTGCGGCCTATATTCTTTCGCTGATTTTTAAAGACCTGTTGTTTTACCAGTGGGCCGTTATTTCACTTATAATTGTCGTTTCCGGCACTTTCGGCGATCTTGCTGAATCTTTGCTGAAACGGAGTGTGCACGTAAAGGATTCCGGCACGATCATGCCCGGACATGGCGGTATACTCGACCGTTTCGACGGGGTTTTTTTTGCTGCTGTATTTGTTTATATATATATTAATATTTTTATTACTAACTGATTATGAAACTACACCGAGAAGGTAAACGAATAATTCTGGTTGCTCTGGCACTGTTTGTTTTGATCAATTTCCCGCTTTTTATGCTGCTGGATGGGTATTTGTGGTTTAAAATTCTGATCCTGGCAGCTTCTTTTGTTTTTTATGTGATCATCGTACGTTTTTTCAGGGTGCCGGCACGCGAATATGTCAAAAAACCCGACCTGATCTTATCCGGCGCCGACGGAGTGGTAGTGGCCATTGAAGAAATTGATGAAGATAAATACCTGAATGAAAAACGAATACAGGTTTCGGTATTCATGTCGCTCAATAATGTTCATGTGAACTTTTTTCCCGTGAGCGGCGAAATCATTAAGACAGAAGATTATTACGGCCGTTATTTTGTTGCGCGTAAGCCAAAGTCCTCGTATATGAACGAACAAACTACCACCATCATCAAACCCGAAGGCAGAGAGCCGATACTGATACGGCAGATCGCAGGTTTTGTGGCAAGGCGTATCGTATGCTATGCTGAAGAACGTATGAAAGTGGAACAAACCGGAGAACTTGGTTTTATCAAATTCGGGTCACGGGTGGATATTTTGTTACCCTTGAACACTGAGATACTGGTAAAGATCAAAGATAAGGTCAAAGGCGGTATTACTCCTTTAGCCAGGTACACAAACTAAAGATTCAGCGATATAACTGAATGAAATCTCCGTTTGCAGAGGTTTGTAAAATCTTTTACTGTCCGAGGTAAGCTTTGAGCAGTTTACTCCGAGAGGTGTGTTTCAGCCGGCGTATTGCTTTTTCTTTGATCTGACGTACGCGTTCACGGGTAAGGTCAAACTTTACCGCAATTTCCTCCAGGGTTAGTCCGTGGTTCATTCCCAGCCCGAAATACAGGTTGATGACATCACGTTCTTTATCGGTCAGCGTGGATAAGGAACGTTGTATTTCGCGTGAAAGCGATTCATACATGAGGTTGGTATCGGTGTTCACACCGTCTTCACTCATGTATACATCAATAAATTTTGTTTCTTCGTCCTGAGCAAGAGGAGCATCCATAGATACATGCCGTGTTGATATTTTCATCACCGCGTTAATCTTTTCCTGGGGGATATCGAGTGATTCGGCTAACTCATCGGGCAGGGGAGGACGTTCAAATTTTTGTTCCAGACGTGATAATTCTTTGGATATCCTGTTCAGAGAGCCTACCTGGTTCAGCGGAAGGCGCACTATCCTGGATTGTTCGGCAAGGGCTTGCAATATGGACTGGCGTATCCACCATACGGCGTATGAAATAAACTTAAAACCTCTTGTTTCATCAAAACGTTTGGCGGCTTTGATCAAGCCCAGATTTCCTTCGTTGATAAGATCGGGAAGGCTTAATCCCTGATTTTGATATTGCTTGGCCACCGACACTACAAAACGGAGATTTGCTTTGGTGAGTTTTTCCAGGGCTTCCTGGTTTCCGGCTTTGATCTGCTGTGCAAGTTTTACTTCCTCATCAGCTGTGATAAGCTCTTCGCGTCCGATCTCCTGTAAATATTTATCCAGGGAGGCTGTTTCCCTGTTTGTAATTGATTTGGTAATCTTTAATTGTCTCATTCTGACAAGATTGGTTAATAATCTCCTGAAATTCAGTAATTTACTTTATAAAATGGGAAACGGGTACAAATGTACAATTTTTTTTTGTATCTGCAAAATATTTTTTTGCTTGTGTTTAATCGGGGGGTCTTACGAAAAAGTCCGGGCTTAGGTTACAGCCCGAACGAAAAATAGGCCTGCATGCCATTGGTGTAAACGCCTTCGATCAGCACGGTGCCTCTCTTGTTGCTCAATAGGCTTACCACATCGTTTGCGGTTTTTACCTGCTGGTTGTCGATACGGGTAATGATCAGGCCTTCTTTTATTCCTGCTCCTGATAATTTGCCTCTTTCCAGCTTAATGATTTTTACTCCGTTTCTGATGCCGAGATTTATTTTTTCTTTATCGCTGATTTCCTGCAGGGTTGCTCCAAGCACTGTGCCGCTGCTGTTTTCGTCGGTGAGTATGGCCGTTCCGCCTTCGCTGTTTTCGAAGGTCAGCGTGAACTGTTTTTCCGTGTCGCCCCTCATCACTGAGACATTGATCTTATCGCCCGGACGCTGGCGGACGATCATTTCTTTCAGCTCAGACGAACTGTTTACATTATTGTCGTTGATCTTAGTGATAATATCCCCTTTCAGTATGCCGGCTTTTTCGGCGGCGCCGCCCCTGTTGACCGATTCTACATAAACCCCGTTAAGATTTTTGAGTTTCTGTGCAGTGGCCAGTTTGCTGTCGATATCGGTGAAGGAGATGCCCATAAAAGCACGCTGGACTTCACCGTATTCCAGAATATCCGAAATCACTTTTTTTACGATGTTCGATGGTATGGCAAAGGAGTAGCCGGTGTACGATCCGGTGTTGCTTGCAATAGCGGCATTGATACCGATCAGTTGCCCGTTAACATCCACCAGCGCCCCGCCGCTGTTGCCCGGATTGATGGCCGCATCGGTCTGAATGAATGACTCCACGGTGGAATTATTTCCCCAGATGTTTATATCCCTGGCTTTTGCACTGACGATGCCTGCAGTTACTGTAGATGCAAGGTTGAAAGGGTTCCCTACGGCCAGCACCCATTCGCCGATTTTTACATTATCCGAATTACCATAAGTAATGTAAGGCAGGTCAGTACCTTCTATTTTGATCAGTGCAAGGTCTGTACCGGCATCTGAGCCGATGAGTTTGGCCTCAAAAGTTCTCTTGTCGTTGAGTGTCACTTCGATTTTACTGGCATCGCTCACCACATGATTGTTTGTGACAATATAGCCGTTCTCGGCGATCAGAACACCTGACCCTGAGGTCATTATCGGCTGGTTGTTGTATCTCCGCTGATTGAAGAAATTGAAAAACGGGTCATACCCGAAAAACTGGTCGTAATAGGAATTTTTGTAATTATACTGTGTCTGTATATGAACAACAGCATGAATCGTTTTTTCAGCGGCTAATACAAAATCAGGGCCGGTGGTGGGGACCCTGCCTGACATACTGACAGTTTGAACGGGAGCCTGGTTTTGATAATACGTCTGAATATCATAATTCTTTTTGTCGGCAAACCTGAAGGCAAAAATGGTTGCAAGGCTTGATAATACTGCAATAGCAATTGTTATAACTGTTTTTTTCATAACTCAGAATTTTTGGCGTTTTTTATATCAAATTTTATACCCGATTTTTTTTGAAGCAGGGTACAAAAAAAAACGTCTGAAACGTTGTAATATTATATGACGTAGTATTTTTACCTGTCATGTAAAAATACATAATTTTTTTGGACAGCGATGCACATCGGCATACATTGGCACTTCGATAAACTCAGAGAAACCGTGAAAGGTTTTCCTTACCGGCTTAGCCGGTAGGGCAGCTTATTTGATTAGCTGCTGAGAGACCTGGATTCACGTTGTGTATTAATCTTTTACAATTTAATTAATTTTTTTATTACAATGGTATGCGCCGATATTATTTTTATTAAATATAATCCTTTTGGGAAACCTGATAAATCTAATTTGATATTTTCCTCTGATGATAGCAAAGATTTTAACATTCTGTTTTGCGCATCATAAATTTCGATGGTTGATTGCAGTGGTAAGGACAATATTACATAATCCTGTGCAGGATTTGGGAATATTGAATAATAGTTTGAATTGGTCAACTCTGCGAGATTGGAATTTAATGAACAATCCCATCTGAGTTTGAAACCAGGTCTGTTTTCAGTTGAATTTGTGGCTTGAAGAATTGTTATAGCATTTCCTGTAGAGACTATTGGTAAAGGAATAGTATTGCCTGATAAGGTAGATAAAACAGGGCTTAGCGTATCTGGTCCGTCAAAAATTATTAAGGAGTCTTTCATAGCAATCATCAATATTTCCCAATAAACAGCTTCAAAATTAAATTCTTCAAAAGTCAATGTTACATTTGCTGCATTAACAGGCGATATTGTAATTGTGCTGCGCGTGTCAGATTGATAATACCCTGCTAAGCCACTATCAAAGAGTACTCCATTACACGAAATCTGGGTTTCCCCGGTTCCGGTTTCCGGCATTCTTGCAATACATGGTGCAGATGGTAATATCTGAATATTATTGTTTTTTATGATCGTGTCATTGTTTATACAGTAATTATTACCATATGCAATTAATTTAATATTGTAATCTCCGAATGAGTTATAAATATGAACAGGATTCATTTCATTACTAAAAGTTCCGTCTCCAAAGTCCCATAAGCACGAATCTGAGTTTAAAGAAAGGTTAATAAATGAGATAGATGCAGGGATTTGACATGATGTTGTATAAGGAGATACGAAATCACTTTCTACCTGATTTGTAAATGCGCTATCAATTCCAACAGCATACCATGCATTTATTACAGCTTGTGATTCATCAGAACAAGCTCCGAAAAGATCACTTGTAGCAAGTATTGAATAAAAACGCATATCGTTATAATTTGACAGTGGTAACAGATAAATTGTTAAAGTGCGATATGCAATCTCAGCTGCTTTATCCATACCAATACCTGTCACAGAGTAATTATTTCCTAAATCATTTGTACCACTTCCACCTTGTGAAAGTAAATAAAACCAGTGACTAAGAACAGTTGAGTTTTTGTGAACTTCGTTCAAATAATCCCAATACTGTCCCTGGTAAGTATCAGGGTAACCCAATGATTTTGGATTACTGAGTGATCTGGACGTGGTGCCAATTTCATCTGCAAACAGCCAGTTTGCAGCTGCTGGCTTTGCATAAAATTCGATACATGTTCCGAAAATATCACAGAAGCCTTCGTTTAAAGCGCCTGGTTCATCAGTATAAATCAGGGAAGCAGTTTTGGTGTTTAATCCATGAGTGATTTCATGTGCACACACATCAACGGTTACCCAAGCTGTGTTTGTCCCAGACCCATCTCCAAAAAATACATTTTCACCATCCCAGAAGGCATTATTGTAATTTAATCCATAATGTACATAGCTATTAATTGCGTATCCATTATTGTCAATACTGTTTCTTGCAAATTTTGATAAAAAATAATCATAAGTTTGTTCTGCGGCCCAGTGTGCATCTGTAGCTACTTCGTCGTGCTGTGGGTTGATATTGTTCCAGTAATTGTCATCATCGGTGAAATCAATCGGACTACCCTGGTTAAAATTGTAATCCATTGTATTAATTCCATTACCTCTTCCAGATTCACGGAGGATAAATTCAGTTCCTGTGAAATTAGTTTTTATGGATTGTGAACCACTGTAAAAAGTATTAGCAATTCCAGTCGTATCATTTGTTTGAATTCTGTTAATGGCACCTTGTACTTCCCCAGTTATGGCATCAATATAGACAAACATACGTTTTAAAGGAGATTTTGAATAAACATCTAATTTATATGATAAACTATGTTCTGAGTTCGTTTTAAAATTTAGTTTTTCGGGAATGATAACAATTGAATCAACTGCCTGAATGCAACAGTTCTTGAATTGATTATAGTCATTTCCAAAACAATATTTAAGTGATATTGCAGAGGCTTCATTGATATCTATTGCAGAATTTACCGGAACTGATAATGATTTAATAATAGTACCATTAAAGGAAATAATTTTATTTTCGAAAGTGTGAACAATAATGTATGAAAATTCAACCGGAATACCTTTATATAGCTGTTGCATACGATAATGGATATATCTGAATTTATCCGTTTCTTTGTTTACTAATCTGAATGACAAATCATCAGATAATCCAATATTATTTCTCATCCAATTGCCAAATTCAATAAAAGGTATTTCTTTGTTTTTCTTAAAACTGATATAAGCAGGAGTTTTTAAAATATTATTTATACACACATAACTTGAGCCTGCTATAATTTTTTCCGCTTCTTTGCCTGAATAAGTTTGAGACATGGAGTTAAAAAGACCAATTACTATGAATAGTATTATTAAAACACATGCATACACTGTTTTTTTTATCTTATTCATTATATATTTATGGTATTCATTATTGGAACTTTTTGCTAACCTGTTTCGAAGCTCAATAGAAATTTCAAAAATACAAATTTATTTTATAGAACCAAAGAAACAGGTATGTGATTTTCCAGAGAGTAAAAGTTTCTCCCTTCGACTTTGCCCAGTGCAGGTATGTACGAAGGTGAAAATAGGAAACCTTAGTCGCCAAATTGCGGACAACGGTCGGTGGCTGCTTTTCGCCCCGCAATTTAATAACATTTCCTGTCAAAATACTCATAGTTTTCAAAATGTTCCCGAACTGTCATGTTTGCCTTTCCTGCGGGGTGAAAGCAGACACAAGTTATGCAACGTTAATTTTGTTTTTTTTAATCATGTCGTGTCAGAGTGAAATTAATTCTTGACGACTATTGCTTTTCTAAAATATGTATTATCATTAGTTTTCAGACGATAAATATAAAACCCATTTGCACAGTTTTCTGAAGAAAATTCAATAATATATTCCTTGTCTTTATGAACTTCATTGTCAAATATTCTTTTAATGTGTCTGCCATTAATATCAAATATGTCAAGTTTTGCATTAGTATTATAAGGTACGGAAAAAGTGAAACTTGTCTTATCGTTAAAAGGATTAGGAATATTTTTTAATGAAACATTTTTATTTATTTGACTAATATTTTCTTCATCAATAGTCACAGGAGTGCAATCCAGAGTTCCAAAACCATTGTTTTGGGTAAGAGTAACTGTACAGACATCAGGGGTGGTTCTTGATATCATCATAATATAATATTGACCTGTTATTCCATTTGGGATATAACAAAATTCACCAAATGAAGCACTACTACTGCAATCGATCATGTTCAGTGTTGGATACCATACACTTGGACCCGGAGAGCCATGAGTGGGCGTATAAGTACCTGCTGTTAGTTGTGCAACACATGGTGTTGTAAGTGAGGTAAAAGGTCCCCAGCAAACAAAATTAAGATTATACGATGGCGTGCATGTTATTTCAAGAGAAAGGTTTCCTGGATTAAGAATCTTCATATAAAACCATGAAAAATTAGGTTGGGGTCCATACAGACAACCATAATTTGGGCCTATTTCTGAACTGTCAACAAGAGAACCAGCACTTATATTAACAGGCTGTCCAGTACAAATTAATGTTGCACTGTCGCATGAAAAGCCCTGTGATTTACAAATGATCGATATTAGGAAAAACACCAGTCCGAAAAAGTAAAATTTTGTCTTCATGGTTTTATTTTTTTAATGTTGCATAACGTTCCGGGGCTTTGCAGCGGGCGGGTTTTTATCCGTCCTGCCGTGTCAACCCGTCCATAAAATTAATTAATTTTCCATTCGTTTCAAATTT
>DAOORA010000042.1:0-37255 GCA_035389045.1 Bacteroidales bacterium | reverse complement strand
AAGCACTATATTTTTAGTGGTGTCAAAATATTACATATCTATCAGTACTATCGGAAGTGGCTGTACAGTAAGCACGGTTGTTAGTGTTCATTGTAAATAATGATAAAAAAATATATTAGCCTTTAAATTAAAATGACAAAAATTTTACTTGCATTAGCCTCATTTATTTTTTTCTTGGGTGTTTCTGCACAAAACAAAAATTACATTGAAAAATACACAGCTCAAAAGCCACAATATGGCTTTATCGAAAATAAAGGCCAGATTCATGACCAGAACTATAAAGCAAATCCTGATGTGAAGTATTTGTTATGCTTAGGTAATGGCATGAAGGTTCAGCTTAAAGCCAATGGTTTTAGTTATGACACTTATAAAACCGAAGTCAAAGAAAAAATCATTGACGATTCATTTGATAAAATGCGGCCAAATAATGAACCGCGAAAAGATATTACTTATTATTTTCACAGGGTTGATGTGGAGCTGGTTGGAGCCAATACGAACCCGGAAATTATAGCCGAAGAACCTTCAGCCGATTATTTGAATTATTACAATGCTGTAACACCTGAAAGCGGAGCTACCAATGTGCGCAATTACGGAAAAATAACTTATAAAGATATTTACCATGGCATTGATATGGTTTTTGTTGCAAGACCGGGAAAAGAAAGGCCGGTTGAATACGAATTTATTGTGCACCCGGGAGCTGATGCAGAACAAATAAAATTGCATTACGTTGGAGCAAACCGTACTCAATTATCAGAAAATAAAATAAACATAGATGTTGCTCATGGCCGTTTTACAGAAAGCATTCCTGCAAGTTGGATCAAAGAGACAAATGATAAGCTAAACATTACTTACCGGGCTTTAGATACAGATATTTATTGTTTCGAAATACCATCTTACGCTCCGACACAAACGTTAATTATTGATCCAAATCCAACCCTTGATTGGGGAACTTATTACGGTGGAAGTGGGATTGACCATGGACTAGGAATTTCTTGTGATACAGGCGGAAATGTATTAGTAACTGGTTATACTTACTCTACAACTGGAATTGCAACAAGCGGAGCACATCAAGTAACATTCGGGGGTGGCGACTATGATGCATTTGTTGTAAAATATAACAGTAATGGTGTTCGTCAATGGGGGACATATTACGGTGGAAGTTGGCATGACTATGGACAGGGAATTTCTTGTGATGCAGGCGGAAATGTATTTGTAACAGGTTATACTTCATCAAATACTGGAATTGCAACAAGCGGAGCACATCAGGAAACATACACGGGTAGCTACGATTACGAATATGATGCATTTGTTGTAAAATTCAATAGTGCTGGAGTCCGTCAATGGGGGACATATTACGGTGGAAGTGGAATTGACGGAGGATATGGAATTTCTTGTGATGGAAACGGAAATGTATTTGTAACTGGTCATGCGAAATCTGCAACTGGAATTGCAACAGGCGGAGCACATCAAGAAACAAATGCGGGTAAGGCTGATGCATTTGTTGTAAAATTTAACAGTAATGGTGTTCGTCAATGGGGCACTTATTGCGGTGGAAGTGAGACTGACGCAGGATATGGAATTTCTTGTGATGCAGGCGGAAATGTATTTGTAACAGGTAATACTAGCTCTACCACTGGAATTACAACAAGCGGAGCACATCAAGTAACATTCGCGGGTGGCGTCTACGATGCTTTTATTATAAAATTTAACAGTAATGGTGTTCGTCAATGGGGGACATATTACGGTGGAAGTGGGCATGAATATGGACAGGGAATTTCTTGTGATGCAGGCGGTAATGTATTTGTAACAGGTCATTCTTCATCAAATACTGGAATTTCAACAAGTGGAGCTCATCAAGAAACATACGCGGACCAATATGATGCATTTGTTGTAAAATTCAATAGTGCTGGAGTCCGTCAATGGGGGACATATTACGGTGGAAGTGGAATTGACGCAGGATATGGAATTTCTTGTGATGCAGGCGGAAATGTATTTGTAACAGGTACTGCTTACTCTACAACTGGGATTGCAACAAGCGGAGCACATCAGATTACAGGCGGTGGTAATTATGATGCATTTGTTGTAAAATTCAATAGTGCTGGAGTCCGGCAATGGGGAACATATTACGGTGGAAGTGGAATTGACGGAGGATATGGAATTTCTTGTGATGGAAACGGAAATGTATTTGTAACAGGAAATACGGAATCTACAACTGGGATTGCAACAAGCGGAGCACATCAAGAAACATACGCGGGACTAGATGATGCATTTGTTGCAAGATTTTCAACCTGTGACATTTATCCTGCTAATGCTGGCTTAATATCAGGTCCGACAAGCGTCTGTCAATCTCAAAACTCAGTAATTTATTCTGTTCCGCTTATTGCTAACGCAACCTCCTATGTTTGGACACTACCGTTTGGTGCGACAGGAACAAGCGATACAAATAGCATCAGTGTCGATTTTGGATTATTTTCTGGAAATATTACTGTAATCGGCACGAATATTTGCATTGATGGTGTATCTTCAAGTTTATACATTACCTTGAGTTTCCCTGATGAGCTTGACATTTGCTATGTAGAATACGACACCTTGACACAAAAAAATATAATATTTTGGTCACTACCTCAGTCCAATTCAACTGACAGTGTATACATATACCGGGAGCAAACATTTGGTGTTTGGGTAAAAATTGGGAGCGTACTTTTTTCAGAAGGGAGTTATGTTGATTTAACAAGCAATCCGGTGAGTCAATCCTATAATTATAAAATTTCGGCTATTGACACATGTAGTTATGAAGGTGTTTTATCTCCTAGTCATAAAACGATAACGTTAATCAAAAGTTACGACCAGCTTAGCAATACTTATGGATTTTCATGGAGTGCATACACAGGAATGACAGTTTCAGAATATAATGTATATGGTGTTGAATCAAACGGTAATGCATCAATTATTGGAACTGTTCCAAGCAACATTTACATGTACAATTACACTAACCCATCACTGCTATATGTAAATTATTTTGTTGGTTTTGACACCCCTGCTTGCGGTGCAAAAACTAATCATACTGTAAGGTCAAATTATGTTAGCGCAGTGTCAACCGATATTGAAGAAAATGTATTTTCAAGTATAATTATATATCCGAATCCAGTAACTAACGAATTAATTATTGAGGCAAAAGACAATAAAGAAGCTATCAATTTTGAGATATTTAATTCGCTCGGTCAGATCATTTTTAAAGGTGATTTAATTGAAAAAACTGTTGTACAAACAACTAACTTTACTCCCGGTGTTTATTTGATAAAACTTGAAAGTGATAATACATTTGGGTTTAAAAAGATAGTGAAACAATAGCCGTGTTAAAAAATTAAACCCGTTGTGTTAAGTTCCCAACGCATGCCTCCGTGGTAAAAAAATCACACTCCGTGTTCCTCAGTGCCCTCCGTGTTTCCGTGGTTAAATTCCCTCTCCGTGTCCGCCGTTGCGGATCCGTGCCTCCGTGGTAAATCCCACTCTTTGTCTCGCCTTCGCAACGCGTGCGCCTTCGTTATGGGCAAGTTAAAATAGCCAAATAATGAGCGGACAGTTATGAGAACCGGCAAATATTTTCTATGACACTTTTGAAGGCTTGCCAAACTTTGCTAATAATTATAAGTCCGGATATGACGATATATACCGGACAATATCAAACTTTTGCCTGGCATCCGGACGGGAACACATCGTTTGAACCGGATAGTTCAGTTTTGAGGCCGTCCCGGATAGCTACGACAGACTTGTGAAGCAGAAAAAGTTTATATTTCTGAATTTAATGTAATCAGTTTGGAAATTATTTTTAACTTTACCTTTCCAAGATTTTAGCTATGCTTAAAAATGTAAATATTGAACACATTCTGTTTCTTGATATTGAGACGGTGCCCCGCTGGGAAAATTTCAGTAAGATGCCGGATAATTTTCAGAAATTATGGACGCATAAAGCACAATTTCTGGCTGCAAACAAAGAGTTAAGCCCTGAGGACATTTACGACAGGGCCGGTATTTATGCGGAATTCGGAAAGATCATATGTGTCTCTGTTGCTTTTGTCAAAGGTGAAGCGATAAAAGTCAAGTCTTTTTCCGGCGATGATGAAAAGAACCTGTTACTGGACTTTTCTTCGCTGCTGAACCAGTATTACAATAAAGAGCAGAGTAACCTGTGTGCCCATAATGGCAAGGAGTTCGATTTTCCGTATATCGCCCGGCGGATGCTGGTAAACGGTATTGAAATCCCGGCAATCCTTGATACACAGTCGAAAAAACCCTGGGAAGTAAAATTTTTCGATACGATGGAGTTATGGAAATTCGGTGACTATAAGAATTATACCTCTCTGGAATTATTAAGTGCATTGTTTGATATACCCACACCCAAAGACGATATCAGTGGCAGCGATGTGGCTCAGGTATACTGGAAAGAAAAAGACTTGCCCCGTATCGTTAAATATTGTCAGAAGGATGTGATAACCATAGTGCAGCTTTTCCGAAAGTTTCAGAACAAGCCTTTGATACCTGATACGGCGATAACGGTGATCTGATCTTGTTGATAAATTTTTATGTACGGTTTTGTTCAATGCTTTGAACATTAAATTATTTTTGGATATTAAAAAAATATTATGGCAGAAATTGTGAAAAGAAGGGCTAAAGCTCCTGTCACTGAGCAATCTATACTTCAATACGGAAAGATACCGCCACAGGCTGTCGAACTTGAGGAAGTGGTATTAGGGGCCATGATGCTTGAAAAAGATGCGCTGGCAAATGTCATTGAGATATTGAACGAAGAGGTATTTTATAAAGAGGCTCATAAGCATATTTTTTCTGCTATTTACAAGTTATTTAATCAATCTCAACCGGTAGATATACTTACCGTTACGAATGCATTGAAGTCCATGGGCAAGCTTGATGTTGCCGGCGGCCCTTACTACATTGCCCAACTTACTTCAAAGGTGGCCTCCTCGGCAAACATTGAATTTCATTCACGTATCATACTTCAGAAATATATTCAGCGTGAACTTATACGTATTTCCGGGGAGATATCAACCGAAGCTTTTGAGGACACCACTGATGTTTTTGAGTTGCTTGATAAAGCAGAGCGTAACCTCTTCAATATCAGCGAGACCAATCTCAGGAGAAAATACAGCGATATGCAGGATATCCTGAAAGAAGCCATCAACGAAATTGAAAATGCAAAAAAAGCGAGCAAAGACAATGAATATGCCACACTTGGAGTGACCACAGGATATACCATGCTTGACCGTCTTACGGCGGGCTGGCAGAAATCCGACCTGATCATTCTTGCCGGAAGGCCTTCCATGGGTAAGACCGCATTTGTGCTGTCCATGGCCCGCAATGCGGCCATAGATTATGGTGTGCCCGTTGCCATTTTTTCGTTGGAAATGTCAGCAATTCAGCTGGTGCTGAGGTTGATATCCATGGAAACGGAACTTCCTTCCGACAGGCTGCGCCGTGGCAATCTCGAAGATTATGAATGGCAGCAACTCAACAGCCGCATTAAAAAACTTGAAGATGCACACATATTTATTGACGATACACCTGCATTGCCGGTTTTTGAATTAAGGGCCAAGGCGCGACGTCTGGTCGCACAACATAATATTCAGCTTATAATTATTGATTACCTTCAGCTGATGACAGGCAGCGCCGAAACAAAAGGAATGAGGGAGCAGGAGATCAGCGGTATTTCCAGGGCATTGAAAGGCCTTGCCAAAGAACTCAGCATACCTGTAATTGCCTTGTCACAGCTCAGCCGTGAAGTGGAAAAACGCCCCGGGTCGAAAAAACCCATTCTTTCCGACTTGCGTGAATCGGGCGCTATCGAGCAGGATGCAGACCTGGTTTTGTTTATTTACCGGCCTGAGTATTACAAGATCGAAGAGTTTGATGACAACACACCCACGGCAGGGCTTGCGGAAATTATTGTTGCCAAACATCGTAACGGCCAGACGGGCGACATAAAACTCAGATTCCAGAAAAGTATAGGAAGATTTTCTGATTATGAGGAATATAAAGAAGTTCAGGAGCCCGTGATGCAACCTAATACTGAATTTTACGAACCTCAGACTAAAATTGTACAGTCGAAGATGAATAAGAAAGTTGGTAAGAAATCAGATACACCACCGGAGGATGTGCCGTTTTGATCGGTCAGGTAGTGTATGCCGTTATTTTACAAATACTTATATTTCAGTTTGCATAGATAATTGAAGGAATCCGGTGTCATGCTGTAATTGATGCAGACGCACTAAGAATGTTTTTTATGCAGATTATTATTAACTTTGCATTTAATTATACCAGATCATTATAATAACTCTTTGGCTGAACCGTTTATTAATATTCAGCGACATTTCTGAACTATGAAAAAGATTGCTTTCCTGCTGCTGATATCGTTTCTGTTTATTAAACCTGTCCGCAGTGCTTATCTTCTGATCCCTATGGACAATGCCCAACAGAACCATCTTAAAGCATACGGAGTGACCTATTGGATACTGCAGCACGAAGTTGAAGTCAGCTGGTTGCTTAATTACCGGGGCGGTAGTTTTTTGTGTAAATACCTGAAAGTATTTCATGATGAGTGTAATATCCGGGGGGTTTCCAGCGAAATGATCGCTGATGTGCAGGCAGCGGCCATTCTATCTGAAATTATGGATCCCGAAGTGAATATGGATGAAATAAAGCTGGTGAAGGTTCCTAAAATAGCCGTTTATTCGCCTAAAAATAAACTTCCCTGGGATGATGCTGTAACACTGGTTCTTACTTATGCGGAAATACCTTATGAAATAGTTTATGATGAAGAAGTGCTGCAGGGTGTTCTGCCAACCTACGACTGGCTGCACATGCATCACGAGGATTTTACCGGGCAGTACGGAAAATTCTGGGCAAGTTTTAAAGATGCACCCTGGTATAAAGAGGATAAAAAAATATCTGAAGAAACAGCTAAAAAACTTGGTTATGATAAGGTTTCTCAGTGCAAGCTGTCTGTGGCCAAAAAGATCAGGGATTTTGTTGCCGGGGGAGGCTATCTTTTTTCGATGTGTTCTGCACCCGACAGTTATGATATTGCGCTGGCTGCAGATGGTGTGGATATTTGCGATGTGATGTTCGACGGCGATCCTATTGATCCGAAAGCCCAGCAGAAATTAGATTATTCACAGTGTTTTGCTTTTACAAATTTTAGAATTGACGTAAATCCATATAATTATGAGATTTCCGATATTGATGTGTCATTGACGAGAAAGATTCTACCCCAGAATGATTTATTTACACTTTTTGAGTTTTCTGCCAAGTGGGACCCTGTTCCGAGCATGTTATGCCAGGATCACGAAAGAATAATAAAAGCGTTCATGGGACAAAGCACTGCCTTTAATAAACAATTGGTAAAACCCAGCGTGCTTATCATGGGGGAAAATAAATCTGCCGGTGAGGTAAAATATATTCATGGCGAATACGGCAAAGGTATGTGGACTTTTCTCGGTGGCCATGACCCTGAAGATTACCAGCATTTTGTATATGATCCTCCGACCAATCTGGAACTTTATCCTAATTCTCCCGGATACCGGCTGATACTCAATAACGTATTATTTCCGGCAGCAAAAAAGAAAAAACAGAAGACCTAAAAACTGATGTTTTGAAATTCATTATCAATGGTTATGGTCGCCTGATTGATGCAACTATCCGAATACGTAACGGTACTGATGGGCAGGTCTGCCGCGATTATTTCAGTTTTTCCGCTGCCAATCCAGAAGCAATAGTTCGCAAATTGCAGCGCTTCAATAATATTTATTTTGAACCCCAAATCATATGAACTGCTGGTCGGAGGCGTTGAACATAATGCTGTGCCATTATAGATGAACAGGTCGTCAGCAATATCTGTATGCGAGGAGTTTCCGAGAACCCATTGCAAATGGTGCACGGCAGACCAATCTGTTAAAGCTTCTGTGGTGTTGATCTGCAGGAAACTGCTATCGGTAAAGGAGTAACCGTCAATGCCTGTCATATATATTTTCTTGTAACCGCTTATCAGTGCGCCTCCAACGGAGTAATTGTCAAAATTGATCGTGAATTTTGAGTGGAGCGGGAAGGAGGCTGCGGGCATTTCGATGATCATACGGCCGGTCCTGTTAATCCCGTCGTAGCCCTGACAGTTTCCGGCCGGAAATATGATTTGCAGCGTTTTAGGCCACGTCGTCGTATCGGTAGAATTCAGATTAAAAGCAATACATGGGTCAGGGAGCCTGAAATTTGCTGCATCTCCGGGGTGGAACAAACTGTCGTTCATGGCAAGCACACTGTATAAAAAAATCTTAAAAACATCATTGGAAACCGTTTCGTAAAGATTTGAAATCCCGGCTTGCAGTATTTGGGTCTGATGCTCGTCCGTCCGGTTTTTATTGCATGACAGACAAGGAACAAGGCACAGGCATATTACTAAAATTCTGAAGAATGTTCTTTTCATTTTACTTTTCTTGCATAAGTCAGAAATTCATAATGCAGACCATTGTCCGGATCGACGTGCTCGTCACTGGCTTCAACAAGTTCCCAAACATCCGGCAATACCTCCGGGAAAAAAGTGTCAGCGTCATGAACTGTATGCACCCTGGTGATATAAAGTTTCTGTGCTAATCCGAAAAACTGCCTGTAAATACTTGCGCCACCCATAACGAAATTCTCGGCATCGTCATCCATTTTTTCCATGGCTTCTTCGATGGAATAAACGGTTTCGCAACCATGGAATTGCTCTTCCGGGACATTCGTTATTATGATGTTTTTCCTTTTTGGCAAAGGCTTTACCGGCAAGGAGAGGTAAGTGTTTTTACCCATAACCACGGTATGACCCGAAGTGATTTTTTTAAAACGTTTCAGATCTTCGGAAATATGCCAGAGGAGCTGGTTGTCTTTCCCTATTCCATAATCTTCTGCAATGGCAACGATGATCGATATTTTTTTAGTTTGTGTCATGTCTTTCAGGTTATACAGAAACTTCGGCTTTAATATGCGGATAAGGATCATATCCCCGGAGTTCGAAATCCTGAAACTGAAAACTGAGAATTTCTTTTACATCAGGATTAATGCTCATGACCGGTAATTGACGGGGTTGTCTACTAAGCTGCAGGCGGGTTTGCTCGAGGTGGTTATTATACAGGTGAGCATCGCCGAATGTATGGATGAAATCTCCGGGTTGCAGGTCGCAGACCTGGGCGATCATCAGGGTAAGCAATGCGTAAGATGCAATATTAAACGGAACTCCGATAAAAATGTCGGCGCTGCGCTGGTACAACTGGCAGGAGAGTTTGCCTCCCGCCACATAAAACTGAAACAGCACATGGCAGGGCGGGAGCGCCATTTTTTCTAATTCACCTACATTCCATGCGCTGACAATAAGCCTGCGGGAATCGGGATTCGTTTTTATCAGGTTAATCAACTGTGATATCTGATCGATATGATGTCCGCTGCTGGTCTGCCATGAGCGCCATTGCTTGCCGTATACGGGTCCCAGGTCGCCGTTTTCGTCAGCCCATTCGTTCCATATGGAAACATTATTATCCGTGAGATATTTGATATTAGTGCTGCCCTGCAGAAACCACAGCAACTCGTAAATAATTGAACGCAGGTGTAATTTTTTCGTGGTGAGTAGCGGAAATCCTTTTCCGAGGTCGAAGCGCATCTGGTAACCAAAAACACTGATGGTTCCGGTTCCGGTGCGGTCTGATTTCGGCGTGCCGTTATGTAAAACATGATCAAGTAGTCCGAGGTATTGTTCCATTGATTTGTTCAGATTAGAAAAAGCAAAGTTATTTATTTTCGGGAAAGATATTAAAACGGAATGTTCAAAAAAAAACCGGCTGTTTTAGGGCCGGTTTTCCTGAGAAAAAAAATTGTCAGGGCAGAGAATTCAGATATTGTATTTCTGCTGCCGTCAGTGTTAATCCATGGTCGGTGACATTCCAGATTATATGCTGGATATCATATTCTTCACCGAAAGGATATTGCTTGGGCGCCATAATGGTCGTGATCTGGTTCAGCTGCGGGTTGTTGGTGATGGGGCCGATATAATATACGGCGTCATAGCTGCTGGGAAGCAGGGAGGCATTCAGGCAATATGCCCTGATGCAGGCAAAAGCCGTATCAAGTGCAGGAACCGGAATGGTGTCCGACTGAAGGATATATCCTTTCTGATACACGCCCACATGTTCATTAATATCCGCTGAATCGACAAATATCAGTCCTCCGGGGATCACAACGGTAGATGGCGTAGGAAGTGCATTGAAGAATTTAATATATAAATTGACAAATGTCCCAGTTCCATAGTCGATCCACGCTTTGTTGTGCTGGATATAAGGAAATGGTCCGTCGTATTTGTTTTTGTCAATATCATAGCCCTTGTTTTCCAGTCCGCCCCGGATGTCTCCTATAATAATGATATTGCTGGGCAGCGTATATTGGGTACCGGTAGGATATCCCGGGTGTGAACCCAGGCCTGCCATAGATGAAGGGGTAACAGGTCCGTAAGGAGGTCCTGCAGGAATGATTTCCAATTCATGGTTATCTTTTTTACATGAGCTGAACATCATCATTGATGCAGCAAGTAATAGGAACAGAAGGTGGATTTTTGTTTTCATTTTATAAAGTTTTTGGTTACATATTAAAAATAAAATATTGTAGAATATTCTGAACATCAGTACTGATATTGTGTTGTATCTCGTTATGGAAGGTAGTATAGTAAATGACTCCACCATATCCCATGGTTTCGCATGAGCCGATATAATCACCATGAGCAAGATGAGTTGCCAGTGCATTGACAGAAATGGTGATTGTATGTGCATTAGAGGGATTTCCGGGAGGGATGTGGCAAATGGTCACCCAGTTTTGTTCGAGCATGCTTTTCAGTGATTTTGAGGTTGGAGGCATATAATACCGGGCAGCAAGCGGCCCGAAGGTTGTATTATCACGGATCAGTACTTCCCAGGGGGCATCAATAAGCTGTATTACTTCCCATGCGCCCAGATCATACTCAATGTCGATAGTAGATATTCCAAGAAAATCAATAAGGTCCTGGGCAACTATTTCGGCATCAATGACCATGGTGCTCGGGCCGGTTTTGGATGTACACAGTGTACTGTCGGCAATAAAACCTCCCGATAAACCAACAGGGCAGTTTGCTTTTATGCCGTAGGGTTCATGTGAGTGGCCGGAACTCTTGAAATTACCATCCCCGGTGAGGTATTCCACCGCCCAGTCGGAGGCATAAATGCTTCCGCCGTTCTGAACAAAAGTCAAAAGGTTCTGGTACTTTAATGAGTCTAACAGACCCTGTTTTCCGCAGTTGAGAAAAATAGCGCCGTAGGTTTCCAGTAATGCCAGGTTGTTCAGATCGGCAACGGTGATCATCTGAGCCGAGTATCCAAGGGAGTCAATGATGATATTCTGAATGTTATCATACAACCCATGTATATAAGCAAGACTGTCTGCCTGCAGAAGTTTCAGAGTTCCGGAAGGCACATTGGTTGTTCCGTTTTCGGTGATGGTAACCGGGTACTGTGCCCTGAAAATGTTGCCTCCGCCGGTCTGAATATTTAAAATCTGGTCTCCAACTGGCGCCTGTAAAGTGAAAAGACCCTGTGATGAAGATTCAGTTATATATATTTCACCGTCAAAATCAACAAAAACTGTGGCATTGGGTATGGGCGTGGTGCCATTTTGTGCCAGTACTTTTCCTGTCACGTATCCTGTTTTAATATTGGTATCAGGAGGGTCGGGAGTGTCTTTCTTACAGGTTACAAAAACCATTAAAAATACGGCTGTAAAAACCGGCAGAAGAATAATTCGTTTTTTCATAATGTTTCGTATTGATTTAAACTATAATATAAGACGATAAATCTTTAAAATACTTTGGTAAATATACAAAATAAACCAAAGAAAATCAATAAAAAACGAAAGATTTTAATCGAACGATTTGAAAAAAGAGTAGTTGGATCGCGGGGGGCTGCTTTGATGATAAATTATTTATATTCCATGGCAGTAATTTCCCCATTCAGCAACATCAGGCCGTTCATGGCAAGTGCCCTCATTTCGTCTTCACCGGGATAAACATCGACAGAGGATATTTTGCAGACTTTTTCTTTGATAAGGTTTACGAATGTTTTATCATATGCCATTCCTCCTGTTATCACCACAGAATCGACATCGCTGCCGAGAACTACCGACATGGCTCCGATTTCTTTAGCGATCTGGTATGCCATGGCTTTCTGGATGAAGATGGCTTTTTCGTCGCCGGCATTGACTCTTTGTTCTACTTCATAGGCGCTGTTAGTGCCAAGATAGGCAACAAAGCCGCCTTTTCCGGTGATCATTTTCAAAATTTCCTTTTGGGTATATTTTCCGCTGAAACACAATCGGACAAGATCACCTGCCGGCAGGGTGCCGCTGCGTTCCGGAGAAAAGGGACCTTCGCCGTCGAGCGTCTGGTTGACATCGATAACTTTACCTTTTTTGTGCGCACCCACGCTTATTCCTCCGCCCAGATGCACTATGATCAGATTCAGTTCTTCATATTTTTTTCCGATGGCCCTTGCATGCATGCGACCTATGGCTTTTTGATTCAAAGCATGAAAGATAGATACGCGTTTAAATTCAGGATGCCCGCTGATTCGGGCAACGTCTTCCAGTTCATCCACCACCACCGGATCGGCGATGTAAGCTTTGGCGCCCGGTATCATCCTGGCCAGGTCATCGGCTATCAGGCCGCCCAGGTTGCTTGCATGTTGCCCCTGAACACCTTTTCTCAGATCCTCTTTTAAGGCTTCGTTAACTTCATAAACACCCGAAGGAATTGGTTTTACCAGTCCTCCGCGTCCAATGATGATCTCAATGGAACCAAGGCAATTATTTTCCGCCTCCAGTTCATTAACAATGATGTTTTTCCTGTATTCGTACTGATCGGAAATCCTTTCAAATCTTTCGATTTCCTCGGTGGGATGTTTGATGTTTTTTGTAAAAATGAGCTCGTTGGATTTGAATACAGCAATTTTGGTTGATGTTGAACCAGGGTTTATTACGAGAATATTGCGTTTTTCCATTGTTTCGTTATTTGTTAAGTGACAAAGTAACAAAACATTTTTGTAAAATAAAAGATAAATTATTTTTAAAAAAAGGCTTGATAATTAGGCATCTGCATATCTTGGGGCATTTGCCGCCCGGTCTTCATTTTTTGCAAATGAAGCTATCTTTTTTCGACCATATTACTTATAACTTTCATTATTGTAAGAAAATACATACCACTACCTACTCAGGTATACTTGAGCAGTAATGAGATATCAGGGGGGGTAAGCAGTTACGGTTATGCTTCGGGCTTTGTTTCTTCTCCGGATGTTTTAGGAGGTTCGTCCGGCTGGTCTTTTTTGCCGCTTATATCTTCGGCAATATCTTCAACTTTATCTTTTGCTTTTTCATAAATATCTTCTGCCTTTTCTTTTGTTTTGTCCCAAATCTGTTCCGCTTTTTCTTCAGCTTTTTCAAGCGCATCCTCCGCTTTGTCGCTTATCTCATCAGCTTTTTCTTTTGCTGCTTCCCAGGCGTCTTCTGCTTTGTCTTTGATTTTTTCCCAGAAGCTTTCTTCTTTTTTGGGTTCTTCCTGGGGCGTTTCTTTTTTCAGTTCATCATTTTCCATAATAATGCTGTTTTTTTGGTTTAAAAATTATTGTAAAAATAATAAAAAATTAGTAAATATTAAAATTTACGGTAATTCTTTTTTGAATTACCGTAAATGCCATAAGGAAATCGCTGCAAAACAATACCTATCCTGTTTTGCCTGCCGTTCCCCCAAAAAATCCACAGTCTGCTTATTTCGCCAGGCAGGCAGCCAGCGCAATGGAATATAATTTTGTTTTTTCACTGTCGCCTCTCGAAGTAAGCACTGCAGGCACCTTGGCGCCAAAAACCACAGCGCCCAGTTCACCGCCTGCCAGTTTGGTATTTGTTTTGAAGAACACATTGCCGGCTTCGATGTTTGGAAAAAGTATAGCATCAGCATCGCCTTGTATCGGACTGCTGAGTTTTTTTATTTCGCAGCTTTCTTTGTCGACACAGACATCCAGAGCCAACGGCCCGTCAACGACAGCACCTTTGATTTGTCCCCTGTCGGCCATTTTTGCGATAATAGCTGCATCCACACATGCAGGCATTCCCGGCGACATCTGTTCTGTGGCTGCCAGTATGGCTAATTTGGGCTTTTCGATACCCAGCGCATGTGCGGTTTGTATAAGGTAATTGGCCATTGCAATTTTTTGTTTCAGGTCGGGAAGCGGGATAATAGCGACATCGGCCACGATGATCAGCCTGGGGTACCTGGGGTTTTCAATCACGGTAACATGGCTTAATATGGCGTTGGGATTTGCCATCAATCCTTTTTCCTTGTTCAAAATGGCCCTCATATATTTATCAGAACTGACCAGGCCTTTCATCAAAATGTTTCCTTCTCCTGCATTGATCAGTTCGACAGCTTTTTCTGCTGCTTTTATTTCATCAGATTCCTGAACGATTTTGAATTTTTCAATGTTGATGTTCATTTCGGTGCATACTCTGGCAATGGTATCATAATCACCTACAAGAGTTGCATCAACTAAGCCCATATCAACAGCCTGATTTAGAGCCCCAATGGTATGGGAGTCGTTGGCGTAAGCAGCCACAAGGCGTTTTTTTTCTTTACTTTTTAACAGGTCGAACATCTGTTCTAATTTCGTAACCGGCATAATGGTCTCCTTTCTTTTAGATTTTTTGCGTTATGATTATTTTGAGTAAAAATCGATCATTTTTTCAATTGCCAAAGTACAGACACGGCAGAAATTATCCACGGAGATGGATTTCATCGTGCAATCGTATGCAGGGCGATAGACCCCTTTAGAGACATACCCCCCGCCTTCAAATACCCCAACTTTATTTTTATATTTTGTGTCGTTGGGTGTAGGGACAGGGGTGTCTTTGTCAATAAGATTTTTCCATTTAGCATCAAAGTTTACCAGTGTCGTGAGGTTGGGATCCGGGGGTTCTACATCGAGGGGATAAAAATCATTATATGAGGTTTCCGAATCGTAATATTCGTCTCCCAGTCCAGCAAATGAATGTCCGAATTCATGGGTGAAAATATACTCAGAATATGGATTGCTGTTCACACTGAAGGCATAATGGTTATATATGGCGCCTCCGCCGTATTTGCTTGTGTTGGCAATTATGTATATCTGGTCGTAAGGCGCATTTGAAGCTACATCCCGCAGATCTTTATTATCGGATGTCATCAGGTATCTTTCGGTATCAAACGTGTAAAAACTTGATCCCACCAGCGTGTTTTTCCATACACCTTCACCGGGGATATCAGTGCCTGACTCTTTGGAGGGCGCTTTGATAGCCCATATATTGAATTTGTTTTTGTTTTGCTTGTAGGGCCGGGCATTGAACAGGTATTCTGCAAATTTGTTGGCGTCCTTGATAAATTTGTCCATTTCCCCGGCCGTGTAGCCCTCGGGAATCACAACGATATCAACCTTTACAGCAGGGTCTCCCGAGTTTAATACGTCCACCTTGGGAAATACCATACGTTGATTTTTGATGATAAAATAATTTTTTGGATCGATGGCATAATCGAATTTCTTTTCAAATACACCTTTTTTATTGCGTGAATAAAACTCGCAACGTATTGGCTTTTTGGGGAATGGCATGGTCACTGTTTCTGAAAAAGACTTATAGGTTGTTTTGGCTTCATTGGTGGTTTGCCATTCTGAAAAAAGTGTATTGTAGGTGTAAGAATAAATCAACTGGTTGCTTTCGGCATCGTAAGCCAGAAATTTATATTTCCCATAATCAAAAATATCCAGAAGATTTACCCTGGAGCCACCCCAGTATGGCTCCTGTAAGAGTTCGTCGATGGAATACATGTCGATCTCGTTATTGCCCGTATGATAATAATCAATACGGAGGGTTTTGTTTTCAAAGTAATCGTCGAAGGCGGCCTGCAACTGAGCACAGGAAAACACCAGTAAAAGAATTATAAGTTTTTTCATAAGAATTTTTTTTCATAAAAATTAGCGTGAAAATAGCATTTTTTATTACATCACTAAAAAAATAATTCAGTTATTGCATTTATATAAAAATTCTAATGCTGATCATTAAAGAAATCAGCAGATGTGTTAATTTTTTAAATTTGTCATCAAGAAATCATCAATACATGAAAATCAATCTTGTTTACATGGTATATAATACCAACCAGGGTTTTAGTTATAGTTACGGATTGGCATATATTTCCGCTGTTCTCAAACAGTCGGGCTATCAGCCGGTTCATACCCTGATCAGGCATCATTACGACTGGATGGAATTTATTTCCGGTCTTAAAAAGGACAAACCGGACATCATAGCTTTTTCAATTACAACATCCCAGGTCAATTATCTTAAATCATTGATCAATGAGATCAATAGCGATAAGGAAACTGCCGGGAGTTTTATTGTTTGCGGCGGGGTTCATCCTACCTTAGACCCGGAAAGTATACTTGAAATTGATGGTGTTAACTGTGTCATCAGAGGAGAAGGGGAATATCCATTGCTGGAATTGGTGCAGGCATTGGATCATAAACAGGATTATTTCAATATTAAAAACTGCTGGTTTCATGCCGCCGACAGAGTCATTAGAAATGAAACCAGGCCTCTTATTGAAAATCTGGATGTTCTGCCGTTTCCCGATATTGACGCACTGAATCTGCAGAGAGAGATTATAAATAACGGGAATTCAATGAGGTTTATTTTCAGCCGGGGGTGCCCTTTTGAGTGTACCTATTGTTCCAATAAAGCATTATCAGAAATAAGTACCAATTCAAAAAGATATTTCAGGTTGCGCAGCCCGGCGAAAGCCATAAAAGAAATCGAAGTAGCCTCTGAAAAATATAAATTCAGCTATATTATTTTTGATGATGACTGCATCACGTTGAACAAGACCTGGTTTTATGAATTCTTCGCATTGTACAGGGAAAAAATCGATATCCCTTTTAAATGCAATATCAGGGTCGGTACTGTTGATGAAGCTATGATGAAAGTATTAAAAGAGTCGGGTGTATCAAGAATTCTGGTCGGGATTGAACATGGTAACGAGGAATTTAGAAAAAAAATTCTGAAAAGAAATATGACAAATAAGCAGATTGTGGATACATTCAGATTGTGTGACAAATATGATGTTATTTGTGATGATTTTTTTGTTATGGTGGGGCTGCCCTATGAGAATAAAGAATTGTTCTTTGATACGGTGCGCCTGAGCCGGCAGGCATCAGGAGTGGCTGAAATTTCCATTTTTCATCCCTATCCCGGCACTGAACTGGGTGATATTTGCAGGAAAAACAACTGGATGCCTGATAAACAGTATTATCAGGAAAGAGTGGAAGCAACGATTAGTTTTCCTGAGTTTTCAAAAGAGCAGATCCAGTTGTGCCACGATGCTTTCAGATATTTTATTCTGAACAAGAAAATTCCTCTTTATATCCCTCTTGAATTGGTTCCTTCTGTTTATCATTTACTTGAATCAAAAAAAGTGATTTGGAATTACGTCAAAAAACGAATAAAATTTTTATTCAGCTGGGGAGGGATCATTGATGTCAAAAACCGGATGGTCAGACTTTTGTGTAAAAAAACGGACAAGAAAAAAAACGAATGGAAAAGTATAAAACTTTGACAATTCAGGTGTTGAGGGGATGTTGCGATTTACATCATACCGTTAAAATAAGTTTTGTGTTGTTGACTTTTTTCTTCAGGGAACAGGGTGGGTGCTACTGATTTGAATTCTAATTTTTTGATAATCATTGACTTTTTTGTTTGATTTGCTTATTTTTGTGGTAAAAATTATAAACTTAAACTGAAACCCATGAAAATTTTATTTTTGATTTTCAGCATGATTGCTGTTGTTTTAGGTTTTGTAGGTCTTATAACAATTATTAAAGGTTTTGTTGATAGAAGTAACAAAAAGATCTGGCTGGGAACTTTTTTTATCTGCATTGTACTTATTCTTGGTGTTTTGGGCGCATACTACATCGGGGACAGGGCTCTTCAATCGAAAAGATTTCATGATAACGAACGTCTGATGATGAAAAAATGCGCCGATATGCCGGATTTTGGTATGTTCAGGCATTGTTGTCCCGGCGACAGCACGACAACTGGCGATTCAACCTGCATGAAGATGGTGATCGAAAAGAAATGCATAAAAAAAGAAGGGGGCATGCCTTGTCCGCATCATTCGAATTGATGTGCTAACCTGTACTTAGCGGGTTGCACTGGAGTTATTCAGTTACTAAAGTTTCGCATGATTTTTTTATGTCACGCAGCCGGACACAGCGCGGCAATGAGGGTTGATACGAACCATTTTCTTGATGTTCAATTTATTTCTTCCTTCGTGTCCCTTTGTGAATTTCCTTCGTGCGACTTCGTGGTTAAGTTTTTTTACCACTAAGGCGCACAAAGTGTTTGCACTAAGGCGCACAAAGGAGAATCTGCTCTGACTGACCGTGGTTTTGTTCTTTTTGACTATATGTAAAAAAGTTGTTTTCTATAGTGTTATTCTCTTTGTAATCCACAAATTATAAGAATTTATCAATTTTATTTTTTTATGCGAACCTTCAATTGTTATAATATGCTCTATTTATGTGTAGCATAATTACTGCTCTGACTGATCGAAGTTTTGTTCTTTTTGACTATATGTGAAAGAGTTGTCTCCCATAGTGTTAATCTCTTTGCAATCCACAAATGATTGGTATTTGTCTATTTTATTTTTTATGCGAAACTTCAGTCAGTTAGTGTATCAAGTTAATTTTCCTTGTTTCTGATAAGCTTCCGCAGGTAATTTTTAAGAAGTATGTGCCTGCAGTGAATTTGCTTACATCAACCCTGATCATATGATCGAGTGGGTTGTTTTCATTTATGGTCATTATTTCTTTGCCTACCATATCAAATATTCGGACAGACATGGCTGAATTACTGGCATTTTTCATTTGAATAAACAAGTAGTCGACGGCAGGGTTTGGAAAGACGAGGGCTTTGACATTCCCATTTTCTGCAACCGCTGTTGAAGAGCCATAAAGATAGAATTTGTGAGGATCGGGTTGCCCGATTAACGGGTGCATAACGTTACGCGGGGACAGGTCGGAAGCATGGACGTAATAGACAATAGTGTCGCCGCTCTGCTGTTGAGGAATACTAGCTGTCCAGGAATTTCCCATGGTATGGGTCATTAGGATTTTGTTCCATACGCCCCATGAATTGTGGAAAACCCTGTATTTTATGTACACCGAATCGGCGATGATATTGCTACCGCTCAGGGCGTATATTTCAGCATTAATGGCGTAAAGGCTCTGCACGGGTTTCTGGCCAAGCAGCGGATAATGCTTGATATACAACATTCCCTTATCGGCAATTTCGTGAGTGCGGCAGTGCAGGGCATCGGTTGATTGCCATGATGAGGAAGAAAATCCAAGAATTTCATAACCGGGCATAGCTTGCTGATACACGGCAAGGGCATTATTATTATTTGTGGTATTGTTTGGGACAAATGGAACGAATACTTTATTGTTAAGGATAAGGGAATTGGTATATGGCTGTCCATTAGGCTCGTAAACCCTGTATACCTGGTAATTATTGCCGTATGATGAAATCTGGTTTGCCCAATAAGTTGCCATGGCTTCATAGTCGGAATATTGTGAATTGCTCGTGGGTACCGATGCGATCAGTATTTTGTCCACATCAAGGAATTTGCCCCAGCAGTCTATGTGTTTAATATAATCGCCGAGCGGGTCGGTGGTGATGTAGTTGTTGGTGATGCCCATATATTGTTTAAAAGCAGTGTCAATCTGAGCATGGGTCAGGGAGGTGTTTTCATCTTCAACCAGGTCGGTCATGGCGGCGGCTTTATAACCATCACACATATAGTTACCTCCTGTGTGATACATATTCATCCCGTATAAAGGCATATTAAGATATGATGCTCCTGCCAGGACAACAGGAACATTATCATCATTTGGACGGCTGGTCCGGTTGTACTTAAAATCAAGGATACCGACGGCAGTGTCGTTTGTCATGACGAACCAAGGTCCATAATCCCTGCACCAGTATGAATCAAGGGGAGCAATAATATAACGGCAGTGAGATGTGTCAACTCCATAACTTACATAGTTGTTGCGAACAGTGGTTCGTTGTGTTGATGATTCTACAATAGTAATTACATTGCAGTCCTGCGACATTTCAGCAATCAGAGGATAAGGAATACCGAATTGTCCCGGATAAGTGACAAGCACCGCCTGTGCCGGTTCCCATTCTGCAACAGGGCGGACGCTACCTGCCGGAGGCGGGGTTTGAGTGAAGGATTTGTTGTCAAAAAGCGGAGACCATAGCTCCGAAGAGTCGAGCATGTGGTATTTTGCCTGAAATTCATAAGGTGCAGCGCCACCCAAATGCTGGGCAAATGAGTTTGCTGCCAGGATGATTAATAAAAATAAAGCGATTAGCAGTTTTTTCATTGCTGTTCTTTTTCTACACAAATTTAATCAGAAACTGTTATGAATTTTACAAAATTTATTTTCAATATGCAGTATTTGGTTAGTATAGGTCACTTAGAACCTTTTGCGGCGGGCAGGTAAGAGTGATCACTACGATAGTTTAGCGCCCCACCGGGGTTCAGTCTGACCATAAATAATATATAATCGGAAAAAAATCAAAACATTTTTTTATAATAAGCATAAAAGTTTTTTGGTAAAATCAGCCATAAACAAAGGGATGTTTAAAACTCCATTATCGTATTTAAGATTGCGTAACGAATAGCGTAAGCCTAATTTCGGGGCAAATTCTTTGCGATAAAAAGCCATGCTTTTACTTCTTATGTTTTCGTCTGATTTTACTTCAACAGCTATGATTTCGTTTTGATATTGCAACAGAAAATCAAGTTCTGCCCTGTTGTCCGATGCCCAGTACCGTGGGATGGTTTCAAACTGTCGAATAAGGCAATTTAACACAAAATTTTCGGTTAAAGCTCCTTTAAACTCCATGAATAACCTGTTCCCTTCGGATATGGCAATCGGGTCGAGTTGCGACAAGCGCCTGAGTATCCCTACATCAATCATATAAATCTTAAAACAGGATAAATCATCATAAGCCGAAATGGGTAATGCGGGTTTTGCAGAACGATATATTTTATGGATCAAACCTGCATTGATAAGCCATTGCAGGGCATCCTCGTATTCTCTCGCCCTGGCCCCGTTTTTAACTGCCTGGTATAAAAATTTTTTGTTTTCCCTCGATAACTGAGAAGGCAGGGAAGACCATATGTAATGAATTTTTTGTATGTCTTTGCTTGCTACATGTTTTGAAAAATCCAGGGCATAGGCATTCAAAATATTTTGCAAAACTGTTTGAGTCAGAGATACATCAGATTTTTCTGCAATGGAAACAACTGCATCAGGCATTCCGCCTGTGATAAAATATTCTTTCAGCCGTTTAACCAAGGAATCAAAAAATATTTCGGGCAGGGCCTCAACCTTGTCTACAGATTCAAGAAAAGCCAGCAGGTTTGAATCAGCAGCAGAAAGATATTCATTAAAACTTAATGGATGGATATATAAGAAATCAACTTTGCCAACCGGAAATGTGGCTCCTTTATTCATGGCTACCCCCAGCAATGAGCCGGCACAGCTTACAAAATATTCAGGCGAGTCTTCGCAAAAATATTTTAATGAATTAAGAGCGTCATAACATTCCTGAATTTCGTCAAAAATGATAAGTGTTTCATTCGGTTTTATTGGCTGATGGTTCAAAAATGAAAGAAATTTTATGATTTGATGTGGTTCTTTTGTTTTTGTGAAAAACTCTTTTATTGTGGGTTGAGTATCAAAATTAAAATAGGCAACATTATCAAAAACTCTTTTTCCAAATTCTTTTAAAAGCCATGTTTTACCTACCTGACGTGCTCCCTGCAACATCAGTGGCTTACGGTATTTATTCTCTTTCCACTGCATCAGATTTCTTAAGGCATCTCTTTCTATATCCATTTTATCACAGAATTAGTACATATTGCGTGATTTATTTCACACATTTCGCATTAATTATTGGTAAAAATAAACAATCTTTTCGAATTATCACGACTAACCGATAAAAAACAAATTAATACAGGCGCAGGATAAGAAAAACGGGGCTTTTCGGAGTGGACTCAACATCGTTATTTTTGCTGTATGGGCTTTACCTCTGTATCGTATATAGTGGTATTTTGTGGCAGTTCGGAATCAAATTATTTTTACTTTTGAGCACAATTATTATTGAAGCAGGATTATTTTTGTGGTTTTGTAAAATTTCCAGGTAACATTGCCACAAGAATGTTTTTTAATAACCTAATGAATGAAAATATTGCTTATTAGCCCGGGTACACCCGATGAGATTGATAATAAAATCATCCGCAGTATTCCATATCTTAATGCTAAGGCCTTTAATGCCCCTCATGCGGTAGCTGCTGTTGCTGCCCTTACATCTGAAGAGCATCAAGTGGTGATTCATGATGAATATATCCGCGGTCCTTCCGAAGAATTTCTACCCGGAAAAAATTATGATATAATAGGGATTTCAATTACTTCGAATCAGCTGATACGCAGCCTCAAAATAGCTGAAGCATGCAAAAAGTACTGCCCTTCCTCTATCGTTGTTGTTGGCGGTATTGGTGTGGAAATGCTTATTTATAAACATAAAGCAAATATAGATGTTGTCTTTCACGGCGAAGCGGAACTGACATGGCCCCGGTTTTTAGAAGATTATAAAACAGGGAATTATCAAAAAGTTTATAAGAGTGTTATTAAACCCGATATGTCAACGGTACCACCGCCACGGTGGGAGCTGATAAAGGAGGATATTGGTCTGTACAATTCGGTTTCGTTGCAGACCACAAGAGGATGTCCTTTCGACTGCAGTTTCTGTGATGTGATCTATACCTATGGACGCAAACCCCGCAGTAAGACTATAGAGCAGGTTCTTGAAGAAATCAGAAGGCTTAATGACCTGGGAGTGCGGATGGTTTTTATTGCGGACGATAACTTTGCCGGTGATAAAAAGTATGTGAAAGAGCTGCTCCTCCGGATGACGGAACTGAATAATTCGTTCAGGAATCCTCTTGGTTTTTTCACACAGATCGATATCACCATTGCCAATGATGATGAATTGCTTAAACTGCTTTCTGATGCGAATTTTTACACCCTCATGATCGGTATTGAGTCGGTAAATCCTGAGTCGCTGAAAGACATGAATAAAAAGCAGAATCTTGGCGTTTCAGCCGTGGATGCCATAAAAAAAATCCAGTCGTACGGCATGGTGGTGCTGGCTCATATGATCATTGGCAATGAATCGGATGATATGACGGTTTTTGAAAAAACGGCTGATTTTGTCAGGGATGCAGATATTATTTTCCATATTTGTCATCCGCTGGCAGCGCCTCCGGGAACTAAAATGTGGTACGATTATAAGCGCCAGGGACGGATCATCCACAACGAACCTGACGAAACCAGCGATAAAATGGATATCATTTCAAACATCATTCCCGGGCAGATGAGCCGGCAGGAGCTGTTTTTAGGGCTTGCCGACTATTGGGATGATATTTATGATGCCGGTAAGTTTAAGGAACGCGCCATATCATTTATCCGGAACATCACACGGAGGCCGAATACGAAAATGCCGGGTTTTTCATCAGTATGGTCGATGAGAAAGATGATTTCGGGAGTATTTATATACTTTTTCTTCAAAGCTGAAAAAGTACACCGGAAAACATTTTTATACATCCTGAAATCAGCTCGAAAAAACATCAGTTACCTGATGCCGAAGATCATATATATTTATACTTTTTACCTTATTGACTTCAAGCGGTCGCAATACGACGCCAGGGTTGCCCGTGAACATGCACAGTGGGAGCGCGAGAATCCTGATAAGATAAAAATTGACGAGTCGGCCATCCCTGTATACGATAAGATCCGCGACTATGCTCCGCAGCTTATTTCCGAAGCTTATAACTGGGTATGGAAAAAGAATCCCCGTAAGGAGGTTGTTTATAAAACCGTTCATGCGGCATTGTTTGAGTTCAGTGATCGTTTCGGGAAAGATTTTGATGCGGTGGATGAGTTTTATCTGGATCAGATGCGCAATGCCTGTGAACGTGTGTTGCCGGGGATATTGGAAAGCAAAAATTATTCTTCTGATGAAATGCCCGAAAAACAACCCGGCGGGTTTACGCGTGAAATACTGGATTCACTTGATAATGCTGTACGTTACAGGAATATCTACGGATGATTTTTTAAAAGACAATGATGAAAAATAGTCCGGCGCCCGGTCTGAAATTTTTTAATACCGTCCGAATCCTGGGGCTTAACTGGTTTATCATTGCCCTTATTGGCGTGATACTGCTGGCCTATACCTGGCCACATGCCGGAGCCAAAGATTCGGCCGTGCCCCTTTCCGAAATTGCAACGGTGGGTATTTCAGTAATTTTCTTTTTATACGGGCTGAGGTTAAGCCCTCAAAAAATGAAGGCAGGGTTGAGTAACTGGCGGATCCATCTGGTGGTTCAGCTGACCACTTTTGTCTTGTTTCCACTGATAGTAATACTGGCAAGGGGTATCATAGGTGACCACGGTTACGATCGGATATGGCTGGGCGTTTTTTTTCTTTCGAGCCTTCCCGGAACAGTGACTTCTGCTGTGGTGATGGTTTCGATAGCCAGGGGAAATATCCCGGCTGCCATATTTAATTCAAGTATTTCAACGCTTCTCGGAGTGCTGATCACCCCATTCCTGATGGGATTATATCTGGAAACGTCATCTGCCGAATATGATTTCGGGCCGATACTTTTAAAACTTTTATTGCAGGTGTTGTTTCCGGTAATATTGGGAATTTTACTGAATAAGGTTGGTGGCGCTTGTGCCGAAAAGCATGAAAAAAAGACAGGCTATTTTAATCAGATCGTTATTTTACTGATCATTTATACGGCATTTTGTGAATCATTTGAAAAAAAAATGTTCGAAGGATATTCGGCATTATTACTTTTAGGGCTTGGTATTGCATTGATCACTTTGTTTTATACCGTTTATGGCCTGGTCAGCTTCGCAAGCCGGCTGTTTAAATTCACACGGGAAGAAAAGATCACCGCTCTGTTTTGTGGCTCGAATAAATCCCTGATACACGGCAGCCTGATGTCGAATGTGCTGTTTGCAGGCAGCCCTTTAGCCGGCATTGTTTTACTGCCCATTATGATGTATCATGCCCTGCAGCTTGTGATGGGGAGTATAATAGCACAATGGTTTGCGAGGAATAACATCAGGTCAAATTCGTGAAATTGCTCTGAATATTCGTAAGATATAACGATTTTAAAAATACAATTGTAAAGAACAGGGTAATGGAACAGGCTGTAGCCTGTAAGAATAAAAACGGCTTAGGCTGGAGCCTAAGCCGAACGGGGAACGGACCTGCATGCCTTTATTAGGATTGCTGAGCTTAAAAAAAAACCGTTATAGCAAACAATATTTTTATAAGAAATTGTTTTGATTTTATCTTTTCATATCTTTATGCGTCTTTTTTGCTGCAACTTCGTTAGATTTTTCGACATAGGATAAACTATGTCTGTAAAATCTGCCTCGTTTCGCTACAAAATCCATCATAAATCTTATGTGACATAAAATTAAAACAGTTTCTAAGTTTGTATGTGCATGGGTTAAAAATACTATTATGAAGTATATAATTTTTTTTCAGTTCTTTATTTTGCTGCTTTTTATTGCTGTACTATTTAACAACTGTGTTTCTCCGCCGCCAGCTACTGATGGAAGCTGCACTTTGATAATCAATGTTGATACGAATTGCATTTTGTATGTTGACAGCGTTTCTTATGGCGTATTAAAAAATGGTGATGTCAAAAAAGTGAATGTTGATAAAGGAGCACATTTAATTATTGCCAAAAATCTTGATTCCACAAAAGTACTAATAAAGCAAACTGTCGTAATTAACGATAGTGCAAGAAAAGTAATTAATTTAAAAATTGCAGTAGTAAAAATACCAGTACCGCCAATGGATACTTTACCGGAAGTCGATACAATGACTGACAATAATTCAAATGTTATGCAAGCCATGGTAAAAATCGGGAAACAGGTATGGATGACAAAGAACCTTAATGTAAGCAATTACGCTAATGGTGATGCCATACCTGAAGCACAAACAGTCGAACAATGGGTTAAGTATGGAGCAGAGGGAGAGGGATGCTGGTGTTATTATGAAAATAAATATTCAAATGGTAGTAAATATGGTAAACTATACAATTGGTTTGCAGTGGTTGACTCAAGAGGACTTGCACCCAAGGGATGGCATATACCAAGTGATGCAGAAATGATGAAGCTGACCGAAAATTTAGGTGGAGAAGATGTTGCCGGAGATAAATTAAAATCAATTTATGGATGGAAAGATCCAGATAATGGGGCAACCAATGAAACAGGTTTTGCAGCCCTTCCGGGTGGCTACCGCGACAGCAATGGAGCATTCGACGGTATTGGAGATTGCGGTTACTGGTGGAGTTCTACGGACAACTCTGCGTCAGACGCCTGGAGCCGGAACATGTACAGCAATGACAGCGATGTGAGCAGCTACGGAAAGGGTAATGGGTTTTCTGTCCGTTGCGTTAGGGATTTTTAGACTATTTTCCTATTTGACAATTATTCAATTTCTACCCTGAAAATAGTCGAAAGAAATGCTGCGCCTTATTTCAGATTATTATTTTTGTTTTTAACTGGTAATACTTCAGGAAAAATCTTTTTTTGAGGTGCTGGCATTATAAAATGTACTCTTAAAAAAATCAAATTGCCCGTTAGGGCATAAATATTCATTGAACATAAAGAAGATATGATTTTTTTTCTTAGGAAATTAACACCACGATAATTCCATAATAAATCAGGGTTATTCAATTGGAATAAAAAGTTAATGGTCACCATATTGAATATCATTTTCTTTTGTTTATGCCCTACGGACAATAATTTATGCTTGAAATGATCATTCTATTGATATTTAAGCCCTGCGAGAGTATAATAGCACAAAAGTTTGCCAGGAATAATGTCAGTGCAAATTCATGAATTTGCACTGCTACACGGAAAAATCATTACTTTTGCTTTATAAATCAATAAACATGGAGCTTAGCCCGTTAACAGCAGTTTCGCCTATTGATGGCCGATATCGTACAGCGACAGAAGAACTGTCTGAATACTTCTCGGAATTTGCGCTGATAAAAAAAAGGGTTTTTATTGAAGCCGAATATTTTATTGAGTTGTGTACCATCATCCCATCGTTAAAAAAAATTAAAGAGCCGGTTTTTGATGCAGTACGTGATATTTACCTGCATTTTGGACTTGCCGAAGCGTTGAAAATCAAGGATATCGAAAAATGTACCAACCACGATGTAAAGGCTGTTGAGTATTTCCTGAGGGATAAATTTGATGATCTGCAACTTGGTATGTACAAGGAATTTGTTCATTTCGGCCTTACGTCGCAGGATATCAACAATACGGCATTGCCTTTACTGATTAAAGAAGCACAGCTTAATGTGATTCTGCCTTTAGTGAATAATCTTTCCAATCAGTTGAATGTGGTTGCTGAGGATTGGAAAGACATTACTATGCTTGCCCGGACGCATGGACAGCCAGCAACTCCTACGAAACTGGGCAAGGAGATCCGGGTTTTTGCCGAACGTCTGAAAAGTCAGTTGCTGCATTTCAATCATATTGAATTTGAGGGGAAATTCGGAGGGGCAACAGGGAATTTCAATGCGCATTATGTGGCCTATGCTGATAAAGACTGGCACGGCTTTGCCGATAAATTCCTCGGCAGGCTTGGCATCAAACGCCAGCAATGCACCACTCAGATTGAGCATTACGATAACCTGGCGGCCTATTTTGATACGCTGAAACGAATAAATACCATACTGACGGATCTATGCCGGGATTTTTGGCTGTATGTTTCTATGGATTATTTCAAACAAAAAATTGTAAAAGGGGAAGTGGGATCTTCCGCCATGCCTCATAAAGTAAATCCTATAGATTTTGAAAATGCCGAGGGCAACCTGGGGCTTGCCAATGCACTGTTTGAACATCTTTCAGCCAAACTGCCCGTTTCGCGTTTGCAGCGCGACCTCACGGATTCTACGGTGACGCGGAATATCGGCGTTCCGGTGGCTCACACACTCATAGCTCTGAAATCCATCAGCAGGGGACTCAGTAAACTGATTGTCAACGAGCCGAAGATAGCTGCCGATCTCGAGCAGAACTGGGCTGTAGTGGCCGAAGCCATTCAAACCATTCTCCGGCGCGAACAATACCCTGATCCCTATAATGCATTAAAGGATCTGGTAAGGGGAAATCAGACAGTTACAAAAAAGATCCTTCATGATTTTATCGACAGTCTGAATGTATCTAAAAAAGTAAAGGAAGAACTGAAATATATTAATCCTCGAAACTATTCTGGTAAATAATCTGACAAGATGATACCCTGCTGTTTCTGTATAAATTTCGCAATGCCGATAAAACACCTAATTTTGTTCCTGAAATAACGCTGACTTACTGATGATAACATGAAGAAGATATTTATTGTTTTAATCTGCTTTTTACCTACCCTTTTGGTTCCTGCACAGATTCCTGCCGGGTATTACGATGCTGCTGCCGGGCTTACCGGACTTAGCTTGAAAACTGCGCTGTATAACATTATTAAAAACCACACTCCTGTGAGTTATAACGCGCTCTACAGCTATTATACCATAACAGATAAAATATTCGATAGTATTGTCTGGGATATGTATTCCATGAAGGCGGATTGTACGGCTAATTATTATT
This sequence comes from Bacteroidales bacterium, assembly GCA_035389045.1. Classification (GTDB taxonomy): domain Bacteria; phylum Bacteroidota; class Bacteroidia; order Bacteroidales; family CAIWKO01; genus CAIWKO01. The sequence goes on along the minus strand of DAOORA010000042.1, from coordinate 8,318 downwards.
ATGTCAACACAGCCAATAGCAGTGATCAATGCGGCAGTTATTCATCGGAAGGCGATTGTTACAACCGTGAACATACGGTACCGGCGAGCTGGTTTAACGAGAATTTGCCGATGTATACCGATTTATTTAATGTCTATCCCACGGATGGTTTCGTCAATAACAAACGGGCCAATTTTCCGTATGGTAAGGTAGGTTCGGCAAGCTATACTTCCTCCAATGGAAGTAAATTAGGTAATTGTTCTGAAGCCGGATACAGCGGAAAGGTTTTTGAGCCTGTCAATGCCTACAAGGGAGATTTGGCTCGAACATATTTTTACATGGCGACCCGATACGAAAATGTTGTTTCAGGCTGGCCTTCCAACTCATCAGAATGTGCAGCGGTTTTTAATGGTGACACAGAGCTGGTGTTTAAACCCTGGTTTACGAACATGCTTTGCTTTTGGTGCAGTGTCGATCCGGTTAGCCAGAAAGAAATTGACCGTAACAATGCCGTTTATTCCATTCAGCACAACCGTAATCCCTATATCGACCATCCCGAATGGCTGAGTATATGGTGCCCGGGTGTAGGGATGGTGAAAACGGATCCGACGTTAGCTGTTTCGGTATTTCCCAATCCTGTTTCAGAGTACCTGAACATTAGGTCTGAAGATCTGAAGAATAATATTAATAGAATTGATATTTATTCATTTACATCATCCCTGGTGCAACGTATTGAACAGCCTTCTGATGATCTGACCATCAACGTCAGTGATTTTCCTGAGGGAATTTATACTATTGTCATCTATGGCGGGGAAAAAGTATCCCGTTCAAAGGTAATAATAATTCACTGAAAGTAGCTGTTGATTCAGGGAGGGCGGCTATTATTCGGACGGTTTGTATTCGTTTTTCTTTTTGCTTGGTCCAAAGACGCTGAAGTTAAGATAACGATGCGGATTTAACTTGATATCTTTAACCAGTTCGTTAAGTTCTTTGGAGGATTTATCAAGATTGTTGTATAAGGAATCGTTGTTGACCAACATGCCGAGACTGCCTTCACCACGGTTGATTTTTGCAATGATATCAGAAAAATCTTTCAGAGATCTGTCTGCATTGTTAATGGTGCTGGCAATATGAGCCTTGGCAAGGGTATCGCTGATGCTGGAGAAGTTTGCGATTACATTGGAAATCTTGTCATTATTATTTTTGATGTTTTCTGAGATTGATTCCACATTACTGATAATTTCCGCGAGGTTATGCTTTTGACCTGAAAAAAGCGTATCAATATTATAGGTGGTATGTTCAAGGTTTTTGACCGTTGCCCGTATACTTTCAAAACTCTGTTCCAGGTTGCGGCGGGTATTTTCGTTGAATACTTCCCTGATGATGGTCAGTACCGAATCAAGGGAGATCATGACATTTTCAAACTTTTGCTTAATCGGCTGGAACTGAACGCTTACCTGATCGCTGAGTGAGAGTTGAACGAGGTTTTTCAGGGTATCGCCCTCTACAGCCATTTTCTTGCTATCTCCCAATACAAGTTCAACGGCCATAGATCCAAGCAGGTTGGAACTGTATATCTTGGCCGTGGAATTATCAGGGATTTGCAGGTCTTTGTTGGTGATGGACATAACAACGACTATTTGCCCGGTAGTATCTGAGCTGAAATGAATATCTTCGACCTGACCCACCCGGAATCCATTGACCAGTATGGGATTAGCTTTGGTAAGTCCGTTGATCTGTTTGTAAAGGGCGTAATACGTACGTTCTTTTCTGAAAAGATCCCTGCCTTTTAAAAAATTGATTCCCCAGTACAAGAGTGCAAGTCCGGCGACAAAAACAACAGCAATTTTAATCTCTTTCGAAATTTTCAAGGTGAAAATTTTTTACAAAGATAATTATTTTTTAATTTCCTAAATATTTTACGGCCTCCGCAGGGGTAATCCGTTCTTCGTTTAAAAACGCCACAACAAAAGCATCTTTGAAACCTTTATTTTGAACGGTATGCTGATAATTCACGGCATCTTTCAGCGTACTGAAATTTCCGCAGGTATATTTATAGATCCCGTTTTGGAAATAAAATCTTACATCTTCTAAGTCTTTATATTCAGGGAGGTTGACAGGCTTCTTTTTGCTGCTCGAAGTGAACTGAACCCTGAAAAAAACCTCCTTAATTTTGTTGTCAGGAGTGATAGCTACGGTGTCCTGTTTTATTTTTGTCCGGGTGGTGTCCTTTGCCGTGACCTGCTGAAAAATGCTATCGGCAGCAATTTCTTTTTCCGGAATATTTGTAATATCCTCTACCTGAGCCTTGTATTCTTTAAACGCCCTGTAAATAGCTGAGGCAATTATGTTCTGTCCGTTATCAGACATAAGGAAGGCTTCTTCCTGCGTGTTGCTGATAAAGCCAATTTCGATCAAAGCGGCCGGCATGGTTGTTTTGTACAGTACCAGAAACCCGGCTTGTTTTACCCCGCGGTTTTCTCTGCCGGCTTTTCCTGAAAGTTGTTTTTGAACAAAACTTGAAAAATCCAGGCTCTGGCTTAGGTAGGCATTCTGAAACAAGGAAAATATGATGTTGGCTTCAGGGGAGTTGGGATCGAAACCATCATACTGTGTTTTGTAATCATTTTCATAAAGTACAGAGGCATTTTCTTTTTTTGCCACTTCGAGGTTCGCCTGAGTTTTATTCAGTCCCATGACCCATGACTCCGTCCCTGACGGGTCCGGGCTTTTGCTGGCGTTGCAATGTATGGAAATGAAAAGATCGGCTTTATTGTCGTTGGCAATTTTTGCCCTTTTATAAAGTTCAACAAAAACATCGGTTTTACGTGTATATATGACTTCTATATCAGGGAATGCGGTTTTTATATAGTTGCCGATTTTCAGTGCCACAGACAGTGTAATATCTTTTTCCCTTGATTTTTTTCCTACAGCGCCCGGGTCATCACCGCCATGCCCGGCATCAATGACAACCTTCCTGATCATAATGCCTTGTGTGGCCTCAGAACCGGCAGATACTGAAAACATCAGGACTAACAAAACAAAAATTAAATTAATTCGTTTCATCTGAGTAATTTATTTTAATTAGTTTTGTCAATAATTTCAGGAGATTTCTGAAGCAAAATTATGCGCTTTTTATCAGACAAAATCAGCACTTTATACAATTTGTCAACGAAATTATTAACCATATCTGCCAGATCGCGATGCATTGCTTTTGCTTTACTTTTTTTTTCTTTTTATAAATCCTATGCTCAGGATACTCTGTATACTCTAACGAACGACAATGTTAAAATAGTACAGGACACGATCAAGAATGATACCATAAAAAACAAGCGAAAAGAGGTATCGCCTGATGCCATTGAATCCAAAATAGATTATAAAGCCGAAGATTCCATAAAAATGGACCTTGATGACCGTAAGACTTTTTTGTTTGGTGATGTTGAAATTAAGTATGAGGATATTACTTTAAACTCGGGTTATGTGGAAATTGATTTCAGGAAGAAACAGCTTTTTGCCGACGGGTTAAAGGATACTGCCGGAAAGGAACTGGGACGCCCCGAATTTTCGCAGGGCGGTTATACCTTTACGGCCAGTGACATGTTATACAACTTTGATACAAAAAAAGGACTGGTCAAGGATATTTTTACCAATGAGGGCGACAGCTATCTGCATGGGAGCGTCGTCAAACGTTTTCCGGATAAAACGGCCAATTTTAAAAGAGGCGCCTATACCACCTGCGATCTGGAACATCCTCATTACCAGATACGTTTTGGTAAAGCGCGGATGATTCCTGATGATAAGTTCGTGTCGGGCCCGGCCTATATGGAAATCGAGGATGTTCCCACCCCGCTGGTGCTGCCTTTCGGTTTTTTTCCTAACAAGAGAGGGCAGATCTCGGGTATAATCATTCCTACCTGGGGTGAATCGGCCAACAGGGGATTTTATTTTGAGCGGGGCGGGTATTACTGGGGTATCAATGATTATATCGATATGATCTTCCAGGGCGATATTTATACACGGGGAAGCTGGGCTTTGTACCTCACATCAAATTATAAAAAGCGTTACCGCTATGATGGAAGCATCAGGCTTTCTTATGCTGTCAACATTATCAGCCAGAAATTTTTACCCGATTACAACAAGTATAAGGATTTTTCCATAGAATGGACTCACAAGCAGGATCCCAAAGCGCGTCCGAACAGCAGCTTTTCAGCCCAGGTGAAAGCAGCCAGCAACAGTTTTTATAAATATAATCCTTCGTCAACCAGTGATTATCTGTCCAACACCTTTGAATCGAGTATTGCATACCAGACCACTTTGTTCGGGGGAAAAAGTAACCTTTCACTGAACCTGGGAAGCAGGCAGAATGTAAGCACAAAAGAGCTTCAATTATGGCTGCCCCAGATCAATTTTTCGGTAAATACCTTTTATCCGTTCCGAAAAAAGAACAAACCCGGCGCTTTGAAATGGTACGATAATATCAATGTGAGTTATTCACTGAATGCACAGAATTATATCAATACTTATGATAGTCTGGTTCTTACTCCAAAGATTTTTGATATAATGCAAAACGGTATACAACATAGCCTTCAGATACGAAATCCTGTGAAAATATTAAAATATATCAGTTGGAATAATTCGTTTAATTTTACCGAACGATGGTATTTTCAATCAACCCGGCAGCAATGGTTCAACGATACGGATACTTCTTTCATCCGTAAGGATACTATCCGGCGCTTTCAGATGGCACATGAGTTTAATGTGGCATCGCAGCTTTCCACGAAGATCTATGGGATTTTCCGTTTCAAAAAAGGGGCTTTGCAGGCCATACGACATGTACTTACACCTTCTGTCACTTTTTCATACCATCCCGATTTCGGTTCAAAATTCTGGGGATATTACAAGTATGCACAAATTGATTCTACAGGCCGGCTGATGCGGTATTCCATTTTTCAGAACGGTATTTACGGCACTCCTCCCGAGGGCTTGTCGGGCAAGGTCAGTTTTAATCTGAACAACAATCTTGAGATGAAAGTACGATCAAAAAAAGACTCTGTGACGGGGTCAAAGAAGATTGTACTTATTGATTATCTGAATCTTGGCAGCGGTTATGACTTTGCCAGGGATTCGCTGCGCTGGGATTATTTGTCGCTCAATATCCGGACCCGCTTGTTCAATCGTGTAGACGTGAGTTTCAACGGTGCGTGGGACCCTTATGTCATTGACACCAACGGCGTCCGTCTGAACCAGTTTGAATGGAATGTCAACCACCGTTTGTTCCGGAGGCAGAACACTTCCTGGATTGTAGGAATCTCTTACTCCCTCAGCGATAACGATTTTCATAAAAAAGACAAGGTAACCAATGAAAAAAAGAGTATTTTTTTCAATAAGTGGAATGTCAGTATGAATCTTAATTTCAGCTATTCCAGCCGTTTTGATTACCGGTCAATACGATATATACCTGATACTATTTTAACAATAATGCTTTCGGGAGAATTTTATATCACGCCCAAATGGAAGGTGGGTTACACCACAGGCTATGACTTCAAGTCGAAAGATTTTTCATATACCTCCCTGAGCATACACCGCGACCTGCACTGCTGGGAAATGTTCATGGAATGGGTACCCTATGGTTTCAGAAAAAGTTATAACTTTACCATACGTATCAAATCGTCTGTACTTAAGGATTTAAAACTGGAACGAAAAAGCGACTGGAGGGATAATTTTTAAAAATGACCTGATGGAGACAGAGAACAATACTTTTACTGTAAAAACAGACCCCTGCTTCGGCACGGCGCCGGCCACAGGTTATAAGTTGATTGCCGGACTGAACGGTAATTCTGTTCAATTGCTGGTTTTTGATCCGGAAAAGAATAAGTTTATTGCTTTTGCACAGAAAAAAATACTGAATAAAGCCGGCCTGTTTGGCTATTTTGAGCATCTGAAAGATTTTTTTACGAAAAATGAACTGATCAGTCATCAATACAGAGATGTTGTTGTTTTATGGGAATCCCAGCGTTCAACGCTGGTGCCCGATGCCCTGTATGAGACTGATGAACGCGAGACCTATTTTTATTTCAATCTGGGAAAAGTTATTGATGAAAAAATCTGCGGCGATAAACTAAAAACCGCTGAACTATATAATGTCTATGGTGTTCCTGAGGAACTTGAAAACAACCTGGGTTTAAAATCTTTCAGGATGCGGCACCATGGTTCTGCTTTCATTGAAAATGTTATGATCTTCAGTAAGGTAAGGATGTTGTCAAAACAGGTTTTTATCCATATACATCCTGCTTTTTTTGATATGCTGGTGAGTGAAAATGGGAGGTTGCTGTTTTATAATTCCTTCGCATACAAAACCGCAGAGGATTTTATCTATTTTGTACTGTTTGTGTACGGGCAATTACAACTCAGTCCTGAAAACAACAGTATCATACTGAGCGGAGGAGTTTTGAAAAACTCAGCTTTATACGATATTCTTTTCAAATATATCCGTAATATTGATTTTATGGAACCTGGAGAACAATATCTAAACAGTTTCATTTTGAAAGATATTCCTCCGCATACTATTCATAATCTGACTTCGGTTGTATTATGCGAATTATAAGCGGAAAACTCGGGGGCAGAAAGCTGCATCCGCCTGCAAATCTGCCGGCCAGGCCAACTACCGATCTGGCAAGGGAGAGCCTTTTTAACATACTTAATAATATCATTGATTTTGATGGATTGTCCGTGCTTGATCTTTTTGCAGGAACAGGGAGCGTTTCATTCGAGTTCGTTTCCCGCGGCAGTTCTGATGTAACGGCCGTTGATCAGGATGGGAGGTCGGTGTCTTTTATTATCCGCACCTGTGAAGATTTCAAAATTGACAACATCAGGGCATATCGTTCGGATGTGTTTACTTTTATCCGGCATGCCTTTAAGAAGTATGATCTGATTTTTGCCGACCCGCCTTATGACCTGGTTTCTGTGGCCGGATTACCGGACAAAATCTTTCAGAAAGACCTTTTAAAACCTGAGGGTATTCTCATATTGGAGCACCCGGGCCATCTTGATTTTTCAAAACATCCCAAATTCAGCCAGCACCGTAAATACGGAAAAGTAAATTTTAGTTTTTTTGTTGCCTGATCATTGTTTTATGAATTGCCGGCTGTAAAACCCGTTTTCTATATATTCAGGCAGATCAAATAATATGTCTATTGGCATTCAGATAAGAACACTTACAACTTATTTTCCTCCATAATTCTTTTTCTGATACGCAGCAAGGTCCGGAACATGGGTTCGGTGAGGTTTTGCTGTTTGCGGATCAGTATAGCTTCCTGCAGCATCAGGGCATCAGGCCTGGATTCTGATGAAAATAAAAGGTTGTGCGCCCTCCCGATCTTTTGTTTCAAATAGTCATGCAGTTCAGCCGGTGTAAAGGATGAACTTTCATAAAATACGGGTTTCAAAAGGCTTTGGTCTGGAGTGGTAAGTTTTTCTTTTAAGGCGATTCTGTGAAGCGCTGTGCCGGGATATATGCGCAAACTGGTTGTTATATATACAAGATCTTCAGAGGGGATGTATTCCCTGATAAAGCTAAACGTTTCATCTATGGTCTCACGGGATTCTCCCGGACCGCCGAAAACAAAAAACCACATGGTAGGCAAGCCCGATCTTTTTATCTGCAGGGCCATTTTCTGAAGTTGTTCAAGGCGGAAATTTTTTCCAAGGTTTTTAAGCATGTCGGGTGATGCGCTGTCGGGAGTTGAATCGATCTGCGTAAAACCTGCTTGTAACATCAATTCAAAAAGCCGGTCGCTGGTGTTGGCCGGGTTGATGCCCATGGTGCGCATTCTGACTCTGAGTTTGCGCCGGATGATCTCAGAGCAGATGGCTTCGGCATGTCCGGCAGGGTCGTTGAATGTTGAATCCACATATTCAAACATTATATCGCCGAGTTTTTCTGAGACATGTTCTATTTCATCCACAATATCTGTAACAAGGCGTGTCCTGAATTTTTTCCCTTCGATCAAAGGATATGTGCAATAAATACATTTATGGGCACAGCCTCTTTTAGACTGTATGGAATATGCGCCGCGTTCTTTATAGGGGTTGTAATCAATAAAATTTTCGATGCCCGAAAAATATTTTTCGGAAGGACAGGCAGAATTATTTTTTGTTTTTTTTCTGAATGCCGGAGATTTTCTGCAGATGATACCTTTAACCCCGATGATATCCGTTTTTTTTTCAAAGTATCCGAGCAGTGAAGCGAATGTTTCTTCGCCTTCTCCTGCAATGCCATAATCTAAACCGAAATAATCAAGTATCTCGTAGGGAAAAATGCTGTATCCGCTGCCACC
>DAOORA010000041.1:0-38456 GCA_035389045.1 Bacteroidales bacterium | reverse complement strand
CCGGCTCCGTTAACCATCACGATGCCTGGTACAGGATTTATCGTCACCGATGCAAAGCCTTCGGTTCCCCATCCGCAAGAATTATATGCTCTAAAATAATATGTTCCGGACGAAGAAACAGATTGAGATGTAGACGGCATTGCCGTATAGGTTCCACCGCTGGTTGTATTCTGCCAGTATATGATGCCATTGGTACCACCTGTCGCCGTTAGGTTTGCGCTTCCACAGTGAGTCCCGGCGCCATTCACCGTCACGATGCCAGGAGATGGGTTTACGGTTACCATCATACTTGCACATGAGGTGGTATTACAAATACCTTCAGCACGGACATAGTAGGTGGTGGTGCTGACCGGAGACACCGTAACAGAGGCTGAGCCACTGCTTATTAAATTACCGCCACAGCTATCCGAATACCAGTACCATACGCCTCCGATGCCAAGTGTTCCTCCGCTCTGAGTCAGGACAGGAGAATTTCCGGTACAAATGGATGACATACCCGTGATACCTGTTGGCGCAGTAGAAGGGGTATGTATGGATACCAGTACGCTTCCCTGGGTTCCCCAGCCACAGTTGGCATTATATGCCCTGAAGTAGTATGTTCCCGAAGAAGTCACAGACTGCGAGGTTGATAGTGTCAGTGTTGATGTTCCTCCGCTGGTGGTACCCTGCCAGTATATAGTGCCATTAGTACCACCGGTGGCTGTGAGGGTTTGGCTGCCGCAGTATGTGCCTGCACCATTGACGGTGACCGAACCGGCGCCAGGATAAACAATCACCACTGCACTGTCCCCGGAACCCCATCCACAGCCATTCAATGCTCTGAAATAATAAGTGCCTGATGAAGTAACGGTTCTTACAGTTGAGGCACTGGCTGTAGAAGTGCCGCCGCTGGTGGTGCCCTGCCAGTAGATGATACCACCGGTACCACCGGAAGCAATTAGCGTACGTGAACTACAGGTGCTTCCACCTCCACTGACCGTCACTGCTGCAGGAAGACTGGTCAGTATACTGGCCGATCCCTGAGGTCCCCAGCAACCGCCTGCACTGAGCGCCCTGAAATAATAAGTTCCGTTAACACTCACAGTTTGTGACGTGGACGCAGTAGCGGTGGAAGTACCGTTGTTGGTCGTGCCCTGCCAGTAGATAGTTCCACCTGTACCGCCATCGGCAGTGAGCGTCGGGCTGCTTCCGCAGAATGTGCCGCCTCCATTGACCGTGACCGCATTGGGGACAGAATTCACAGTAAGTGTTTGTTGGGCAGATTTAGTTCCATTACATCCTCCGGTAATGGTATAAACGATATTGGCTGTTCCTGCAGCAACCGCAGTAACATTGCCATTAACAGCTACCGTTGCAACGGCAGTGTTACTGCTTGACCATGCGCCTGTTCCACTACCAAGTACAATGCCATTGGCTGTATAAGGTGCAGTACTTCCGGAACATAAGGGTGAATTACCACTAACCGAAGCGACAGCGGAATTGGGAAGAATTGTAATTGTTTTCAGGGCAGACTTTGTCCCTCCGCAACCTCCGGTGATGGTATAGATGATATTGGCAGTGCCTGCGCTAACTGCTGTAACAGTAGCGTTTGACGCCACCGTAGCCACGGATGTATTACTGCTTGACCATGCTCCCGCGCCCCCGCCAAGTACCACACCGTTAGCAGTATAGACAGCGCTGTCTCCGATACACATAGGTGATGTCCCTGTGACGGAGGTCACCGCTGCATTGGGAATAACAACCAGAGTGGCAGCGCCTTCAGCACCCCACCCGCAGACAACATTGTATGCACGAAAGTAATAGGTTCCTGATGAAGTAACAGATTGGGAGGTTCCCGGTGTTCCTGTAGAGTTACCCCCGCTAACTGTTCCCTGCCAGTATATGGTGCCTCCGGTACCTCCTGTAGCGGTAAGTAATGCATTAGCACAGTAAGTTCCGCCGCCGCTGACAGTTACAGGTTCCGGCATGGACGTGGTAACCGATATACTTCCCTGTGTTCCCCAGCAATGATTGTTACGTGCCCTAAAATAATAAGTATTTGAATTAGTTACCGTTTGCTGAATGGATGGCATAGATGTAGAAGTGCCGCCGCTGACTGTTCCCTGCCAGTATATAGTGCCTCCCGTACCACCTGAAGCGGTAAGGATATTACTACCGGTACATTCAGCAGAATCTCTACTGATGTATACCGGACCTGGAACAGGATTTACCCCGATCGTAATGCTGCTGCAGCCTGACGAGCCACAGCCGTTGACAGCTTTTGCATAATAGGTGGTCGCTGATAAAGGAGTAACGCTTATCGAATCTCCTGTACCCAACAGATTACCTCCACAGGAATCGGTATACCAATAAACCATACAGCCGGGTACTGAGGCATTTAACATCGTGGCGCTGCCATAACAGACAGTATCGCCTGATGCAGTAATAAATGGATTGGTGTCAGGCAGCGAATCACTTACTATAATCGTTGTACTGGCAACATCAGTGTATACGGTACCCGGAGTACCACAAGCTTTTACAGCGCCCCTCATGTAATATGTAGTGGTAGTTGTCGGATAAACCGTTACCGAACCTGCGTCGGGACTTACTTCTGTACCTCCTGATGATGTTCCCCACTGAATATCTAAATAATCATCATTATAGGTTGACATACTTGATGTAAGCGTAACACCGGTTCCAATGCAGATAGTAATACCTCCGCCGGAAATATATGGCGTTTCCTGAATATCTCTATAATAAACCGTAGTTGAATTTGCCAAATCTGAATTGCATGAATACTTATTTAACTGTAAATGTCCGGTTTGAGCAGAACCGTCATTTCTAAATGCAATAATAGAGTTATTAGTATGACTTGAACATGCACCGTAAGAACAATCATCACTATAGGCTATACTGCTACCGGCAGTATTTGAACCATATAAGGTTAATTGTGTATCCCAGGATGCATCACAGGTTCGTATCTGAACAATATATGAATCCCATACATAGAAAGGTTGCCAATGACCATTGGACCAGGTTACGGAACCCCAGGATCCTGTTGGTGTATAGATTGTAGATGTTGAATATCTATAAGCAGAATTATTGGCTGTACATTGGGAATATACATTTTGACCAAAGGTCAAAAAAACCATTAGTGCTAATAATGCTTTAGTTTTTGTTTGCATATATTTTTTCATATTGTCAATTATTAATTATTTATAGTTACTTCTTATGAAAAAAAGAATATAAAAATAAAGTGAATCAACCATTTAGAATAATATTCGAAAATAAAAAAATACCATTTTTGTTTTAGATTTTAAGAATTTAATAGTCATTTTTGTTTTTAATCCAGCTATCAGTGAATAATTACAAGTATTATAAAAACATTTCAAATATCATAATTGTTTTATGCATAGATTTACTTATTTTTTATTTAAAAATCTTTCAAATATAAAAAAATAAATACAATAAAAATTTTTTATTATTATTTTTAAATTATTACCCAATAGATATTAATTTATCCAATGAATATACAACAAATAGATTTAAATATTAATTTAATAAAATGATGACCATTTTGTCATGCGATTAATCGTACAATTATAAAACTTAACTTTCAATAGAATATCGCATTATACAGTGTTATTTTATATTTAATTCATAAATAACTGGTAAAATAATTCATATTAATTTTTAGCTCTAAAAGAATATAAAAACATAGGATCCCCGTACTTTTTTTAATATAACTTTGCAAAAAATTATTTTTGAAAAAAGCCATTGTATCGGTTATCAACGACCTTGTCACCGACCAGCGGGTAGACAGAACCTGCAATACGCTGGTATCACTTGGCTATGAGGTTTTTCTTGCCGGACGCCGTAAAAAAGACAGCCCTGCCCTGCCTGTAAGAAAATATAAAATGTTTCGCTTCAGCATGTTATTCGAAAAAGGCCCCTTCTTTTATGCTTTTTTCAATACCAGGTTGTTCTTTTTATTGCTCTTAAGAAAAGCGGATCTTCTTTTTGCCAATGACCTCGATACGCTGTTGCCCAATTATCTGATATCAAAAATTAAAAACATCCCTCTGGTATATGACAGCCATGAATATTTTACAGGAGTTCCCGAACTCACAGGACGGCCCGTGGTGCAAAAAGTATGGAAAAAAATTGAAAGCTTGATCATCCCCCGCTTAAACGAACTGATCACGGTGAACAAATCAATAGCCGGACTGTATAAAACCGAATACGGAAAGGAATTCACCGTCATCAGAAACATACCAGAAAACCGCTGCATATCACCCATAACATCGAAAACTGCTTTAGGTCTCCCTGAGCACAAAAAACTGGTCATCCTTCAGGGCTCGGGCATCAACATACAACGGGGCGCTGAAGAAGCCGTGGAAGCTATGATATATTTAGAAAACACCTGCTTGCTGATCGTTGGAAACGGTGATGTCATTCCGCTGCTGAAACAATATGTCGAAAAAAATAATTTAAACGAAAAAGTATTATTTATCCCAAGGCAATCGCCGGAACATCTCTATCAATACACAGCCAACGCCGACCTGGGACTTACCCTCGATAAAGACACCAATATCAATTACCGGTTCAGCCTGCCCAACAAACTTTTTGATTATATTCATGCACAGATTCCCATACTGGCCTCTCCGCTGGTCGAAGTGAAAAATATTATTGAAGACTACAGTATCGGATGCTGTATAGAAACCCACGACCCAAAACACATCGCTGAAAAGATCCGTTTCATGCTTGCAGATACAAAATCACGTGAAATTTGGAAAAAAAAACTTAAACTTGCATCCGAAAACCTGAATTGGGAAAAAGAACAAAAAAAACTTATTGCTGTTTTGCAGAAACATGCCTGAAAAACACGTTCATATCATTGCGTTCGACATACCTGTGCCAGTGAATTATGGAGGCGCTATCGATATCTTTTACAAACTGAAAAGTCTTAAAAAAGCAGGAATAAAAATCCATCTGCATTGCTTTGAATACGACCGCAAACCTTCACCCCTGCTTGATGAGTTATGTACCGAAGTTTTCTACTATAAACGCGACAATTCTAAAACCAAACTGTTCAGCAGCCTGCCATACATCGTTGCCACACGCTATTCGGAGGAACTGCTGAAAAACATCCTCAGAGATAATTACCCCATTCTTTTTGAAGGGCTTCATTCCTGTTACTTCCTGAACCATAAAAAAATCAGGAACCGCCGTAAAATTGTACGTACCCATAATATTGAACATGAGTATTATCAGAACCTAGGAAAAATCGAGAAAAACATGTTCAGGAGGTACTATTATCTCAATGAAGCCGGCAAACTGGAACGTTTTGAGAAAATACTGGAATACGCTGACGGGCTTGCAGTAATCTCAAATAATGATGCCCATTATTATTCCAGAAAATTTAAAAATGTAACGACCATTTCCGCTTTTCATCCCCATGAGAAAATTGTTTCCAGACCGGGCAAAGGTTCATTTGCGTTGTATCATGGCAGCTTAGACGTCGGTGAAAACAATGAAGCGGCATTATTCCTTATCAGACAGGTTTTCGACGACCTGAAATTTAAATTGTATATAGCAGGAAACAAACCTTCCAAAGAGTTAAAAAGCGCCGTAAACGGAAGAAACAACATCATACTGAAAACCGGACTGACCAGCGAAGATATTTATAAACTGGTTGCCGATGCACATGTAAACATACTGCCCACATTTCAGTCCACCGGCATAAAACTAAAACTTCTGGCTGCACTGTACAGGGGACGATTCTGCCTGGTCAACCCGCCAATGATCAGAAAAACAGGACTCGAAAGTTTGTGCATCTGCTGCGAAACTGCTGGGGAGTTCAAATCGGAGATCAAAAACCTCTTCTCCAGAGAATATAATGCCTCGGAAAATGCAAAACGGGAAGAAATTCTGTTGCACAAAGGCTTTTCAAACGACTATAATGCCGCAGCAATGGTAAATCTTCTTTTTCCGTAAAACTATTGATTCAATTCGGTATGCACCCGCTTTTCCAGCAAACGGCCTTCTTCAATACACAGTGTGCGTGCGGGAAACCTGCGGAACAGCAGGTGATCATGAGTGGCCATAAATACCGCTGTGCCGGTTTTACTGATGTTCATAAGTAATTCCAGGATGTCTTCTGAAGTAACAGGGTCAAGGTTACCTGTAGGCTCATCTGCAATAATAATTTCTGGTCGGTTGAGCAAAGCACGTGCTATACCCACACGCTGCTGCTCGCCACCCGAAAGCTGGTTGGGCATTTTAGGACCTTTGCCCGTAAGTCCTACTTTTTCCAAAACTTCTGTGATACGGCTCTGCATATCCTGTTTGCCATGCCAACCTGTTGCACGCAAAACAAACAAAAGGTTTTCATCTACCGTACGGTCGGTAAGTAACTGAAAATCCTGAAAAACGATACCCAGCTTCCTCCGCAAAAAAGGTATCTGTTTTGTTTTTATGGTGCGCAGATCAATGGAGGCGACTCTGGCGATGCCGTCTTTAGCCGGCAATTGTGCATAAATCAACTTCAGCAGGCTGCTTTTTCCACTTCCTGTCGGGCCGATAAGATACACAAACTCACCTCGCTCAATTGCCATAGAAACATTATCGAGGATAAGAACATTATCCTGAAAAACAGGCACTTTATCCAGTTGTATGATAGTGTTGCTGCTGACTTGGGTATGTGTTGCTGTCATATAAAATTTTGAAGTTTCAAAAATAAGTTATTTTTTTAATTTCACTAATAACCAAAACATATAATAACACAAAATTTTGTATTTTTGTATAAATACATTCATTTATGATCCGGATGTTGATATTATTAACCTTCTTAAGCACAATTACGATGGCCGAAAGTTGTAATTCACAGAATAAAGAACAGCCTCACAACGACCGCAAAGCTGCCGTTGCAGGACAGTTTTATGCCGGCGACCCCGCCACACTTAACAAGGACCTGAAAAAGCTGTTCGATCAGGCATTGTCCCGCGAGGTTTCGGATCTGCTCGCCCTTATTTCACCCCATGCAGGATACGTATTTTCCGGAGAAGTGGCTGCCACCGCATTCAATCAGGTGGATGAGAACAAAGAATATGAAGTCATTTTTGTGATTGGTTCAAGCCACAGCAGCTATTTCGATGCAGCTTCCGTTTATTGTGAAGGCAATTTCATAACGCCGTTGGGGACTGTGGAAGTAGATACCGCCCTGGCTAACAAACTGATAAAAGAGAATCCCGTTTTCAAAAATTATAAAGATGCCCACTGGTTTGAACACAGCCTCGAAGTTCAGCTCCCTTTTCTGCAATACAAAATGAAAAAACCTTTCCGTATCGTTCCTATCGTAATCGGGACAAATGATGCCGGCACATGTGAAAAGATAGCCAGAGTGCTGTCGCCCTACTTTAACAATAAAAACCTGTTCATTATAAGCACTGATTTTTCTCATTACCCAAGATATAAGGATGCTGTAATGGTTGATAAACTTACTACTGAAGCTATTGAAAGCAATTCGTCAAAAAAACTTCTGGAAGTTTTAAAATCAAATGAGAAATTAAACATCCCGAACCTGGCTACCAGCCTTTGCGGATGGTCATCTGTTCTTACCTTGCTCTACATTACTGAAAATATCAAGGGTGTCAGCATCAGCAAACTCCAGTATAAAAACTCAGGTGATATTCAACCTTATGGCGACAGTTCACGTGTTGTAGGTTATAACGCCATGACCATTGCAGGGAAAATAGAAAATAGAGGGGATTTTAGCTTAACTATAACAGACCAAAAATACCTGATTGATATAGCACGCAAAACTTTAAATGAATACATCCAAAACGGAAAAACTCCCGATATTGACGCATCGGGATTTTCCGCTACCATAAAACAAAATTGCGGTGCTTTTGTCACCTTGCACAAAAACGGAAAACTCAGGGGCTGTATAGGGCAATTTACAGCAAAGAAACCTTTGTAC
The DNA here is from genome assembly GCA_035389045.1 of Bacteroidales bacterium. Taxonomy (GTDB): domain Bacteria; phylum Bacteroidota; class Bacteroidia; order Bacteroidales; family CAIWKO01; genus CAIWKO01. The sequence continues at coordinate 30,496 of DAOORA010000041.1, read as the reverse complement.
CTTATTGTACAGGACATGACTAAGGCAGCTTCAACAGAAGATTACCGTTTCAATAAAGTCACCGCAAACGAGCTAAAGTCTATTGACCTTGAAATCTCGGTCCTTTCACCCCTGAAACTCATCAAATCCATTGATGAGATCGAAATAGGTAGGCATGGAATATATATTATAAAAAACGGCAAAGCCGGCACATTCCTGCCGCAGGTAGCTACCGAAACCGGATGGACGAAAGAAGAATTTCTGGGACATTGTGCACAGGACAAGGCGGGGCTGGGCTGGGCCGGATGGAAAGATGCAGAAATCTACATTTATACGGCTATCGTTTTCGGGGAAAAAGACATAAAATAGCAAGGTATATATGATAGGTGCACGTAACATAGTAAATCGTATTTATGAACTATCCCGCGGAGAAGTTCAGCTTTTCTGAATTAAAAGAATTGCTTGACGAAAAATACGAAGAATATAATAATCAGACATTTATAGAGCATGATCCCGTTTCTGTTCCGCATCTTTTTACAAAAAAAGAAGATATAGAAATAGCCGGATTTATTTCTGCATCACTTGCCTGGGGACAACGATCACAGATCCTGCGGAGCGCCAAAAAACTGATGCAGATGATGGACTACGCCCCCTATGATTTTATTACTCATGCTACAAAAAAAGAACTCGATCCTTTCAGGAGTTTTATATACAGGACCTTTAACGGTGATGATTGCCGGTTCTTTGTTTTATCCCTCAGGAATATTTACCTTGAACATCAAGGATTGGAGAAGATTTTTACCTCAGCTTTCAAACAATACGGCGATCTTTCCCCGGCTATTGAATCATTCAGAAATGTTTTTTTAAAGACGCCACACCTTCACCGCTGTGAAAAACATATTGCGAGCCCTTTGAAAAACTCAGCCTGTAAACGGATCAACCTTTTTCTCAGGTGGATGATACGATCCGATGACAGTCATGTTGATTTCGGTATATGGAAAGAAATCCCACCTAATAAACTTTATTGCCCGCTGGATGTGCATACCGGGCATATAGCACGGGAGCTAGGTTTGTTAAAAATAAAAACAAATAACTGGCCTGCTGTTGAAATGCTTACGGACGCCCTGAAAAAATTCGATCCGCAAGACCCTGTGAAATATGATTTTGCACTGTTCGGTCTTGGAATTAATAAATTGATTTGCAGCAAGATACAATATAATAAATTGTAATTTATTATTATTTTCACTAATTTTTATATAAAAATTGTACAGTAATTTTTTTATTATAATTTTGTAAAAAATTTATAAATATGAAAAAATTCACACTCTTTCTCCTGGCACTCAGTATTGCCATGGTTGGTTTTAGCCAGAAACAAACTGGCAAAACAAGTCTGAATAAGGCATCAGTAGACAAAACCTTAATGGATTCACCGATCCAGAGAACCGGTCACAAAACGAACAAAGCAGATGGAATTAAGCCATCGGTGGCAAAAATTGTGACAGGTCCTGAGTTTCAGATTAACAGCCAGAAATCAGTCAATACTGCTACTACCGGCATCACGAAGGCCAAAATCAATTATTCAACACTAACGGCCAAAACAAGCCCTGGCACGGCATTTATCACCAAAGCCCCCAAGGCTTCTATGGTTGCCCAAGGCGCTCAGCCATTGGGCAAAGTGTTCTGGAAAAGTTCGGGCGCCAAAGTCAATTATTTGACACAGGGTTTCGAAGGCACCTGGCTGCCAAGCGGATGGGCACAAACCATTGTGATCACAACTAAAACCTGGGTCCAGGACAGTACTGACTTTTATACTATTGATCCTGCCAGTGTTCTCTCTGCTATCTGTCCATACTCCCTTCCAGGCGAAACCCAGAATGAATGGCTGAAAACACCTTCCATCACAGGTACATCAGGAGCCTCATCGCTGGTTCTTAAATTCTGGGCAGGTTACAGTTATACGTATCTTCCTGCCGGCGGTGGCGGCAATCCCGGTGCAACCCTGCAGTGCAAGATTTCCACCGATGGAGGCTCTACCTGGACTTTACTTTGGGATGCCAACAATACCCCCTCTTTTTCAGGTTGGGTATGGCGTGAAATCTCTCTTGACATAAGCGCTTACAAATCAACTCCTTTCATGCTGGCATGGCAGGTCAGCGGCGCTGATGGCGACCTGATGGCATTAGATAATATTTCTGTTGCTGAACCTCTTGCTGTAGATGCAGGAGTTGCAGAGATCACCAGCCCTGTTTCTTCATGCTCAGCATTATCATCCTCGGAAAATGTGGTGGTAAAAATCAAAAATTACGGCACTTCAGCAATATCCGGATTCCCTGTTTCATACAGGATCAACTACGGCACTCCGGTCACCGTTACCTATACATCTTCTATTGCCGGCGGCGATTCGGCAACCTATACCTTTACAGGTGCCAATGCTGCAAACCTTTCTGCGCCGGGTAATTACCTGATAGAAGCTTATACCGCCGTTTCCGGTGATGCCAACCTTGCCAACGATACTGCAGCTGCATACCTGTTTTCAGGTGCAGACAACGTACCCATGACCATGGGCTTTGAAAATACAGACAACTTATTGGGATGGACACTGCTGGACGCCAATTCGGATGGTTATTTCTGGCAGATTTTCTCTGGCGCCACCTATGCCCACACCGGAACTAATTTTGCAGGATATCACTGGAATTCTAGCAGCGCAGCCGACGATTGGTTGTTTTCAAAATGTTTAAATCTTAACGCAGGCCAAACATATAACCTTCAATTCTATTACAGAGCTATGGATGCAAGTTATCCGGAAGCCATGAATGTAAATATCGGAACAACAAATGATGCCGCAGGTATGACTACCCAGCTGGTAGACCTGCCATCCATCAGCAATGTTACGTATCAGGCATCCTTAACATCTTTTTCCGTTCCCGCCACAGGTACCTATTATTTAGGATTCCATTGTAAAAGCGCCGCTGACATGTATTACCTGCTTCTTGATGATATCTCTGTCACTTCAGGTCCCGTGCCCGATGGTGGTGTTGCACAGATCACTGCGCCGGCATCTTCATGCACCCCGTTGTCGGCAGCTGAAAACATTGTGGTTAAAATCAAAAATTATGGCACAACAGCACTGACAGGTTTTCCGGTTTCTTACCAGATAAACAATAACACTCCGGTTACCGCCACCTTTACTTCAACCATTGCTGTGGGAGACTCTGCCACCTTTACCTTCACCGGTGCCAATGCCGCTAACCTTTCTGCTCCCGGTGATTACATTATTTTCGCCTATACAGCTATAACCAATGACGTCGATCTTTCGAACGATACCGCGGCTATTGCTATACATTCAGGTGCAGCCACTCTACCCTACTCCATGGGTTTTGAAGATAATGAATTCTTAACAGGCTGGTCACTGGTCGATGCCAATGCTGATGGTTATCCATGGGGTATCTATACCGGCACAACCTATTCGCATACAGGCACTAATTTTGCTGCATACGTTTACAACCCTGATTCCGCAGCTAATGACTGGTTGTTCACCAAATGTATAAACATGATACCGGGAAATACTTATAAACTTGACTTTTATTATAGTGGTATGGGTGCTTTATATCCTGAATCAATGGATGTGTATATCGGAATGTCACCTGACATAACCAGTATGGCTACCACATTAGTAGATCTGCCCACCATATCTAACGATTATTACATGTTGTCATCCAACACCTTTACCGTTCCTTTTTCCGGAAATTATTATATAGGGTTCCATTGTAAAAGCGCGGCTGACATGTATTATCTGCTTCTGGATGATATTTCTGTGACCATCGTTCCTCCTTATGATGGCGAAGTATCTGAGATCATTGCACCTGTATCATCATGCAGCGCATTATCCTCTGCCGAAAATGTTACCATCAATATAATAAATAACGGCGCTAATGCACTTACCGGGTTCCCCGTTTCCTACCAGATCAATAATAATACGCCGGTCACGGCTACCTATACCTCCAGTATTGCACCCGGCGACACCGGAACCTATACTTTTACAGGCGCCAATGCTGCTAACCTTTCTGTCCCCGGCGATTATATTATAATGGCCTATACCGGAATATCCGGAGATGGTGACCTTACCAATGATACAGCCATTATTTACATCCATTCAGGAGCAGCATCTATACCATACACCATGGGCTTTGAAGATTCGGAGTTCCTTACAGGCTGGATGTTAGATGATGCCAATACTGATGGCTATACATGGGGAATTTTCACCGGCGCCGTATACGCGCACACCGGTAATAATTTTGCATTATACGGGTACAACACCGATTCATCAGCAAATGACTGGCTTTTTACCAAATGTATAAGTATGGTTGCAGGCACTCCCTATCAACTGGATTTTTATTACAGAGCCATGAGCAATGCATATCCTGAAGCTATGGATGTATTTATCGGTACTACAAACAACGTTCCCGGAATGACCACGCTTTTAACGGATCTCACCTCCATATCAGACACTAATTATCTTATGTCAACCACTCCGTTCACAGTAACAACGACAGGTAATTATTATATTGGATTCCATTGCAAAAGCGCTGCAGATATGTGGAACCTGCTGCTTGATGATATTGCTATAACCGCCGTTGGTGGAACCGGCCATAACATTAGTGGAAAAACACGTTATGCCGGTAAAGCAAACAATGGTTCCCCGGCTCCCAATCCCCCTACCTACAACGCGGTCATGTATAACATTGACAATGTGATCGTCATATTAAAGAATAACCCCGGCGGAACGGAAGTGGCCAGAGATACAAGTGATGCATCAGGCGTATTCCTGTTCACTAATGTCGCTGACGGAAATTATATCCTTTCATATGACAAGTACACTCCCGATACCATGCTGTGGGCCAATGATGTCAACGCCATTGACCTGGCTATCACAAAATATTATGTAGGAGCTGACACACTGGTTGATCCTTCCAGAAATTTTTCAGCCAAATATAAAAAGGCAGCCAATGTTGATAATAACACTGCTATCAATGCCATTGACCTGTCCAGAATAAAAGCTAAGATCGGCTCCCCGTTAAACGCATCCAAAAACTTCCCCAAAGGTAACTGGGTGGCACTTGACACAGGTATTACCGTTGCCGGCGCCGACCTGAACATCACACTCAAAACCATCAGCTACGGTGACTTTAATGCCTCCAGCACCAGATACCGCGATTCGTTGGTTAACTGGAACACAACCAAGGTATTACCACAGAATATAATTACCGTTGCTGACGATTATGTAACCACCAGCGATCCTTCCTATTTTGAAGTACCTTTGCGTATCAGCACCGGTATGAATGAGTTCTCCGCGCTGGGACTTGAATTAAATTATCCACACAAAGATTTCAGACTGGTCAGCGCTTCTATGCCCAAAACCGGTAATAAGAACATGAACAAGATCAATCCTACGTTAGAGGAAATCATTGCTGAAGATAACGACCTGCTGGTAACGGACGAAAACGGAGTCATCCGGGTAGTCTTTGCTACTACCAATCATTTCGATGTAGCAAGCGATGACGAGATGATCATTCTGGGATTTATCTCCAATAAAACCATGAATTCCGGCGAACTTGATTTCTCGTTAAGCGGAACAGGCGTGATCGGCAACCAGTATGGCGAAGAAAACACAGATGCATACCTGACCATGCCGAAGATCTTTGTTCAGAACAACAACGATGGAGATCTTGAATTTTCTGCATACCCGAATCCTTTCGGAAGAGAGGCCACTTTGACCTATAATCTGCCGGAAAACGGAACCGTGAAGATCAAGGTTTACAATACTATCGGTGAACTTGTTACGGAACTCGTTAATGAATCACAAGCAGCAGGAAAACATACGTTCGAATTCCCTGCCGGAAAGTTGTCTGGTGGTATGTTCACGTTTAAGCTTGAATTTACCGGAACTGATGTTTCAAAATGTCAGATATTAAAACTGATCAGTAAATAATTCTTTTTTTTCAACAAAAAAGGTGTTTCTCCCGCAGAAACACCTTTTTTTTTGCCCTATCAAAAAATTCCCTGAAGGTCAAAATATGTGTACAAATAATTGCATCACGATGGCCTCATAATATTAAGTGTAAGGATTATTGACTTGTTTGCACTTTATTTTTTATTTTTGCGGAAAAAATAATTATGGATTTAAAGGAAATACTATCAGTAACCGGCAGGCCGGGATTATTCAAAACTATTGCCCATACCAAAACAGGCCTTATCGTTGAATCACTCATCGACAAAAAGAGAATACCTGTATATCCCTCCGACAAAATAAGTAACCTTGAGGATATTTTTATATTCACAACAGAAACCGAAAAACCACTGAAAGAGGTCTTCAGACTTATTTACGACAGGGAACAGGGTGGTAAAACCATCGATCACAAAACGGATGATATAAAACTCCGTGAATATTTTGAGCAGATCCTCCCCGATTACGATAAAGACAGGGTTTATACCTCAGATATAAGAAAAGTCATCAGTTGGTATAATCAGTTAATAGCAAACAACCTGCTTGATTTTTCTGAAAAGACGGAAAAAAAAGATGAAGTTTCCGAAGAAGAAGAACTGAAAAAAATGCCTGAAGAAAAAACTAATATAAACGAAGATCAAAAAGAACAAGAAGAATAAGTCCGTCGACCGGGCTTTTTTTTATCCCTATAACGATGAAAAAGTTTATTCAGGATCTGGTCATAGTAAGTACCCATAAACTCAACGATGAGTTTTTCATGGTAGTGCTCACCGATGACCCGCCACTGCCAGTGATGAATCCAGGCCAGTTCGCGGAGATCAAAATAGATAACAATCCGGCAGTGTTTTTACGGCGTCCGATATCCATTCATGATGTTGACTATAAAAATAACCTGTTGTACCTGCTGATAAAAGTTATTGGAAGCGGAACACGCAGCCTTTCGCTGATGAAAGCAGGCGAAACACTGAACCTTGTTTACCCGCTCGGCAATTCATTTAACACCGAAAATGCGGAAAAGGTGATGTTGGCCGGTGGCGGCTGCGGAATAGCCCCTTTGCTCTACCTTGCCCGCTGCCTGCATCAGAAAAACAAAAAAACGACCATTTTATTAGGTGGCCGCACTTCTTCAGATATCTTACGGACAGAGGAATTTGAAAAATATGGCGAGATACATATTTCAACCGATGACGGAAGCCGGGGCGATAAAGGATTTATCACAGTCAACCCTGTTATGAAAAAATTGAACACCTTTGACAGATTATTTTGCTGTGGCCCCCTGCCTATGTTAAAAGCTTTTGCCTATGTGGCAAGAGAAAACAATACGGACTGCGAAGTCTCGCTCGAAAATACAATGGCCTGCGGTATAGGCGCCTGCCTGTGTTGTATTACAGAAACTATTCATGGAAACAAATGTGTATGTACTGATGGCCCGGTATTCAATATAAATCAACTGAAATGGCAGATCTGAAGGTAACTATTGGCAAACTGAAGTTGAAAAATCCCGTTCTTACAGCATCGGGAACCTTCGGTTACGGCAGTGAATTCGGTGATTTTGTTGACATCGACTCCCTGGGAGGAATAATAATAAAAGGTACAACTTTAGAACCCCGCGAAGGTAACGCTTACCCGCGCATGGCTGAGACATCTTCGGGGATGTTGAATGCAGTGGGCTTGCAAAACAAAGGTATCGATTTTTTTATCAATCAGATTTACCCTGAAATTAAACAATACAACACCAACATCATTGTAAATGTTTCAGGATCAGAAATTGACGATTACGTAGCGGTAGCTGAAAAACTGAATGATCTGGATGGTATTCCCGCCCTGGAACTTAATATATCCTGCCCGAATGTCAAAACAGGGGGGATGGCTTTCGGAACCAGCTGCGCTTCTGCTGCCTCGGTAACAAAAGCAGTGCGTAATGCCAGCAACAAAACACTGATTGTTAAACTCTCACCCAATGTAACCAATATCGCGGAGATAGCACAAGCTGTAGAAGATGCCGGAGCTGACAGCATATCGCTGATCAATACACTGCTTGGCATGGCTGTTGACGCTGAAACCCGAAGACCAGTGCTGTCAACCGTAACGGGTGGTTTGTCAGGTCCATGCATAAAACCTGTTGCACTACGTATGGTGTGGCAGGTGTCACGGGTTGTAAAAATTCCCGTGGTCGGCCTGGGTGGAATCATGAATGCCACCGATGCCATAGAATTTATGCTTGCAGGCGCCACTGCCATCCAGGTTGGCACCGCAAATTTTGTTGATCCTTCCGTTTGTGGAAAAATCATCAGCGGACTCCATGATTACTGCTCACGCCATCATATAAACTCAATAACAGAAATTACCGGCGCGCTCAGATATTAAATCCTTTATAGGATTTGAATAAAAAACTGCAGGTCAATTCCTCTAAAAGGCTCCATAAGCTTCCATGACTTTAATAAAATATTAAAAAGACTTGCATCGGAATTAAAACTTTTGTATATTTGAACATTATAATCAAATAGTCGAAAAAATAAATACTATGAATTCCGGAAACGGTTGGGGTATAAAAGAATCTATCGTCAGGGCTGCACAGGAAATATTCAGTAAATATGGATATAAAAAAACAACCCTCGACGACATTGCAAAATATTTAGGAAAAGGTAAGAGTGCGCTCTATTATTATTATAAAAATAAGGAAGAGATTTTTGAGGCCGTTCTTGCATACGAAGTCAGCAAAATGGGGGCAGAGTTATTCCGTGCGCTTGAAACAGAAAAAAATCCCCCGGACAAGTTGAGGAGGTACATATTAAAAAGAATGGAATTATTTCATAGCACGGTTAATTTTTACAGCGCTATTCAGCAGGAATATCTTGAAAACCTTCCTGTTCTGGAGAGGATCCGTAAGCAATATGATGAACAGGAACTTGAAATGATATCGGAAATAATCAAAACTGGCATTGACCAGGGGCAGTTTGTCAGCAAAAACATCAGGTTCATAGCCGGAGCAATAATTATGGCCATGAAAGGATTTGAATATGCTATTTCGAAAGAAAAAGATATGCGACAGGTTGAACATCATGTTGATAATCTGTTAGATATACTTTTTTACGGCATAGTTACAAGAAAAAAAACAGTATGAAATTTTGCCTATGAAGAAATTTTCAAAAGTTGTAATTAAGCTCAGAGCCCTGATCATTGTTGTTTTCATTCTCATTACAGCATTGATGGCTTTTTTTCTGAAAGACATAAAAATTAATCCTGATATCACTACGTATTTGCCCGAAAACGATTCTGTGGTTGCCATTTTTAATAATATAGGAAAAAACTATTCTTCCAAATCCATGGCTATCATCATTGTGGAAGCACAAAAAGAAGTATTTACAGTCGAAACCCTGAAAAACATCAATGACCTCACCACAAGTGCCAGGCATTTGCCGGGCATTGATTATGTCACCAGCATTACCAATGTGCTGGACATTAAGAAAACAGAAGACGGCTTTGATTTAGGCAGACTCATTGATGAAAACTCCCTACCGCAAACCGATGAACAATGTAAAAGAATAAAAGAATATGCCATGTCAAAAACATGGTATAAGGGCCGGCTTGTTTCGGCTGATTCCAGATATACCGTAATAATATGTAAATACAATGTGGATTTCGATAAAAACGAAGTTTCAGAGAGTATTAAAGAACTGGTTACTTCAAAGCATTATCCTGAGAAATTCTATTTTGAAGGACTTCCTTTTCAGTTCCTCAGTATAATGGATTATATCAAAAAAGACCTCTTACTGCTCACTCCATTGATCATTTTATTGCTAAGTGTTGTATTATTTCTTAGCTTCCGGTCTGTCAGAGGCGTGATTATTCCCGTGATAGCTGTGGCTATGGGGGTTATCTGGAGTATGGGGCTGATGAGTATTTTTGATGTCCGTTTGTCGCCTATATCTGACGCCATTCCTGTGGTACTTTTTGCTGTTGGTTGTGCCTATGGAATACATGTTTACAATAGGTTTCGCACCGTAGTCAGGACCCCGGAAGATAAACTCAGACAGTCTTCAGAAGCTCTTAGCCGCGTAGGAGTAGCAGTTTTACTATCAGGAATAACCACCGTTATGGGATTCCTGTCGTTCATTTTTGGCGCCTATCTCAATATTATCAATGAGTTTGGTATTTTTTCCGCCTTAGGGGTATTGTTTATTTTAATCATCAATGTCACGTTTACACCCGCCCTGTTGTCGTATCTCCCCGTTGAAAAAATTCATCATAAATCCTTCATATTTAAAAATTTCGAACCCATAGATCGCTTTCTCGAAAAGCTATCTGATATGGTTATTTATCATCCAAAAAAGATTCTTGTAATATCGCTGATTTTTGTCCTGGTGATGATCGCCGGCATGCCGTTTCTGAAAAATAAAATTGACATTCTCAATTATTTCAGACCTGAAACAGATATTCGTATAACTGCTTCGATCATGAATAATGAATTCGGGGGATCGTTACCGATTATGGTCCGGGTTCGTGGCGACATACAGGACCCGGCGACACTGATGAAAATGAAAAAAGTACAGGATTTTCTTGAAGATCAGCCCGACATAAAGAATGTTTCCTGTGTAGTGGATTTCCTGGAAGAAATGAACGATTGTATGGGCGAAGGAAAACAACTACCTGACAAACGCGATAAAGTTGCAAACCTGATGTTTCTTATCGAAGGGGATGAGATGCTCAGGCAAATGATCAACAATGACAAGACAGAAGCCATTATACAGGCTTATGCCTGTAATGTGGATACCAAAAGATATAAAGAGATGTTTTCATCAATAAATAAAATTCTCTCCGTTCAGAATTCAGACGAAGCAGCCTTTGCACAGACCGGCCTTCCAGGTGTTTACTCACAATTTAACGACAGCCTGATGAAAAACCTCCTTCAGAGTCTTATACTCTCCCTGGTGCTCATCTTCATTTCAATGGTTATATTGTTACGGTCACCGCGAAGCGCTTTTATCGGAATGATCCCCCTGTTGTTTACCATTATCATCATCTTTGGTTTCATGGGTTTGTCAGGAATGGCGCTGGATATCTGCACTATTCTTATTGCAAGTATCACCGTTGGTGCAGGAATTGATTATTCCATACATTTCATTACCGAATACAAACACCATATCATACAGGGCCGCAGCGTTGAAGATGCCATTGCATTCGCGATCAGGATATCTGGAAAACCGATTTCTATCAACGTTCTGACCGTGATGCTTGGCTTTCTTGTGCTGATCTTCGCGAATCTCCTTCCCCTTGTTAATTTTGGCATACTCATAGCCATCACCATGTTTTTCAGCGGATTAGGCGCTATAACCGTCTTACCCGCTTTTCTCAGCTTGTTTAAATTAAAACTTGTAAAAGAAAATGAAATAAGAATAACCAGATTAAATTAACCCCTACCAATTCAATTTAACCATGAAAAAAATATTTTTAATCCCGGTATTATCGTCGCTGCTGGTTATGTCCGCACAACTAAAAACTGCTGCACAGGATGCTTCCGCAATTCTGCTAAAAGTGGATAATCTTATCAATGCCCCCAAAGATCAGTTCTTATCAACCACCATCACCATATTCGACAAATCATCCCGTGAGAGTGTACGCACCATGAACGTAAAACAGAAAGGAAGCGATAAGCGCCTGGTAAAATTCCTGACGCCTTCCGATCAGAAAGGTATCGGATTCCTTTCGTTACCCAATGACAACCTCACTGTATACCTGCCCGCTTTTGGCAAAACCAGGAAAATAGCATCTTCAGTCAAAAACTCAAAATTTGCCGGAACGGATTTTTCATACGAAGATATGGAAGCCAAAAAATATTCTTCAAGATGGTTGCCCAAACTCAAAAGTACGGCTAATGGTTATCATATTCTGGAACTGAATCCCAAAGCCGGAATCATTACCGATTATTCAAAACTCATTATGTATGTGAGAACCACAGACAACTACCCGGTAAAGGTAGAGCATTACGATAAAAGTGGGCAACTATATAAAGTACTTACCGATAATAATATAGTAAAAATTGGTGGATACACCATCGCCAAAGAACTTGTAATGGAAGACAAGAAAAGCGGTACAAAAACCAAAATGACCATTACTTCGGCCAAGTTTGATAATGGTTTTTCCGATGATGTCTTTACCGAAAGGGAATTAATTAAGTAGTTTTTGCTTTGTTTCAACAATAAAAAATGAAACCTCAAATCATTGCCTGTGTCATGCTGCTGATTCTGACAGTCCATCGTATCGCAGCCCAACAGGACACGTCCGCTGTCACACTGCCTGATACATCCTTCATATACCCTGCTGACGAGCCTGTACAGACTGAAAATTATAGCGAACCGTCTGAAGAACCCAGGCTGCAGGTTTTTGGTTATATACAGTCGGACGACAGGCTTAAATTCCTGGAAGGAAAACTGAATTATCAGGAATACCGTCTTGATGCCCAACTTGAATACAAACCCGGAGAAAAAAGCAAAATGTATGCGGAAGTATGGCTGCGAAGTTATCACTTCCCCGAAATCCAAAACATTAGTGATCTGTCTGATAAAAAGAAAGTGCTTAATTTTGATGCCGATCTCCGGGAAGCATATGTTGACATTTACGGACTGTTCACCAAAAATTTCGACGTCAGGATTGGCCGGCAGCGAATTGCCTGGGGGACAGCAGACAGGCTCAATCCTACCGACAACCTGAACCCTTATGACATGGAAGACATCTGGGACTTTGGCCGGCACCTTGGTTCCAACGCAATAAAACTGACCTACTATCTCGAAAGTTTTACTTTTACCGGTGTAGCGATACCCTGGTTTACACCTTCCGTATTACCCGGCCCGGAATGGACGCCCGCCTTCATGCCTGCATATGAGATACCTCAAATGATTATTGACACCACCTTTGTCCCAGGCCTCGCAATTCCGATATACCTTACGCCGGGCGTTATCTCCGATACGCTGGCGCTGCCTCAGAAAACCATTAAACATTATCCTTCCTTCGGCCTGAAAGTAAAAAAAAGTTTCGGGAGTTTTGACCTTTCGGTCAGCTATGTATACGGCCGTGACGCCCTCCCCCTGCCTGCCGAAATGAAGAGCAATATTACCATAGATACGTTCATGTTCGCCCCCCAGGTCCGCGCTGATGCCACCATTGATATAAAGACAACCGTTTCCTTTCCGGTCATGAAAGTCCTGGGATTTGATTTTGCCGGATCCATAAAAGGTGTCGGAATATGGGGGGAAGCAGCGTGTTTTTTTCCGCAAAAAAATTATATGAAAAGAACATTGCATTATTCCGTACCCGGTCTGGGAATCAGCAAAGATTCTGTCATGTCTGATTCGCTGGTGCTGGACAACAAACCCTATATCAAATTTGTTGCCGGGCTCGATTATACCTTTAAACATGGATTTTATCTGAATTTTCAGTACCTGCATGGATTTACTCACGAACGTGGCCCACACGAGCTCAATGATTATTATATGTTATCATTTCAGTGGACTTCGGATAACGGCAGGCTAAAAATAGGTATACTCAACGGTGGCATACAGGTAAATGATTACAAATATTTCAGTAAAAATATTGCTTGGATATATATGCCAGAAATTTCTTATAAACCGGTGGATAATGCAGAACTGATCCTGGGTGCCCACCTGCTGGATGGTAACCGGACAACAAGTTTTGGCAAAGTCACCCGCAACGACGATATTTTTCTGAAACTGAAATACAGTTTTTAAAAGCCGTTACAGGTTTTTCGTTCCCCATTTACTAACAACATTATTGTTATAACTCGTTTTTCATTTTGAGTTTTTCACATATTTTCTTTTGTATATTTGCTTTTTAACCTATAACGCAAGTAAGTATGTCAAAGACAAAAGATTCACAAGCTTTCGAATATGGTGTTTCCACGCATACCGGGTTAGTAAGGCTTGAAAACCAGGATTGTTACGCAGAATTTGAAAGCATCAACGGACACGTCTTTATTGTATGTGATGGCATGGGAGGCGCTGCCGGCGGTGCTGTCGCATCGGAGTTTGCAGTAAACAGCATACGCGCATACCTCGAAAATCATTATTTTGATGTACCGGAAGATGCCTTAAAAGCAGCTATTGAATTTGCCAACGCCGTGGTTTATAAAAAATCCAGGGAAAACAAGGAATACCAAGGCATGGGAACCACCATCGTGTTGGCGGTGATACGTCATGACAAAGTGCATTATGCACATGTCGGTGACAGCCGGATATATATTTTTTCGGACGAACGCCTCCAAAGGCTTACGCGTGATCATTCGCGTATCCAGCACCTTATTGATAATGGTGTACTAACTGAGCAGGAAGGCAGAACACACCCGGATCGTAATATAATAACCCGAGTGCTTGGCACCGGCCCGAATATTGAAATTGAATTTTGCTCCTCTCCGGCAATACCGGCGCTGAATGATATTATGATGATCTGCACCGACGGACTTTTTAACATGCTCGAAGATCATGATATTGCTCAAATCCTCAGCAGCACCCTGACAATCCAGGAAAAAGCCGACAGACTGGTTCAACGGGCAAATGAAAAAGATGGAACCGATAATAGTACCGTTCAACTTATTTATTTTAACAATGTTACTAATAAAAAATCAAAGTTCGTAGCGCTTTATCAGATACCCAAAGAACTAAGACCAATTAAAAAAGATGAAGAGCAACCTTTAGCCGAACCGGAAATCACTAATGAACCTGTGGACACCGAACCGGATGTTGATTTCGAACAACCTGCCTCAGAACCATTAAATTATGACGAACCCGTCGTTACCGAACCGGAATACAACAAGGAACCTGAGGCCATGGAACCCATTGCCGATGATGTTCAACAAACAGCCAGGGATACGGAAAACGTTGTTGACACCGTCGTTGGCGGTCTTAATAATGAACAAGAGCCACAGTATATTGAGCCAAAGCCCCATACAGATACTGTTCAGGATCAGGAAAAGAATTCTTTCCTTGATCGTTTTGGATTTTATCGTAAACTGAAAGAAAAACCCGGCCTGAAGAAAAAAATCAATATGATTGCTGTTATTGCCTTAGTGGTATTTATTGCATTTGTATTCTGGGATCTTTTTATCAAACAAAGCGGAACCACCAGGATTAATGATACCAATACTGCCGTGACAGTGGATACCTTAAAAACAGTTGAAAAAAATAAGAACGCTGCAGTAGTAGAAAATGAGGTACCTCCTAAGACGGATACGATATGGATCAGTTATTCCGTGAAAAAAGGTGAATTTTTGGGAACCATAGCTTCAAAATTTGGTGTAAAAATAGAATTCATCAAAAAGAAGAATAAATTAGCCAATGATAACATCCGGGAAAAACAAAAGCTGGATATCCCGACAAAAGCCAATCACCTGGTTAAGTCAGGAGAAAACATTGATGTCATTGCAAAAAAATACCAGGTTGACAAAAAAAGGATTTTAAAAGTCAATGATATGACTGAAGAGAAAAGTATTAAAGCAGATAAAAGCCTCATAATTCCTTTTAAATAAGCTTTTTCATGGTGGCTGCACAACAAAATCAGCACAGCGGAGTTAAGGCCAAAAAGAAACCGGATAGCAGAAAAACAAACACTGAACAAAAATCCCGGAAAGACACCTGGCATGCCTCATACATCAAATGGGTAGTCTTTGTTTTCGCTTTACTGTTATACGCCGACACCCTTGACCTTAACTACGCACTGGATGATTCCCTGGTGATCACCCAAAATACGTATACCCAGAAGGGCGTTTCAGGGATAGGGGAAATTTTTAGCAACGACGCATTTGTCGGCTTTTTCGGTGAAAAAAAAGGTTTGCTGCCGGGAGGGCGCTACCGCCCGTTAGCACAAGTGATGTTTGCTGTTGAGAAAGAACTCTTCGGCTTCAACCCTTTTATCGGACACCTTGTCAATATTCTTCTGTATGCACTGACCTGTATGCTTTTGTACATAATACTTTTGAGGTTGTTCAAGAACTTCACAGCAAACCATTGGTTTCTGAGTATCCCCTTCATTGCTTCTATGCTTTTTGCGGCACATCCGTTGCATACCGAGGTAGTTGCCAACATCAAAGGCCGCGATGAAATACTTTCCCTGCTCTTTTCTTTGCTGACTGCGTATATCACTCTGCAATATATGCAAAATAAAAAATTGTATTTATTAATAATTAATTTTTTCCTTTTTTTACTGGCGGTTTTATCCAAAGAAAATGCGCTGACCTTTATAGCCCTGATTCCGCTTATTCTTTACGTTTTCATCAATCCACGCTTAAAAGATTATATATTCACTTTACTTCCGTTGTTGCTTGCCTTTCTGACTTATTTCATCATAAGGATAGGCGTGACCGGGGCCGGCATCACCAGCGCACGTGTTACCGAGTTGTTGAATGATCCCTTTGTCGGCGCTTCGCTGATGCAAAAATACGCCACCATCCTACTCACCTGGCTCAAATACCTGTGGTTGCTGATTTTCCCTCATCCGTTAACACACGACTACTATCCCAAACAAATCCCCATTATTGGTTTTTCCGACCCCAGGCCGCTGTTGTCGTTGGCCATATTCGGATTTTTATTGATTTTTTCATTTATCAGGATCAGGAAAAAAAACATTTTTGCCTTTAGCATTTTATTTTTCTTTATAAGTTTTTCCATAGTTTCCAATCTTGTAATAAACATTGGCACCTTTATGAACGAACGTTTCATGTTCACATCGCTGCTTGGTTTCACCATCATCATTGCCTATCTTATCTCCGTTGTACTGAAGAAGAAAATCAACAATTCCGGAACATTCCGCACTACTGCCCTCATTGTTTTTTTGGTCATTTTAACCGGATATGCTGTTAAAACTGTCGCACGTAACCGTGTATGGATGGATGATCTTACTTTGTTCACCACCGATGTCCGTGTTTCATCCAACAGTACCAAATGCAACACCTCGGCAGGTGGCAGGCTGATAGAAAAAGCCGATTCCACCGAAAATGATGTTCAGAAACAGAAATATCTTGACCAGGCAGAAAAATATTTATTGAAAGCCCTGGAGATTTACCCTCAGAATTCCAATGCGCTATTGCTGCTCGGTAATGCATATTTCAAAAAAAAAGAATATGAAAAAAGCCGTGATTATTATCTCAAATGCCTGCTGCTCAACCCTAAAAATAAATTTGCCCTTAATAATTTAAAAAATGTCGCTATTATGGCCAATAGTGATAAATTATATGGCGAAGCGTTGAAAAACTACAATCTGCTTTTAAAATATGAACCGGAAAACGCCGAATCCTATTTCGGGCTCGGAGTAGCCTACAAAGGCCTGAATAAATTTGATTCAGCAATATTAATACTCAACAAAGCCATACAAATAAAACCGGATTATGTGGATGCCATCAGCAAATTAGGTGAGATTTACGGAGAAAACCTGAATATGATCGATGAAGCTCAGCAATGCTTTATAAAAGCAATAAATATTGATCCCGGAAATGTATCATCGCTTGAAAATCTGGGTATCGTTTATGGGATCAGGCATGATTATGAAAAATCCATTTACTATTTTAAAAAAGCGCTTGACATCAAACCCGACAAGTACGGGATATACCTGAACATCGCAGAAACTTACCGTATCATGGGCGATAAAGAAACCGCCGCCGAATATCTTGCAAAATCTGAGAAATATAAGCCTGCAGGGCAATAAACAGGCTTGATGGCCTGTTAAATTTCTTTTGTCGGTTTTACGATCACCAGCACCACAACGGATCAATGGATCATTTTCAACACTTTACACTTTGATTCAGTTCCGTTGAACTCCAGTCTAAAAGTATACATTCCGGCCGGAAAGCCCTCCGGTGAATAGCGTACCGTATGTTTTCCGCCAGCTTGGCTTTCGTTTACCAACTCCTTAACCACCTCGCCTATTGAATTATAAATCATCAGTTTAATATTACCGGATTCCGGGATACTGTATTTTAATGCCACCTCATTGGTAAACGGGTTGGGATAGCCTTCAAATTCAAATCCTGCTTCCGTCTTGTTTCCCTGTACCATTATTTTGGGCATTAATAAATAGGCATCTTCATTCTCTTCGCCGTACTGATCAGCAATCACACCGGTGCCGGATAACGTAAATTCCAAAGTTCCGGGATTCATGTCCTGCAGCGACCGGAAACCCAGCCGGATCACTTCGTCATTGGCTGCCACATCAAAATGCTCAGTCGTAGCATAAACCACCCTGATCACACCGTCTTCATCGGTCACCAGCAGGTCATCATCGCCGGCCATGATCTCTTCCAAAGTCGGATTGATCTTCCCCGTGCCGGCATTTTTGCCCGCACCCGGCATCACAGCATTTACCAGTTTGAAATCCTGATCCGGATAATTCAATTCAAGGCCTAAGGCAGAAAAATCATTCATTTTTGTACTTATCCGCAGGGGAATTTCAAAATAGGCCGGGGCAGCGGTTGTGATGTAATCCTGTGATACTGAGATGATATTCTGTGGCAGCGACTTGGTCATGCTCCAGTTGACCAGTGAGTCACGGTATTTGGTGCTGGATGCGTTATAATCACCATAGCAGATGGTTTCCAGCGTAAGACTAATATCAGACCCGGCAACCGTAAAAGTTTTATTTAGCGCCACCCAGTTTCCTTTCGGAAAGTTTCTACCGGCATTATAAGGCGATCCGATCTTTGCTTTTAACCTTGCCACATCAGCAACATTTATATACAAATTATTATCTATATCTATCGCTTTTCTATATTTTGCCGAAAAATTTCTTGAAGGATCCAGGATCGTATCACTGCCAATAAAATATTTCAGCATGGCCAGATCAGCAACGTTAATATCATTGCCCCATTGCATGGTATCAGCCGTATATTTATCATAGGTCAGCAAATATTCACCGTCAGGAATGTTGATAAACTGAAAATTCCCGAGGACATCACTTGTATCCCTTGCCAGTTCAGATCCTGAAGGATAGTTTTTCAATATCACAATTACATGATCAAGGTTGTAAATTACTGAATTATATGTCGGAAGGTTGGGCGCCGGCGTCCCGACATTTGCCCGGGCAGCATACCGGGTTTTGCCGCTGACCGAATGCCCGGAATTCCCATATGTAACCGTAATTTCATCGGTGGCGGTACAGCCGTTATTATCAACTGTTAAAGTATATGTCGTAGTTGTTGCAGGTGATGCAAAAGGCCGGGCAATATCGGGATCGCTTAATCCGGCTGCCGGAGCCCAGCTGAATGTTCCTGGTCCGCTTGAGGTATCGCCAACCTGTACAGGGATACCTGAATAGGTGGCATCAGCGCCTGCATCGGCCAACGGCGTTATATTGACAGAAACTGTAATCACATTTGAATACACAGCAGGATATGGCGGCTGTGTCACCGTTGCACGGAAATATGTTGTTAAACTTAAATCTGAAGTAATATAAATGGCACTGTCCGAACCGCCCCCCCCCGACACATCAGTCCAGTTCATAACGCCGTCAGCAGATTCCTGCCAGTGTATGCTTCCATAAAACCCATTCAAATGAATGGAGGCATGGTTGCCGGAGCACAGGATGGTATCCGAATAAGCAGTACCAGCCACTGGCGGAAGTGGTGCCAAAACAGCTCCGATCATAAACCTGAATGTAAAGGTTGACGGATCGCAGGGGTATAACCCACTTCCATCAATTGCCGAATAAAAATATGCATCAGGGCGCGGTGGATTTTCATTCTGTAAACCCATCGGATAATAAGTCACATTGCCTGACGGTACAGCCAGGCCGACATAATAATAATCATCGGTTACCGTCGGCGGTGTCTGAATCGGAAAAGTATGCCACATGCCCATGGAATCTGATTGAATGATATAAGTATCTGATTGACCGACAACAGTCCCTGATGAATTTAACACCAGGCAATAAACACCATTTCCGATATTTGAAGCATAATTGTAAATAAAAGCTTTGACAGAATTAATTTTTGTACTCCCACTTACATGATATTTTGCATAAAATACGCCTTCATCGCCCTGCAAATAACCATAACCGTTAGTCGCTGTTTCAGAAGATGAATAATTACATATATAATCATTAGTGTTTTGTGTCCAGGTCTTTGTATTATTATCATTACATTGGTCATCGGGCAAAGTAACAGTAATAGTGGTAACACCGTTTGAAACTGCGTTAAAATCAGAAAAACTGACTGAAATACTATCTCCTGAATTCAAACCTGAGATATATTGAGTATCTGTAAATGTATTCGCCCCGGATATATTCAATGTCACAGGAATATTTGCCAGGTCAATAATGCCAGAGTTTTTAATATTTACTGAAATTGTCTGCGGGTTTGAATGAAACAACGAAGCTTCTCCCATAGCGTAAATTTCACTTACCAGTAAGTCATTGTCATAAAGAGGTATAAATCTGAAAGTTCTGCCTGCATCGGGTTTGGGCCGGTCAGGAGGGTTACCGAAATTTAATGTAGCAGTCGTCCAATAGTTTGCATTAGAAAAAGTAACCGCACTCCATGCCTGAGCCGAACCTTTATTGACTACAAGTAATTGATTGTCAGAACTACTTGAGCCTTTTAGTCCACAGGCTGATGTTTTATAAGCGGAGGCATTCACTGATGGTGTCCAGTCCCCATAAACAAACTCAATAATTCTGGTCGTTTCGTATAGCCTGATCTGAAACTGCATATTATCATACTGCTGAAGCGGTGAAACTGTCTTATCCCTGACATTTTTGAACTGTATCGTGCAAACGCGGTAGGGTGCAATTCCCGAAGTATAAACCCGGTATTCGGGAGTTCCCGTTCCGGCCATCAGGTCGTGGTTGAAAGCTGCAATAAGGTCAACATCGGCAGGATCCGTACTGTTAAAAATACCATTGCCGGCTGTCTGTGCACCGTCGAAAAACAATGCTGCTGCAGATGGAGGGGTGTTTCCCAGTTTAATAAACCCATTGGTATTTAAAATAAACTGTGTGAACGTCTGACAATTGTATTCGAATGGGAAACCGATATCCTGGGCTGCTGAATTGTCATCATCAAAGTTTGCGGTAGTTATTATAGTTCCGTTGGATCCTAAATCAACATAAGTGCCGGGGACAGACTGTGCTCTTGAAGCAAGATAATCCAGTTGAGTACAGGATGCCGGCGAAAAAACAACACCCAGCATAAACCTGAATGGAAATATTGCCGGATCGCATGGCGTCAGCCCGGAACCATCAAAAGCAGAATAATAATATGCATCAGTACGTGATGGATTCTCATTTTGCACTCCCATGGGGTAATAGGCCGTCATCCCCGATGGAATGGCTAACCCAACATAAATATAATCATCTGTAACAGCAGGTGGTGTCTGAATCGGAAAAGTATGCCACATTCCCATCGAGTCGGATTGAATATTATAATAATCAGATTGACCGATTAACCCACCGGATGAATTTAACACTACACATTGAACAGCATTACCTGCGTTTGCGGCATAATTATAAATAAAGGCTTTAACAGAATTAATTTTTGCACTGCCATTTACATAGTATTTTGCGTAAAATATTCCTGAGTATCCCTGCGCATATCCATACCCGTTAGTTGCCGGATCAGCAGAAGAATAATTACATGTATAATCATTGGTATTTTGAGTCCAGGTTTTTGAATTATCACCTGAATAATCATCATTTGGCAAAGAAACTGAAATATAGGTGGAGCCGTTGGTATAAGCAAAAAAATCAGAAAAATAAATATCGGCACTATCGCCCGGGTTCAAACTTGAAATATATTGAACATCAGTAAATGTGTTTGCCCCGAAAATGTTTAGTGCTACCGGGATATTTATCATATTATTATTACCTGAATTTTTTATGTTTACTGAAATTTTCTGTGGATTTGAATAATACAATGAAGCTTCGCCCATAGTGTATATTTCACGTACTGTCAGGTCATTGTTGTAAACAGGGACAAACCTGAAAGTTCTGCCGGCATCAGGTTTAGGACGGTCAGGAGGATTACCAAAATTCAGCGTTGAAGTGGTGACATAATTTGAATTTGAAAAATTTACAGCATTCCAGGCCCATCCAGAACCTTTATTGACCACCAGTAATTGATTATCAGCACTGCCTGAGCCCTTAAGCCCGCAAGCTGATGTTTTATATGCCGAAGCATTGGCTGATGGCGTCCAGTCGCCATAAACAAATTCTATAATGTTTGAGGTTTCATATAGTATGATCTGGAACTGCATATTATCATATTGTTGCGCAGGTGCAGTTGTCTTATCTCTGACATTTTTAAACTGAATGGTGCAAACACGGTATGGAGCAGTTCCTATAGTGTAAAGCCTGTATTCCGGGGTTCCTGTTCCGGCCATCAGGTCGTGGTTGAAAACTGCAATAAGGTTGACATCGGCAGAATCAGTACTGTTAAAAACACCATTACCGTATGTCTGGGCTCCGTCAAAAAACAATGCTGCCGATGAAGGCGGTGTATTTCCAAGTTTAATAAATCCATTAGTATTTAATATAAATTGATTGAACGTCTGACAGTTGTAGTTGAAGGAAAAACCAATATCCTGTGCAGATGAATTGGCGTCATCAAAGTTTGCCGTAGGTATTATTGCCCCGTTTGATCCCAAATCAACATAGGTGCCCGCTACAGACTGTGCCCTAACGGCAGGATAGTTCAATCCGGCACAGGATACCGGCGAAAGGACAGAGCCCACCATAAACCTGTAGGGGAATGTTCCCGGATCTAATTGTGTCAGCCCGCTTCCATCAATAGCTGAATAAAAATATGCATCCGGACGCGAAGGATTTTCATTCTGTAATCCCATGGGATAGTATGTTGCAATACCTGATGGAACAGCCAGTCCGACATAATAATAATCATCGGTCACCGTCGGAGGCGTCTGAATCGGAAAAGTATGCCACATTCCCATGGAATCTGATTGAATAAGAAAATTATCAGATTGACCTACAATAGCCCCTGATGAATTTAAAACCAGGCAATAGACGGTGTTTCCGATATTTGATGCGTAATTATAAATAAATGCCTTGACAGAATTAATTTTTGCACTGCCACTAACGTGATATTTTGCATATAATACACCCTGGTAACCCTGTGTAAAACCGTAACCGCTGATAGCTGCTGCCGCAGATGAATAATTACACATATTATCATTAGTATTTTGAGACCAGGACTTTGTATTATCAGCATTGTAATCATCATCCGGTAAAGAAACCGTAATTATTGTACTGCCATTTGAAACAGCTGAAAAATCAGAAAAATAAACTACGGCACTTTCTCCCGAATTCAAACCGGATATATATTGAGTATCTGCAAATGTATTCGCCCCAGATATATTTAATGTTACAGGAATATTTGTCAGGTCATTATAACCTGAGTTTTTTATATTAACACCTATCTTCTGCGGGTTTGAATGATACAGCGAAGCTTCACCCAAAGCGAAAATATCACCGACAACCAGGTCAATGTCATAAACAGGAATAAACCTGAAAGTTCTGCCGGCATCGGGTTTGGGCCGGTCAGGAGGGTTGCCGAAATTTAATGTTGCAGTCGTCCAATAGTTTGCATTAGAAAAAGTAACCGCACTCCATGCCTGAGCTGAACCTTTATTGACCGCCAGTAATTGATTGTCTGAATTACTTGAACCTTTAAGCCCGCATGCTGATGTTTTATATGCTGAAGCATTGGCTGATGGCGTCCAGTCGCCATAAACAAATTCAATAATATTTGAGGTTTCATATAGTTTGATCTGAAACTGCATATTGTCGTATTGCTGGGCAGGAGTTGCTGTTTTATCTCTGACATTTTTAAACTGAATGGTGCAAACACGGTATGGGGCGGTTCCGGAGGTATATACCCTGTATTCAGGTGTAGCTGTTCCGGCCATCAGGTCGTGATTGAAAGCTGCAATAAGGTTTATATCAGCAGTATCGGCACTGTTAAATATTCCATTGCCGGATGTCTGGGCGCCATCAAAAAACAATGCTGCTGTTGAGGGTGGTATATTTCCCAATTTAATAAAACCATTAGTATTTAATATAAATTGATCAAACGTATGACAATTGTAATCGAAGGAAAACCCGATATTCTGTGGTGCTGAATTGGCATCGTCAAAATCGCTGGTGGTGATAACCATGCCGTCAGAACCTATATCATTGTAAGTACCGGCAATGCTTATGGCCTTTGCGGCAAAATAGTTTAATGACGGACAGGGGTATGTTCCTGAAGTAATTGTATTTCCTGTCATTGCAGGTATTGCATTACATTGTGTTCCGGAATTTTGTTTATACAATGCATAATTATATGAATTTTCATGTATTAAACCCATATTGTTCAAAGAGTATCCTGTTCCGCTGCACACTTCATAATTTACAATGCCTGTTTCTGATCCATTCCCTAAAAATGTATTGGATGAGTATGAAGCATTCCTATAATTAATCACAGACCGACCAGCTCCATTCGCTGAGGATTTGAAGACATCCCCGCTATGAGTTCCTGTATAAACATCTGAACGACCAATAGCAAAGCAGGACATATATCCTCCCTTAGTGCCGTTTTTCGCAACACGATGAGCATTTGCAATAATAGCAAAAGTTAAAAATGCTATCAGAATAATAATAGATTTTCTCATATTTATTTTGTCAGTGATTATAGTGCTGGCGCCGCACTTCTTTTGATTTAGGAATTTCTGAGTATTAATGACAAATATAGTCATGTATATAAGAAAAAGCAAACAATGTTAATAACTACAATTTTTTTTTAAAATCACTTAAAATATTTATCATTTACCAACACATAGGACCACATTATGTCAATGATCATTGAAATAAAGCCCTGGCGGGAAAGAAAAATTTCGTGTACAAAGTGAGAAAATGTCTTCAATCATTTTCTCAAAAAATACAGGCACTAAGATAACAACTGCCTGTATTTACTGAAAAAGTTTTAATAAGGAAAATAAGAACCCACTCCGAAAAGTCAAAATTGAAGATTTTCAGCGCCTTTTGCCCCTGTCACTTAAAGGGCAAGACGCTGAAAATAAGTACACTCTTAAGAGTTGTAACAATGCTTATTGTCGAAGTAATCACTTTTCGGGGGCCCAAACAATAAAATTGAACCCACCAAACAATCCATGAATAAGTATGTTTTGATGACAAGAATAGTAAGACAAGAATCACATTTGTAATGGCAGGGCTATGATATTATGCCATTAGTGTTATTTATACAGAGGGCAATGAATTAATTTCAACACTTTACACTTTGATTCGTATCCGGTATACTCCAGTTTAAATGTATACATGCCGGCCGGAAAGCCCTCCGGTGAATAACGCACCGTATGTTTTCCGCCAGCCTGGCTTTCGTTTACCACCTCCATAACCACCTCGCCTATTGAATTATAAACCATCAGTTTTACATTACCGGATTCCGGGATACTGTATTTTAATGCCACCTCATTGGTAAACGGGTTGGGAAAGCCTTCAAATTCAAATCCTGCTTCCGCCTTGTTTCCCTGTACCATTATTTTGGGCATCGATAAATAGGCATCTTCATTTTCTTCGCCGTACTGATCAGCAATCACACCTGTGCCGGATAACGAAAATTCCAAAGTTCCGGGATTCATGGCCTGCAGCGACCGGAAACCCAGCCGGATCACTTCGTCATTGGCGGCTACATCAAAATGGTCTGTCGTGGCGTATACCACCCTGATCACGCCGTCTTCATCAGTCACCAGCAGGTCATCATCGCCGGCCATGATCTCTTCCAAAGTGGGGTTGATTTTCCCCGTGCCGGCATATTTATCCGCACCCTGCATCACAGCATTTTCCAGTTGGTAATACTGATCCGGATAATTCAGTTCAAGGCCTAATGCCGAAAAATCATTCATTTTTGTACTTATCCGCAGGGGAATTTCAAAATAGTCCGGGTCAGCGGTTGTGATGTAATCCTCTGATACTGCGATGATATTCTGTGACAGCGACTTGGTCATGCTCCAGTTGACCAGTGAGTCACGGTATTTGGTGCTGGATGCATTGAAATCACCATAACAGATGGTTTTCAGTGTAATGTTCATGTCGGATCCGGCGACCGTAACAGCAGTGTCAATAGCCACCCAGTTTCCTTTGGGAAAGTTCTTGGAAACATTATAGGGTGAACCTACTTTACCTTTTATCCTTGCAATATCTATCGCATTGATCGCCGTATTATTATCTACATTAGCTGCCCGTTTATATTTTGCTGAAAAATTCCTCGAGGGATCAGTCATGGTATCAGCGCCGATAAAATACTTCACAAGCGCCACATCTATTGCGTTTACATCATTGCATGTCTGCATCGTATCGGCAGTATACCTGTCGTAAGAAAGAATATAATTGCCATCTGCGATGTTGCTGAACTGATAATTGCCGAACACATCGCTGGTATCGCGGGCAACTTCCGTTCCCGCAGGGTTGCTTTTTAATATAACAATCACATTATCAATATTATAAATAACTGTATTATAGGTGGGTGGATTAGGTACCGGGTTGCCGGTATTTGCTTTTGCTGCGTAGCGGGTTTTTCCGCTGATGGTATGTCCGATTCCTCCGAAAGTGATAGTTACAGCATCGGTAGCCGTACAACCATTGTTGTTCACAGTTAAGGTATAGATTGTTGTAACAGATGGTGATGCTGATGGCTGTGCTATGCCGGGACTGCTCAAGCCAGCCGTTGGTAACCAGCTGAAAGTTCCGGGGCCACTGGAAGGATCACCTATTATTACGGGTGTCCCTGTATAGGTTGCACTTGTTCCTGCTTCCGCAATTGGGAAAGCAGTGACTGTCATCGTAATGGAATTTGATGTGGCCGGCGAGCCCGAAACACAGTCAAGATTGGATGTCATCGTGCAGGTTATAACATCGCCACTGGCCAATGATGCTGAAGTATAGGTTGAATTTGTGGCGCCGGAAATGCTCGTTCCTCCCTTCTTCCATTGATAGGTGGGTGACGTGCCCCCATTGGTTGGTGTGGCTGTAAAGGTCACAGCGGTTCCGGAGCATATGGAAGCGCCGGGACTGGCACCAATGCTCACGCTGGCCGGTGATAATGATGTCACACTCATGGTAACTGAATTGGATGTGGCCGGCGAGCCCGAAACACAATCAAGATTGGATGTCATCGTGCAGGTTATAACATCGCCACTGGCCAATGATGCTGAAGTATAGGTTGAATTTGTGGCGCCGGAAATGCTCGTTCCTCCCTTCTTCCATTGATAGGTGGGTGACGTGCCCCCATTGGTTGGTGTGGCTGTAAAGGTCACAGCGGTTCCGGAGCATATGGAAGCGCCGGGACTGGCACCAATGCTCACGCTGGCAGTTGCAGTGGGTGAATTCACGACTACATGTACAGAAGCCGTTCCGGTACAGCCACCGCTTGACACGGCAACGGTATAGGTGTATGTGCCGGCTGTCGCCGGAGTAACAGTGGGATTCTGAAGACTGGATGTAAAGCCTGAAGGGCTGGATGTCCATGAATAAGTATACGAAGGATTGCTTTGCATGGGCGCCGATGCTGCAGAAGTCAATGACAATGTACTACCGGCACATAAAGTCGCAGGCGATGCCGAAGCGGTGACAAAAGGTCCCAATACCTCGCATTTTTTTAGCCTGTCAGACTGAACCGTGCTTACACTTACATTCTGATACGTTGTTCCGGTGCCGTTACATTCATAAAAGCGGGTATTGGGATTGGTTACCAATATGTTTCCGTTTTCCAGTGTCGTGCAGCCGCCCATGCTTCCCACAGAAAAGGAAGGTGTTGTCGGGGTTATTCAAGTTGTAGGTCCAATGACCTGGCCAACAGTATACGTATAATTATACCCATTATACGGAGGCAGATGTAATACACATGCTTTCCCGCTGCTGCATCCTCCGTTGTGGAAAAAACTGATATAATTCGGGTAATCGGCATTGCTTGAAGGCACCCAACGTGCATCATGGATAACATTCAACGTGATCCCATTGCCATTGGCGGTGCAATTATAATTTTGAGGTTTGCCCCAGCGGTACAGAAAGTCACCGCCTTTACCGGAATTCCCGCCGGAACTGGTTGCAGCCTCAGCAGTCGTCGTACTATGGTCTATCACAAAAATCTCATCCTGATTATGAGAACTGAATACAATCTGGTCCAATGTGGGATTATAATCAACACCATTAGGGTGAAAACCATCGGTAGTGAGATTACAATTTATATTCCAGCGTTGAGGACAATTGGCCACATTTGAATAGTAATTTGGGTAAGAAGAGCCTTTACTTTGACATAAATGATCCCATAATTTCCATTCCCATACCACCGTTCCGGTTGTTGTACCTGTTGGCTTAATTTCCCGGATAATATCAAAATAATATGTACCGCTGGTAACATTGCCACCCACGGCCTGAACCTGTGCAGTGGTTTTGGTTTCACGCACAAGTACCAGGACATTGCCATTCGGCATTGGACAAAGATCGTGATGCATATTTGAGGCGGTATAGGTCCATACGCAGGTTGCTGCCGTAGTGTATCTTTTTGGAAATGTGCCGTATAAGGTGTTGTTCCAATATTCCACCGGGCATAATAACTTGACGTAGAAGTGGACGAGGTATCCAATAAATAAGCATAACTGCTTCCCGTACAAAATGTATACAATTCCTGCTGCTGGGCATTTACTTTTGCAGAAGTCAAAAGTGCAATGCATACAATTACATGGATAATTTGTTTCATGATATCCGCTTGTTAATTTCTATTTTTTTTTAGTGATAAACAAATTTATGTAATTTTAGAACCCAAAGGAATTAAATAGTAATGAAATCGACGTTATATCAGATATAATCGACAAAACAACATTGTTTGTCTGCATTATCCTTTTTTATACAACCTAACCTGGACAAGCCAGAACCAAAAAGGTAAAAATCGTAACTTTATAGCATGAAACTATTAACAGACACATACAAAAGCGAAATAGCCTTTGTGCTTTCATGTTACGATAGGCTGATTTTAACTGGCACGATACCAGAGATTTCCTTTAGTCAGGGAATGACAACTTTTATGTATCGGAACGGGGTGAAAATATTTGATTATCCCAAGTTTGCTGAACCGTTCAAAGATGTAATCCGAACCAATGCCGAGCGAATAGCAAAAGAGAACGGTTTGAGCATTGAGTTTATCCGCAAATCAAGCATCAGGAAGGAGTCCATTATTTCGGAGAAGATAAAACAGCGTGGCGATCACTCTGGCATCGTCCATATCCTCTCAGTCATGGAGGCATGTAACACATACAAACCATGGCACGACAAGAAAACGGGTAAAACATTCTTAAAGCCAGATCTGGGCAAATGTTTACATTACTATTTTTATTTTATTGACCCACAAATTGGTCTTGGATATGTTCGCGTACCCACATGGTGTCCTTTCCGTTTGCAGGTCTATATCAACGGTCACAATTTGCTGGCTTCAGAATTGAAACAGGCAGGGATTAAATATACCATGATGGACAATGCATTTGATAGTATAGAAGATGTCGGTAAAGCACAAGAACTATCGGACAATATGAGTGTGGAGAAACTTCACCACAAATTAGATGAGTTTGCATGGCAATTCTGTCCGGTTTACAAAGATTTTAACCAGAGATATCATTGGAGCGTGATGCAAGCAGAATATGCCACTGATATTGTGTTTAAAAAACAGGAAGATTTGCAACAGATTTATAGTGAACTTATAGCCACAGCCATACACACGGTAAAACCTGAAAACATCGCGACATTTTTGGGGCATAAACTTGATCCAAGGTATCAAGGCGAAATTGGCAACAATTACAATGTGCGCATCGAAGGAAGCCGCATAAAACATACGATGGGATCAGTGTCGATAAAAATGTACGACAAGTTCAGTAAGATGTTGCGCATAGAAACAACATCAAACGATATTAGCTTTTTTAAACACTTCCGGGAGGTAGTACACCGTGACGGGACAACGTCCTATGAGACAGCTCGGCTAAAGAAAAACATCTATAGCCTTTCCTTTTTGACAGACAATCTGAAAGCTTCAAACAGAAGATATCTGGAATTTATTTCGGCGTTCGACAATAAAGAAGTTGGAAGAGAAAGACTTGAGAAAGTTACCTCGTCTAAAAGCGAGAATAATCGGAACTACAAGGGTTTTAACTTCTTTAGTGCCGATGATTTAATTGTTTTAACGGCCATTGTTCGTGGTGAGTTTAATATCAATGGGTTCAGAAACAAAAACATGCGAAAATTACTTGGGTTTAATAGTGGGAAAATAAGCAGACTAATAAAACGGCTAATAGTACACGGGCTAATAAAAAGGGCAACCGATTCGTACAAATATTACATCACAAAAATTGGAAAAGAAACCATCATAATGGCTCAGAAAATTAAAGAACTGATGCTGATTCCAGCTTATTGCTATTGAATATTATGCCAAAAAATACATCAATATTAAAAATAAGGTACTAA
>DAOORA010000040.1:0-39001 GCA_035389045.1 Bacteroidales bacterium | reverse complement strand
AAGTTCCGGGGAAAACTTTTGAAGCCTGATTTTTTTAGTGCTTGTTGTTCCATTAGATGTTATTCAAGTTTACAAATTTAAATAAAATGATAAAAAATGAGGCTGTCTTATATGGCCTCTGTGTAACTCTGTGTTTCTTCAGTGTCGCTCTGTGTAGTTTTTATTTCACTATTACACAGAGTCTGCCTGACTGAAGTTATTCAGGCAGGGTTCACAGAGATGGCACAGAGCGCCACAGCGTAATAAATTAATAAAAAATGGCTTTTGAAACAACCTTTATTCATTATGCAATCTGTCTGAGTTATATGATTATTTATTTAAAAATGAAATATTTTTCTTTTTCTGTTCCACACAACTCACAGTAGTCTTCAACTTCTTCGGATGAATAGGTAAAACCACATTTTGGGCAGACGTAATATTCGTCAGGCAATGATTTTTCTTTTTTCGACTTTAAGGCATCGGAAGCCGCCTGGTAAAGTTCCAGTTGTTTAAATTTCGTATCAAGTGTCCAACTGAATGATTTTACAGCATCGTTATCATTATCTGTTTTTGCCTGGTCCATAAAATTGGTGTATATTGACTCCGTTTCACCGGTTTCTCCATCGATTGCCGATTGGAGATTTTCCAGGGTTGTGCCAACGGAAACTGTTTCAGTCTGAACATCTGCTTGATGTCCGAGATTTTCAAGAACAGTTTTGTGATTGGAGGCATGTATGCTTTCTGCTTTTGATGCAGCGCTGAACAGTGCTGCAATTTGCGGAAGGCCTTCTTCATTGGCCTTTTGTGCGAAGGCGGCATATTTTGCCGAGGCGGTGGTTTCTCCCTGAAGAGCCGTTTTCAGGTTGTCAACAGTTTTATTTGAAACGGCAACAGTTTGTTCGCCGGGAGCGGATTCAAATCCGATCATGTGATTGTAAACAATCGTTCCTCCTAGAAGACCTGTATAACCTACCGTGCATGTGGCAATCAGGTACAGAAAAAACACGAGCCATTTAAGGCCGCTGTTGATCTTCTTTCTCCATACAAGGTAGATCCTAATCAGACATGCCGCTATCATCACGTACATGGTGATCTTTGCAAAAACCTCATGTCTTTCCTTAAGTTCTCCGGCAGCGCCGGTAAGATCAGCCGTGAAGAATTCCCCTGTCAAATATCCGGCAACAGCAGCCAGCGTGCCAAGTATCATCAAATAAAACCCTGCTTTTGACAAGCATGGCTCTTTTTTGTTAAAGAAAAGACTGAGTACATCGGCCAGAAAACCGATCATTATGAGTGCAACCGGAAAGTGCACAATCATGGGGTGGAAGTGTGATGAATCGAACATGTTTTTTTTATTTAAGGGTTATAAATTGCTTTGAATCTTATCTTTATATAAATATTTTTATTATTATATATCATTTACAATAATGATTGATCATTTCCTGTGCGCCCGGGGCTCCGCGTCTTGCCGCTTTTTTCCAGTCCTCACAGGCTCCGGTAAGATTACCCAGGGCCAGTTTGCAGTTTCCGATGTTGAGCAGTGTGTTGTAGTTGGCAGTGTCTTTGGTATATGCATTCTCAAATGATTTCAATGCTTCCTGGTAGTTGCCGTTTTTAGCGTAGTTCAACCCATCTTCATTAAATTTCCCAGGTAAATTTCCCAGAATTTTTTTAACAGCATCTAAATTGTTTTTTGCTTCAGGATAATCAGGTCTTAGCTGTAATGCTGTCTGGAAATCTTTTTCAGCGCCTTCGTAATCGCCCACATTGCTTCTTACGGCTCCCCGTAAGGAATAAGCATCGTAACCATAGCCGGGTTTATAATTAATGATATAATCAAGGTCGCCGAGCGTTTTTTTATATTCTTTTTTCTTGTACAATATGGCGGCCCTGTTGTAACGCGCTTCAAACAAATTGGGGTGGTATTTGACCGCATTGCTGAAATCAGCCAGGGCTGCATCTTCTTGTTTAGCTTTCTCCATTTCACAACCGTGGATAAAATAACCTTGTGCGCAGCTGGGATTATGCGTGATGGCCGATTCGGAATATCGGACGGCATTTTTATATATACCGTTCAGCATAAAGTTCAAAAAACCAAGGTAAATCAATACCAGCAAGGAGCCAAAAAGGATTAGCTTACCGGCAAATGCATTTTTTGATCGGATTTCATGACCCTGAACAAGACTTAAAAGGATCATAAGTATCCCTAAAGATGGGAGATAATCACGGTGATCAAGATATTCGTAAGAAAAATCGGTGAAATCCGGGCGATAGATCATACCCGGCAGGAGAAAACAGATGAACCAGAGTAGGGAGAACATTATCAGTGGGTTATATAGCTTTTTCCGGAAAATAAATAATAGTACAAATCCGGCAATGATCATCATTCCAATTATGGTTGCCGTAGTGTTGAAAGCAGGCATTGTACAGAAATTTACCGGGACAAAGAATTTCTGGATGACTTCAGGAATGGTTTGCAGGTTAAGAAAGAAATTACCAATTCCTGTCTGGTCTTTTTTAATGACAGATAATTCCCGCAGGTAATAAAATGCGATAATACTTAACGCATAAAACCCTGCCAGGATCAGGTGTTTTTTTCTGAAAAAGCTTTTCCGGAGGAAAAGTAACAGGTAGATAATAAACAAGAGGGGCAGCATGATGGCTGTTTCTTTTGAAAACATGGCCAGGGAGAATGCAATAATATTTAAAGCATAGTAATACCACTTATCTGTGCGTATAAGCAGCAGGAATGTGAGCATAGACAGGAAAGAAAAGAGCGAAAGGAGCAGGTCGCCTCGTGCAGGGATCCATATAACGGCGTGGAGAAAAAGATAGTGAACCGCATAAACGAGTGCGCCAAGGAAAGCGTATTTACGATCAAATTTTAACTGTGTCAGGAGGAAGAAAATGGCAATGCAACAAAGAATATGAAGTACTAAATTTGTCAGATGTGTTGAAAAAATGATATCATTACCTATCTGGGCATCCATCATGTATGAAATATTCTGCAAAGGCCGGTACAGTTCAATGCCTTTATGCATGAACCAGGCATCGAGGACGATGGCTTCCGGGAGATTGGAGAGGTCTTTCAGGAACGCCAGGTTGTTTAGTATCATGATATCATCATCATAATGTGTATAGTCATAAGATAGCGTACGGTAATAAACAGTGATACAGGCCAAAATAATGATCAGGAGGATAAGCGGCGTTTTATTGAAGAATGCAGAGGTTTTGCCCGCATAATCTGCCCTGCCGGGCTGTTGCTGCAGCTCAGGGATTTTACGGATGGGCGTCGACCTTTTTTGTACCTGCTTTTTTGCCATGATCCTTCTTTAGCTTTGCGGATATGATGATGAAAACATCAGCTTAAATCAATTACGGCTCATTGGTATTGTTTATTGAATAATATTCATTTCATCGATCAGATTTTTTGCACCTGCATATTTATCGATAATAAATAATACATAACGGATATCCACATTGATGGTTCTTTGTAATTCGGGCTCAAAAAGAATGTTGCCGCTCATAGCCTCCCAGTTGCCGTCGAAAGCCAGCCCGATCAGGTATCCGTTGGCATCCAGGACAGGGCTTCCCGAATTACCCCCGGTAATATCCGTATTGCTGATGAAATTAACCTTCATTTCTCCGTTTTCTGCATAAATTCCAAAATCTTTATTTTTATAAAGTTCTTTCAGGCCTTCGGGTACAATAAACTCCCAGTTGGAAGAGTCTTCCTTCTGCATTACGCCTTCGAGTGTGGTAAAATAATTATAACGAACAGCATCAGCAGGAAAATAATCCTGGACTTTACCATAGGTCAGGCGCATGGTCTGGTTTGCATCCGGGTAGAATATCTTTTCGGGCATCATCTCGCGCAACCCGGCCACCAGAAGACGCTTTCCTTCTGACAGCTTTTCGTTGGATAGGTCCCAGATGCTTGTTATATCATTGTTTTTATTAATAAAAGCATTGATAAGAATTAACATCGCATCCGATTCAAGTACTTTTTTGTCCGGTTTATTCAGGAATTTGTTCACTCTGCCGGGATCACCGAAAATTGTTTTTGAAAATAATGATGCACTAAGTTTATCAAAATTGTTTTTGTTGTCGGACACCAGTTTCAGAAAGTATCGGGGTTGTTGTTCCACAGGGACATTATCGTAGAACATTTTTAGCATGGCAGCGGTGAGCTTCTGATCGGTTGCTTTGTTATAATCCTTGTAAAAGTTATCTGCATAGGATCTCAGTTCGCTGATCTTGCTGTTCCGTTTATTGGTATCAGAAGGGTTCTCTTTAAGTAAAATCATCAGACTGTTAAACCTTCTTGAGAAAGACAATGCTTCGCAGCCTCCGATGGATTCCGAAAAATAAATACGTGCCAGGTTTGTTTTCTGTAATCCGGCATATGCCTCTTTAATAGTCTGAAGCGCTTTACCATACTTTTCAACATGGGTACTATCGGCCGAAATCCAGGTTTCCAACTGCTCTTCAAGTTGTCTTTTTTTATCGGCTACTTTCAGTCGGTTCAACGATTTCACAGTTCCGATGAAATTCTTATAGTAGTTGGAAATAGCCGCATATTTTGAAGAATATTTTATCCGTACATCAGGACCTGCGTCCATATCTTCGCGCATAATGGCGAGTTTTTTTTCACGGGCTTTGATGCGTGCAGGATACGATTGATTGACATACATTTCGATTCCGTATGAAGTGAGGTATCGTTCGGTGGTTCCGGGATAACCCAGGATCATCGTGAAATCGCCGTTTTTTACCCCTTTGACGGAAACGGGCAGTGAATGTTTGGGTTTCATGGGAATATTTTGTTCGGAATAGGCGGCAGGAGAGCCATCCGGCGCCGAATATACACGGAATAAACAAAAATCGGCTTTATGACGGGGCCACATCCAGTTATCGGTATCTGCTCCAAACCGTCCGATGGACGATGGTGGCGCGCCGGCTAAACGGATATCCTTATAGGTTTGATAGACAATGAGATAGAATTCGTTTCCCTCGAAAAAACTTTTGACCACGGCATCATAGGACGTACCCTGAGTAGCTTCTTTTTGAATTTTATCACTTAGTTCCTGTATCCTGACCATCCGTGTTTTTTCACTTGCTTCAGGATGCAGCTGGGATAATATTTTTTGAGTGACGTCTTCAATCCTGACAAGGAATTTTACGGCCAGCCCGGGTATCGGTAATTCTTCACGGAAATTCATAGCCCAGAAACCATGGGTAAGATAATCTTTTTCCACACTGCTTTTTGATTGAATGGCGCCATAACCGCAGTGATGATTGGTCAGTAACAGCCCCTGAGAGGAAATCATCTCCCCGGTGCAACCCTGTCCGAACAACACTATGGCGTCTTTAATACTTGAATTATTCACACTGTAAATCTCTTCGGGTGTGAGTTTTAGCCCCATTTTCTGCATATCAGTGTAATTCAACCTGTCGATAAACATAGGAAGCCACATGCCTTCGTCAGCCCGTAATGTACTTTGGGCAATGACTAAAAAGCTAAAAACCAGCAATAATTTTTTCATTAGATTGATGTATTTTATATTATTTATGTTCCGGGTACAAAATAAATGTTTTTTGACAAACAGGCAATAGTTATTTTTGCAACTGGTTTTCAAATTACTGCATGAAAAATCATAAGGCGCTGCTTCTTTTTTTATTTGTTTCATTATTGTTGCAGTCCTGCCATCGCAACCTGGTTGATCCGTTCATCCCTAAAGATATAAAGCACAAGACCCAGTTTAAGTTCAGCAAGACCCGTAACCGTACGGTTGAAAAGCATTTCGGGTTTGCGCGGAAAAAAGGACGCTTCAACGATTCGTTCAGTTCAGCCAAAAAAAGCCGGACGGGAGGTGGTTTCAGCCGGGATTCATTTTCTTCCAAACCCGGGAAGAAAACCGGAGGAGGATATGCCGGACATTCGGGTGCCCGTGACAGTTTTGGCTCAAAATATAGAAGAACTTCGGGACTTTTCCGTTTCAGCAAGAAGAAAAACAGTGTGGTGTCGAAAGGCAGTTTTCTGGCTTTTGCGCCTCAAAAAAGAAACCGGGAAAGCGGTTCGTTTGGAGCCAAACACCGTCATTTTGCCGGACGGAGTACCCTTCCGGGGAAAAAGGGTAGCATATCCAGAAATCATCTCGTTTTCAGCGGTATCAAACGCATCAGCGAATCCGGCAGTTTTAAGGTCAGGGTAAAAAGACATCAGGGCGCTTTTGGCTTTAGTGCAAAGAAAAAACGCGTCACCAAAAAGTTTGCTTTGTTCCGTCCCAAAGATACCGATGCCGGTTCCTTTGGACATGGACGAAGACCTGTGTTCACTAAACAATATGTTTTTAATAAGAAAACAAAACGTGTAAAAAAACGTGACAGTATCTGGTGGGATTTAAACGTGAGTTTCAGAAATAAAAAACACAAAAAGAAAAAACCGGAACTTGAACTTTTTGACCCGGAAATGAAACGGCAGATGAAATTGGGGCGGTAAAAGATTGTCGTGAATATCTATTGTTTTATAAATTTATATGTATAAACTTCTTTTTCAGTTTCTATGCGAAACAAGTATATTCCTGGTTTCAACCATGAAACATCGAACTCATAACCGGAATTACCAACGTCTGGAATGGCACTAATTACTTTTGTTCCTTTCATATCTGTGACCTGTAAATAAATACTTGTGTTTTCAACCGGGAGGATGACAAAAAGTTTGCCTGTGGTAGGATTGGGATATACTGTAAGTTCTTTTGAATGATTCCGGGGAATAGTAGTGATGATGCTGTGCTGGCTGCAATCGGTGTATTCCGCAGCCGTATAATGTTCTTTTGCCGGAATAGTGCCGGCTCCCAGGATGCCGGGGATGCCAATATCCGGCCAGGGCTGGCTTAAATTCCAAAATAAGGGCTGTGAGGCCAGGTAATATGAAATATCCCCGAGGGTGTTTGTTCCTGTAGGGATTATGGTCCCGTTCCTGTTGTTCCCATGCTGAATATGACCGCTTCCGGTCAGCGTATATGCCCCCCACGAGAATGGAAACGTAAATCCTGTTCCGGTAATCTCATTACCGACCAAATTTTGGTTGTTTGTTAATGCTGATGACATTACAATTCCGTACCTTTCCACCCGGTTGCGAAAAAAAGTATTGTAAGGCCCGGCCGGTCCCCAGGTCTGGTCCATATAAATGGTTTGCACAATATTGCCTTCAAAAAGATTGGCAAAGGAATAATGCCCGTGAAGCGAAATATCACCGCAATAATCCTGCGGATATTCCAGTGTGCCGTTCCTGTATGGATTACATGAATAGTTATAAGCGATAACATTGCCGTTGGCGCCGTGTTTGGTCATCATGGCGTGGCGGAGGTGGTTAAAAATGTTGTTATGCACAAGGCAGAGGGTGGCGTGGTTGTTAAGCGTAACCCCATAGCCCTTGGTACCGCTACCGTCGTAAAGAAAAGCATCATGAAAATAGCATCCGCTGACCGAAATATGAGAACTTAATCCTATCATGCAATGGCTTCCCTGGCTTTTATTACTTTCAATTCCGCGGAGCTCACAGTTTACCGCATAATTAAAACCAAAGTTATACCCGGAATTTTCGGTTGAATTATCTGTTCTTTCCACATTTATACATGAGATACCTGATGCGTTCCGGGGTAAGATTTTTCGTATCTGCAGGTTCAGTGAAGTGTCAAAGGTGATATGTAAGCCGTCGGTCAGCACCAGGGTGTCCCCGATTATGGAATCAATATGTACAATTTGTCCTACAGAGTAAGTTGCCCAACTTGCCGGTTCGACATCCCAGCTTCCATTATCCTGACGCATCTCGCAATAGTTTCCGGCAGCAAATAATCCCGGATTGCTTACCTGTATCTTATGCGATCCTTTCTGGAAGCCTGAGAGGATATATGCAAAACTATTTGTGGCGGAGCCAGAGAAATAAAAACCAATGCTACTATGAGCTATTTTGATAAAGGTGGAATCCGAACCTGCGCCACGCAGCCAGATAGAATCCGGCACACTAATCATCGAAGTTAAAAGATAGGATCCGGCAGGAAAATAAACAATGCCGGGGTGTCCGCCGAAAGAAGCCATAGCATTGTTCAGGGCTGCAAGATTATCAGTGACACCATCGGAAATCCCGCCGAAAGAAAATATGTTAACTACCGGGGCGTCAGACGGAAAGGAAAATCTGTTACCAGCCGTGCTCCAGTCAACGCGTGAAACAGCAGGGATGATCTGCGTAAATGAACTTTTTACCAGGATAAAGAAAACAAAACTAAAAAAGAAAAATTTGTAAAACATTATTACCAACGTTCAGTGACGCTTAATAAACAAAATTAGTAAACTTTATGATTATTAATGCTAATTTTGCACATATTGAATATTTATTTATGATACTTGTTACCGGAGGCACAGGATTTTTAGGAGCGCACCTGCTTACAGAACTTTGTACCAGTAAAGATTTGAATATCAGGGCTTTAAAACGATCTTCCGCCGACCAGGCTTATACCCGTACTGTTTTTTCTTTCTACCATAAAGATCATCTTTTTGACCGTATCGATTGGGTGGAAGGAGATATCCTGGACATCCACTGCCTGTCAAAGGCAATGCAGGGTGTGGAGCAAGTATATCATTGTGCTGCCACCGTGAGTTTTTCACATAAAAACTCAAAAACCCTTACCGTAAACAATGTTAAGGGCACTGCAAATGTTGTGAATACAGCTATTGATGCGGGTGTAAAGAAATTATGCCATGTGAGTTCCATTGCTATTGCGGAAGATGAAGAGCTTCTCGGTGACACTATTGTGTGGGATAGACAGGAAAAACATTCTGCATATGCCACCAGCAAATATAAAGCGGAACTCGAAATATGGCGTGGTGCAGCTGAAGGACTTGATACCGTTATAGTACGGCCTTCGGTTATCACCGGGCCTTCGAAGCCGGACAGCGGATTGGGTGTATTGTTCAATAAAATCCGGAAGGGATTTAAATATTATCCGGCCGGAAGCAGCGCATATGTTGATGTGCGCGATGTGGCCCGTGCTATGATTTCATTGATGGACAGCGATATAAAGAATGAGACCTATGTTGTTTCTGCTGAGAATCTGACCTACCGTGAATTTTTTGCTTTGATAGCTGAAACGGTTGGAAAACCTGCACCCGGCAGACGTGCAGGTAGCTTCCTGACCGGGCTGGCATGGAGATGTACCGCAGTAAACGATTTTATTACCGGAAAAGACTCAGATTTTAATAAAACCATAGCGGAAATCTCACAAAAAACTTCTGTATACTCAAATAAAAAACTTACAGAAGCGTTATCTTTTTCATATATTCAAATAAAGAAATCGTTATCAGATACTTATAATTTTTTTAAATTTTTATCCGGTGAAAATCATGAAAGAAGGACTTAAATTATTTTTTGTTTTTTTGATGGTTTGCAGCATTTTTTCTTCGTGCGGCAATTCAAAGAAAAAAACAGCAGATGAAAAAACAATCAAGACCTTGGGACCCAAAGTACAGGTTCCTGTTTTTAATGAGGATTCTGCATATTTATTTGTGAAAACTCAGACGGATTTTGGCCCCAGGGTTCCGAATACGGAAGCACATTCCAGATGTGCCGTGTGGCTTGAACAAATACTAAAAAGTTATACCACTGAAGTGATGGTTCAGAAAGGTAAGGTCCGCGCGTATAATGGCTCCCTGTTAAATATGAAAAATATCATAGCATCCTTTAATGTGGATGCTCCGGGAAGAATTATGCTTTGTTCGCACTGGGATTCTCGTCCTTATGCCGATTGGGACGAAGATGAGGCCATGCGTCGCACCCCCATCGACGGAGCTAACGACGGAGCCAGCGGGGTAGGGGTACTTATTGAAGTTGCAAGAATTCTGAGTTTAAATAAAACGAACCTGGGTGTAGATATCATCTTTTTTGATGCCGAAGATTATGGTGAACCGCAGGATGATAATGCAGAATATAAAGAAGATAACTGGGGACTTGGCTCACAGTTTTGGGCGAAGAACCCTCATGTGCCGGGTTATAAAGCAAAATATGGCATTTTGCTCGACATGGTCGGCGTGACAAATGCGAATTTTACCAAGGAAGGTTTCTCCATGGAATATGCCCCCGACGTGGTGAACAAGGTCTGGGATGCTGCGTCGCGTATAGGTTATGGCGGACATTTTTCAAACGAACAGACCAATCCGATCACCGACGATCATTATTATATCAATAAAATAAGCGGTATTCCTACCATTGATATAATCCACCATGATATGCAGACGAACTCTGGATTTTATAAATACTGGCACACGACCAATGATAACCTGGAAAATGTTGATAAAAACTCCCTGAAAGCAGTAGGTCAAACCATACTGACCGTCATTTACGAAGAGTCAGGAACCCTTAGTCAGCAATAATGTTCAGGCAACGCAGATACATCTGTATCGTATTTTCCAATCCGAAATACAAGGCGTCACAAATCAAGGCATGACCTATAGATACTTCGAGCAGGCCGGGAATGGTTTCTGCAAAATATCTGAGATTTTGCAGGTTCAGGTCATGACCGGCATTTAAACCGAGGTCAAGATCCAGAGCTTTTTCCGCGGCTTTTTTATAAAGAAAAATGGCTTTTTCCCTGTCTGACGGGTAATTTTTTGCATAATCTTCTGTATAAAGTTCAATACGGTCGGTGCCGGTTTCAAGCGCTTTTTCAATCATTTTTACATCGGGATCAATAAAAATAGAAGTCCGGATACCTTGTTTTTTAAAAACAGCAACAATCTCATTTAAAAAAGCTGAATTTTTAATTGTGTCCCAGCCCGCATTTGATGTGATGGCATCGGGAGCATCGGGCACAAGGGTTACCTGTGCAGGTTTTACATCGAGTACCAGGCTGATAAAAGATTCAGAAGGATACCCTTCGATATTCAACTCCGTGGAAATATTTTTTTTAAGTTCATACACATCTGAAAATCGGATATGGCGCTCGTCGGGCCTTGGGTGAACCGTTATCCCTTGTGCCCCAAAACGCTCACAATCCAGGGCGGTGTGCAGCACATCGGGCAAATTTCCACCTCGGGCGTTGCGAAGCGTGGCAATTTTATTTATATTTACACTCAGTTTTGTCATAGTATCTTATTTTGCAGGCAAAGTTAAAAATTAGTATGTTTGTAGAAAATTATTTGGACTGAAAGTATTATGCTTGCCAATGACCTGTACACCGATGCCGTAATACCGGTATTAACATCCGACACAGCTATCTATGCGCTTAAACTGATGGAAGATCAGAAAATATGTCATTTGCCTATCGTCAACAATGTTGAATTTCTGGGGCTGATCTCCGAAAACGATATTTATGCCTTAAATAAACCCGAGGAATCTATAGGAAGCCATAACCTTTCTGCAACCAACGCATTTGTGTATCAGCATCAGCATATTTTTGAAATTATTTCGCTGGCCGGAGAGTTGAACTTGTCTATTGTCCCTGTTGTTGATGAAAAAAACCGTTACCTGGGTTCCATAACGCTGCCCAACCTCCTCGAAAAATATTCTCAGGCGGCTTCCATTCAAAATCCAGGAGGTATCATTATTATGGAGCGTAACCATAACGATTATTCGCTTGAAGAAATTGCACGAATCGTGGAGGCCAATGATGCCAAGATATTAAATTGTTATGTAAGTTCGCATCATGATTCCATGAAACTGGAGATCACCATAAAGATAAGTAAAATGAATATTTTTCCCGTTTTGCAGACGTTTGAACGCTATGGCTATGTTGTTCTTGCAAGTTTTACTGAGATGGAATACAAAAATGATCTGCAGGACCGTTACGACTCCCTTATGAATTACTTGAATATTTAATATAATTATATGCGTATTGCTCTTTTTGCAATAAATTTTTCCGAAGAACTGGAAGCATACTATATAGAACTTCTGGGAAAACTGAATTACCATAAATTTGAAGTGTCCATTTATGAACCTGTTTATAAAATACTACTTAAGAGCCGATTGATCAATGAAAATGTAACTTCATTTAATAATTATCATGACCTTCTTGAAAACACTGATTTTCTTTTTAGTATAGGTGGAGATGGCACTATGTTAAAAACCATATCTCTGGTGAGAGACTCCGGGATCCCCATTTTGGGTTTTAATACCGGACGTCTTGGATTTTTATCGGGTATATCAAAAGATGAAATCAGTGAAGCTATTGAATGTATTATGGATAAAAAATTCGTTATTCAGAAACGTACACTTATCCGCCTGAATAAACCGGTCAACCTGTTTGGCGGGTTCAGTTTTGCCCTTAACGAAATTACGGTTCATAAAAGGGATTCTTCTTCGATGATCACGATACATGCTTATGTCGACGATGTGTTTTTAAATACTTACTGGGCCGACGGATTGATTGTTTCGACTCCCACTGGCTCGACAGCTTATTCTATGAGTTGCGGTGGTCCGATCATTACTCCGGATTCGAATAATTTCATCCTTACACCCATTGCAACACACAACCTGACCGTCAGGCCGATAGTTGTTCCTGATACTTCCGTTATAAAATTGAAGGTTGAGGGCCGCATGGAGAACTATCTGGTTACCCTCGATTCAAACAATGCGGTAATCCACTCTTCTATTGAACTGGAAATCAAAAAAGAAGCGTTTCAAATTAATCTTGTCCAATTTGGCACCAAGTCATTTTTTTCCACAATCAGGGAAAAACTTATGTGGGGATGGGATAAAAGAAATTAAGAAACGATGTAATACGTCACAATTTTGTCACTTCTAAAATATTTTATACTTTTGTAAGTTCTTGATAATATTATTATGAAAAGGATATTCTTTATTTTAGTGGTCATGGTTTTTGTTGTGGGAACCTCCCTGGCACAGGTCATGAACAGTCCTGTTAAAGAGACCCTGAAAACGGACATGGTAAATACCTCGCGCTTATTTACCGGGCAAAACAATAGTAATTACAAGAACAAATCCTTCAAAAAAGATATTCATAAGGTTTATATTGCTGTTGGCGCTTCGAATTTTCTTGGTGATCTTGGCGGATTGAACAAGATCGGCTCGGAAACATTCAGTTTGCGCGACTTTGATATTCAGGCAGTCCGGCCATCTGTTATGGTGGGTTATATTTACCGTTTTGCAGAACATTTTGCCTGGCGTTCCTCTTTTGATTATATCTGGCTCAGCGGAAACGATAAATGGACGCTGGAAACTTTTCGTCATAACAGGAACCTTAATTTCCGCACATCCACCTACGGATTATCATCCAGCATCGTTTTTCTTTATGAAATAAAACAAAAAGGACGGAAGTATAACCTCCGTGGAGTACGTGCATGGCGTAATTTGACCTATACTCCTTATATCCAGGCTGGTATAGGGGGGCTGTATTTCAATTCCAAAGGGAAATACGATGGTTCCTGGCACAGCCTTAAACCACTATGTACTGAAGGTCAGACTTTGGTACCTACCAGAAAAGAATATTCGTCATTTCAGGCGACAGTGCCTTTGGGTGTCGGGTTAAGGATCAAAATATCAAAGGAGTGGGAAATAGGACTTGAATACAGTCAGTGGCTTACATTTACAGATTATCTGGACGACGTCAGTACAACATATTTTGATGAAAATGCGTTATTACAATCAAAAGGACAATTAGCTGTAAGTATGGCAAATCCTGCAATAGATGACACACCCGGAATGCCTTTGTATAATAGCACAAGGCCTGGCCAGCAACGGGGCGATCCCAGAGATAACGATCATTTCATCGGATTATTTTTTACCGTATATTATTCAATTAACGAAGGATATACTCCAAAACTGAGATTTTAAAAAATATGCAAAAAAAGTTGTTGATCTGTTTGTTCTCGTTATTATTTACCAGCGGACTGAAAGCCCAGGAATTTTACCGGTCTGAACTCGGTGTTTTTTTAGGAGGTTCATATTATCTCGGGGATCTCAATCCGTCAAAGCATTTTTT
This sequence comes from Bacteroidales bacterium, assembly GCA_035389045.1. Classification (GTDB taxonomy): domain Bacteria; phylum Bacteroidota; class Bacteroidia; order Bacteroidales; family CAIWKO01; genus CAIWKO01. The sequence continues at coordinate 25,028 of DAOORA010000040.1, read as the reverse complement.
ACAGACCCGCTTTGCCGGAGGCCTTATATATCGCTATAATATCACACCACGGTGGGCTTTAAAAGTCAATGCACTGATTGGCGGGCTGGAAGGCAGTGATGCTGTATCCAAAGCCAATGTTGACCGCAATCTGTATTTTAAATCGTATATTTTTGAATTTTCTCCCCAGGTCGAGTTTAACTTTTTGCAATATATCACCGGTGATAAGCGGCATTTTATCTCACCGTATATTTTTGTTGGAGCATCATTATTTAATTTTAATCCCAAAGCCAAGTATATGGATACATGGTATGAACTTCATTCTTTGGGAACAGAAGGCCAGGGAACCACTATGCCCAATGCATCAAAACCATATTCGCTGACCACATTTGCGATACCTTTTGGATTAGGAGTGAAATATTCTCCGCATAAACTGGTAAGTATTGGTTTGGAGTATGGCATCCGAAAAACCTTCACCGATTATATTGATGATGTGAGCACGTTGTATGCCGATCCTGTTACTTTAGCCGCCGAAAACGGACCCGTGGCGGCAGCTCTGGCCGATCCTTCGCTCAGCAATACCCAGGAAGGTCATAACTATACCGGGTTGAAACGCGGAAACTCAAGAACCAAAGACTGGTATGTTTTTACTGGTCTTACCGTTTCAGTTCTTATCAAGGCCAAACGTGCAAAATGCGATGCCTATAGGCAACATCCCAATATCAAAATTAAATACAAGGATTAATTTATTCTGCGCTAAACAATTTGCATGAAAGAAAAAATTAATCCTGAAAAGTTGCCCCGGCACGTTGCCGTAATTATGGATGGGAACGGACGCTGGGCCAGAAAAAGAGGCGCTTTGCGTATATTCGGGCATGAACATGGTGTGCTTGCCGTGAGGGAGACCGTTGAAGCTGCCGCAGAGTTGGGTATCCATTATCTCACACTGTATGCCTTTTCCACCGAAAACTGGAACCGGCCGAAATATGAAGTCGATGCCTTAATGCAGCTTTTGGTTAAAACAATAAATAATGAGACGCAAACACTAATAAAAAATAATATTCGTTTATTAGCCATTGGCGATATTAAAAATCTGCGTAAGGACTGCTATAATGAGCTTATGAACACGATCAGAATAACAGCTGGTAATAACCGGATGACATTAGTGCTTGCCCTCAGCTACAGCTCAAAGTGGGAAATAACAGAAGCCGTTAAAGATATTGCACTGCAGGTAAAAAACAACCAGATACAGGTAGAAGATATTGATCAGAAACTCATATCTTCATCCCTGACCACCAGGGGAATACCCGATCCTGAATTACTCATCAGAACAAGTGGCGAGTATCGTATCAGTAATTTCCTGCTTTGGCAGCTTGCCTATACCGAGTTGTATTTTTCGCCGGTATTATGGCCTGATTTCAGAAAAAAAGATTTTTATAATGCTATCATAGATTTTCAAAATAGAGAACGAAGATTTGGTATGACCAGCGAGCAAATTAATGCACAATGATGTTTAAAAATTTCTATAAACTGTTTATTCTTCTTTTAATCAGCATACCCGTAACAGCCCAGACAGATGATAAAGGGAATATTGACTATGGCAGCCCCAAAGAATATGTAATACAAAAATTAGTTTTCAGAGGCGTTCAATATACGGATACTAACATTTGTAAACTGCTCACCGGATTATACGAAGGGCAGAAAATCATGGTGCCGGGCGAACAGACATCTAACGCGGTGCAGAATCTCTGGAAGCAGGGACTCTTTGATGACGTGAAGATCTTTGCCACACAAATCGAAGAAGGCAAAATATGGTTTGAGATACAATTAACGGAGCACCCGCGCCTGGCAGCAGCCCCTTTGTTTTCATCCAATGTAAAAAAATCCGAAGTGGATGACCTTCGCGAAAAAATCAACTTGTCAAAAGGCGATGTTATAACGCGCAATGTTATTTTACGATCAGAAAATATCATTAAAACATACTATAACGATAAGGGATATTATAATGCAGATGTTAAAATCAATGAAATCATCGATACCTCATCCGGCAAATATGCTTCCAGGTTAAATATTGAGATAAACAGAAATAAAAAGGTCAAGATAAGAAAGATCAATATTATTGGTAATGATCATGTCACGGATTTCAAATTGAAACACCTGATGAAGAAAACAAAAGAGAAAACCATCTTTAAGCCTTTTATGGGATGTGATACACTTTTGTACCAATCGGTCAAAAAACTTTTTGTCCGCGACAGCATCAGCATCGAAGAAAATTTTATCAATTATATTTCCGAACGTGTCAACATAAGAATTTTTAAATCAGCAAAATTCCTGGCCGAAGAATATAAAAAGGATAAACTAGCCATTATAGATAAATATAATGAACTGGGATACCGCGATTCAAAAATTCTGCATGATACGGTTGTCCGTTCGGGCGAAAACACAGTTGATATTAATATTGATTTGAAAGAAGGAAGAAAATACTATTTCCGCAAAATAACATGGATCGGGAACACCATATATTCCGAACGGGATTTGAATGCCATCCTGAAAATCAATAAAGGGGATGTATACAACCAGAAAGAACTTGAGACCAACCTGAGCTATAATCCCAACGGTTTTGATGTTTACTCTCTGTATATGGATAACGGTTATCTTTTTTTCAGTGCCACACCGGTGGAAACGGCCATTGAAGGTGATTCTATTGATATGGAGATCAGGATTATTGAAGGGAAACAGGCCTATATCAATAAAGTGACCATCAGGGGAAATACCAAGACCAGGGATCATGTGGTGATCAGGGAAATACGTTCAAAGCCCGGGCAGTTGTTCAATCGTTCTGATATCATCCGTACTACCCGCGAATTAGCCCAATTGAAATATTTTAATGCAGAAAAGATCGTTCCGGATATTATCCCCAATCCTACCGATGGTACCGTTGACATCGAATATTCTGTTGAAGAAACATCCTCTGATCAGCTGGAACTTTCCGGCGGGTGGGGCAATGGATACCTGGTGGGGACCCTGGGCGTATCCTTCAATAATTTCTCCACCAAGAACTTTTTCAAGAAATCGGCCTGGTCGCCCCTGCCTTCGGGTGACGGGCAAAAGCTGAGCGTGCGTGCACAGACCAACGGAAAATATTATCAGGCATACAATGCTTCTTTTACCGAACCCTGGCTTGGCGGCCGCAAACCCCTTGCTTTCAGTGTGTCGGTTTATTATTCATCGCAGACCAACGGATTAAAAAAGAGTGATGAAAGCCGTCAGGCCATTGGTATTTGGGGCGCCTCTGTCGGTTTGGGTTCCAGACTGAAATGGCCGGATGATTTTTTTACCCTCTATAATGAAATCAGTTTTAAAAATTATAAACTGGATAATTATTATTCTTCTTATTCTTTTACAGACGGCACTTCCAATAACCTGAATTATACCATAACACTTTCCCGTAATTCAATTGATGCGCCTATTTATCCCCGGTCCGGTTCCGAAGTATCGTTGATGTTTCAGCTGACGCCTCCCTATTCATTATTTAATCAAAAAGATTACACCACCCTTGCCGATGCAGATAAATACAAATGGATCGAATACCATAAATGGAAAATTTCCGCATCGACTTATACAAAGTTGGCAGGGAATTTGGTATTAAGCGTCCGTGGAAAATTTGGATTTCTGGGCTCCTACAACAAAAAAATCGGAGTTCCGCCCTTTGAACGTTTTTATTTAGGTGGCGATGGATTGTCGGGTTATTCGCTTGACAACAGGGAGTTGATAGCCTTGCGCGGATATACCAATAATTCGCTGACGCCTACTAATGATAACGGATATGTTGGCGGTGCGATCTTTGACAAATTTACCGTTGAACTGCGTTACCCCATATCATTAAATCCGATGGCTACAGTGTATGTACTTGGATTTGCTGAAGGCGGTAATTCGTGGGAAAAATGGAAACAGTTCAATCCGTTTGATATCTACCGGTCGGCAGGGGTCGGCGTCAGGGTGTTTTTGCCAATGTTCGGAATACTGGGACTCGACTGGGGATATGGATTTGATGCTAACGGCAAAGGGCTGGGGGGCAGTCAGTTCCATTTTTCAATTAACCAATCTATTGATTAAAACAAAAAACCGGAGGACATCATGAAAAAATTATCAGTATTATTATTTGCAATGATTGCATTGTCGTTTAGCTCAAGTGCGCAGAAATTTGCGTTTGTCGATTCTGAATATATCCTTGAAAATATGTCAGAATACCGCGATGCCCAGGATCTGCTTGACAAGCTTTCAGTTGACTGGCAGAAAGAAATAGAAGCCAAGTTTGCCGAAATCGATAAAATGTACAAAGATTATCAGGCAGATGCCGTTTTGCTTCCTGAAGATATAAAGAAAAAACGACAGGATGAAATAATTGCCAAGGAAAAAGAAGCAAAAGATCTCCAGAAAAAGAGATTTGGTAAGGACGGCGACCTTTTTAAAAAACGTCAGGAAATTATAAAGCCCATTCAGGACAAAGTATATGATGCTGTTGAAAGTATTGCAAATGCCAGCGGCTATGCTGTTATTTTTGATAAAGCAGGAAGTACGACCATGTTGTATGCCAATTCAAAGAATGACCGCAGTGATGATGTACTTGAAAAACTCGGCTATAAACCCGGCGCCATTAAAACAAACGACGGCAAGGACGATAAAGATGAATAATAAATGTGTGATTGGGAAATAATATTATCTTTGCAAACCATTATTAATTAACATTGAATATGAAAAAAATTGCTAAAATTTTATTTGTCATTTTATTGGTTGGTTTTACTACGGTTTCATTTGCCCAGAAAAAACAGAAATTCGGACACATTGATTCGAATGAATTATTAAAACTCATGCCCGGCAGGGATTCGGCGATGGCCAAAATTACCGAATATGCCAAAACACTCGAAAATCAGTTAAAAGGCATGCAGAATGAACTGGAAACCAAATATCAGACTTATCTTGCCAATGAATCCAACATGACTGATTTGATAAAGCAAACGAATCAAAAAGAGTTACAGGATATTCAGGCCAGGATTGAAGCCTTTCAGGAATCAGCACAGACAGAACTGGAAAAAAAGCAGAATGAACTTTTAAAACCCATTATTGATTCGGCAAAAGCCGCCATCGAAAAAGTCGGAAAAGATAATCAGTATACGTATATTTTTGATGCCGGGATTGGCGTGTTGTTGTATTCCGACCCGACTGAGGATATCCTTCCGATGGTTAAAGCAGAACTTGGACTTAAATAAAGAAAACAAATCTTTTTGTAAAAAATCAAAAATCCTTTGAACCGGGTTTTTGATTTTTTGTTTATAGTTGTTTCTGGTATCGTTATTAATTTTATGAAAATACAAATGAAAAAGACATTTAAATATTTTGGTTTCTCTTTTCTGTTGATGATGGTATCGGGAACATTACCTGTTCATGCGCAAATCCTCAAACAGGTAAGCATCAGCGGTACCTTAAAAAACAATATTTTTAACACCGCCAGTTTGTACCATGTTGGTAAAGAACTGTTATTAAAAACCAGTGCGCCTATCGGGACTGACGGTAAATTTTTAATAAAAACTGATGTTGAAAAAACCGATTTTTATAAACTTCAGTTTGATAATAATAATGCGGTTTGGATGATATTGCAACCGGGTGAAAAAGTTGTTTTTACATCCGACACCAGAGATTTAGTAAAATACCTGGAGGTAACAGGTTCGGAGCAGACCTATCATGTGTTTAAGAATCAAAAAATGATTACGGCCAATAAAAACAAGATAGACAGTATCAACATGTCTTATAAAGAAATGGCCACAACAAATTATGATTCCTTACGTAAAGCACTGACTGCAGAAACAGATAAAATAAAAACAAATCAGGACAACGTGCTGAAGTCATTTATTTTAAAAAACCCCAAATCCCTGGCCATCATGTTTTTGCTCGAAGTATTACCCGTTGAGGCCAATTATGATATTTACTCAAAGGTGGATTCCACATTGTTTGCTACTCATCCTGATAATTTTTATGTAAGCAATTTTCACAATCAGGTCAATTCCAATAAAGCCACTGCCATAGGTGTTGTTGCCCCTGATTTCACACTGCCGGATACCTCCGGCGTAAATGTCAGCCTGAGTTCGTTTAAGGGAAAATTTGTGTTGATTGATTTCTGGGCGGCCTGGTGCGGCCCATGCCGCAGGGAAATGCCCAACCTGGTAAAGTTGTATTCGGATTTCAAGATGAAGAACTTCGAAATACTAGGTGTGTCGCTTGATAAGACTCGCGAAAACTGGGTGGGAGCTATACGAACAGAACATATGACATGGCCGCAGGTCAGTGATCTGAAATTCTGGCAATCCGAGGTGGCGGCTATGTATAGCGTAAAAGCCATTCCTTATACCGTTTTAGTTGATAAGGAAGGTAAGATCATCGCCAAAAATCTGCGCGGGGAGGAGCTTTATAAAAAGATTGAAAGTTTGTTACCATAAACAGTGGCTGTTTATCCGGAAGATATCATTGCAAAAACCATAGCGTTCGTAAAATCCGAAACTGCTGGCGAGCCATCAGGCCACGACTGGTGGCATATTTACAGAGTACATAAGATGGCTGTTTATCTGGCCGCAAAAGAAAATGCCGATATTTTTATAGTGGAGTTGGCTGCATTATTGCACGACCTGGATGACTGGAAGCTCAGTGAATCAGGCAGTTGTCATGCTTTCAACTGGTTATGTGCATGTGGACTGGATAGTCATACCATTGAGCAAATAACACACGTAATCGGGCAGGTTTCCTTTAAAGGTGCGGGAGAAACAATCAAACCGGATACTATTGAAGGACAGGTAGTTCAGGATGCGGACCGGCTGGATGCCATTGGCGCTGTCGGCATTGCACGTGCTTTTGCTTACGGCGGTTATAAAAACAGAGAACTATTCCATCCGGATGTTCCTCCCGGATATCATGCTGATTTTGATGCGTATAAAAGCAAACATTCGCATACGATTAATCATTTTTACGAAAAACTGCTTCTTCTTAAAGACCGGATGAACACAATTTCTGCAAAGCAACTGGCGGAACATCGGCATATAATTCTTGAAGGATTTTTAAAAGAATTTTATGCGGAATGGTATTTCAATGATAGGATGGAAGCTCAGAAATAATAGAATAGCGAATACATCAGCCTGATGTTCGATACGGGTTTCACATCTTTTACTTCTCCCAGGCTGTTGATGCTGTTTCCGTAACCTGCTACGGTGTAATCTCCTTCAATTCCCATTTTTATTTTACCGGAAATAAACACAAAGCGCGGAGAGATACGGTATATATAAGAAATGTTCCAACCTCTTGCGAAATAAGATTTTTCATTTTTCCAGTCATAGATATTCTCGAATGATCCCAGGTTTTTGGTATATCCTCCCAGAATGCCGAACCTGAATTTAGGCCCGTTGGTGGTAAAGTCAGCCCAGACAGACACTGTATTGATCGGGGTATACCCGAAATCACCGCGGGCGAGCGTAAGGCTGTCGGTAGTATATTTATAGGCGTAGCCACCAAGCATCGTATGACTGTAAAGGTCCTGGCCATAAACACCTGATAATTTACAAGTTACTTTCGGGCAGCGGTATTTAAAAACAAGGGAGAACGCATAAGCGTTCAGGCTGCTGTTGGTGGTAAAGTTGCTGTCGGTAACCAATCTTGGAACAATAACTTTATAATCGGCGCTACCTCCCAGAAACAATTCGCGGGTGCTGTCCTCATTGAAATGCTGATAGGAGATACGCAGGTTGAGGTCAGGTATGGCTGCATTACGCAGTGCATCGGAACCACCCCATTCGGCGAATTCGCGCTGTGACATAACAGAGAGAATAAACTTGAAGTCTTTGTATTTCTGAATAACCTTGATTTGGGGATTCCTGGAAAACGGCTGAAACGGGCAACCCGTATTTACCGCCATAATTTCGGGGAAACATTCTTCAAAGAACATGCCGTGCCAGGTCTGGCCGATGACAAGATCGGTGGTAGCCCATGAGAGCCGGGCATAAGCCTGTCTCAAGCGGAAACAGTTGATGCTCGCATCAGTAGTGCCATAAAATTCGCCTTCTATTGCTCCTGATGTTTTAGCTCCGAATGCTTCCGGGCCTCTGATATCGCCCCTTAAGCGGGTTTGTATGGAGAGAATGTTGAAGGTCGTTTTTGCGTTAATGTCAAGACTATCTGCATCATATCTGATATTTTCCGGATAAAGATAGAAATGTCCTTCACGGATACCCACGGTCTTACGGTAATCATAAAAAAAATCATTTTTTACATATCCTGAAAAATGAATTCCGAATTTATTTGGTTGATCCTGAGCAAATGTGGTCCAGGGAACCAATAAAGAAATAAAGAAAATAAATTTTTTCATGGGGAAAACATTTTATTGATTATACAAATATAGAAGGAACTTATGTTGCAAAATTGTGGTAACATATTGATAGTTCGTATGTTTGACGGTGATTTTATATTACGGTTTTTTATTTTGATTGTTTGTAATAATATCCATTATTTCTGCAAACCGTTTATCAGAGTTGAATTTCTGAAAAATGCTGTCGTTCCCGATACGCGATTTTTCTGAAAAGCCAAGGTCGGCAGATCTTTTCAGATGTTCCATGGTTTTTTCAGCATCTTTTTTCCGGGCATATATCTGGGCATACATAAATTCGGGTTCGGGATTGTCAGGGTCAATAATTGAGTATAGATCAATATAATGTTCGGCTTCAGCAAATCTGTTTTGGCTGTATAAGGACGAACTGGCCGAAAACGATGCCAGGCTAAGGTATTCAAGAACACGTTTTACGATGTGTTTTTCATCCTCAACCGGAGAAACCTGAATAAAATAGTTTAAGCGGGATACTTCATTTTTCCACCATAACGCATTTTCTGTGGACAGGCTTTGCCCATATTTTTGCTGCATGGCCAGTTCTTTTTTCATATTCAGTTCATCACGGCTGATCCTGTTTTTTACGGCTGTAGTGGTTTCGAGTTGCTGAAGCCTGTCTTCATATTTTTTTATATCAGACAGTCCATTAAAATAGGCAACCAGTTTTTTTACGAGCAGATATTCCTCATATTGGTCATTCTTTTTCTGTAATTCTTCGAGTTGTGAGGTAAAGGAAGATAATTTTTGCTCAATATAGTTTTTGTCCTCTGCCTTTTTTTTATCTCTCATAGCATTGAGTTCTGTCCAGACAAATGCTTCGCCGAGAACATCTTCGGGCGGCCAGCCGTGTGCGCCGTCAAAAACGATGAGGAAGTGTCTGAAGCTGTTTTTTTCAAGCGCTTTGTCGAGGTTGAGCATTTCAGCATAATTCATGTCGTCATTACCGGCAAATCCGATATAATCAAATTTGGTTTTTATGGCCTGTTTAACCTGGGGGAATCCCCCGGAACAGCCAATAACACCTGCAACGCCGCCTTTCAGAATGGCTACCGAGCTGGCCACACGTGAGCCGCCCGAAAATCCGCAGGTATAAATTCTTGTCTGATCAATACCAAAACGTTCGGTTACATCCGTCAGGAGTATATTGTAATGAGCCGAAGTGTTATCCCATGTCATCCCGTTTTTAGAAACATTCGAGCCAACAAGGATATATCCGAGTTTTTCAGCCTCATTTTTCAACAACTCCAGAGGTTTTGCCCCTGAACCATGCGGGTCGAAACATATGATCAGCGGATATTTATTATGTTCGGAAAAAGCAGATGGCAGGTACAGTGCATAAGAATGGCTCAGATTTTTTTTGCATTTTACAATGTTTATAATTTTGCCTTTTTCAATCGGCAGTTCTTCCTTATCGTTGTGCTTTTTATGCCCGGAGCATGAAACAATCAGCATGCAAAGTGCCAGGTTAACGATCAGAGCGATTTTTTTCATACGCCAAATTTATCTAAAACAAAAATAAGAGAAAAGTTATTGGGAATTAATAAACTGAAATAATTATTTTTGTAATAAATAGTGTTGCAAGAAAACTCTTGTTTGCAAATACTAAAAACCATGAAACACCTCCGTTCAAATATTGCCAATGTCATCACCAGCATGAACCTTCTGTGCGGAAGCCTTGCCATTTATTTTTTATTTCAGGAAGAAATGATGATACCGGTATATCTGATACTTGCGGCGTCCGTATTTGATTTTACCGATGGTTTTGTGGCGCGGTTACTTCATGTGAAGTCGGAAATGGGCAAACAGCTTGATTCCTTGTCGGATGTAATATCTTTCGGACTTGCACCCGGGATGGCCATGTTTATTCTTCTGGAGAAGGGCTTGTCATTCTGGGATACGGGTTTGCCCGGCAGTGTGGCATTTTTTGCTTTTATAATACCTGTGTTTTCTGCCTGGCGTCTGGCGAAATTCAATATTGATGAACGGCAGACCGATCATTTTATCGGATTGCCCACTCCGGCCAATGGCCTGCTGATTTTTTCATTATTGCCGATAGTGTCTGTACAGGGCTTACCGGCATGGTTAAGTAGTATGAATAGTTTACCATATTATATAATACATCCTGCCGTATTAATCCCTGCGACATTTTTACTTTCGTATCTGCTGGTAGCTCCGCTTCCTTTAATAGCGATGAAATTCAGGACGTTCGGATGGAAAGAAAACCGGACGAGGTATATATTTATCATTATTTCCCTGGTATTAATTTTTCTGTTTTATTTTGCAGCTATTCCTTTTATAATAATTTTGTATATCATACTTTCTTTAATCGACCAAATCATAAACAGAAAACAGGAAAAACATGAAATTCAGAGCTGAAATAAACATCATGCCCTTAAAAGAGTTGCTTGACCCTCAGGGAAAGGCCGTAATATCGGGCTTAAAAAATATGGGTATAACAGAAATAACCGATGTCCGCATCGGGAAACATATTTCTGTGGAGATTGATGCTAAGAATGAAAAAAGCGCCAGGGAAAAACTCGACAAAGCCTGCAGGGAACTGTTATCAAATCCTATCATGGAAAGTTTTGTATATGAAATTATCCCGGAGAAACCGGAATCAAAAAAATAAAAAAAAATAAAGAACCTATGAAAAACATCGTCCGATTCAGTTTAACCGTGATAGTTATCCTTCTTGCCTTTTCGGCAACCTATGCACAAAAAATATATTCCTGCGAATATAAAAGCGATGCAAAAGTAAAGGTGTATGTTGCTGATTATAAAAGTGATGCAGATCTGGTTGTATATAAATGTTCCTATAAGAGCGATGCCACCGGCAACGAGGGGTTGTGGTATTTTTGTGATTATAAAAGCGATGCCGATGTTACCATATATTTCTGCGATTATAAAAGTGATGCCGATCTTATCATCTATTTTGCTGATTATAAGAGTGATGCCGGATGGAAAAACTCAAGCAAAAAGCATTTGTTGTACTGATTTAGCTTCAAAAAGGATTTAATACCAGCGGCCTGTAAAGCCGCTTTTTTATTTTGTAAGTATGAAATACATATCATTTTTACGGGGAATCAATGTCGGAGGGCATAAAAAGATCCTTATGACCGACCTGGTGAAACTTTATCAAAGTCTGAAATTTAAACACGTCGAAACCTATGTACAGAGCGGCAACATTATCTTTGACACCGGAGAGCGTTCCGCTGTGCTTCTTTCGGAGCAGATCGGACAGAAAATTTCGGATACCTATAAATTTCATGTTCCGGTGATAATCCGCACCCTGGAGCAACTGAAAATCATAGTTGATTCTAATCCTTTTATCAACTTTCAAAACCGGGATCCTCAAAAACTTTATGTGACATTATTATCTGAAATTCCCTTCGGAGAAAGAAAAGTGAACCTATCAGATGCAGGTGTTTGTTCTGATGAGTATATCATCTCGGAAAACAACATTTTTTTATATTGTTCAGGCAGATACAATGATACAAAATATTCGAATACATACTTTGAAAACATTTTTAAAGCACAGGCAACAACCCGAAACTGGAAAACCATACATAAATTAGTTGAGATAGCCTCTGAAAAATAAGCTAATTTTGTATTTATTTTTTTTTGTGATTACAAGAGAAATACATATCGGCAATCTGGTTCTTGGTGGTAAAAACCCTGTTCTTGTTCAGTCGATGACCAATACCAACACCATTGACACCGCCGCCACCGTCAGGCAAACTCTTGAGCTGGTGGATGCCGGTTGCCAGCTCGTAAGAATTACAGCGCGAAACATAGCAGAAGCCGAAAACCTGAAAAACATCAAACAAGCGCTGGCCGAAAAAAGTTGTTTTGTTCCTCTGATAGCAGATATACATTTTCAACCTCAGGCCGCTGAAGTTGCTGCACGTATTGTTGAGAAGGTGCGCATCAACCCCGGGAATTATGTGGATAAAAAAAAACACGGGCCGGAACAAATGATGTACAGCGAAGCCCGGTACCGGCAGGAGCTTGAAAATATCAGCCTGCGGCTGAAACCATTACTCGGAATTTGCAAAGAACACGGTACCGTCATCCGTATCGGGGTCAATCATGGCTCATTATCTGAAAGGGTCACCTCGCGTTATGGAGATACCGTGGAGGGAATGGTCGTTTCAGCGATGGAATATATTGATATCTGCCGTTTTCACAATTTTCACAACCTGGTGCTGTCGATGAAATCGAGTGATGTCAAGACAATGATATATGCCTACCGGCTGCTTGTTGCGCGCATGGAGGAGTCAGGGTATGATTATCCGCTGCATCTTGGCGTTACCGAAGCCGGATCGGGGATGGACGCACGGATAAAATCGGCTGCGGGTATTGGTTCGCTGTTGATGGAAGGCATAGGCGATACCATTCGTGTTTCGCTGACCGAAGACCCGGTCAATGAAATTCCTGTTGCCAGGTTCTTGGTAAAAACTTTTTCGACGGATAAAAATGTGGTTGAACGTCCATGGAAATATGCGTACGAAAAATTCGAAACCCTTAATATTGAAAGCATTGGCGGTGATGGACCGCCGGTATGTGTTTATCCGGGAGTTGAAACCAATACTGCTACTGAACTAATGCCAGACCTGTATTTAAATATGGAGCGTCAAAGTCTGCTAAAGCCTGACGGTGCAACACCGGTAAGTTTTCTTTATCTGACGCCTAAAGAACTTGATGATTCCCGGCTGTTAAAGGAACATGCAGGAGCTGGTGAGAAAGTGCTTTTTTTTGATTTCAGTACCGAGGAGGATATCCCCGGCCTGTGCCAAAAATTAATTGAATTAAGACTTATCGGGAACAAGTTTCCGTTGATCTTATATAAAAAATATTTCTGCAGCGTTGAGGACTTGCAGATTGAAGCGCCTGCTGAGTTGGCGTGTTTCCTGGTGGATGGTGTGGCCGATGGTATATGTATTGATAACGATGCCGGCCGGACGCTGTTGTCCTCTTTGATGTTTGGCATCCTGCAGACAATGGGTCTGCGGCGGAGCAAGACGGAATTCATTGCCTGTCCCACCTGCGGGAGGACATCTTATGATGTGGAAGGAACACTGCAAATTTTAAAACAAAAACTTTCACATCTGAAACACCTCAAGATAGGTGTGATGGGTTGCATTGTTAACGGCCCCGGCGAGATGGCTGATGCGGATTATGGCTATGTGGGCGTTTCGGCAGGAAAAATAAATCTTTACCGTAAAAAAAAGATAGCGATGAAAAACATTGATGAGTCTTCGGCACTTGAGGAACTTGTCAGGCTGATCAAAGAAGACGGCAACTGGACTGACCCCGAGCAAGGGTACGAATAGAATTGCTGTATCCGACCGGGTGTTTTTCTGCTTTTCAGAATTATGTACTTTTGTAAAAATTTTTATTATGGGTTTTATTGAAGAATTGCACTGGCGGGGGATGATACAGGATATGACTCCCGGTGTGGCAGAACAGCTCCGGAAAGAACTGACAGTTGCTTACGTAGGCATTGATCCGACAGCTGATTCATTGCACATAGGGCATCTGGTTTCCATCATGATGCTGAAACATTTTCAGTTGTGCGGGCATAAACCTATTGCCCTGGTCGGCGGGGCAACGGGAATGATAGGTGATCCTTCGGGCAAGTCAGAAGAGCGTAACCTGTTGGATGAAGAAACATTGAGGTTTAACCAGAAAGGCATTCAGCAGCAACTGGAAAAATTCCTCGATTTTTCTGATATAAGCAATAAGGCAGAAATCGTAAATAATTATGACTGGATGAAAGACTTTGGATTTCTCGGCTTTTTGCGTGATGTGGGCAAGCATATCACCATAAACTATATGATGACCAAAGATTCAGTACAAAAAAGGATGCAGGCAGGCAGTGGTATTTCGTTTACTGAATTTACCTATCAGTTGGTACAGGGATATGATTTTTACTGGTTGAATACTAACAAAAACTGCAGGTTGCAGATGGGCGGCGCCGATCAGTGGGGAAATATTACCACGGGTACCGAACTTATCCGGCGTAAGGGCGGTACGGATGCCTATGCCATTACCTGTCCGTTAATCACCAAGGCCGATGGCAGTAAATTCGGTAAAACCGAGGCGGGCAATGTGTGGCTTGACCCACAAAAAACATCGCCTTATAAATTTTATCAGTTCTGGTTGAATTGCTCGGACGAAGATTCAGAAAAATATATAAAAATATTCACTCTTTTATCGAAAGAAGAAGTTGACGGGCTGATCCGCCAGCACAGGGAATCACCTCATCTGCGCCTTCTTCAGAAATCCCTGGCAAAGGATGTTACCATCAGGGTGCATTCCGAGAAAGATTATCTTGCTGCTGTGGAAGCCTCTGAAATATTATTCGGAAAAGGCACGGAAGATACGCTGAAATCGCTTGATGAAGAAACCTTGTTGTCAGTATTTGAAGGCGTTCCGCAGAGTTTTATTCCGGTCGACGATATTGAAAAGGGGGTGGATATATGTGAGTTGCTTACCATAAAAACAGGTATTTTGCCATCCAAAAGTGAAGCCAGAAGGTCATTTAAGGATGGTTGTATATTTATTAATAAGAAAAGGATTGAAGAAGGAAAAATAATTGACCGGAACTATTTGTTAAATGACAAATATATTCTGGTGCAGAAAGGTAAGAAGTGTTATTATCTTATAATATGTCGCTGATAATTATGCTAATTAGTGTCTGAACGAAAACTCCATTTTCTTCGTTACGCTTGCTCCAAAAATGCTTGCTTCGATAAACTCAGCACGACGCATTTACCCCAGTAAACTCCGCTTTTTGTCGCTTCGCAAGCCTGCCTGGCTGGCCAGTCAGACAGGCCTCGAAACTGAACTTTTCGATTCAGACACTGAGTTTCCGCTCAGACTCTAATTATATAAATCTGATTCAAACTGTTCCTATTATTTGATTTTTTTTGGTATTGATTTATCAAGCACTTTGAAAAGTGATGTTTTATCAATAGGTTTTAAAACAAAGCCTATAAAATCGTGTTTCATGATTTGATCGATTTCTTTCTCCGTAGAAAAGGCCGTCATTGCAATCAGCGGCAGTTCACGTTTGATTCTGTGTATTTCTTTGGCCGCCTGGATTCCTGACATTCCGGTTCCCAGGTTAATATCCATCAATACGATGTCGTACTCACCTCTTTTTACCAGTTCGATGGCAAGATTCCCGGTTTTTGCGATGTCAACCTCATAATCCTGTTTCAGTATGGCATTCAGGAGCTCGCCGTTGATTTTATTATCTTCAACAACAAGGACTTTGTATTTTATTTTTTTTAAATGTCCTGGTTTGAATGGTTTCTTTTCGTTGTGAGCGGCATATTTTGCAGGGCTTAGCTGTTGTGCGGCAGGCATCAGAACGGTAAATACAGATCCCTTTCCAAGTGTGCTTTCAACAATTATTTTACCGTTCATAAGTTCTGTCATTTTTTTACAAAGAGATAATCCAAGACCGCTTCCGTCATATCTCCTGTTCAGGCCTTCGCTGACCTGTCTGAATTCCTGGAAGATCATGCAGAAATTTTCTTCAGCTATTCCGATACCGGTGTCGGCAATGCTAATAAAAGCGTATTCTGCTCCTTCATAAGAGGTGTAACCTGTTTTTATCGTGACTCCACCCTTTTCGGTATAGGATATGGCGTTGGTAATCAGGTTGTTAAGCACCTGTAATAAATAACTTTCGTTAAAAGAGGCATAAGCTATGTCGTGATATTGCCTGACAATATAGAGATTTTTCAGTTTTGCTTTGGCTTCAAATTGCTGAAGCGACATATCGGCAAATTTATTCAGGTCTCCGTTGACGATATCAACTTGTTTCTGGCTTGCTTCAAGCTGGGATAACTGGAGGATGGAATTGATCGTAGACATCAGTTTGTTTCCCGATTCAATGATGGTGTCAACCATGCTCATCATCTCGGGATCTTTTACTTTGTTTTTCAGCAGGGAAGAAAACCCAAGTATTCCGGTCATCGGTGTCCGCAGGTCATGGTTCATGTTGGCTATCAGTGCCGTTTTCAGGCGGTCTGATTCTTCAGCTCTTGCCTTACCGCGAAGTATTTCTTCTTCGGCTTGTCGTTTATAGATCTGGTGTGCAATTTGTTCCGAGACAAAAACCAGCAGGTCTTTTTCTTTTTCAGAAAATTTTACCTCCTCTGAATAACTTTGTACGGCAAGAACCCCGATGACTTTGCTATGTGTGACCAAAGGCGCTCCGAGCCAGGTGTCCGTATCGGAGCCAATGACTTCTATCTCGCCCGACATCTCAAGTTGCTGCAGGATTTTCTGATTGGTCAGAACAGGTTTTCCATGTCTTAAGACATATTCAGTAAGCCCTCTTCTGAGTCTCCGGGAACCGGGCGGTGTGTCTTTCTCGTCTATGTAATAAGGGAAAGAAATGGTATCTTTTGCTTCATCATAAAGGGCAATATAAAAATTTCTGGCCGGGAGTATCTCGTTGATGATCTTATGAATGGATTTGTACAGGTCATCCGTTTTTTCTATGGTATGCGTGAGTTGTGAAATCTTATACACTGTTTCGCGCGCTTTTTCGGCCTGTTTCAGTTCCGTTACATCGCGGTAGAAGTTCATGATTGCTTTTTTCCCCTCATATTCAACCGTCGAACCGTTGACCAGTATGTTGATTTCATCTCCTTTTCTTGAGATATGTATGGTTTCGGAGATTTTAGTTTCATCAAAATTTATTATTTGATCAATCTGAAGGCAGTCATGTGAAAAATCTTTGGTTATTTGTGCCATCGGCATACCCGTGAACTGGTCGAGGGGGTAACCGTATACTTCGGCTGCTTTGATGTTGGCTGTCAGGATTTTGTAACTCTCAGGATCGATAATCAGGATCACTACGCTTGAGTTTTCAAATATTGCCCGATACTGGGCCTCTGACTGCATAATTGCCAACTCTGTTTTTTTCTTTTCGGTAATATCTCTGATAATCCGACCAATGTAAACAGCATTTGAAGTTTTGATCAGAAAAGAAGTCAGATTGACATATTTGAGGGTTCCGTCGGTTCGGATAATTTCTCCCTCAATGTACTTAATATTGGCGGGGATATTTTCATTTGTTAACGTTTCTAAGACTCTGGCACGAAGTATTTGATAAAAATCCCCGGACTTTTTTTCCGGCCTCATCAACTGAAATTCAACATCCCACATATATTTACCAATAGCATATTCTTTGGTAATTCCGGTTATTTTACTCAGGCTGTCATTCCATTCAATAATTCTTCCTTTGTAGTCGTTCAAAACGATACCTTCGGTCGCCTGTTCGATGACACTCCTAAATTTATCTTCCTCCTGGATCAAAGCCTGTTCGGTTTTTATGCGTTGTCCTATTTCATCCTGAAGTTTTTCAATAGTAGCCGTCAGTAGTTCAGTTCGTGCTATTACCTGAGATTCGAGCATGGTTTTTTCCTGCCGTATGGATTTCTCCATATCTTTAAAGCTGGTGATTTCGTTAAAAGTTCCTATCAGATAAGGAATATCGTTTACATCATAAAACAGGGATTTTGTTGTTAAAATCACTCGGGTAAATCCTTTTATAGAAATAAAATCTCCTTCAAGGGTTGAATCTTCACCTGTATTCAGTACCCTGCGGTCCTGTTCCAAAAACATTTCTGCTTCAATTTTTGGAAAAATCGCATGGCTTGTTTTTTGGTAAATGGCAGCGAGATCAATGTCGAAAAACCTGCAAAAAGCTTTATTTACATAAAACCATCTGCAGTTGCTATCTTTGATAAAAAAGGGAACCGGGAGATCATCTAAAATCCGGTATGGATCAACAGCATTGTCTTTAAAAAACTTTTTTACAGGGTCGGGCAGGTCAGAATAAGAAAGCGGGAGGGTATATTCTGGTAAAGGTTCATCAATCAATAGTGTTCCTTTAGAAAAATGGTCTTTCAGGTCAGCGAGCATTTTTTCCAGCTCACTTTTTTTTGAAAATTCGAATTTCATCAGTCAGTATTTTTTTCAGGTAAAGTGAATGAAACAGTGCTTCCGACATTTTCTTCACTGGTTATGTTCATATATCCTTTATTTTTTCCAACCAGTTCTTTACAAAGAATAAGTCCGAGGCCGCTGCCCATTTCCTCTTCTGTTCCATGGGTTTTGACTTTATGGTCGAGCATGAACAGTTTTTCCAGGTTCTCTTTACTTATTCCGACTCCGTTATCGGTCACGGAAATTTCAACAAAACTAACAACGGGTTCCTGTCCGGACTGGATTTTGTAAGCAGAGATTTTAACAAAACCATTGCGGTGCGTAAATTTAATAGCATTTGAAACGAGATTTCTAAGTACTGTTCTGGTCATATTTACATCGGCAAAAACGCTTAGTACCGGTTCAGTGTCCGAAATCAGCCGTATCTGTTTTATTTTTGCCTGGTATTGTAAAAGATTAATGGTTTCATTTATTAAGCTGGTCAAGTCCAGTGTTTCAGGATTATAGATCATTCTACCTGTTTGCGAGCCGGCCCATTCGAGCAGGTTTTGAAGCAAACGTGCCAGTGACTGTGATGACAGGAGTATGTTTTTTATATAGTTTTTTCTGTCCTGTTCCGAAAGCAGGTCATAATTTTCGGAAAGTATCTGGGAAAACCCTATTATGGCATTATGAGGATCTTTAAGGTCGTGGGCTATAATAGAGAAAAACCGGTCTTTGGTTGCATTAAGCTGATGCAGTTCTTTATTTTGTTTTACCAGTAATTCTTCCATTTTTTTTCGCTCGGCGATATCGCGTGAAATGCTCAGTAAGCATGGTCTCCCTCTTATAATGATCACTTCGGTTGACATTTCAATAGGCCTTAAAGTACCGTCTTTATTTTTTACAATTAGTTCCAGGTTGTGACAGTAGCCCTTGCTGCGCACCTCCTGTAGCAATTTATCCCTGTCTTGGGGGTTATACCAGATATCAATATCAAGGGTGGATTTTCCACTGAGATCATCAGGGGTATAACCGGTATATTTGGTAAATGTTTTATTTGAATCAATGTATAAACCATCATCTACCTGTGTCAATAATATGGCATCGGGACCATTATCAAAAACAAGCTCAAGCTGATTTTTGGCTTCCTTGAGTTTTTGTTCGGTGAGTTTTTGTTCCGTAATATCAAGAACCTGAATGATGAAGAATATGGGTTTTTCATTAATATCTGTCAGAACCGAAGCGGAGGTGATCACCCAGATTACCGATCCGTCTTTTCTGATGTACCTTTTTTCGATATGAGAAGGATTTCCTTTATCCTCAAGCACTTTCCGGATAAAGAGTCTGCTTGATTCTATATCATCAGGATGGGTAATATTACAAAAATCATAATTCAGTAATTCTTGCTGCGTATAACCAAGCATGGCGCAGAAAGCCTGGTTCGATTGAAAAAATTTTCCTGAAATGTGATTCAGGGACATTCCGATGGGAGCATTTTCAAATGTTGTCCTGAACCGTGATTCGCTTTCCTTTAATAAATTTTCGGCTTTTTTTCGATCGGTAATATCCAGTAGGGATGCCAGACTTTTCTGTGTACCCGGGATAAGGTCAGTGTAAACCAATACATTTCTGACTTCATGCCTGGCGTTTTTAAACCGGAGTTCGTATACTTTTGGAGCTTTTGAAGGGTCTTTTATACGGATTCTGTGAGTTTTCACCGTATCTTCCAGATCTTCCTCAACCATGAAGTCTGTGAATTTTTTCTTGTTTTCAATTTCTTCTTTGGGTAGCCCGACCAGTTCGGCATATTTTGAATTGACAAGCGAGAGGGTGGTGTCTTCTTCACTGATGGCTATGGCCGTACCTGTATTTTCAAAGAAAGAACGGTATTTGGCTTCGGATTCCTGCAGAAGTATTTCGGCCTGTTTCTGCCTGGTGATATCCAGAGCTGCTGAGCTGATCCCATATAAGTTTCCATCTGCGTCAAACAAAGGAGTATAGCTTCCTATCAGATATGTAATAACTCCTTTTTCAAATTCAATCTCATCCGTTACTTCGACAGGTTTCCTTGTGCTTACACATTTATTGAGTAGTTTTTTGTGGTGAGCATGCACAGCGGGAGGGAAGAAATCCTTGAAATTATGGCCTTCAATTTGTTCCAGTGGAATTTTAAATGTTTCGGAGTAGTACTTGTTGGCAATAAAATAGTTGCCGTCGGGAGTCACCGCAGAAAGCCACATAGGAAATGAATCAATCATGGTGCGCAGCAACATGCGGTTTTTTCTGAGATCTTCCTCAGCTTTTTTACGGTCGGTAAAATCCAGCAGGGAAGCGATACTTTTTTTGGTACCCGGAATAATGTCGATGTGGAGCAGGATATTTTTAATTGTGCCATGTACATCTATGAACCTGAATTCATATGACCTGAGCGCTTCAGACGGATGGGTTCTTCTGAGTTTATGCATTTTCACCATCTGGTCAAGATCTTCAGGAACAACAAATTCTGTCCAGCTTTTTTTATTTTCAATCTCATTTTTAGGAAGGCCTGTAAGCTCGGCAAATTTCGTATTCACCAGGGAAATGGTTGTGTCCTCTTCGATAATGATTGTTGCAGTTCCAGTGGTTTCAAATATAGTCCGGTATTTGGCTTCTGATTCTTTCAGAAGTTTTTCTGCTTGTTTACGTTCTGAGATGTCGCTGAATATTGTTAATACAGAAGGTATCCCTTTATACATTAAAGGCAGACTTTTAACTTCAACAGGTACAGGCTTGCCCGAAAAAGTCAGAAAAACCTGCTCTAGTTGTTCGGTTTGTGTTTTTTCTGATAATGAATCCCTTATTCTTTGTGAAGCCTTTTCCCTGAAGTCGGGATGTATAAAATCATATATGTTCAGGCCTGTAACATCCATATCTTTGTGGCCTTCCATAATATTAACGGAAGTTTCATTAGTAAAAACAACCGATCCGTTGGTGTGAATAACAACCCCTACTGGCAGTGTCTGAATGAGATTGTTCAGCCGTTCTTCACTTTCCCGGAGCTCTCTTTCGGTTTTTTTCCGCAGGGTGATGTCCCTCACAATGCTCTGATAGGTTTTATCGGGCATCATTTTCGAATGCATCTCCACCTCGCAGTAGCTTCCGTCTTTTTTTACAATGGTTCTTTCGATTTTGACAGCATGTCCTTTGTTCAGCAGATCGTACCTGATAGGTTTTTTTTCAAGTTCTTTTTTATGAAAAAGTTCTGCAACATTCATTTTCAATAATTCCGGCCTGGTGTAACCTGTTATTTCAGTTCCACTCTTGTTGATGTCGACAATATTTCCGTTGGTATCGACACGGATAATTCCGTCGGCAGCCTGTTCAAATAGTATCCTGAACCTTTCTTCGCTTTCGCGTAATTTTTCTTCGGCGGCTTTTCTTTCCAGCCATATTTGTTTTATTTCCAGGGCATGAAGAACACCCTGCCGCAGTCGGATGCTGTTTTCCTTGAGCACATAATCAACAGCTCCGGCCTTAACCGTTTCTGCAGCGGTTTCTTCATTCAGGGAACCGGTGTATATAATTACGGGAATCAGCGGGGCTTCTTTTTTAGTGACAAGAATAACCGTCATTCCGTCAAAATTGGGCATGCTGAAATCAGAAACGACGATATCCGGTTTGAAATTATGTAATGCGTCCAGATAAGATTCCAGTGTATCTACAACGACAAACTCAACAGATGCCAGTACATGGCGGATCTCTCTCTGAGCAAGTTCTGCGTCAGGGGGATTGTCTTCTGCAATAAGAATTTTGTAATGATCACTCATGATTCAATTATTTCGGTGGTTGATTAACGACGAGCCAATACATTCCCAGGTTATTTATAGTTTCCGTAAAGCTGTTGATGTCAACAGGCTTAACTACATAACTGTTGGCGCCCAGGGCATACGCTGTTTGGATGTCCGGATCCTGTATGGAGGAGGTAAGCATCACAATGGGAATATTTCGCAGATGTTCATCCTGTTTGATTTTTTTTAATACTTCCAGCCCGTTGATTTTGGGAAGTTTAATATCAAGGAAGATCACCCGTGGGGTGCTGTTGTCCCTTTGTTCATATTTGCCTCTGTGAAAAAGAAAATCCAGCGCTTCTTCACCGTCAGTGACCACAAAACAGGTGTTGGCGATATGATGCTTTTTGAGGGTGCGCAGAGTCAGTTCAGCATCATTTGGATTGTCTTCAACAAGTAAAATGTCGATAATATTGCCGGTCATACAATTATTTATTTATGGGTAATGAAAAATAAAATGTTGCTCCTTTATTTATTTCACCTTCGGCCCACACCCGGCCTCCATGCCGGTGGATGATTCGCTGCACTATGGCCAGTCCCACCCCGGTTCCATAGAATTCATTAATATTATGAAGGCGTTGGAATACTCCAAAAAGTTTGTCAGCATATTTCATATCAAATCCGGCACCGTTATCTTTTACAAAG
Organism: Bacteroidales bacterium; assembly: GCA_035389045.1. Lineage (GTDB taxonomy): Bacteria > Bacteroidota > Bacteroidia > Bacteroidales > CAIWKO01 > CAIWKO01. The sequence continues at coordinate 2,201 of DAOORA010000040.1, read as the reverse complement.
TAAATATTTTCACGCGGATTTTCATAGCAGCCGACCTGAATTTTTATGATTTCTTTTTTGGAAGAAAATTTAAAAGCATTGGATATATAATTGATCCATACCTGTCGTAACAGGTTTACATCGACGTCGGCGGTCAGAAGAGGTGTTAACGAAAATTCGACTTTGTTATCCGGATATTGTTCTTTTGTTTCTTCAAAAACATTTTTTACCAGTGCCGTCATGTCGGCAGGCCTGGTTTGCATGGGTGACCTGCTGAGTCTTGAGAAAGCCAGCAGGTCATCAATAAGTTGTCCCATCCGTGCGGCTTCATTCTGAATGATGCCACAGATTCTATGTCCTTCGGCATCAATTTTTTCGGAATAGTCTTCGGAAAGAATTTTTGTAAATCCGTTTATAGCACGCAAAGGAGCCCTCAGATCGTGCGACACTGAGTAGGCAAATGCTTCAAGTTCCTGGTTGGCGTTTTCAAGCTGTATGGTTCTCAGGTTAACTTTTTCTTCAAGTTCTTCATTGAGTCTTTTGATTTTGTTTTCAAAAACATGTCGCTCGGTAATGTCAAATGAAAGAATAAAAACTCCTTCGGGTACAGGCTGAACACTTAACTCGAAAAACCGGGAACTGCCGTCTTCATAATAAAATTCGTTGACCAGGTGCTCTATCGTGCGATCTTTCATACATTTTTTTATAACGGGGAAAACCGCCGTATTTTCTATTCCGGGATAGACCTCCGTCATTTTATGGCCAAGTAACTCATCCTTAGATTTTTTCCCCTGTGAAGCGACGGTATCATTGACATAAAGATACCTCATGTCGAATCCGATTATTTGTCCGCCTTCCAGCATATTGTCCAGAGTCAACCGGAACCGTTCTTCTGATTTATAAAGGGATTCTTCGGCAAGTTTGCGTTCTGCAAGTTCCCGCTGTAATTTTTTGTTTGCTTCCTTGAGATCGATGGTTCGATCCAGAACCCTTTTTTCAAGTTCTTTATTTAATTTCTTTTTATTTCTGTAGGCATAAAAAATACTCAGTAAAGTGCCTGCGATGAGGGCGCTTATGCCGCCCAACAGTATCAAAAAATAACGCTGGCGTTGCAGTTTGGCTTCTTTGCGGGTAAGGATAAGCGATTGAGATAATATATCAGTTTTTTGCTGAGCGATTTCAGCCTTCTGGCGGTTTATAGCATTTTTATGGTCTTGTATCAGTTTGTTTCCTTTTTCTATTTCGGTTTTTTGTGCTTTTAATTCACCAGACTGCCTGTTATAGATTTGTTGTTGTAAATCAATCTTTCTTACCTGTTCCTGTAAGTCATTTTTCTGCTTATTGATCAACTGCAACTGTTCATCAAGGATTACATATTGTTCCTGGATTTTCAGTGTTTGTTGTCTGATACTGTCTCTTTTTAATTCGATTTCTTTTGCCCGGGTGTCTAAATTTTTTTCAAGTAGTGCACGATTACTGTTCAGCGTACCAATTTCTATCTGCAGCGCCCTTAAACTTTGTTGCCCTTCTTCGTATAATGCTGCAACATCAACAATTGACCCTCCAAGCAGAATCATGTCGGGTTTTATGGAGAGATTGTGATTGATAATATTCCCTTTATTGATCTCAAACCGAAGATTTCCCTCCTGAGAATCATAAAAGTTGATCATGATCAGTCCTGGGTTTTTGTAACTGTCGCTCACTAAAAGTATATTCTTTCCCTGGATTTTGTCATAGACTTTTTCCAGTTTGTCTTCATTACCTTTGGTAACGAATATAAGGTGAACACCATTATAGTCTTTTAACAACAGCGATGATGATGTGACTTTAATAGTTTTTTTTCTGAGTTTTTTTGATTCAGAAAGTTTGATTAATTCTTTAATGATACTCTTATCATCTCCTAATACGTGAAAATGGAATTCTTTAATTTCATTTTCATTCTGCCACTCAACATTTTTGGCAAAATTGTATATATAGGCGCTTATTGCTATATCCCGTTCTACCTGTGCATTACAGTTGACCTGGACAGCAATCAGACAGCCCAATAATAAACATAAATATGCTAAGAACTTTTTCATCAAAGTTAAATGTCTTAAATCTGGAGTTTCAAATGATTAATTTGTAAAATTTGTTTTGTTCAACATCAGTTTAAACAAGATATAGCAAACACTAAGAAATTGTTTTGATTTTATCTTTTCATATCTTTATGCGTCTTTTTTGCT
>DAOORA010000039.1:0-39180 GCA_035389045.1 Bacteroidales bacterium | reverse complement strand
TCTCACAGAGCATAACATTTACAACGCTGCCCTGTATCGTTCCATGTAACCCTCCAACTGGGTTAACAACAAGTAATATCACAACCACAGGCGCTACCCTTTCATGGACGGCAGACACCGCTGCTTTGTACTATGTAGTTCATTACAGGCCGGTAACCAATCCGGTTTCGGCATGGATCAACGTCAATGCACAGACAACCTCTGTTACCCTGTCCAACCTGACCTGCGGCACACAATACGAATGGCAGGTGGCATCAATCTGTACCTATGGCAGCATAGGTGCTTACTCGCAGAGCATCACATTCTCGACGCTGGCCTGTGTGGTTCCATGTAACCCTCCGACTGGGTTAACAACAAGTAATATCACCACCACAGGCGCTACACTCTCTTGGACGGCGGCCACAGGTGCATATGTATATGTGGTTCAATACCGGCCAGTGACCAATCCGGTTTCAGCCTGGATCAGTGTTACAACACAAAACACTTCAATTAACTTATCCAACCTGACCTGCGGAACGCAGTACGAATGGCAGGTTGCTTCTCACTGCAGCTCGAATACTTTAAGCGCTTACTCGCCGAGTATCACATTCTCGACACTGGCTTGTGTGGTTCCCTGTAACCCCCCGACCGGCCTGACAACCACCAATATCACCACTACAGGTGCAACTCTTTCATGGACGGCAGATACAGGAGCGCTGGCCTATATGGTTCAATACAGACCGGTAACCAATCCGGTTTCGCCCTGGATAAGTGTTACAACACAAAACACTTCAATTACCTTGACAAATCTGACCTGTGGTACAGTTTACGAATGGCGGATCGCTTCCTATTGCGGAACATCTCCGAATCAGATGAGCATATATTCTCAAATCATGACGTTCTCCACATTACCATGTATCACGCCCTGTAATCCTCCGACAGGCTTAACAACCAGCAATATCACGATGACAGGAGCAACGCTCTCATGGACGGCAGCTACAGGAGCATTGGCTTATGTGGTTCATTACCGGCCTGTGACCAATCCCATTTCACCCTGGATCAATGTCAATACACAGACACCCTCTGTTACCCTGTCCAACCTGACCTGCGGCACACAATATGAATGGCAGGTGGCTTCAATTTGTACCTATGGCAGTATAGGCGCTTTCTCTCAGAGTGTCACATTCTCAACACTACCGTGCATTGTTCCCTGTATCCCCCCCACCGGATTAACAACGAGTATGATTACCACATCAAGCGCTGTTCTTTCCTGGACTGCACCCACAGGCTCCCTTGCTTTTGTGGTTCAATACAGACCAGTGACAAATCCTGTTTCACCATGGATAAATTTAACAGTTCAAACCACGTCACTTACCTTATCCAACCTGACTTGCGGCACACCCTATGAATGGCATGTTGCATCCTATTGCGGCAATGGCATCACCAGTTCATATTCACAAAGTGTTAATTTTTCAACACTGTCCTGTACCAATCCATGTGTGCCCCCAACAGGATTAACAACAAGCAATATCACCGCCACAGGAGCAACTCTTTCGTGGACCGCGGCTACGGGAGCACTCGCTTACAGAATTCAATACCGCCCGGTAACCTATCCAGCATCGGCATGGATCAATGTTACCACGCAAGCCACCCTATTTGCATTGACCAACCTGGCCTGTGGCACTCAATATGAATGGCGGGTTGCTTCGTATTGCGGAAATTCTCTCAGCCAGGTAAGCATTTTTTCACCAATCATTACCTTTTCAACTTTGCCTTGTACGGTTCCGTGTAACCCTCCGACAAGCTTAACAACCAGCAATATCACGATGACAGGCGCTACTCTTTCGTGGACGGCATCTGCAGGTGCACTGGCCTATATGATACAATACCGGCCAGTTACGAATCCTGTTTCTTCATGGATCAGTCTTACTGCTCAAAATACTTCTATCACCTTAACTAATCTGACCTGTGGCACGGCATATGAATGGCGGATTGCTTCCTACTGCGGAACATCTCCGAATCAAATGAGCATTTATTCCCAAATCATAACCTTCTCAACATTACCATGTATCACACCCTGTAATCCTCCTACGGGTCTGACGACGACCAATATCACCAGTTCAGGCGCCACGCTTTCATGGACAGCTATCCCAGGAGTGCTGGCTTACAGAGTACAGTACCGCCCGGTGACCACCCCCGTTTCACAATGGAACAATGTCACAACACAAAACCCGACACTAAGCTTACATAATTTGACTTGTGGCAGATCATATGAATGGCGGGTTGCTTCCTATTGTGGTAATGGCATCATAAGTATGTATTCGCAAAGCATAATTTTTTCAACACTGCCATGTATTACGCCGTGTAACCCTCCGACAAATTTAACAACAAGCATGATTACAGCCCACAGTGCAATTCTTTCGTGGACCGCACCTGCCGGAGCTTTAGCATACAGGATTCAGTACCGCCCGGTGACCACTCCCGTTTCAGCATGGACTAATATTACAGCTCAAAATACCACGGTTACGTTATCCAATCTCACCTGTGGCAGACAATATGAGTGGAGGGTTGCTTCGTATTGCGGAACATCTCCGAATCATATGAGCGCTTTTTCAATTATTGTCACTTTTTCAACATTGCCCTGCATCAGTCCCTGTTCGCCCCCGACAGGTTTAACAACAGGCAATATCACGACCACAGGCGCCACAGTCTCATGGACAGCAGTTCCAGGAGCAATAGCCTATATGGTTCGATATCGCCCCGTAACCGTTCCTGTATCTGCATGGTCACATGTCTACAGTTTAACGACCTCACTGGTATTATCGAACCTCACCTGCGGCAGTCAATACGAATGGCAGGTTGCTTCCAATTGCGGTTCAAATGCTATCAGCGCTTATTCTCCGGTAGTCACTTTTGCAACTTTGGCCTGTCAGACACTCTGTGCTCCCCCAACCGGCCTGGTAACAAACAATATCACAACGACCGGCGCTACCCTCACGTGGACACCAGTTACAGGCGCTCTGAACTATCTGATCCGTTACCGTCCTGTGACAAATCCTTTGTCTGCATGGATTATTAGTACGACTCAAACGACCTCTGTTACTTTATCCAATCTGACCTGCGGAACACACTATGAATGGCAGGTTGCTACTTATTGTGACACAAACAGCATCAGCACTTACTCACCCGGTATCACATTTTCAACCCCGGCCTGTGTCACACCATGCAACCCTCCGGCAGGTTTAACGACAAGCAATATCTCTGCAACCGGGGCCACACTCTCATGGACAGCGGTTACAGGCGCCTATGTTTATGTGGTTCAGTACCGTCCGGTGACCAATCCCGCTTCGACCTGGATCAACATATACAGTTCGGGCACCTCGGTAACATTATCCAATCTGACCTGTGGTACTCAATACGAATGGCAGGTTGCTGCTCATTGCGGTCCGAATATTTCATATACGTATTCACAAAGTATTACTTTTACAACTTTGCCATGTACCGTTCCCTGTAATACTCCGACCGATTTAACCACAAGCAATATAACATCCACCGGAGCAACACTGTCCTGGACAGCACCGGCAGGGGCTCTGGCCTACATTGTACAATACCGTCCTGTGACAACTCCGGTATCTGCATGGACTACGGTTACTGTTCAAAACACTTCCATCACCTTGACAAACCTTACCGGCGGTACACATTACGAATGGCAGGTCAGATCAGTATGTTCCACAAACTTAGGATCAAACAATGTCAGTCTATGGTCCGCAATGGTTTATTTCCACACACTTACTCCCATTGTCATATATCCTAATCCGGTTGCGGATCATAAGTTTTACCTGGATATGAACAATGAAGTGGAAACAAAAATGAGTTTTGTTATTACCGATAAATTCGGCTCAGTGGTTCAGAAATATGATAAAACTGTGCTACCGGGTAAAGAAACTCTTGACCTTGATGTCAGCAACCTGAAGAATGGTGTCTATTTTGTTCATATTCAGGGGAAAAACATCAACGAGTTACAAAAGATCGTTATCATGAGATAAGCGATCTGCCATAAACCAGAAAGAAGCTGTGCCGAAATGGGACAGCTTCTTTTTTTATCAAGGGTACTGTTTGCCGGAATCTGATTAATAGCAGACGAACAAAATATGGATTGCGAAGTCATACGCTTCACATAACGGGGGGCGGCTGCGTTCAACCACCCTGTGAAAAAACAAAAAAAACTGAAAGGCGATAGTGTTTCCGCAATTCGGTGTGGAAACGCCAGGATGCCTTTGCATTAGTTCTGATTTCACTATCACCATGGTACTGTTAGCCCAAATCCGGTTAATCGCGGACTGACAATTTAGGGATTGCGAAGTCGTAAGCTTCGCATGACGGGATCCCTGGAGAATTTAGAACACAACAAATACAAATACCATAACTTAAAAATATATGTTAAATTCTATAAAATTGTATCATTTTTAAATTTTATTAATTAAATTTGTTATTGTTTTGAAAGTTAAACTTTAAAATATCAACTTAAAATAAATTATTTATTCACAAACTAATTTTTAAACCCATGCATTATTATTTATCATTTGGACAAATGTCCGTATTAAAAAGACTGGCGGCAACAATGTTGTTATGCGTTATCCTGTCTGTTAGCATTTCAGCACAGGTATTATTCACTCACACCTCAAACGCAGATTTCTGGAAAGGACAGTACAATGACATGCTGATCTCTGATAATGTATCATTGCCTTATCAGGCGACAGCCGTCAACAGCTGGCTTACCACTACCGTTTTACCACAGACGCTTTCCGGACACGGCCTGGCAAGTTGGAACAACCGCTATGTTTATGTTACCGGAGGGTACAACGGCGTTTCGTATTCTGCTGCTGTTTACCGGGCAACTATCAACACCTCCGGCATCAGTTCCTGGACAACCCTGGCATCGATGCCTGCCGCACTGAGCGAGCATGCCGTTGTCATTGGAAACAACACTCTGTACATAATCGGCGGAAGAAACAGCAGCACACCGGTCAGTACTATTTATCATGCTGCTATAAACTCCGACGGATCCATCGGCAGCTGGCAGACTTCTGCGGTATCGCTCCCTGCTGCGCGTTGCGGCCATACCGCAGTTTACTGCAACGGATATATATATGTCGCCGGTGGCGCCGGAGACACCACGTCAACAGCAGCTGTCAATACCGTTTATTATGCCAAAGTGCTTGCCGACAATACCCTTTCATCGTTTTCCACGACAACGTCGCTGCCGGCAGCACGTAACGGACATTCCATGGTACGTGACAATGATGATATTTATGTGCTTGGCGGGTTTGCTAACGGCGGCGCTGATGTCAGTACCGTTTATAAAGCCACATCGGGAGCTGACGGAACCCTCAGCGTCTGGTCGGCCGAAACAGCATTGCCAGTGAATGTCAGCCGCCATTCCTCAGCAGTCATCAACGGAATAATCACTGTTTTGGCTGGTGAAGCAGGCGGAACGGCAACAAAAAGTGTATATTTTGCCAATATAAAATCCTCCCCGCTTGTATGGAATGCCGGAAGCGACATGTACGACTATACCATGAACGGCGCCGCTTTTTCGGCTAACGGGCAGATCCTTTACTGCGGAGGGGATAACCTTTCGGGTACACCCACACAGAATTCACGTTATGCCCCGCTGACACTTTCGGCAAACAGGAAACTCAGCGGTCAGTTTATATCCACCACCTTCACTGAACTGGGCGCAAAGCGGTTGGTTTCTTCTCTTGTCTACAACGAAATACTTGGCGCAGGGAGTGATATTCTTGTGTCCTACCGGACTGCCGATGATGATAACATCTGGAGCAACTGGAGCGTTACTTCTTCATCGAGCCCAGTGATTGTCAACGATTCAGCGAGGTATCTGCAATATAAAGTTACCTTCACAAGCACGGGCGCCGGCAATGCCACCCTGTCAGACCTTAGCTTATCAACACCGGGAACCCAGCTAACAGGAAATCTGAACGCAGTGACCACATTCACCAAAGCATCCAGCCCATATTGGGTGACAGGAAACATTTCATTTACTGCCGGCACTCATACATTTCAGGCCGGAACGGTTCTTATATTTCTGCCGGGCACCAATATGGAAGTTGGCGCTGCCAACCTTATCTGCAACGGTATTTCAGGCGATTCTGTGGTTTTTACCGGCTACCTGGACGAGCCGGGCATGTGGGACGGAATATATTTTAATTCATCCAGTGACGAAGGGGTGTCATCGCAATTTTATTATACGGTAATCTCCAATGCCGGCACAGGCTCCATCGCAGCCAACCTATACTGCAACAGCACCAGCGAACCTTATCTGAACCACTGCAACATAAGAAAATCTTCAACGAACGGATTACGGCTTGTTTCAGCCCATCTACAGATCGAAAATACCAGCACACACCATAACGGCAGCAACGGCCTGTCGCTAACCACATCCAGCCCCACTATGATCAACAGTCTTATCCATAACAACGGAGCTGCCGGTGTATACCTGACCTCTACCGCATCCATACCCAATTACACCACAACAACCATTTCGGGCAACCTTTACGGAATCCATTATGAATCGCCAAATTATACTTTCTATGAGCCCAATGGCAGTCCTGCCCTGACCGGCAACACCTATAACGGGATATGCATAAACGGCGGCACCATTACAACAACGAGCAAGGTGTGGAATCATGTGTCTTACGATTACATAATTCTTGGAGATGTCGTCATTGCCAACAACCCTGCTGTTCGCCTCACCATTGAGCCGGGAAACATCATCAAGGGCGAAACCGGCGCCGGAATTCAGGTGGCAGGCGATTATAACGGTGGTGAACTTTACGCCATCGGCACATCAGCGCAACCTATAACATTTACCTCATGGAATGGAAATCCCGGCGGATGGGACGGAATATTTTTCCATAACAACAGTGACGCATACTCCTCAACAACATCTGTTTTAGATTATTGCGCCATCGAAAAAGGAAGCGCATACAACATATATGCGGACGGCACCTATTTCCAGCTTAAAAACAGCTCGGTTCAGTATGCTTCGCAGGATGGTATCCGTTTTAACAACGCAAGAGGCCTTGTTCAAAACTGTTATATCAGGAATAACGGTAATTATGGGATATGGATGAACACTGCGCTTGCGCCCGAAATAAACACCTGTCAGTTACTGAATAACGGCAGCTACCCGATCTACATTGCAAACCCAAACTCTCAGGAAGTACTCATAAACAACACGTATTCGGGAAATACACCTGACTTTATTGCTTATGCCGGCGGGAACATCACGGTGAATAAACTATTTCATAATAATGGCATTCATTATCATATCCTGAATGACCTTCAGATTGGAAATTACTATACCGAAACCCACATCTCTCTAGCTATTGATCCCGGTTGCACCCTGGAGTTTAATTCCGGAAAAAAGCTGCAAGTGGGGTATTATTCCGGCGGACAGTATACAGGAAATTTGTCCGTAACAGGGAATGCAGACAGCCTTGTCACATTCAAGGCTTATAACAACGCTCCGGGCGGGTGGGAAGGTATTTATTTCCACGATTACAGCGATATGAGCGGCGCTGCTTCATCCCTGAAATACTGCGTGATTGAACAGGGAAACACGTATAACATTTATTGCGACGCAACAAACACTCCGGTTTTGGAAAACTGTATCATCAGAAACGCCCTGAATGACGGATTACGTCTTAATGGAGCGACAATTCAGTACAAAAACTGCAGTTTCCTGAACAACGGAGCCTACCCGGTGCAGTTGATGAATGTGTCTGCCAGAATAATTCCGGATAATAATACGTATTCCGCCAATACCCTGAATTATATCGGACTTTCAGGAGGATCTTATACCGGAAATCTTTATTTATATAATGAAGGAATTCCGTACTATATATTAAACGATTTTCAGTGGGGAAATTACGCTTACGATCCCCATATTACACTTGAAATTCAGGCCGGATGCACCTTATTATTCAATCCCGGTAAAAAATTTCAGGTAGGATATTATTCCGGAGGTGCTTATACAGGAAATGTACTGGCGACAGGAACCGCGGACAGCCTGATCACATTCAAAGCATACAACAACACTCCGGGGGGATGGGAAGGAATATATTTTTACGATTACAGCGACATGAATGGCGCTGTTACTTCGCTCCAATATTGCGTGATCGAGCAGGGAAATAATTACAATATTTTTTGCGAATCAACAAACACTCCGGTTATAGAGAACTGTACAATCAGAAATGCAATTAATGACGGATTACGCCTTAGCACTGCAAACATACAATACAAGAACTGCAGTTTCGCAAATAACGGAGCTTACCCTGTACAATTTATGAACGTAAATGCCAGAATTATACCGGATAATAATACATATACCGGCAATACCCTGAATTATATTGCCCTTTCAGGGGGCACTTATGGTGGCAGTTTTCTCCTTTACAATGAAGGGATTCCATATCACATATTAAATGATTTTATATTTGGAAATTATGCTTATGATCCACATATCATACTTGGTATTCAGGCCGGATGCCATTTATTATTCAATCCCGGTAAAAAATTACAGGTTGGATATTATTCCGGAGGCGCCTATACAGGAAATGTATCGGCGACAGGAACCGCAGACAGCCTGATCACATTCAAGGCATACAACAACACCCCGGGCGGCTGGGAAGGAATATATTTCCATGACTACAGCGATTTGAACGGCGCTGCTTCATCACTGAAATACTGCGTAATTGAACAGGGAAATAATTATAATATTTTGTGCGAATCAACAAATACTCCGGCTTTAGAGGACTGTTACATACACCATTCACTGGATCAGGGGTTGAGACTTTATAATTCCTCGCCGGCCGCTATTCACAACACGACCATTACCAATCATCCCGGTATCGGAATATACCTTGACGGAACCAGCGCCCCGGTCATCGGCAACGACACTTCATTCACCAACAACATTTACAACAACGGGGGATATGAAATATACAACAATTCCACATCCAATATACAGGCGCGTTACAACTTCTGGGGTACTTCTGATTCAGCGATGATCACCAATCTCATTTATGACAGGTTTGATAATCCGGCCAAAGGAATTGTATTTTTCATGGATGCTGCAGCGATTCCCACGTTGCCAGCCGACAGCACGCTTATGGATGGAGTTGTTTTATATGCCAACGCTATTGATTCTCCCATGAAGAATGCCCTGATGGAGATAGAAAATTTCGCCGGTGTGGTACAAGCCACAACAAATACCAATACTACTGGTGCATATGCTTTCAATAACATTCCTTCAGGAATTTATAAAATGAACATCACCCCTTATGACGACTGGGGTGGCGGGAATGCTACCGATGCGCTCATGATTCTCAATCACTTCTCACATCTCGATACCCTTGAAGGAATGAAAAAAGCGGCTGCTGATGTGAACGCCAGCTCAACGATCAATGGTACCGATGCCATGTATGTAATGAGGCGCTATTCGGCACTCATCGACAGTTTCCCTGCAGGAGACTATCTCTATCACACTGATTCTCTGTTTGTAAATCAGCAGCATATCACCAACAATATCCGCATGATTTGTTTAGGCGATGTCAATGCATCTTACGAGCCCACAGGAGCAAAATCAAGTTCTGTGGACCTGATTTATGAAGGTGTGACAAACATCTCGTCGGGTGTCGAATTTGACCTGCCGGTAAGGCTTAAAACAGGCATGTCTGCCGGTGCTGTTTCACTCGGATTCCTGTTCCCGGATAATTATCTTGAAATACTCGGCGTAACCATGGCCAACGGAAGCACCAATGTATACTGGTCGGCACAGAACGGATTACTCCTAATGGCCTGGTGCAGCACTTCTCCAATGATTATCAACAACAACGAAGTTGTGCTCACCATACGGATGAAAGCAAAGAACCTGAGTGGAATGAGTAACGGCATACTGCTTGCAGTTTTTCCACATAGTGAATTTGCCTATCCTGATGCCCAACCGGCACAGGGAGTGATGATAGCCGTACCGGAAATCCATTCATTGACTACGCTTGCCAACGAACTCAACACCGGAAACTTCAGTGTAGATGTTTATCCTAATCCCATAAAAGAACAAGCCAGTATTGAATTTTATCTCGAAAAACAAAGCCTTGTAACCATTGACCTGACCGATATTATGGGCAGACAAATCAAAACCCTAACCAACACCGCATATACAGAAGGAAAACACGTGCTAAACCTTGATGCATCTTATCTGAGCCCGGGGGTATATATACTTAGAATGATATGCGGACGAAACAGTAAATCTTACAGCAGAATGATGAGACTTGTGATCACTGAATAAGAATTACCAGTATGAAAAATTTGGTTATTAAAATTCCCTTACTGATAATCCTGCTCTGGTGTAATGCTGGAAATGCACAAACCATTGTTACTACGGCGGTCACTGCCGCCTCCTGCACAAATAATTTAATCGTGCCGGTGACGGTGACCAATTGCAATGACATTGGTGCTATTTCACTTGTATTGAATTACAACAACAGCAACCTCACCTTTGCCGGATATCAGCAGGTACACAGCCAGCTTCTCAGCGGGCTGCTCAGTGTGAATGCCACGACTACCAGCATACTCTTTAGCTGGGCAGGCAATACTGCTGCCAACATTGGCAATGACACTTTGGTGAAATTCATTTTTACATCGGTGGCCGGAACAAGTGCCTTGTCATGGGACGTTACCACTCCCGGCAGTTGTGAATACAGCAATACGGGCGGAACTATCCTGCCTTCTTCATATTACGGAGGAAACGTAACACGGTATCAGCTTCCTGTCATCAACACCCAGCCTTCAAACCAAAGCGTTCTGAACGGACAAATCGGCAGTTTCACCATTAACGGATCTGCGACCGGGATAGTGTATCTTTGGCAAGGGAGCTCCGACAACGGAGTAACCTGGTCCGACCTTTCTAACGCGCCGCCCTATTCCGGAACCAACACGGCCACCATGACCATCAACCCCACATCGCTATCTATGAATGGAAACCTTTACCGTTGCCGTGTTTCAGGAACCTGCAGCCCCGAACAATATTCTGATTCCGCCCTGCTGAGCATCAAGAATCCTGTCATCACCACCCTGCCAACATTCAGTGTTTGTCCGGTCGGGATAAGAATCCCTGTCACCGTGAGCAATTTTGATGATATCGGAGCCTTTTCGCTCACTTTCTCATACGACACAGCAAAAATGACATACAGCGGTTATCAGAATTTTCACCCCGCACTCGCAAGCGGGACTATGTCGGTCAACGAAATGCTCGGTAGGATTTATCTCACGTGGGCATCGGCTGCTCCTTCAAGCATAGGAGCCGATACACTCATCGAATTCCTGTTCACCAATTCATCAGGTAACAGTGTCCTTACCTGGGACATTACAACTCCCGGAAATTCAGAATACACCGACTCCGGCGGAGCTGTCCTGCCTGCGGTATTCAACAACGGAACTATTACAACATATGCTGTACCGGCAGTTATGTCACACCCGGCAAGTACAACCATTGCCAAAGGACAGAACACAAACTTTTCTATCACTGCAACAGGCGCATCACTTTCATACCGGTGGCAGATAAGCATTGACGGAGGATATACGTGGAATGATCTTTCAAATGTTGCGCCCTATTCCGGCACCAGTACTGCCACGCTCACTGTTACCAATGCCCAGCTTAACCTGAACGGCAATCTTTACCGCTGCCGTGTTAGCGGAACCTGCAATCCAGCAGTGTATTCAAATGCCGGAAAATTAACTGTGCTTCCCAACATCACTACTATTTGCCAGACGTTCACAACCTGTCCGGGAAACGCTACTGTTGTTATCAGCGTGAATGAGTTTATCGATGTCGCTTCGTTTTCGTTGTGCCTTGGCTATAACCAGTCCGTGATGACTTATACGGGATATCAGAATGTACACAGCCACATATCATCTGCCGGCATTTTTTCCATCAACGAAATCAACGGCAAAATATTTATTTCCTGGTCCAATACTGCAGATACGACCATTGCTAACGGCAGCACCCTTATAGAGCTTTTATTCGTCAGTTCACCTGGAACCAGCAACATGACCTGGGATGTGGTTACCCCCGGCAACTGCGAGTACAGCAATGCAGAAGGACAGATCGTATATTCTACCTGGACCAACGGCACACTAACCTTTCAGCAGCCTCCGGCCATCACCTCGCATCCCGTAAATAAAACAACGTATGGCGCCGGCAGTACAACATTCAACGTAACTGCTACCGGAACAGGAATAACCTACCGATGGCAGGAAAGTACCGACAACGGCCTTTCATGGCATGATCTTTCGAACGGAGCACCCTATTCAGGTGTCACCGGAGCCACACTGACCATTAGTCCGGCCACAGAAGTGATGAATGGTTTCTTTTACCGTTGCCGCGTGAGCGGTACCTGTCCGCCGTTTGCAGTTTCAAATTCCGCCTTACTCACCGTAACGACCGCTGCCATATATGCTTCTATTCAGAATATGAATTATTCATGCAATGGTGAAATAATCGTCCCGGTGAATGTTCAGAACTGCAACAACGTGGGAAGTATGTCGCTGGCGCTGAATTATGACTCGACAAAACTGTCCTTTGCCGGTTACCAGGGCCTGCATCCTTCACTACCGGCGGGAATGCTTATTGTAAACGGGACAGGAACGACAGTTTTTTTCAGCTGGGCATCAACCACACCGGCCAACCTCGGAAACAGCACCCTGGTTAAACTATTGTTTACAGGCAATGCAGGTATCTCCACTCCGCTGACCTTTGATGCCGCAACGCCCGGAAACTGTGAATTCAGCGATCCGCTAGGAACTATCATAACCTCATTTTATACCAATGCTACCATAACCGTTTCCAATACATATCCAACCTACAGCGTATACGACACAGCTGAAATCTGCAACGGAGAAACTTACCTGTTCAACTCTCAAATTCTGACAACCGCCGGAGATTATACTCATGTTCTTGAAAATATTCATGGCTGTGATTCAATTATTTATCTGAATCTTATAGTTCACCCAGCCTATGAGTTTGTTACCAATGCCGAGGTATGCGACAGCGCATCATATTCCTGGCGTGGAAATATTTATACCGTAACGGGAACTTATTCAGACAGTCTGCTGACGATACACGGATGTGACAGTTTGTATATTTTAAACCTCGTTGTCCGTTCAACCTGCGGACACCTGATAAGCGGAAAAACCCGTTATGCAGGCAGAGCCATCACCGGTAATCCTGCCCCTAATCCACCTTCCTATGATCCTGTTAAGTACAATATTGATAATGTTATTATCATCCTGAAAACTTATCCGGCAGGAGCAGAAGTGGCAAGGGATACAAGCAATGCACTGGGAATATTTGAATTTACTGATGTTGCTGATGGCAATTATAAGTTGTCGTATGACAAATACACACCCGATACCATGCAAATGGGCAATGCCGTCGATGCTATAGATGTGACCATACTGAAATATTATATTGGCATAGACACCCTGGTTGACCCGTCAAGGAATTTTTCGGCAAAATATAAAAAAGCAGCCAATGTTGATAATAACACGGCCATAAATGCAATAGATATTTCCAGGATCAAGGCGAAAATAGGATCGCCATTCTTACCCGCAAAAAACTTCCCGAAAGGCAACTGGGTAGCCCTCGACACAATGGTTGCTGTTAGTGGCGCCGACATTTACCTGACACTGAAGACGATCTGTTACGGAGATTACAATGCCTCAAGCGTCAGATACCGCGATTCGGCAACTAACTGGAGCCAGGTAAAATCGGTTCAGGAAAATATTATTGCTGTTGCAGAAGAGTATATTACGACCTGTGATGCTTCATATTTCGAAGTCCCATTGCGTATCAGCACCGGAATGAATGATTTTTCAACGTTGGGATTGGAGTTGAATTATCCTGGTAACCAATACAGACTTGTCAGCGCAGCAATGTCAAAAAACAGGGATAAAAACAGTACCGTAAAGATCAATGCTTCACTGGAAGAAATTCTTGCTGACGATAATGACCTCCTGGTAACGGATGAAGATGGAGTGATCAGGGTGGTGTATGCCACGACCAATCATTTTGATGTTTCAGCCAACGAAGAACTGATCAGGTTGGGGTTCCAATCCCTTAAGGAACCGGTTGCAGGTGAACTTAAACTTGATTTAAGCGGTACAGGTATTATCGCTGACCAGTATGGAACCGAAAGCAATGACGCATACTTAGTAATGCCCAAAATACTTGTTCAGGGAAACCAAACCGATGGAAAATTTGATTTCACGGCATATCCCAATCCCTTCCTATGGGAAACCACTCTTAACTATATAGTACCTGAAAACGGAACCGTTAATCTGAGTTTGTTCAATGCCATCGGAGGACTGGTAAAAGAGCTTGTGAATGAACCGCAGGCCGCCGGAAAATACTCACTGACATATACACCCCATAAACTTCCTTGCGGCATGTATACGTTCAAACTAGAATTTGTCGGAGTAAACATATCAAAATGTATGGTATTAAATCTGGTTCACTGATCCGGTAAACTCTAATACCGGTGAATGTGAATTTCTGAATGTGCCAGTAACAATGGCAATATGTCAGCGCCAGACAAAAAATAAAACCTGCATTTTTAAGTATTTAAGAATTCCGAGCATGTTAGAAAAATAAATTCCAAACACATGCTATTCACACCAATTCTTCATGGCTTCAAATGCTTTGGTATTGCCTGATTTGTTCGCCTTGTTCAAATCTCTGCATCCGCTGTCTTTCAGGCCGGCGGCTATTTTTGCCAATCCTCTGTTATAATAAGCCTCTGAATCATCAGGCTTTAATTCTATTACTTTGGAAAAATCGGTGATGGCCTTATCCTGAAAAAGTAGTTTTCCGTACGCAAGCCCTCTGTTCAAATAATATTTTTCAGATTCCGGATCAATGGCTATTGCTTTCGAAAAGTCGGCTACAGCCCCGGAAAAATCCTCAAGATCACACTTTAAAACTCCCCTGTAATAATATGCCTCCGCAGACATCGAATCGATAGTCACCGCCTTGTTATAATCGGCAAGCGCACTGTTGAAATCCTTCAGAGCACTATTCGCCACCCCTCTCTGCACCCATGCGTTCACATCTCTGGGCCTGATTTTTATCGTTTTTGTAAAATCGTCAATCGCCCCTTTGTAATCCGTAAGTTCATTTTTTGCAATACCCCTGTGATAATAGGCCTCTCCATATTCAGGATTGATTGCGATGGCCAGGGAATAATCAGCCACCGCCCCGCTGAAATCGTTCAGCGCTGCTTTTGCTAATGCTCTGCTCACATATCCCCGTGCAAATTCCGGATCATTCTCTACAACGATGGTAAAATCTGCAGATGCATTATTATAGTCCTGCTGGTCATACCTGGCACATCCCCTGTTAAAATAGGGCAGCGGATTCTTTGGGTTGATCTCAATAGCTTTGGTATAGTCTGCTATTGCTCCTTTGTAATTATGCAGATTGTTCTTTGCTATTCCTCTGTGAAAATAAGCATCTGCATAGTCCTGCTTGATTTTAACGGCTTTGGTATAATCGGCAATTGCGCCATCATAGTCCTGAAGCTGAAGTTTTTCATCCCCTTTGCTTAAATAATCTTCTGCGGTCTGGCAATAACCTGCAAAAGCCAATAAAAGAGTAACTATAAAAAAAAGTCTTTTTTTCATGTGCTGTTTTTTTAACCTCAGGTAAAAGTATAAAATAAAGCCATAACTCCGCTTATTAACATAAAAGTTGCTTGAAAACCCGGAATTAGTCCTGTTATCTAAAAATGGCTGTGTGACGGATTATTTCATGATTACCTCACAAAAACATCGGCTTCATCCATAAAAGCCATTAGCTCAAGGAATAAGTCCTCATCTAATTGGATTGTATAAAAACAAACTGTATTTCACATTAAAACAGAGATAGAATTATATTATAACCCCAATAAAATCGCTGACAAGCCGGAATGCTGTGCGTGACTTGTATTTAAGCACAGCAATATTCAGAGATCAAATAATATAGTATTAAGAAAATGTTTAAATCTTTTTGCTTTTTAATTTTTTTTTTAATATATTTGCATTCTATTAAACTAATTAATATTAATTTAACAAAAATAGTATGAGAGAAAATTTTATTTCAAGGGCTGAAGATGAAGAATCAAATGCCAAGGTTAATCCGATTGACAATAATAAAACATTGATTATTGATCAATATACAAATGATGTAGCAATGGGAGATCCTGAACTTCTGGAAAAAGCGAAAACAATCAAAGATGTTTTGGATCATTTCAAACCAAAAGCAGAAGCTGAATTTTTGGATGAAGACGGAGGGTCTGTAAATGAGGTGCTGCATTTTAAAGAAATGAGTGACTTTGAAGCCAATGGTGGCAAAGGAAATCTTGTGGTCAACAGCACTTTTTTATCCAATATTAAAGCTAAGGTTGATATAAATGCTAAACTCAGAAAACAAATCGAGCAGAACAAGAAACTGCGCGATATTATGAAAGACAAGCAGGCAAAAGAAGAACTGAAGGCCGTATTGGAAGCATTATTGGAAGAATTAAAAAATTATTAAAATTATTAAATTATTAAAATTATTAAAATGGCAGATACAAAACCACAAGAAGAGCAAAAACAATCTCAGCAATTTGAGACCAAACCCGAAGCGGTTGCAAGTAAGGATATTTCCCAACTTCTTACCAAATACGGGGGATTTATTGCTGTCAAGGGATTTATAACAGAAGCAGCAGATATGGATCCTGCAAAAAAAGCTGCAAAAAATATTTTCCTTACAGAGCAACGTTTTAAAGAAAAAAGAGACCGTCTTAAAAATGAACTGAGCGGATGGCTTGAATTACTGAAAGAAGATAAAAACAGTCCGTCTGAGTTTGCTGAAATTTGCAAACAAAAAGAAAACAAATATCAGCAATTACTTATACAGGGAATTACTGCAGCATTAGAAGCCAGCCATGGTCTTGAAGTAGCTTACAAAAGCCTGGACACCTTTTATAAAAATGCGGCTACCGACAAAGTCGAGAATCTTAAAATTGTCAATGTGAACAAAGAGGAGTTTTTTGATCAAAACTCAGATTTTGCGGCTAAGATAGAAGAACTGCTGAAAAATGCTTTTGACCGCTTAAGCCTGAAAGACAGCTACAGCCTTTTAGTAATGCCGGGAAACGTTTTTACGGATAAGCCAACACTTCTGAAATGGGCAAAAATCGCCTTCAAATATAAAGTGATCATCATTACAGACCATGCGCTGGAATATTCGTTTGAAGACCTGAGGGACAACACCCTGATTTACAAGGATAGCGACAGGGATCTGCAAAATGTGGTCATGACAGCAAACTGGGTAGTCGGGCGCGAATCCGAAAAATTGTCCCTGGCGGAAAAAGATGAAGATGCATTTTATATCCCTCCTTCGGCTGCGCTGGCTGGTAAACTGTACGACGAAACCGCAAATATGGCGCAGGGTGTTGCTGGAAAAAAATTCGGGACTTTAAATGAAATCAAAGGAGTAAAACTGGATCTGTTAAAATCCGAGATCGCTTCGCTGATGGATAACCAGGTGGTGCCTATGGTGTTTTCTGAAGGCCGGGTGATGGCATTCAACAATACCAACCTGTACAACGGTGATAACACAGCCATGAAAGAATATCCGATCGTAAGGGTGTTCGACTGGATAAAAAAAGTGCTGATGAATTATGTGCACGAGGTAGCACTGGAAAACTGGGATCCTTACAATTCTCCCGACAGGCTGAAGGCAAAGATCCAGGATTTTCTGAACGATTACCAGGGTTATGGTAAATTATTCCAGAAATACGATATCAAGGAGCCAAGACAAGACCCCAAAACAAAGCAAATAACCGTTGACATAAATATAGTACCCTATTTTGCCGCCAAGAATTTCATTATCAAACTGGCTGCTGATAAAAAAGAAAAAAATTGTGAAACAGAAGATGTTGGATAATAATAAACCAGGCAATTAATTATAAACTTAAAACTTAAAAATCATGGCACAAACTCCAGTAACATTAAAAGTTAAAGACTTTAAAGACCGCGAAGTAATGATGGTTAAATACTCATTTAACCAGGCTACAGACGTCGAAGGACAAATGTCAGGTATTCCGAGAGGCGGACTTATTACTATCCGCGTTAAAGCAATGAACGACGGATGCCCTGATATGCTGAAATGGATGGTGAGCCCGAATCTCAATAAAGATGGTTCGATCGAGTTCCTCGAAACGGTGAAAGGTGGCAAAATGAAAACAATCGAGTTTAAAGATGCGTATTGCATTGATTTTACCGAAATATGGGAAGAAGGAACAGGTCATTCTGAAGAGGTAGTTATTTCTTGCAGGTCAATAACAAACGGACCTGTGACCTATGAAAGTAAATGGGCGTAGCCTTTTTAAAAAAAGGCTGATTAGCTATCAGTTAATCAGCCTTTTTCTTTTTTAATTTTAAAAAACAATTATTATGGCCTTAACCGGAACATTGGAAATTGGTAACAAATCATACAAAATTCTAAGGTGCGATTATGAGTTCAATCAGGAATGTGATGAAACAGGAAGACCTTCAGGCAAAACAGGAGGGGGAAAAATAAATATCAGCCTGGATGTGCCCGACGATACGGATTTTACACTGCATGAATGGATGAGAGACATAAACACAACCAAAGATGGCAAACTTACCCTGATAGTTAATGCAAACAATGTGGAAAAAAAGAAAACTGTCTCTTTTAAAGATGCATATTGCGTTAAACTCATCGAGTGTTTCAACTTTGGCAACATCGAGGCAAAAACTTCAATGATGTACATGAAAATCAGTATTGTTCCCGGAACCGTTGTTTTTGGACCTGATGATAATTGTGTGATCGATGATCTGATCGTTTGATGGCCTGCCCGGATTAGTTAAACCTGTTATATGATTTTGCTTATAAATGATAATATATGTAGTGATGTTTTTATTTATTAAACAATATTAATTATGCCTGTACCCATAAAAACTTTTGAAATTAAGATCGGCGGCAAATCATATACAGATAAAAATTCTGATTACTCCATTAAAGCAGCCACATTGTCAAAAGAGTTGTTAAAACCCAATAAATTAGAGATTTCAATAAGGAAAAAGATAGTTTCAAGGTGTCAGGATGATGTAAAATTCAAAATTGCAGATGATCTTTTAGGCGCCAAAGTTGAATTAAAAATCGAAACCAATGTTAAAGACAGAAAAGGGGGTGATCTCTCCCAAACTCTTTCCTTTATAGGGATCATCTTTAACATAAATTCCGCGCGTAGTACTTCTGATAAAGATGTTGTTTTTGATATAACAGCGTTCAGCCCGGATCATCTTTTGAACGATAATCCTCATTGTTACTCTTTTGAAGAAAAAAAATTAAAAGATATTATTACGGAATCCATAAAGGATTATACAAAGGATCCTACTAAAATCATAGACTCCGTTATTGACCCCAAAATGGATAAAGCGATCCCCTATGTGGTTCAATACAATGAAACCACTTACGGATTTTTAATGCGCCTGGCAAAACGATATGGTGAATTTTTTTATTTTGAAGACGGCAAAATGACATTCGGAAAGATCATCGAAAAAAAATCCATAACACTAAATCCCGGCATTGATATAATAAATTACAAATATGAGTTAAATCTGAACCATATCAACTTCACTCATTACTGCCACAACTATTTGGAATATAAAAACAATTCCAAAAATGCCAAAGGACTTACTAACGCAAATTTACACCCCTTAACCGATTATTCTTATAATCATTCAGACACTGCCTACAAGAAATTAACGGTTCAAAATCTGCATTCCGGTATACAGGAAGGCAATTCAACAGATCAATTGGACGAATCACTCAAAAGCCAGGGATTAGGAAGCAAAAGCAACATGATCCTCTGCTATGCAACTACCAATCGTGCAGACCTGCAAATAGGAAGCAAAATAAAAATCCACGATCGTTATGATAAAGATAAAAATATCAATGCGGGAGAATTAGATCATGATGAACTGATCATTTGTAAAATCACACACAGCCTTAACACTAATGGAAAATATGAAAATGAGTTAACGGCTGTTCCTGCGAAGGCAACTTACCCGCCCTATTCGGACAGTGATGCCTATCCTTATGCTGAATCCCAGCGTGCCATAGTTAAAGACAATAAAGACCCTGAAAAACTCGGCAGAATCCGGGTTCAATTCATTTGGCAGGAATTACAGGCCAATAATTTGTTGTCTCCATGGCTCCGCATAGCGCAGCCGCATGGCGGAAAAGAAAAAGGTTTTTATTTCCTTCCGGAAGTTGACGATGAAGTCCTGGTGGGTTTTGAAAACGGCAACGCTGAAAAACCCTATGTGGCGGGAACCTTATACCACGGAAAGCAAAAGCCCGAAAGCAAATGGTACAACGATAAGAACAATATTAAAGCCATACGTACACGCAACGGGCACACCATCGAAATTCACGATGTAGACCCCGGGGGCTTTATTTCTATTTATGATAATGGAAAAGATAATTACAAACTCACTTTCTCTACCGACAATAAATTAATTAAACTAGAATCAAAGGGCAACATTGAATTGGTATCTGAAAAAGATATAATTCTGAATGCCACCAATAATATCACCATAAAAGCCGGTAAAGACATTGCTGTTAATGCCGGTGAGAATATGAATGAAGATATTGGTAAAAATATGGACACCAAGATCGGTGAAAATCATAATCTAACGGTAAATAAAGATCAAAAAGAAGAAATTGGGAATAATAAATATGATAGTATAGGCGAAACATACCAGTTAGAATCTAATAATATTGAAGGAAGGGCTACTCAAAAGCATAAGATTTCATCACAGGCGTTTGAACTGAAATCAGATTCTACTATGAAGTTAGAAGCAGCAGCTACCATGGATATTAAAGGATCTATTGTTAAAATAAATCCTTAAGGTCATGCCCAATTATGTATGCAGCACAGCACAAATGAAATGTACTTTTGGAGCTAATCCTTCAGCAATGACTGTTTTGCCGGACAAATTGACTGATTTATGCAATAACCCCCTGGCAAATATCATGGATAACAAGCCAACGATAAATATTGCTCCGTTCGGGATGTGCAATTCTTTGTCTAATCCACAAGTAGCCGTCGCAACAAGTGCTGCCATGGGGGTATTAACTCCTCAGCCCTGTGTTCCTGTTACGACTATGCCCTGGGTTCCCGGCAGCAAAGATGTACTCGTAAAAGGACAGCCTGCCCTGATGGATGACTGCAAGTTGCAATGTATGTGGGCAGGCAGTATCTCGTTCATTACCGACGGACATCCTGCAAGCAAATGCCAGACAGGTGCATCAGGAGGAGGTAGTACAGAAATAAAACATTATCCAAAATGTTATGGTATTTTCCGCCCTCATGATGTATGGGAAGGTGAATATGGATTTGACTGGGTGCGGTTTAAGGATGAAAAAATCAAAACCAAAGATAATAATGAAAAAGGAAATGATTATGATACAAAAGAGTTGCTTGGAAAGTATTTAAGCAACGCCTGCGCAACTAAAAGAGCCAACTGTGCCTCAGTAAACACATATGGAATGACCTGTCCCGCTGCTTCTCATAAATATTGCATTAATATCAATAGCTGGTCCGATGTATTTGAAAAAGATTCTGCTAAACCGGATCCGGCAAAAAATGAAATGTATAAAAAATTAAAAAGTACCTTTTTTAATGATACATATTCTAAATACTGGGATACAAATCATGGGGATACGGAACTTATGGAACACACGCCAACATTAACGGTATTAAAAGGAAAAACAATAAAACTATCGTTAAGGGTGTACAGAAAAATTATCAGTAAAAAAAAAGGTGTCATCGACCCTGCAAATCTTGTATGGAAATATGACCATGCATTTTTTAATATTACAGCAACTGATATAAATGTATCCAAAATTAATGAAGGCGATCCAAAAGACTTCTCATTTACTTTGGAATGTAAAAATACCTTTGAACAAAATCAAATTATTGAAATTGAATTGGATGGGATGATTTGCGGAAAACTCCTTGTATTAGCCAATGATGATGCACATCGGCGAATTATGGATGCTGTTCTTATAAAAATCAGGGTAGATATTGGAAATGGCGAAAAAGTCGGAATATTTAATGGCGGAATTGATACTATCAAAAACATTTTAAATCAAGCCTATGTTTCCCTTAAAGAAGATACTGAAGTAACTTTTAATATCGGTTCACTTGACCCTGTATATATTAATTCGGCGACGCATGAAATAAAATTCAATGGTAATTTATTAACCTATTTGAATAACAGAGTAAAAAATGAATTAGACAGTAAATATGCAAGCTATTTTAAGGTATATGCACTGGATGAAGTATGCGAAGGGGGTACTTTAGGTTTTTCCGTTCCCGGGACAGATTCTTGTATTGTATTTAATGGGCATAATAATTCTACTGCTTCGCATGAGTTATTACATTCGCTGGGACTGCCTCATACTTTTGTTGCCGAAGAAACTTCTGAAAATGGCAAATATACTTTCGAAGCGTTGAAAACAGAGAATGTCATGGATTATTCGCATTGGAATAATCTCATTCGAAGAAGTACTTTTCATTGGCAATGGAAAATCATGAATAATAAAATTAATTAATGATTATTTCAATGATCAGATACAGCATAATATTGTTAGCGGTTTTAATAACAGGATGCTCTCAGCATGTTAATACACAAAACATTAAATTTACCAATATGAATATAGATAAAACGATTGATTTTGAATTATTGGAAAAGAATGCAAAAATATCACCAATGAGTGGTAAGGAAGGATATTATGAATATGATTGGGAATACACAACCAAAGATGGCGTTTATGTTAGAATATCCGGCAATAAAATAGATGGATTTATTGTCTGGCACAAACCGCCTCTACCTTATTTTTATAGAAATTACTCCCAGTATTATGGCAATGGTAATTTGAAATTTGATGGAAATGTGATCGGGAATAAAAGTCTTCGAATAGGAAAATGGGAGTATTTTGATGAAACAGGTAATAAAACCAAAGAAACAGATGAAGACCTGAAATATGGAAATTTTGATTATAATAAATTGTTATCGTTTTTACATTCAAGAAAAAATATCAACATGGAAACAGGAGAAAACAGGGATGGATTATCTGTTCTCTATGATGAAAAGAATAAAATATGGAATGTATCTGTAACAGATAAATTTTACAGGATGACAACTTATGAAATAGATGGCGAAACCGGAAAAATTATATCGGAAAAAAAATATCAGGGAGGTATTGAATAAGCCATGGTGTCAAAAATTGATATAAAGGCACAGGTTGTATATTGGAGATCTGTTTATGATTCTGAAGATATTATGCATAGTTTGACTGGTAATAAAATATTTATTCACAGGCAAAATCTATTGATATGAAAAAAATATTTATTTTTTGTGTCTCTTTTTTACTTTCGGCACTGTCTTTATTATCACAGACTGCCACTATTACCGGTCCTCATGAAACCTGCACAGGTTCAAGCGTTGTATTGACGGCCAATTTGTCAACTTCGAATATAATAACCGGATATCAGTGGCGTAAAAACGGCAGCATTATTCCATCATCTGATAACGACAGCCTTATTATTGACTATGCAACAGCAGGCGATAGCACATTTTATAGTGTTAAAATTTATTATCTTCCTGCAGATAGCGCCACGAGTGCAGACTGGTGGCTTCATGTTTATCATCTGATTGACCCCGGGTCTATTGTTACCGGTTATGATACCATTTGTCCGGGAGCTGCGGCTTCGCAAATTGCAGGCAATATGCAGGCAACAGGAGGAAGCGGTATCATTGAATACCAATGGAAACTTAATGGCAATCCTATTCCGGGTTCTGATAGTTCAAACTATACCCCCTCATCATTTTCACCGGGCGTGAACTATTTTACACGCGAAGCTCACAATCCTGCCGGATGTACTGCATGGATCCCATCCTCAGGCATTTATATCCTTTCGGTGCGCGAACCTTTTGATGCAGGCGCCATTTCAACCACAGGCAGTAATCTGTGTCTGGGGCAGGAACCGATCGCCGGATCAAATATTGCAAGTCAGATAAATGCACACGGAGGGGATGAAAATATAACTTATCAATGGTTAATAAATAATAATCCTATATCGAACAGCAACAGCAATACTTACCAGCCTTTTTACGACTCTGCGGACATATTTGTTATTAAAAGACAGGCAAAAGACAGTACCTGCTCTGCCGGCACCTGGGTTGATTCGTATGGTACATGGACCGATACCGTATTTTCATCGCCGGATATTTCCCACATACTTGGCGAAAATTCGGTTTGTGGCCATCAACAGGGAATAATTTATGAAATTTCTCCTTTGCCGGGCCTTACTAAGTGGTGGAATATTGTTGGAGGTACTATTGATAGCGGTCAGGGAACAAACAGGATCACGGTCAGCTGGGGCAATCCTGACCCGAACGCCTCGGTTGCCGTGAATGTTACCAACACGGATGGGTGTTCATCGGCATACACGATGCCTGTTTCCATATCCCAGGTAAGCGCCATTGTACCAAATGATATCGTCGCTAAGATAAATTCAGCCGGCCAGCCCTACATACTTATTTATCCCAACCCGCCACAGGATATGATCTATCAATGGTACAAAAACAATGACAGTATTCCCGGAGCTGACGAACAATATTACTACCCCACAAGTGCCGGCATTGAAACAACCCTGGAGCAGAATGCCGAATATAAGGTTTATGTCGCTTTGATAAATGCTCCCCAATGCGGCAATTTCACAGATCCCTACATTTGGGGAAATAAGTGCTCGGGCTTAAGCATATTCCCCAATCCCAACAACGGAGTTTTTTCGGTGAGTTTAAGTGATGCTGCATCAGACCTGACGGGTTCTGTCCTGGAAATATATTCTCTGGAAGGAAGCGTGGTATACTCGCTGAAAGTAAATGACCCCGGTGAAATTAATCTGGACCTTGCTCTTCGCAAAGGATTTTATTTTGTTAAACTAACTACAGGCAAAAGCAAATTTTACATGGAAAAACTAATTGTCAGATAATAGATTTGAAACGATGAAAATCATTCAGGATAATACCCGGAACAACATAATGGATACGCAAAGTTTGAATGGCGCCGTTTGTCCTGATGATCATTTTTCAAAGAAAATTGAAACATTTTTATTCATTAAAAATGTGGTAATACTAAATCAGACAGTCATTATTAATAGTGCTATACGTATCGATATGCCTGAGCATCATTGTTTTAATTATTAATTAAACTTAAAAATAATACCATGGAAGAAAATTTTTATTTATTCATTCAGTATCAGAACAAAAAAACAAAAGTTAAGGTAAATGACCCTAACAGCAATCTTGAGGTACTGATAAAAAACCTGAAACACCTTCAGAATAAAGAAGGGAAATACCTGTTCGACATGCCAAGTATTGGCGTTGACGGTGTTCCTGTCGATTATATTTTCGGAAAAATAGATGAAAACGGGCAGGTTCTTCTTCTTCATGCGAAACGGGGCAAAACAGAATTTTGCCTGCATGACTATAATGTCAAAAATGGAGACACGATTGAACTGGTTCCGGACCCTAAAGCTGGAGGACTTAAATAATTATGAGTCAGGAAATAGAATTTTACAAAAACAAGAATTTTAAAGGTTCCCAGCTGCGCCTGTTAGATGAATGGATTGCAATAGACGCCCGTTTCCAAAACAAAAGGGACGTCAACTACATCATCAGGGAACGAAACGGAGAAGGCCTTCCGGTTGTATATGAGATTATATACAATATCCATTCTTTTTGCGATATTCTGGAAGAAGATGGCGACGGCTTCCAATACCCTGTTTATGCCGACCGGTTTGTTATGAGAATTAATATTCCCAATAATTTCCCAAGTGTTGAAAGCAAGTTGGTATTCAGATTTTTAACGGAAAATATTCACGGAAACAAAATTCCGCATCCCTGGCATCCGAATATCCGGTTTTTCGGTGATTTTGTAGGACGGGTCTGTCTCAATAAAGATGCTTTCAGTTCTTTTACTTCACTGGCATTGTTTATTGAAAGGGTTGCCTTATACCTGAAATACGAAAAATACCATGCGATTATTGGCGAAAAGCCCTACCCCGAGGATGAAAAAGTAGCTGAATGGGTCGTTAAACAGGCAGAACCCAAAGGATGGATCGAGGATTTGAAAAGCAAAAATGAATGATTTGACAAGGATGCTGATCAGGCCATAGTGAAATCAGTATTTGAAAATGGATAATAAATAAAAGGATATAACATCTTTCATCGCGCAGAAAAAAATATTAAAAATGTTACAGGAAATTGAAGAACTAAAACTGAAGAATTTCATACACAGGAATGCACGTCTGATGTGGGAATGGGAAACCATAGATAAACGCCTGGGGAAAAATAATGAGATTTCGTATATCATCAGTGAAAGAAATGCCGACGGGCTTCCTGTTGTTTTTGAGATCACATACCATATCAGATCTTTTTGCGGGATATTGGAAAAAGATAAAGACGGATTGGAATATCCCGTCTTTGCTGATAAGTTTATTATGAGGATCATTATCCCTAATAATTATCCTACCGTCGGTAGCAAGTTGGTCTTTACGTTCCTTACTGAAGACAATACCGGCCAGAATATTCCTCATCCCTGGCACCCCAATATCAGATATTACGGCGATTTTGCAGGAAAGGTCTGCCTCAACGAACTGGCCTCAGGCACTTACACCGATCTGGCCTTATATATTGACAGGGTTGCCTTATACCTTAAATATGAAAAATACCATGCCTCCGTTATTGACCCACCCTACCCCGAAGATGATATCGTTGCTCATTGGGTTGTTCAACAGGCTGAGCCAAAGGGATGGATAGATGATTTAAAAAAATATAAAACCAAAAAGCCATGAAAAAATTCGTAATATTTATATGTATTTCTGTTTGTGCATATACGGTTGGCGCCCAATCAACTTTTATACTGAGACATCAAAAAGACACTACTATTTCACTGAAATTAAAGCCCTACAAATATTCACATAAAAAATGTGAAACTGTTGATCTGGATTTGACCTTAGTGTATGATCAGTCCATAGAAACCATCACGGCAATTATCAGCAGCAAAAAGCAATCGAACTATAACCTGTTATGGATACCGCCTGATAATAATGGTTTCTATCTGACCAATCTTGGAAAATTTACAAAAGCCTTTAAGGATAAATACGATGTAAATGTTTCATTGAACAGCCATTTTACAAAGCAGGTCAAAGAAGTGAAGATGACGGAATTGTACCCGGTTACCTGCAGAAATTGTGAGTTTTCGGGTTATGATGTTGCCGATACGGTCAGATGTACAGCCGGTGCATCAAAAGAGACGCAATCAAAACTCCGGAATGAGATGTTTAATTTAAATCTTATGGACACACTGAATTTGAAACTATCAATGAATTATAAGGTTATAAACAAAGCAACAGTTGTTGATCTGAGGTTTTTCGGTTTTATCCCGGCTAAAAGCACAGGCAGTTCGTCTAAATACAGCAAAAAAGTGGTTTTGCAATATATTTCAGATGGCCCGCTAATCAATATAAAACTTTTACGAGACCCGTGTGTTGATGAAATTAAGGCCTTAAAAATAGTTGACAGCCTGATCATGAATTTACAAAGCAGTTATAATGATCTGGAAGTGGCTAAAAAAGAAAAAAGGAAAAGGGATTGTGACCAGATAAAATCCGATGTTTCTGCGCAAGACAAAAAATTGAATATCGACGGACTATATGGTAATTCCTTATGTCCAACCCTGTTATCTAATGTCCGGGAGTATCATTCGTGGGTTGATAGAATAACGAAATACAGAGATGATATGACATGTCTGCTTGACCCTGCAGAACTTAATCAGGCTGCTGTAAAGATAAACAACCTAGTGACAAAATGGGATAAAGATAAAAAAACAGATATAAGCGAAATAGATGATATTATTAAAAATATGAGTCCTAAAATCAGCAAATACGGTGCTTTATGTAAAAGTATAAAAAAAGTAAAAGATGCTATTGACAGCTATAACGGGGCTGTTGATTTTTACAATATAAAGGTCAAAAAATAAAGCATTTCAGTAAAAAATGAATTTTTATGAAAGTTATAGTTTTTATGAACAGGTAAAATGAAAAAACCGCAAATACTTTTTATTGTATTTATAATAAATATAGTTTCCCTTTTTATAAGGAATGATGCCATGGGTCAAACGCTCGATGACCCTGCTATTACTGAGGAAATTGAAAACAAACTTTCAAAATACAAGAAGGACTTTGAAGAAATTGAAAAATCTATAAAAGAGATTTCGGATATTGACGACAACCTTAAAACAAATATTAAAAAAGCCAATGATAAATTTGAAAATTACAGTAAAATCTATTTTTCGTCCATTGAAAACAATGAAAATCTGGGAGAAATCTATGACCAATGTGTTGATTTACAAATTAAAATAGATAAAAAAATCAAAGATCTGACAGAAGGGGGCGCCCGGGAAAAGAAGAAATCTGACTTTAAAAACAAGCTGAACGACTTCCTTTCACAGTATAAAATAATGAAACAAAAAGGTGATCTTTTTGTGAAAAATGAGGAAAGAGATTCCCTTAAATTACTCAAAGAAGGAGAAGACTTCATAAAACTTAATGCCCGGTTTGAAATCTTATATACCGACAATGAAGATTTTATTAAAAGCGAACCGGAGTTACTGGCTCTCTGCGATTCGTCCAACCAATCAAAAGAAAACATAAACAAACTATATCTTGAACCTAAAAAAGACATATGGGGCATTATTCTAAAGATAGCCATCGTATTTGCCATAGTTTTTTTCGCGGTAATGATATATAATATTTTGAAAAGCAAAAAACTATTAAAAGCTGCCACAAAAAAAACCAACGATACACCTGAAATATAAAAACATGATTAAACATAATTATAGTTTATATGTCATTTTCTTTTTGCTTCTGATTTTAAATTGCATCCACCCGGTTTATTCTCAGGATGTTACTGCTGATTATGACGAAAATACAGGGATATTGACCATTGAAAAGAAATGTAAAAATATTATTCAGATCAGAGTTCAGAAAGTAATTGAAGCGGTTTATTATTCTCCTGAAACGGCTTTTAAAACGAAAGACTTTGACGATATTGACGCATATCTGCTTGAAGGCGATGATAAAGTTTTAAAATTTAAAATACCGCAGGAAAAAATAAAAAAAGGGGATGTGCTGACTTATTACAAACAAGAGGGAATAAGTTTTGAAACCCCGACTGACATTGAAATAAATTTTATTCCAAAAACCACAGTGGCTCCCCTGATTGAAATCCAATGGTGGATGTATGTTGCAGCAGCCGGAATATTGATGTTGATCGTGCTGCTTATTTATTTAAAATTAAGAAAGAAAAAACCTGTGGACGAAAAAATAAAACCCGAGGATAACAAATTTGAGGTTATTGAAGAAGATGACGGAACGCCCGATTATACCGTTGGGCTTGATGGTGTCAGAAACGATATCGGGAATTATTATGTGCTGGACGCACGTCAGATTTATTTTGATACAGCCATACACAACATATTTATCAGCCGTGCAGCCATAAAAAGCATTTACGACCTGTTCAAGAAATTCTTAGTAAACTCTGAACGGACTCCGGAAACAGGTTGTTATATCATTGGCCGTTGGGAATATGACGGATACGATAAAACAAGCTATAATATCAGTCTGGAATATCTTGTTGAACCGGGCGACGATGTTGTTTACGGAGAATACGACCTGCAGTTCGGGCAAAAAATTGGCGTCTACCTGGGCAGTACACTCAACAATATCAGTGAAAAGACCAAATGCAATTATGAGCACACAGCCTGGATGCACTCCCACCCGGGTTTGGGACTTTTTCTTTCGGGCCATGATCTTATTGTCCAGAATCAGGTTTCTGTTTCCGGTGCTAAAAACAGGATGCTTGCCATTGTTATTGACACCAATACTTCTGACTGGCAAACAGCATTTTTCACACCAAAGATGAACGGAACAATGAATAACAAAGATGATTGTAAAAAAACCTTCTCATGGGAAGACCTGTATCAATGGAGCAGAAAACCAAAAGAAGAAAACATTGTAACAAATATCAGCAGCCCCGATAACTATTTTGAATTACCCATCAAGAACAGTACGATCCGGTCCATCCTGTTTTCAGCTAATTCAATAAACGATATAGATGATATCATTTACTCCAGCAATAAGGGAGTTGTCGGCTATTTTTCGGGATTCAGCCAAATGGCTGATAACAGGCGGAAAAACATCATTATTGAGCATTGTTTAACTTCCGCCAACAGCCGGGTAAGTGGTTGCTTAATTGCAGAATCCGGCTTAGGCAATTCGGAACTATTTATTAAATATAACACCATCATTAAACAATATGATTTTTTTATTGTTTACAAAAACGACAATGAATTGTATGCCTGCTTAAACTATAATATTGAAACGGGTGCACATGAAGAACCCTCCTTATATTATTTTTCGCTCGAAGAAATGAAAGCATGGATAAGAAGAAAAAGAATTTAAAAATACCAACATGATAAAAACCCACCCAACTATGAAAAAACCAGTGATTTTGATACTTACTTTATTACTTTTTATTTCTTGTAATAAAAAAACATCGCAAAATGACATAACGTCTGAGGATAATACAAATGCTGTTTCAAAAGTGGAATTCGTGGCCATTAACCATTCGGAATTTTACGACACGATCTATTGCGATGTTAAAATGACAGAAGGTAATAAAAAAATCATTTTCGGTGACATTAAAGAACCTAATATCAAAATCAGAGAAACTGGTTTCGACAGCGCATACGCCCCTGTTTTCATTGAATCGAGATACCTGAATGATAAAAATGTAATCGGAGATATTTCCATCCTCGTTTTGATGGATGTAAGTGCTTCTATTGATGAAAAAGAAATTAAAAAGCAAAAGGAAGCCATAAAAGAGTTAAAAGAATTACTTCCGAATAATAAAATATATTTTTCATTAATGGATGCTTCTGTAACTTCATCTGTGGAATTTTCAATTGCGGAATTGAATTATTCTTTAGATAAAGCTGCTGAACGTACGCGTTCTGAAAAGCATTTATATGAGGCAATATTAGCCAAAATCTATGAATTGTCAGGCCAAAATTCACACCGGTATTACCCGGAGGTAGCATATAACCAGGAGTTAAAAGATACCGCATCCCCTAAAATGTTGTTTGTGCTCACCAACGGTAAAGTCAGGAACGGAGATGAATTTATCGCCGGAGGGGATTTTTTCAAACAAAAGATTGAATTAACTTCTATCATAAGAGAAAAAATCCTTAATAAAGAAATGCCGAATATACCCATACATTGCATTTTCTTCGGGGAATCAGATATGATTGAAGACATAGCAGATGAAATGGAAATAATTTGCAACACAGGAACCGAAAATCAAATGAAAGGTAAATTCCACCGGGCTTTTTCATCTGATTCTATACGTAATATAATGTTTAAAACCATTGATGATATAAGTGCCGATTATCGCCTGGTATTGCTTAATCCTGCCGGAAAAACCTATAGAGGAGACCGCACTACGCTTCTGATAGAGATAGAAAAAGGCACCTTAAAAGCTTACGGGGAAAAAGAATACACGTATTGCACCCCGTTATCGCCATGTAAAGTTCCGGATAGAAGTTGTGAGGGTGAGATACAGTCAACACAGTCTGTTTGGAAAAAGATAGGTATTGGATTATTATTCGGAGCATTGTTTGTTCTTATTGTTTATGGGATCATGCAAATCCTTATTCCTTATATCCAGTACAGAATCTTCAAAAAAAAGTATGTGGTGCCTTACCGGAGAGGGGTAAGCGATGGAAGCGGCAATGAATTGGTTGACGAAAGATGTTATTTCGATAAAAAGAGGTTTGAAGATGGCGATATGATCGTTACAAAGTGTAAACATATTGTCCATTGGGAATGTTGGGAGGAAAACCGGAACCGTTGCCCTGAATATGGAAGCAAAAACTGCAGTACCGGCATTCATTATTACAATAAAAAGCAATTGACCGATCCGAGAAACGGGTCATATTATCTGCCCTGGGTCTTGTTTGGAATGATCGGAGGAATATTATCCTGGATTTTTTTCAAGATCATATATTCAGCCCTTTTGTTTAATGGCCTGGTTTCTTTTTTGACAGATGTTTTTTATCCCATCGCCCATGAAGTATTACCCGATGAAGTTGTAGATCCCAATATAATAAGGCAGTTTCAATTCAAAATACCTACGTTTTTGCTTACAGGATTGGTACTGGGTTTCTTTTTAACGTTTGTGTTTTGCTATTACATCGAATTTCGAAAAAAGACGATTAAAGTTATCGGCATTTTACTGCTACGTTCCCTGATCGGCAGCTTGTTGGGTTTTATTGCCTTTTTACTGAGCTCTGTAATAATTATTATCGCAGGCAAAAGTTCAAACTGTATCTGGCTGGATTGGATCCCGTGGTTGTTTTTTGCAGCAGCCATGGCATTATCCGTATCTTATAAAACCGAGATCAAATTTAAAAATGCACTCATTGGCGGCATCATATCCGTGCTGTTCAGTTTCATCGTGTTATATCTTTCAACTTTTGCTCAGGAAATAATCGGCTTGTTCAGTTATATGCTGTATGCAGCAGGTTTGGGTGTGGCAATTGCCGTGGTACATTTTATTTCTCAAAAATATTTCCTTCATACGGAAGGGCCTATGAAAGACCGCGAAATTGCTATTTATAAATGGATGAATGTATCGGGCGGATTCAACAAAGTGACTATCGGAAAATCTATTGATTGTGTTATTCAAATCAATTGGGATGATAAAGGTAAGATCGCTGATAAACAAGTGGAACTGTACCTCGAAAATGACAGGCCTTATTGCAAGGCGATAAGTGAGGGAACAATTTTGGGCAGTGGCAGGACGCTGAAGGTTGGGGACATTATCCATCTTACACATGGCACCTCTTTTATCATCGGAAATACAAAATTTACCTATGTCGAAAAAGACAAATAATGGTTTAAAACGATATATATGAAAAAAATAGTATTAATATTTTTTGTAATATTCGTTGGATTACAAGCTTCTGCGCAAAAAACAGTATACGGCACGTATAAAGGCAAATCCGTTAAACTTGTATATTATGAGGGCGACCCGGATATCATTAAATCTATCGAATACCAGGCGGTAACCGATCTGGAAAAAGAAAACAGCAATTTACAAGCCCAGATAGCGGCAAAAAATAAAAAAATAAATGAGTTGCAGAGCACTGTGGGCGGCCCCGTGGTAAACAAGGCCCAAACAGACTCATTAAAACGGGAAATCGGAATTTTAAAAACCGATAAGGACAAGCTGTCTGCCGACCTGAAAACAAATAATATTGAAATCAATAAATTAAATACAAGCCTGCTGCACCTAAAGGATTCTTTAACCCTGGCCAACACGGAGAAAAACCGATTATCACTGAAAGCAAACGAACTGCAAACAAAAAGCACTAATCTGGAAAATCAGATCATTGAAAAGAATAATAAAATTAAAGAGTTGCAGGCAGCAGCCGGCAAAACGGATGAAACTAAAAAACAAATTGAGACCTTAAATAAAGAAATTGAAAAATTACAAACGGAGAAGGACAAACTATCTGCTGAAATAAAAAATAATAATTTAGAAATCAATAAATTAAAAGAAAGTATCCAGCCGCTGAATGACTCCCTGACTAAAGCAAACGCAGAAAAAAAGAGCATTGCACTGAAAGCAAGCGAATTGGAAGCAAAAAACGCTGATTTAGAAAACCAGATCATCGAAAAGAATAAAAAAATCAAAGAGTTACAGGGAACAATAGGGAAACCAGGTGAAAACAAAGAACAGATAGACGCCTTAAATAAAGAAATTGACCAATTGCAAGCGGATAAGGATAAGCTGTCAGCTGAGAAAAAAAGCAATAATATAGAAATCAATAAATTAAAAAGTAGTATTCAACCTCTGAATGATTCCCTGACCAAATCAAACGCAGAAAAAAAGCGCATAGCACTGAAAGCAAGCGAATTGGAAACAAAAAACGCTGATTTAGAAAACCAAATTGTTGAAAAGAATAAAAAAATCAAAGACTTACAGGGAGAGCAGCAGGCAAACCGGGTGAAAACAAAGTACAAACAGACGCCTTAAATAAAGAAATCGAAAAATTACAAACGGAGAAAAACCAATTAACTGCTGAAATAGATAATAACAACCTGGAAATTAATAAACTAAAAGAAAGTATAACACCACTGAATGCATCGCTGGATCAGGCTAATAAAGAAATAAAACGTCTGGAAGAAAAATTAAAACGCCAGGCCGAAGACAATTATAAATCTGCTCCCTCTCTATCTGTATCATATGCTGCCGGCATACCCTTCCTTTTCAGTGATTTAATGAAAAGCGGATTTTGGGATAAAAGCCATCCGATATCCAGTCAGTTCGGCCTTGTTTATGAACAGCCCATGGGACCTGTTTCGCTGGGTATAGGCCTCGGCATATCAAATTATAAATTCAAAGCCACTTTTTCGAATTTTGAAGAAACCCTGGAAGGGCTTACAGATATTGATAATGACCGGTATAATGCCATTTGTTCCTATAAAGATGTAAAAGAGAATGTTTCTTTGCTTTATTTGGATATTCCCATTGTTTTGAGTATCGGGCAGCCAAGAGTTCACAGGATAGGCGCTTATTGTAAAATTGGCATTACTGCATCTATAAATCTTCAGAATAAATTCAAAGGTGAGGGAAAATACAATATTTCCGGTTATTATCCTGAATGGGATGTTGTAATTCATGACGTTGATGAGTTGAATTTCAGGTCTGATGCCTCATGTTACGAAGATGCCGACTACAAAGTGAACAAGCTCGTTTTGTGGGGCAACCTCGCCGGTGGTGTTTATCTTCCTTTGAGCAAGATAAAAGAAGGCAAAGATGCACGGTATATTCTGAAATTAGGCGCGCGCTGCGATTATTCATTGAATACCATATCCAAACAATTGACAGAACTTTATTCAGGGGCTGCGTATCACATCAATCAGAGTAACATTTTATCCGGAAAAGGAACCAGGATTTTATCACCCGGATTCGAAATCGCCTTAATTTTTATGCTGGCAAAACCCAAATAATATGAAAAACATCGAATTGGATCAACAGGAAAAAAAAGAGTGGGGAAAAGAGGTTTTCCCTTTGCTTTCGTGGTTTAAATCAGATAAGGTTAAAAATGCCAGGGTAATGGTGGTTGGCGCAGGTGCATTAGGAAATGAAGTACTCAAAAATCTGGCACTGTTCGGCGTGGGAAATATTATGATTATTGATTTTGACACCATTGAATACAGCAACCTGACACGTTCCATATTATTTCGTGAATCAGATGCCGATAAGGGGTTATTTAAAGCCGAAGTTGCAGCAAAAAGGCTGAAGGAGATCAATCCGACCATTAATATTCAGTATATTATCGGCAGACTTGCAACCGATGTGGGCCTGGCTATATATCGCCGGATGGATGTAATTATAGGATGTCTGGATGGAAATTTTGCCCGGCTTCAGTTGAACAGGATGTGTATGAGGGCCGGAAAACCCTGGATAGACGGGGGGATATTCGATCTGTCGGGTACGGCAAAAGTATTTTCACCCGGAAGGAACTGTTTTGAATGTGAACTTACCGAAAGCGCCAAAAAAGTCATTTTCGACACCTTCCCCTGCGGAGGTTATGCGAGACGAAACGAAAAGGAAGGGCGCGTTGCCACAACGCCTGTAATCGCATCAATCATTGGCGCTATCCAGGTACAGGAAGCCATGAAACTGATACATCATGAAGAACTGGAAACAGGCGCTTTTGAATCGTTATGCGGCAGTTGGTTCAGTTATGATGGACTTTTTCTCAATGCAAAACGATACAAATCTGAGATATTTGATGATACCTGCGCTGCCCACGAAACCTGGGAACCTGTGGTCAGAATTGACGGATTAAGCGCCGACACCACGATTGCTGATGCATTAGAAATGATCAAAGAAAAATTAAACGTTAAAAAAGCAGTGATCAATCTCAGGAATGACAAATTTGTTGATAAAATCGTAACACGTACAGATAATAAAAGATATTTCCCAAAACTTCCGGAATCTAAGATCCCTGATTATATTGAAAGTGTTCCGGCTATATTTAACTGTTTACAACGCGACGTCGAACAAAATGAAATAGAAAACATCGACAATAAATTTCATTATGTAGAAATGACGCTCAAAGAAATAGGGATACCTCATAATGATATAATTCAGGTAACTACAGAAGATGGTTATGTTTATGTTGAACTCTATGCCGACGCAAAAATGCATGTTTTAAACATATAAAAAACAAAGTGATACGACAAAAAACCGAATAAGTCTCCGTATAATAAACATAAGGCCGGATTTGCATATTTTCTTTGAATTTTTTTTATAAAAAATACTTATACCGTTCCCGTGAAATATAATGATAAAAATATTCCCATAGCAGATATCAAAGCCGAATCAGTTATCGCAGTCATATATGATGGCGATAATCCCGAGATTCGTGCGCAGGGGTGTTTCTTCAGGAATTATTCTGAGGACATCATGAGGATCAGCCATGAGTCAGACAGAGAATCAATTGTGGTGGAATTATCGCGTGACGGAATTTATCATTTGTTGCCGGAAACTCTTTTCTTTTTAGAAAACAGGTTGCTGATCAAGAAAAAGAAAAGCATTGGTAATGCTGAAATCGCAAATGAATCCGCCATTAAAGAAGAAGTAAAAAAGCAGATTGTTGAAAAAAAACATTTATTGACATTTTTTAAATTCTTTGATATACAGTATTTTAAAACAAGTTTACTGCTCGAAAAAGAAATATATGAAACAGAAAACATACAGACAGGTTTTATACTTAAATATTTTTTCGATTATGATCTGAACCGGGAAGAAAACAGTTATATTAAAAAACTCGCACCATTGCTCATTTACAGCAGTCAGCTGCGCGGCGATCTGTTATTGCTTCCTGAAATTCTAAGTGCTGTGCTGAATAACAGAGTGGAAATAAAAAAACGAAATATTTTCATCGGTCAAAATTCAGAGTCATTGCCATTGATTGAATTTATTGTTCACATCAAAGGATTATCCGTAACAGAATATAAGGAACTCACAACAGCCTATGAGGCATTTTTTGCTTTTGTCAATGAATGGTTTCTGCCGGCCGGAACAGATTACAATTATAAAATCAAAGATACCATTCAACAATTTGTTTTAAATGAAAAACAAATAATTCTGGATTACAACACACAACTTTAGCCTATGGACGCGAATAAACGAATCGACTGGAAACAAGGGATGATAATTACTCCGGAGACTTTTACCGAATCGGATATGTATCACGATTTCCATCACGGAATAAACAGAAAATTAATAATTCAAAACTCTTATGGACTGCTGCCCGACAGCAATTTCGACATCGATTGTATTATAATCAACGCTGTCCTTGAAATAAAAAAAATCTTTTGTGAGGCCATCTTAAAAAGCGGGCTGCTGATACTGCTTGATAAAAAATACAGCATCCCGTTACCCAACTTACCCACAGCAGAATACTATGTAGCTGCTAAAATTACACAACCTTCGCATTTTGAAACCAATGAAATTCCATATATTCAAACAGAATATGATTTTGAGATAAAACCTGCAAAAGCATGGACAGAACAGTCGGCATATAATCTATTTCCGATAATGAAAATTACTAACGCCTCCGGCTCATGGGAAATCATGGACTATATTCCGCCCTGTCTTACCATATCTTCATGCGGAATTCTTATTAATTTACAGGAAGAAATCAAAAAAATATCAAACGAAATAATCGTTTTGATGAACAGTAAAACCTACGAACCATACCTGATCTATAATTTAACACTGCTGTTTCTTGAATTAAATAACTACACCAAAAACGAGCCTCCGTTTGTTATGGTTTTATTACTGAAAAAAATTTTTAAAACCATAATCATATGCCATCCCGGGTTGGATGACAGCGCCGAAATATTTATCCTGCAAGAATATGATCATAACGATATAAAGAAAAAACTGGATCAGGCCTTCTCATTTTTACAATCATTTAAAGAAGTCTTATGCTTTGTAGAAATAGAGCCGCCAAAACCAGAAGAAGATGAGGACATAATTATTATATAAAGATTATTTGCAAAAATCATATGTATATAAAGATCCCGTTTCAAATAAAAAAAGGCTTAATAGAAA
Source organism: Bacteroidales bacterium (assembly GCA_035389045.1). Lineage (GTDB taxonomy): Bacteria > Bacteroidota > Bacteroidia > Bacteroidales > CAIWKO01 > CAIWKO01. The sequence goes on along the minus strand of DAOORA010000039.1, from coordinate 735 downwards.
CAGAAGAAGATATCAAACAATCTATTAATGAATTCATTGAATTAATAGTTTCATCGTTTGGGAAAAGTTTTAAACCGGAAAGTGATTTTGGCTTTGGATTTAAAAATTTCAAATTTGAAATTTTTGATGAAATAAATGGAACTATAATGAATAAAAAAAGGCCCGATAAATTGTTAGCCAAAACAAATGGGAAAAGGGAAAAGGAGATTTATAAAAATGGAAATGATGATTATTCTAAAAAGATCAATGAAACAAGTAAAAACTCAAATAGTTTTGCTTATGATCTGAAAAAAATCATTGAAAAATACGAGTGCAGGCTGAAAGATGTTTATGTTGACATGAAATATACCCAAAAAGAAAAAATGATCACCTTGCTGATAAAAGGAAAAATAAATAATGAAAGAGGAAATGATTATACACATGAAATATCATTTCAGGTCTGGTAAAACATTTTAATAATGAAAAACATTGATAATAAAGAACCCAGGCATCAGGATGCTGACGAATTGCTGAAAGACGCTGTTTCGTTATGGAAGAAAGACGGATATTATGACGATGACAATGAAAACAGCCAGTTCTATAACATTGGCAAAGACCCGATAGTAAAGCTTTTTATGATTGCCCTGTCTCATCAGACAAATAACATCAAAGATGAAATATTCAGGTTTAAAGAAAATCTATTACCTTAAATCCGCATGCAAAAAATTTCGGATCAAAAATAGCCCAAATTTTGGT
>DAOORA010000038.1:15344-40186 GCA_035389045.1 Bacteroidales bacterium | reverse complement strand
AAAAAAGAAAGAGATAAGCAATAATTATTTCTAAAATAAATGTTAATTAATATTAATACTATTAATTATGTTACAATTGGTATGAAAGTGTAATTCACTGAAAATATTTTAAAATGAAGCAGACAAGATTTATGTTTAATATTCTTGTGCTGGCGTTTTTTTTAATATAAAATTTATATATGTAAAAGTCTGATTAACAATCACTTGTAATAGTATTCTATAAACCCAGATTGAGAATACGATACCTGGTATTTAGTGAAAAATATAAACATAAATACAATAACAAAAACAAATGTATACTTATATTTATTTATTGATAATTATCTATATATCTTAAGTGTAAAGTATTAACCTTTAAATATTTTTAAAATGATAACATTTTAGTGCCAAAATATACTTTTTTAACACTCCATCAAATTTGATTTTTATTTAGATTGAATATGATATTTATTAACGCAACGATGTCAGTAAATTAGTGCTGTTTATGATTTTTTTCTGGAATTTGAAAGTAATTTTGCTTCGCAATAAAATGTGAGGAAAATACTATGCCCAAAAAACAAGCGGGAAAAGATAAGAAAATCTTTGTACTCGACACTTCTGTGATCCTTTACAATCACAACTCAATCCGTAGCTTTGAAGATAACGACATCGCTATTCCGATAACAGTTCTCGAGGAGTTGGATAATTTTAAAAAAGGAAATGATATTAAAAACTTTGAAGCGCGTGAGTTTATCCGTATTATAGATACGCTTTCGGCTGATTTTACCTTGCAGGACTGGATACCGCTTGATGGTAAGCATTATGGGAAATTTATGGTGGTAATAAATGGCAGGGGAGAAACAGATGCCTGTAAGATCTTTGGAGAAGATAAGCCGGACCACCGCATCTTAAATGCAGCAATTGCATTGATGAACAGATATCCCGAAAGGAAAGTAATTTTGGTCACGAAAGATATTAACCTTCGTCTGAAAGCAAAGTCGCTGAATATTACTGCAGAAGATTTTGAAACGGGAAAAATTAAGGATATTGATTCGCTGTACACCGGAAAAACACTGATTGAAAACCTTCCGGGGTCAGTAATTGACAAGATATATGAAAAGGGCTATTGTCTTCCTGAAGATATTAAACTAAAAGACCCTATCCCTAACCATTATTTTATTCTGAAAAACACCAGGAGCTCTGCACTGACTTTTTTTAACCCGTTAAACGGGTTGGTCGAACGTATTGAAAAACGTTCAGCCTACCGCATCAGCCCGCGCAATGCCGAACAGGTATTTGCCATGCATGCCATTCTCAACCCCGCAGTGAAACTTGTTACCCTTCAGGGGATTGCCGGTACAGGAAAAACGCTGCTTGCACTTGCAGGAGCCCTTGAACAAAAGAAAGATTTCAAACAGGTTTACCTTGCACGGCCGGTAGTCCCGCTGAGTAATAAAGATATAGGGTATTTACCGGGCGACATCAATTCCAAACTCAACCCATATATGGAACCCTTGTTTGACAACCTGAAAATGATTAAACACCAGTACGATGAACGTGATAAAGAGTTCAAAAACATTACCGAAGCGCTGGAAAAAGACAAGCTGGTCATCACGCCATTGGCTTATATAAGGGGGCGGAGTCTCTCAAATATTTTCTTTATCGTCGACGAAGCCCAGAATCTTACACCGCATGAAATTAAAACCATTATTACAAGAGCGGGGGAAAACACAAAAATAATTTTTACCGGCGACGTATTTCAGATTGATACACCTTACCTGGACTCCGAAAGCAACGGATTGTCTGTCCTGATAGATAAACTTAAGTATCATCCTATTTATGCTCATGTGCAGCTTGAAAAGGGCGAACGGTCAGAATTGGCAAATCTGGCAGGCGAACTCTTGTAAGCATGGAACTTTTTTACAGGGAGTATGGCAGCGGATATCCGGTAATCATGATTCACGGATTGCTTGGAATGTCGGATAGTTTTATTCCGGCAGCAAAAAAATTATCCGAAAAATACAAAGTCATTTTACCCGATCTTCGCAATCATGGCAACTCACCCCACAGTGAGGATTTCAACATGGAGGTGCTGGCTAAAGATATTATTGATTTGTATCACACGCTCAATTATGATTCTGCAGTGCTTATCGGTCATTCACTTGGTGGACGCGTGGCGATTTCCGCATCGCTGAAATATCCGGAGCTATTCAGCAGTTTGATCGTCGAAGATATCGCTCCGCGCAGATATTCAGGAAACAAAAGTATGGGTAGCTTATTGAAAGCAATGATATGTCTGGATTTGGCTGGTTGTAAGTCTTATACGGAGATAGATCATCGTCTAAAAACATCTGTTAAAGATGACCGGCATCGCCAGTTGGTGTTGAAGAATATTGCTAAAAACAAACAGGGTAATTATGTCTGGAAATTGAATTTGGAGGTGATCAAAGAAAATTTGGAATCATTAATGGTCCCTGTTTTTGAAGAAGTAACATTTTCTAAACCGGCATTATTCCTGAAAGGAGAATTGTCACATTTGATCAGGCCGGAAGATGAAAAAATCATTTATCAATATTTTCCTTCAGCCAAAATTGAAATGATCGGAAATGCAGGGCATTGGATACATGCCGATCAACCAAAGGCATTCCTCGAAAAGGTGATGGACTTTCTCTGTGTTTAGCTCTTCTTTTTCCAGTGAAGAGTCTGAATGAAATGATCAACATCAGTCTTTATAAAATCAATTACAGGCGAGAGGGAATCATTATTCGGCAAAGTATTAAAATATAAAGCGCCTCTTAAAAAATGTGCAGCGCTGTCGGTTACACAAAACTGATAGGTTGAGGCAACTCCCGACCCAGTGATATCATAGATCAGCCCATACACCTGGTTTTTATCATTGACGATCACTCTTGGTTCGATAGCATCGGCCTTGGCGATATGCTTGTTGGCAAAAGTACGGGCATCTTCAAAATACTGATACAGGATGCTGTCGCCGGTAACCGCTTTGTAACTGATGTGCAGGCTGCCTTTAAAAGAAGGAAAGTCTAAATTGATCCAATAGGGTTCAGCACCCAAGTCTTCATCAGGTTGGATAGTGGAATAAACAGGATATTCAAAACAATAGGGATAAATAGTGTCAAATGTTTTGTACTTTTTTTCAGGAAGGGCAATCCTGAAATAGCCCCGTGGTTTGGGAATGTAGTCCGTGTTGTTGCAGGAAGAAAAAATCATAAAAATAAAAAGCATGCATATTAAGCTACGGGTTTTATTCTTCATGATCTTCTTCATTTAAGTTTTTGATGGTAACTTTTACTTTTTTGATACGACGGATATCGGAGGACAATATAGTAAAAATCAGGTCTTTTATTTGAATGGTTTCGTTCTTCTGAGGGATCTTTCCTGTAATTTCAAGTATCAAACCCGCAACAGATTCTGATTCTCCTTTTACATCATTAAAAAATTCATCGCTGAAATTTATTTTTTTTGCCAAATCATTCAGTGAGGTTTTTCCGTCAAAGATGTAATTATTATTGTCAATTTTTGAAAAGTTCACATCTTCCGAATCTTCATCATATTCATCACTGATTTCGCCAACAATTTCTTCAATTACATCTTCCAGGGTAACTATGCCTGACGTTCCGCCGTACTCATCAACCACAACCGCCATATGAATTTTTTTTTCTTTGAATTCATTGAGCAGATCATTTATTTTTTTGTTTTCAGGAACATAGAAAGGAGGACGTATAAGGGTCTGCCATTCAAAGGAATCATCCATATGTATGAATGGAAGAAGGTCTTTGATATAAAGAATACCGATTATTTGGTCAAAGGTCTTTTGATAAACAGGAATTCTTGAAAATCCCGCATCTTGTATAAACTTTATCAATTGCCCGAATTTAATATGATACTCAACAGCCACCACATCAATACGGGGTTTCATCACTTCCCTTGCCTCAATGTCGCTGAATTTGACTATGCCCCTGAGAATTTTTCGTTCCTGCTGCTGGGTTTTGTCGTCCGAAGTGATTTCAATGGCGTCGGAAAGATCATCCAAAGAGATTACCTGCTTTTTTCTGGCAAGTTTCTTTTCTATAATGCCTGTTGACCTTACCATTATATAGCTGAGCGGATGAAAAACATTTATCAGGAATTTCATGGGATTGGCCATGAATTTTGCAAAAGCAACGGGATTCTGGCTTGCATAAATCTTGGGCAGCATTTCGCCAAAGAGAAGGATCAGGGCCGTAACAATAACGAATTCCAGCAGAAAACTCAGGATATAATGCCCGCTCAGGTCGAAAAGATTTATTGTGATGTAAGTAGAGATTATAACAATGGTGACATTGATAAAATTGTTTGAAATCAATATTGTTGCAAGTAGTTTTTGAGGCTGTTGTATCAGCTGTAATACAAGCTGATGTTTATGCTTTTTCCTGCTTTTCAGCTCATCAAGTTTTTTAGGGTCCAGCGAAAAGAATGACATTTCAGAACCCGAAATAAGAGCGCTGCATATCAATAACAGAAAAACAAATACAAAACCGGTAACAACACCTGCGGTCACTGGCTTTAGTAAAAAGCCCAGCAATAAAAAGGAAATAATATTAAGCAAATCCATTGCGGATTTTAGTGATTAGAAGTTTTTAGAAAGGCAGGTCATCATCTCCGGCAGGTATCTGCGGGGTTTCTGCTGAATCAGGGATATTATCCGGCGAAACATCGGTTGCTTCTTTTTTACCGCCGAGCATGGTCATATTTTCGGCTTCTATCTCAGTGATATACCTTGTCTGTCCGTCTTTATCATAACTCCTGGTTTTAATTTTTCCTTCAATATACACCAATTGTCCTTTTCGTAAATACTTTTCTGCAACGTCAGCCAAACCCCTTCGGACAACAATATTATGCCATTCTGTTACATCGGTTCTCTGCCCGTCTTTGTTTTTGTACGATTCAGTTGTCGCTAATGAAAATTTTGCAACTTTATTAGGTTTGTTCGGATCATACGTGCTTTCAAATGTTCTGATTTCAGGGTCTTTGCCAAGATGCCCGACAAGTATTACTCTGTTTACTCCTGCCATGATATTTAAATTTATAAATTAATTAAGCAAATATAATAAAAATCTTCAAATGTTAGTATGCCCTTGCAAAAATAACTTTCTGCCCGGAGGGATTTCCCGTAAAAATACATTTTCCTGGTTCTTTAGGGTTGTCCAATGGAATACACCTTATAGTAGCTTTGGTTTCTTCCTTGATCATTTGTTCCGTTTCTGCTGTTCCGTCCCAGTGGGCATATATAAACCCGCCTTTATTTTCAAGGACATCGTTAAACTCTTCCCAGCTGTTAACATGGTAGGTATTATCATCGGTGAATGTCTGTGCCTTCTGAAAAAGGTTCTTTTGAATTTGTTCCAGCAGGTTGGCTATTTTGCTGTCGATATCAGTGAGCTGAAAAGTAGATTTTTCCAATGTGTCACGACGGGCAACCTCCACCGTTTCATTTTCCAGATCTCTCGGGCCTATGGCCAAACGCACAGGAACCCCTTTAAATTCATATTCAGAAAACTTCCAGCCGGGTGTCAGGGTGTCCCGGTCATCAAATTTAACGGAAATACCTTTCTTTTCAAGGGCTTTTTTAATGTTCAGCGCCTTTTCTCTTATCTGCGAAAGCTGTTCCTGTGTTTTGAAAATAGGAACTATGGCAACCTGAATAGGTGCTAGTTTCGGAGGCAGCACGAGACCGTTATTATCGGAATGTGTCATTACAAGAGCGCCCATCAGCCTTGTTGAAACACCCCATGATGTGGCCCAGACATATTCCAGTTTGTTTTCTTTATTTAAAAATTTCACATCAAAAGCTTTGGCAAAATTCTGTCCCAGTAAATGCGATGTCCCCGCCTGCAGTGCTTTACCATCATGCATTAATGCTTCAACACAATAGGTCTCTATCGCCCCTGCAAACCGTTCATTAGCTGTTTTTACCCCTTTTATTACAGGCATGGCCATCCAGTCCTGGGCAAAATTGGCATATACGTTGAGCATTTTTTCCGCTTCTGCAACAGCTTCTTCTTCAGTGGCATGGGCAGTGTGGCCTTCCTGCCATAAAAATTCTGTCGTACGTAAAAAGAGCCTGGTCCTCATTTCCCAGCGAACAACATTGGCCCACTGATTGGCAAGGATGGGCAAATCCCTGTATGATTTAATCCAGTTGCGGTAAGCATCCCAGATGATTGTTTCTGAAGTGGGCCTGATAATAAGCTCTTCCTCCAGCTTTGAATCCTCATCTACTACTACACCTTTACCATCGGGGGCGTTTTTAAGACGGTAATGGGTCACCACAGCACATTCCTTGGCAAAACCTTCTACATGGCTGGCTTCTTTGCTGAAAAATGACTTTGGAATGAATATTGGAAAATACATATTATAATGTCCTGTCTCTTTAAACATACTATCCAGCGCCGCCTGTACCTTTTCCCAGATTGCATATCCGTAAGGTTTAATGATCATGCATCCCCTTACCACAGAGTTCTCGGCAAGATCGGCTTTTATGACCAGATCGTTATACCATTGCGAATAATTCTCTTCTTTTGTGATAAAATCTTTAGCCATAATGAAAAGTGGTATAAAATTTGTAAAAAACTACATAGAATAAGTTGACAAAACTAAAAAAAAAGTAAACATAATAAACAAAAAAATTGGAGGTTAAACCATGAAAACACTTGTTAAAATAATCTTTTTCTTTGCGATGGCAGCGTTCTTTGTTTCGTGCAAGACCACCTATCAGTCGAATAATGGGAATGATGATGTATATGGGGCCAAACCAGCCACTGCCGTTGTCGCTGCTGCTGACAAGGATATGCCCGCAAGGACTGTCGCGCCTAACACATCCGATATTTCGACAAATGGTGCCAACAACGATCAGGGAAATGTTTCAGCAGAAAACAGAAGCTATGAGGGCAATAATAATATTGATAATTATACCTCACAGAATCCGGATTATTCCAATTCGGAAACCTATGCTGATGGAGACGGAAATACTTACGTAACTAATAATTATTATTATGATGATTATTATGATTACGAATATTCCTCGCGCATAAGAAGGTTTTATGACTACAATCCGGGCTGGGGATATTATGATAATTATTATACAAATTATTATTGGTACAATTATGATCCCTTTTTCTGGGGGGTGAGCATTTATACCGGATATAACTGGTGGTGGCCTTCTTATTATTATCGTCCCTGGTATAATTCATGCTGGCATGGTTGCGGATGGGGAAATTATGGCTACTGGGGCGGTGGATACGGCTGGGGCCATCATGGCTGGAATTATGGCTGGGGGTACGGGAATGGCTACTGGAGCGGTTATAACAATGGTTACTGGGACGGCTACTGGAATGGATACAATGATGGCTATTGGGGATATACACCGGACTATTATTTTAACAGCTGGGATAACAATTCATACTATTACGGCCACAGGGATGAACTGGTTGGCTCAACCAACACCATATCAAGGACGAACCTGACCTTTGGCGATAAATATATACAAAACCAAATTGCTGACGTTAATTCAACAGGTTTCATTAATCCTGCAGCCATTAACAATTTGAGTAATTCAGGTAAAGAGAATTATACAAAGCCCAACACAGGCATTAATGCCGCAAATACTATCAAAGAACAAATCGGTAAAACAGAGAAACCTTCCAGCAACGGCTCCCTTATAAACAACAGCAATTTTAGCGGAAAAGAAAATAATAACATAAATACCGGTTCCGGCGTTGTGAAACCTAATTCAAACACCAACAACTATACAAAACCTGAAAATACCAATATTGTGAAACCCAATTCGAATATCAACAACTATTCAAAACCTGAAAACACCAATATCATAAAGCCTAATTCGAATATCAACAACTATTCAAAACCTGAAAATACCAATATTGTGAAACCCAATACGAATATCAACAACTATTCAAAACCGGAGAACACCAATACTGTGAAACCCAATTCGAACATCAACAACTACTCCAAGCCAAATAACAATAGCTACGTCAAACCTAATACAAACACAGGCAATACGGTTGTTCCCTCCGACAATTATCAAAAACCTATACAGGATAATAGTTCGAAACAAAACTATAATGTAAAACCTTATAACAACCCGAATTATAATAATCAGTCCAAACCTCAACAACAGTATACCGCTCCCAAAACATACAACCCTCCTGACTATAACAAACAACCGGGTAATAACAATTCCAGCAATTCGAATATCAACAACTATAATAAAACACCTCAGAATAATAATTCGAGCTATGACAAACCTTCAAATTCAGGAAATTATTATACAAAACCCTCTAACAGCAACAACAATTCCAACTATTCAGCACCATCGAATATAGAAAGCAAACCAAGCTATTCAACGCCTTCGAATTCGGGTAGCAAGAGCAGTTCAACGCCTTCAAATTCTGGCAGCAGGAGTAATTATTCATCACCTTCCAATTCGGGAAACAGCGGTAGTTATAGCTCTCCGTCCAGATCTAACAGCAGCTCGGGTTCTTCGTCCGGTTCGGGATCTTCACGTTCAAATACAGGGAAACGATAATTCAGACTGTTAATAAAGATAAATAAAACCATTTATAACCATGAAAAAGATTTTTTTAATCACCGGATTTCTGGTGATCATGATAAGCGGGGAAGTTGTCGCACAAAATGAAGTAGATGCACTCAGGTATTCACAGATTAATTACGGGGGGACGGCCAGGTCATTAGCCATGGGTAGCGCTTTTGGCGTTCTTGGCGGGGATTTTTCTTCCCTGAGCCTCAATCCTGCAGGTATTGGAATATACAGCGGAAAAGAATTAACCCTGACTCCGTCAAATTATTTTGTGAACGTAAAATCGAAATACAATAATAATTCGACCGATGATCTGAAATATAAATTTAACCTGAATAATGCCGGCGTGGTGCTGGCATTTACACCCAAGAAAGAATCAGTATGTAAAGGGATACAGATAGGATTCGGATTCAATCGTTTAAATAATTATAGCTATAATGGCTTTTATGAAGGCGCTAACTCAACCAATTCAATAATGGATGATTTTCTCGACAAAGCACAGGGCATTCAGCCACAGGAACTTGGAGAATTTGATACTAAACTCGCCTTTAATACCTATTTAATTGACACTTCAGGCGGATTGACCAATTATATAAGTCCCGTACTCCAGGGCGGTGTGCTTCAGAGCAAGAGTGTTATGGCGTCGGGATCGGGCAATGAAATGGTGCTGACCGTTGGCGGTAACCTCAATGACAAACTTTATATCGGTGGGACTGTTGGATTCCCGTTTGTCAGGTATACTGAAAACTCTATTTATGAAGAAACGGATGAAGGTGATACTCTTGCAGATTTTAAGAAAATGGAGTACCATAATTACCTTGAAACACAGGGGAGCGGATTTAACTTTAAGTTTGGCATCATTTATAAAATCACGGATTGGGTACGCATCGGTGCTTCCATTCATACACCATCGTTTTACTCGATGAAAGACAGGTGGAACTCTGATATTGAAGCAAATTATGATGATGGGACAAGGTATTCTTCTGAATCACCCAAGGGCGTTTTTGATTATCAGCTTAACACTCCGTTCAGGGTGAATGGCGGTGTGGCCTTTGTTATAAAGAAATTTGCGCTTATTTCAGGGGAATATGAATTTGTGGATTACAGAAATGCCCGTTTAAGATCATCTACCTATCGTTTCAGTGAAGAAAACAAAGCCATAAACAATCTGTACACCTACCAGTCAAATGTGAGGGCTGGATTTGAAATAAAATACGATATCGCGAGTTTCAGGGGCGGCTATACTTTTAGTTCAAATCCTTATGCATCAAAAGAAATTAATGACGGGACAAGACATTCATTTAGCGGAGGTGTCGGTTTGAGGTTTAATAAATATTTCTTTGATATAGCATACATTTATTCGATGTGGAAAGAGAAAATATATTTATACAGTCTGGTACCTTCCCCTGTAAATAATTCTTTGGCTTCGCATAATGTTGTGTTTACTTTTGGAGTTAAGCTGAATTAGTGTCAACTTTTTAACATTGCATAGAAGAACGAGGCTGTCTTAAAATTCAGACAGCCTCGTTCTTTGTTTATCAGATCTGTTTTTGAGTGCCTATTTATTTATGGCCAGTTTTTTTATCAGGTTTTTGTTCTTGTTATTGAACACGACAAAATACATTCCCGATTGAAGATGATCAATATCGTATGTGATGGTGACGGGATCGTTGCTATGATTTATGTGTTCGATTTTGTCGATGCTGTTGCCGAGAATATCAAAAATAGTGATAGTGACCGGCTCATAAAGATATTCAAATGAAAAAAAGACGGTATGAGCAGAAGCCGGGTTGGGAAAGATGTTCACATTTTCGATTGAAGATTCTTCAATGACCGCAGTGGCATTTATCACCACATTTTTGCTGACGGTGTTTGTCCCGCAACCATTATTAACAGTAAGCTGAACGGTATAGGACCCCGAGGCGGCATAAGTATGTGTCGGGTTGGCCAGAATGCTGGTGTTACCGTCACCGAAATCCCAGGAATATGTGGTGGCATTGGTTGACAGGTCTGTAAAATCAACAGTGCTGTTATTTACCGTAAAAGAAAAGTCAGCCGAAGGTGCGGCGGTATTAATATATGCGGTAACCGGCGCCCGTGAACTCACGCAGGTTTCGCCGGTAATTTCCCAATCATAGAAATAATAGTATCGGGTAGCGGTGGTGGCATTGGATCCCGTAATGGATATTTTGCCGCCGATATCATACGGAAAAGTGATACCACCGGAATTTCTGATCATATTGGGGTTAGTGGTGCCGCAGCGCAGTGACATATTGTTTCCGACAGGCACGTTAAAATTGAGGGTTATTCTGCTTTCACCGGCTGGTACGTTAATGGTGTCAGCCTGTAGTATGGTACCGGCACTATTCCTAAGCTGTATGATACGGTTTCCGGCTGCTCCTGCATATACTTTGACGGATTTAAGGGTAACCGGGGCAGTACAATTGAACACCAGCCAATAACTGTTATTGGTATGTAAAGATGAACCGCCGGTAGTATCAAATTTTCCTCCGTATTCCAGAGGGGGCAGCATGGTTTGTTCCACATAATATGTGGTAGTTGTGTTCAGCACCGGCGTTGAGTATGTGTTTCCCGTATAAAGCAGTGTTCCTCCGCTGGCAGCATCATACCAGTTTTTTATTCCGGTTCCGCCGGCAGTCAGTACAAAACTGCCTGGCCCGCATGAGGATGTATCACTGAGTACCGGAGGGATTGCCCCGAGAACAATGTATTCTGTTTCAGTATTTACCGCGCTTCCACATTCTCCGGCATCGGCAGTGAGTGTTACATCATACACCCCCAGCGTGGTATACTGATGTGTTGGATTGGGGTCGGTGCTGGTAGTTCCGTCGCCAAAGTTCCAAAGGTACGAAACAGCATTGGCGCTGTTGTTGGTAAATTGAACCGTCAGAGGAGCGGTACAGGAATTGACTTTATCTGCAACAAAAGAACTTGTAACAGGCAGATTATTCACCGTTACGGTTTTTTTAAGGGTGTCATTGGATGTATATACATCGGCATTGCCATTAGGTTGTGATATATATGCAATAATATTATGTAAACCGGAACTGAGTGTAATACCGGGAAAAGTAATAGTGTCTGTGCCGAAGCTGGGCAGGTTTCCTGACCAGGTGACATAAGATGGTGAGCCATCGAAAATAAAGGTAGTATTTAAGGATGTGAGATTGTTGGCGCCCATGTTTCGGATTACCATGCGGGGCTGAGCGGTCAAACCGGTGCAGTTATAGTTTTGTGCAGGGCTCATAATACTGTAAGCCTGAGCATTATTGGTCAGGAGTTGTTCAATTACGGCTACTTTTCCCTGGTAAGGAATATAATTGAATGCAGTAACCGTAACCAAAATGCTGTCGGAAGAGGCTAATGAAGGGAAAGTAATATTTGCAGATCCTCCGTTAATAGTACCTGTGCCGATAATCTGATGGTTTACGGTAAGGCATACAAAGGCATTATTGACATTACAGTTTACCAGCAGGCTGGTTTCTCCGATCAGTACTGAAGAGGTGTGGCTAACGGTCATGGATTTGGGGTCGTCGGTCCTGACCATTAAAGAAGGATCGCCAAAGATCGTCCAGGTATCGGTCATGTTGTAATCGGAATAGGTGTCATTCATTTTAAAAATACCATTTACCGAGAGGCCGCCAAATGTGCGTTTAATATTTGTGCCTGCATTTTCGGTGAGGATGTCCACCATTTCATCCTGTCCTTCCATTGGCGGGTCCCAGCTTTGATTGATGGTTGACATCAGTGTGGCGATGGCTCCAGAGGGTTGACCACCGCTGGTTGCCCTGAGCCATGCTTCTGCCAGGCAGGTTGTGCTAACAAAATTTCCATTTACACAGGCTACCGACCATATAAAAGGCCAGAGCGTTGTATTGGTTAATGCGTTGACATTTGTATTAGAAAAGCCTGTTGTGGAAAAGGCTGTATTGGAACCGTGTCCGGTGTAAGTAATGATGCCTGCCCCGTTGTTTACTTCGGTAGAAAGCATAGCCGCAGAGGGATCGCCGCTGGCATCAAGTCCACTCTGGCTGCCGTCAAATAATTCTGCCCGGCTGGTATAGGTAAATCCCATCATCAAGGCACCCAGGTTTCGCTGATGCTGATAGTCGTATTCGTTGTCATCACCGGGTCTCTGATCCGAACCTATATTGACAGCATGGTTAAATTTTCCCGGGGTTACGGATGGCGTTTTTTCATACCTGACCGTCCTGTTGACCTGTGTGGTTACGTGTTCTATGGTTTCAGCCGAAAAACGGCCTACAAAAAATTCCTGGTAGTGATCGTTGCCAGAGATATAACCATAGGAGGGGTCAGAGCCGCCGCCGGAAACGGTGAATGTGGGAACCTGGGCTGCGTCGCCTACCAGCAATAAAAATGTCAGCCCGTTGGCATTGTAATAATTGGTGACATAAGTCTTTATTGCTGAGGCCGTTGCGCCTGCCGTAGTTTTACTTACCATCACAGTAGGGATACCCTCATCGTTTTTCCAGTCAACAAAGGGTTGCATGGCATTCATATAGGCATCAGCACAAATGATCAGCATGTTGCCGTGTTCATCCAGAGGCGTATATTTATGATTGTTGTGGTAATTCAGAAAATGACTGTTGTAAATACTGCTGAATTCTTTTTCAATTTTTGAAAGGGGCTGGGTGCGGATAAAAGGATTAATTGCTGTGCCCGGTGCTGTGTGCAAACTTACGCCAATGTTGTGGTAAACGCGAAGGGTTTTGGTTACCGGATTGTATTGAAAGGGATATATAATCACGGTCTGTCCTCTGAAATCTCTTAAGATATAAGGTTCTTTCAGGGCGGCGAGTGTTCCGGGAAAGAACTGATTCTGGCTGTAAACAGGGCCGTAAGTATATGGAATCGTTGCCGGATTGATATCCCGTGTAAGGTTTCCTTTTGATGGAGCGATATGAATATTCTGATATTCTGTATAGTTTGAGTAAGTAACCTCAACCTCCATATTGCTATCGTCTGGGATGATAAGCGATGTTGTAACCTTAGGCAGGTCGGGGGCTCCGGCTTCGAGAATCGGCGTTGTATTATCCAAACTTAATATTGTTTTCTGGCCATGAGGGGTGGTGATATCATGGCTAAAATATCCTTTAATGTCAACATTGAAGGATGAATTGACGATGTCTGCCGAAGTGAGTGAAACTTTTGCCGCTACCGGGGTGGCAGAATTAATATTGACCCAGTTTTGTGCAAACGAATAGCTGCACAAATGGATCAGAATCCATAAAGCAAATAGTTTTTTCATGGTAATTTTAATTAATTACTACTATCTTTTTCGAAAATTTATTATTATCATTAATAAGTTCAAGGTGATAGACGCCCGGCGTGAATTTACCCATGTTGATCAGCATATTGTAAGTGCCTTCATGTTTATAACTGTTGTTTAAGATATCATCGACCAGGCGGCCGTTCATATCATACAATTTTAAGCTGACGCCGGATGCTCTGGAGAGTGAAAAGTTTATAGTGGCGAAGGACGAAACCGGGTTGGGATAACAATTTAATATAGCATTTTCTATTATGTTTTCATCCACCGAGTTGATAACCTTGATGGAAGGCGGGAAGATGATATAGTCAAGCCAGGCGCAGTCGCTGAAACCACTATAGGAATAATCTTTACTATATACCCATTTGAAAGTATGGTTGCCTGTGCCTACATGATATGCACCCCGGGTGAAGGATGCGTTGTCGCCATCCCATTTGTCCTGTGAGACATCATCGATTAAAAATTCCAGATAGTCGTACCAGTGGTAAATACTTCCGCCCCAAAATGATCCTTCTTCGCAGGAGACTTTTTTCCAGAATGAAATGGTGTCTGCCGTTGTCACATTCATAGACACAGAAAGTTCGGAGGTCTGGTCATCGTTTATGATGCCTGATTTTGCACTGTAGAGACCTTCATAGGGCGCCACATTGGTGATGATCCAGGGTACATTACCACCCTGCTGCCAATCGAACCGCGAAAAGTCACCTGTTTCAAAATCTTCCATGGCCTGGCCGACATTGACATAAAAATAGCTGACTTTGCTGTAAGCCCCGGATTGTAAGGTGTAAATGAATTCGATAATGGCCGTGTCCGGAAGGGTAGAAGACACGGAAATATCGAATACAGCGTTGGCTGTAGTTGCTTTATGGAGTGTGTTGAAATTAAAAGTATTATTAGTGATTGTAATATAAGGGCTGTTTGTTGTGAGTGTTCCTGTTGTGGCAGTGGCATTGCTATGTCCGGTATTGGAAGAGCCGATCAGTATTTGAGCATTTTCCGACGGGTCGAACATGTGGTTATGATTTCCCAGGGAGTCATTAATGGAGAAATTGCCGATACTAAGTTCCGGGGCGCTGATTTTTATGTTAAAAGCAGAACTCCATGTGTTGCTGTTGTTGTCCTGTATGGCCATATTAATTGCCGCAATATGCTGGTCGGGAACAAACCCCGTTGTTGTAAAAGCATAAGCAGCGGTTTGTGTAGAAGAATTATTTGAGGATATTGTTCCCCAGTTTTGTGTATTGTCGGTGATGTTGATGTAGGGATCGGAAGACGAGATAGTAGCAATTACATTACCGGCATTAGCGGCTCCATAGTTTTTCAGGGTAACATCCAGCACAACATTTTCGTTGTAATCCACCAGTGTGTCACCATTGCCGCTGGTATTGACATGATTTTTAGTGTATAAGACATAGGGACCTGTAGGTGAAGCCACCACGACGGTTCCGATATAAGGTCTTTTGTTCTGGCATGTGACAACGATATCGGCCACACCGGGCACGCTGATCGGGTTCAGATTTACACTGATATTTCCCAGAGAATCCGCCAGTGCGGCGCCATATAATACCCCGCCTTTTGAAATAGCCGCATACGCATAAGGGGCATTGGTGGTAATATCAAAGGAGGCAACGGCCAGCGGCATCAGTGCGCTGTATGATACGGTCATGGGCGGAGGATCCGAATAGTAAACCATAAGTGACGGGTCACCCATCAAATGGTATACTTCCCAGTAATAAGAAAAGCTTGAGTTTCCGGACTGCGTGACGGCCAGGTTTCCGGCAGACACCATCTGTCCCTGGGTAACGTACCAGTTGCCAAAAGGTTCGCTATGATCATGAAATGTGGCGTCGTAGGCGCCTGGCCGGGTAGCGTCGTACACCGGGTGCTGAGGCGGGTTGCCGGAACCAAAATTACGATATCCGACAGCCCAGTAAAAGTCCTCGTCCCAGTATGTACTGTTTGAGCCACCGATGTAGCCCAAAGCTCCTTTGCGGTCTGCCCTGAGCAAAGCTTCGCCAAAGCAACAGGGATCGTCAAAGGTGAGGGTAAGGCAGCAATTTCCAATCATCAAAGGATATTTGTGCTCATTTTTCAATATATTGATATCGCTGGTGCTGAACGAAGGGTCGGACCATCCGTTAGAACCGCCATGAGCCGTATAATTGGCCATACAGACCCCATTGCTGACATTTTGTATTATCTGGGCTGCGCTGCTTCCGGAAACGGCATACAGGTATGTATTTGAGTATAAACCGTGGGCGGCGTTGAAATAAGTGTCGGTACCATAATTGATCTGGGCATCGCCGTGTGTAGGGCCATACGTATTGTCTTGTCCGGCAATCATCACACAGGAGTCGAGGAAAGCGGATGTTGGCATCAGAAACTGTTCGTATTCAAGTGTTTTATCTATTTGCGGCTGTAATTCAGCGATGTTGGTGGCAGAAAACCTTCCGTAATAAGCTTCGGGCAGGAAGTCGCCGGTATACTCACAATAATAGAGGTCGGTGACATGTGAACCTTCGGTGCCGCTAAATGCAGGGACCTGGGCAATATCGCCCACGAATAACACGAATGAAGGTGCAGGATTGTTTATAGTTCCTGTATTGTAAAGATTTAACAGATATGATTTTATGGAAGTGGTGGTATTTCCAACAGCCGGATTATTGGTATAAGCCTGAATGACCGTGAAACCTTTTTTTGTTTTCCACTGTACAAAGGGCTGTAAGGCATTGTAAAACATGGTGTCTGCAACAATGACATATTTAACGGGGTAAGAGGTAAGGTTGGATTTATTGTTCAGGGTTTTGTAGTTGAAGATTTTTCCAAAAGAGGGTTCAAAATAGGGTGAGTAATAGATTTCTTTCTGTTGGATTGTCGCTGTGATATCGGCATTTTCGAACAGGATCTCCACTTCAAGAGAGGTATAAACCCGCAGGGTGTTTTTTACCGGATTGTACAAAACGGGAGCGATATCGAGGCGCCCGATGTTTGTGCCCCGCATATTGCCGATAAAATCAAAGGTTACCAGGTCGTGCTGAAGTAATGAATTTGTTTTATAGGTGGACTTGTTGTATCTGAATTCAATATTTTTCGGGTCATCGCTTTTGGAAAGAGAGGGTTGGGCGGGCATTACCGCATACAAAGCACCCAGATTGTTCAGTTTGATATCCGTATATGATGAGTTTTTAATATTGATCTTTACCGCAGCCCCCACCGGAATTTCAATAAGACGTTTCATGACAGGCAGTTTGGGGTCGCCAATATGGTTGGAACTTCCGTATTCCGGGATGATCAGCTCAGAGAAAAAACCCGCAGAGGTGTTTACTTTAAGGGCTTTAATATCCTGAATTGAAAGTGAATTTACCAGGACGAGTTTTTCATAGGTGTTTTCTTTTATCCGGATTGATGTTTCAGGTTTTTCAGGGGTATTTGAAAACAGTGCGTTTGACAATAGCACCAATAGTGCAATCATAATAAAATTGCAAAAAAATATTTTGTTTTTCATAAAAGATGGATGAATGATTAAAAATAATTGATGTAAAGGTAAAAAAATTATTTTATTTAAAGAAATCTTTCGGAAAAAAAAACAGGAACGGTAAAAGAATGCAAAAATTTTCAAATGGAGTTTATTTGATATCACAGGTATGCCATTCAAGACACTCTATTCATCATACTATATTCTGCTTTTGCTGCGTTTTGGTTATTGCCGGTATCGGATGAAAATCCCTGATAATGATTTAATTGGGAAAAATTCTGAGCTTTTGCTCATACTCAAATAAGGATGTTTCCGGACATAACAACAGGTTGGGGTAAGTCTAATAGTTTCAGAATAGTAGGGGCGATATCGGCTAATTTTCCATTATGCAGTGTTTTGTAGTCTGGATCAAACAAAAAGCAAGGCACAGGATTGCATGTGTGGGCCGTATTGGGTGTTCCATCAGGGTTTAGCGCCATATCGGAATTTCCATGATCCGCGGTCAGTATAACAGAATAATTCATTTTTAAGGCTGTAGTGATAACCTTTTCCACACAGGTATCCACTGTGTTGAGCGCAGATAAAATAGCGCTGTAAACGCCGGTATGTCCTACCATGTCGGAATTTGCGAAATTGAGACAAATAAAATCGTAATAATTTTTGTTTATAGCCTCCATCACTTTTTCTGTCACTTCCGGGGCGCTCATCTGCGGTTGCAGGTCGTAAGTGGCTACTTTGGGAGATGGGATCATGATGCGGTCTTCGCCATAGAAGGGTGTTTCGCGGCCTCCGGAAAAGAAAAAAGTAACATGCGGGTATTTCTCTGTTTCGGCGATACGAAGCTGTTTTTTTTCATTCACACTCAGGATTTCGCCTAAAGAATTTTTCAGATCTTCGTTAGCAAAAATTATCCTGATGTTGCGGAACGATTCGTCATAACGAGTCATGGTGAGGTAATACAGGGGGATGGTTTTCATTCCTGCTTCGGACATATCTTTCTGGGTGAGCACGGTAGTGATCTCACGGAGCCTGTCGGTGCGGAAATTGAAGCAGATCACCACATCATCCTGTTGTATCGTCGCCAGCGGTTTGCCGTCTTTGCCGGTAATGATAACCGGTTTAACAAATTCATCCGTTATTTCGTCATCATATGATTCCTGAATAGCGTGCAGCACATTATCTGATTTTTTGCCTATACCATGTACCATCAGATCATAGCCGGCCTTAACCCGTTCCCAGCGTTTATCACGGTCCATCGTATAGTAGCGGCCGACAAGTGAAGCGATTTTGCCGGTGGAGTGATTCAGATGTTCCTGTAGTTCTGTTAGATATCCAAATCCACTGCGGGGGTCCGTGTCCCTTCCGTCGGTAATGGCATGGATAAAAACTTTTTCAAGGCCATAATCCTGTGCCATATCACATAGTTTATACAGGTGTGATTGCAGTGAATGAACGCCGCCGTCGGAGATCAGTCCGATAAAATGTATGGCTTTATTATTATCCTTAGCGTATTGGTAGGCATCGCAAAGAAACTGGTTTTGAGAAATACTGTTATCTTCAACTGCTTTGGAGATCCTCACGAGGTCCTGGTACACTATTCTTCCTGCACCGAAATTCAGATGTCCGACTTCCGAATTCCCCATTTGTCCTTCGGGTAATCCGACAGCGAGTCCTGAAGCGTCGAGTTGGGCGTAAGCGACATCCGGGTTGTTGTACAAACTTTTAATAAATGGAGTATCAGCGGAAAATATGGCGTTTGATGGATTGTGGGCACCTTCGCCCCAGCCATCCATTATGATCAGTAAGAGTTTTTTGGAATCCATGATAATAAAGTTGAAATACCGGGCAAAGATACAACAATCCTCAGCCCTTAAATATTTTAGTACAAAAGGAAAATTTACTTCTTTGTAAAACTGACTGACTTGTTATCATAATTAAGCCAGTATTTGCCTTTTTCGAGATCGGTAACCTCCGCTTCTTTCCCGAAGCCTTCAGAAATAAAATTGCCTTTCAGGTCAAAAATTTCGTATTGGGTATCGGCAGAGAACATGAGTTTATCAGCCACTTTAGTGGATTCCAGTATGATTTCAGGATTCCGTGAGGTAAATTTTATGTTTTTTGAATATACGGGATTTTCGTTGGCATCATTGAAAACAATACGGAATTGATTGATGCCGGTGTGGGGAATGATGTCAAAAGAATAGATATTATTTTTCGCAGAATCTGCAGAAGACAGTTCGCCGATTTTTATCCACTTATTCCAGCGGAATTGTTCAATGATGATGGGTTCGTCCAATAAGTCACCTTTCATGCTCCAGGTAATTTTAGTGCCTGATTTATCTACTTTCGGGGAAATGACGGCGGCGTTTTCGGAAGGCAGCAACGCCCTGGGATTAACTATTTCCGGTTTACAGTTGCTTTTATGTTTTATAACCACGGTAACCGGATCGCCGATATTTAATTTCATCAGTGAAAAATCGATTTCAAAAGCATTAGAACTGATTTCGTCCATGCTGGGTTTATCATTTACCATTACGGCGGTAACACAAAATCCCTCACCAACGCTTGGATTTATAACGTAAAGGTTATACCCGTAATAATTTCCTTTAAGGGTAATTTCGTCGGCCCAAACAAGTCCGGCGCCGAACACCAGCAAGCAAATACCAAAACAAATTTTTTTGAACATAACAAACGCACTAAGCAAATTGCAGGCAATATTAAAAATTTTTAGGTGACGGAACGAAAAAGTTTTTCAGATAATATCAACAAAGGCCCCATCAGGTTTGAAGAGTTCCATCAATTTGTTTTTTACCATTTCGGGGGTGATGCTTTGGATACATTCACAATTCTTGTTGATTCTGCATTTATTACATTTTTTGTTGAGGACAAGATGTATGGCGTTAGCACCAACCGGCGCCCAGCGTCCGGGGTGCATGGGTTTTATGGGAGCGAAAATGCCGATGGCAAACTTTCCCAATGCGGCAGCAATGTGTAAGGGCCCGGTACTGCAAGCGACGAGTCCGTCGGCATTGGCGATAAAACTGATAAATTCGAGCAGGGATAATTTTCCGGCCAGGTTGATGACTTCAGGATGATGGTTTATTATTTCGTTACGGATAAATTCATCATCATCACGAGTACCGGAGATAAAGATCTTAAATTTATCCTTGGGCAGAAGGCTGATCAATTCGGAATAATTACTGATATTCCATTCGCGTGCGCTGCCTTTTGACCTGGGATGCAGGATGAGGTTGAACCGGGTATTATCGATCATTTCCCTGTATGGATCGGGAAGGGTATTGGGCGGGGTGATACCGTAGTTTTTAATGATGTCTGGCAGAGAAAATGGCCTTTTTATACCGAAAGCTTTGAGCAGCTTCAGATTAAGCTGGGCTTCATGCAGTTTTGACCTTCTGCGGGTAAAAAAAATTATTTTATTGCAATATTTCAGGTGGTAGATCCTTCCGCTGGTTCCGATACGCTTGCGTATGCCTGATTTTTTTGCCAGCTGGGCGATTTGTCTTTGCGGGAAAGCGTGAATGATATAATCGGCATTTAATTGTTTAAAACTTTGAACCTGTGCTGAATAGTCCTGGTTTTTAATCACATCCCAATCCACAAATTCGTCAATATTTTCGCACATTTCGATTATTTCCTTTGTATAAGCTCTTCCAAGGAACATGATATACGCGCCGGGGATAGCTTTTCGGATAGCGCCAGCCATTGGCAGGGCAAGTATCACATCGCCTATACTATCCGTACGGCTTATCAGGATGCGTGAATTACGTTTATTTATTTTTTTCCGCTTTGTATAAATTTCTGAGCTTTTCATATTTAATACAGACTGCATTTGAAGAAATACGGGCAATGGAAAATCCTGCCGCACCATCAAGAAATCCAAAATTAATAAAAAACATTTTAAAAAATTTCAACGGAGGAGCAAATAGCACTTTCAGCCAACATACTTTTTTTCTTTTATTAAACAAGTCCAGGGCGACAAGTTCAGACAAATGCCTGGCCTGCCGGCGGTGGCCTTCGTGGGAATAATAGCTGTAGTGGTAACAATCGCCTTGTAATACAGGTATTTCAGATTCAACGGTTACATTGATCCTTTCGTGAATAGCCCCTTCCCAATGGTGAAACCTGCGGTCGAAAAAACGCACTTTAATGTCGGGGTACCAGCCACTGTGGTGTATCCATTTTCCGCAGTAATTTGTTATTCTGCATATCCGGAAAACGGGAGACGTGTATGTTTTTTTAATACGGAGAATGCTTGCTTTAAGTTCATCGGATAAAGCCTCATCGGCATCAATAGAGAATATCCAGTCGAATTCAGCGAGTGAGTTGGCAAAATTTTTTTGTTCGCTGTAACCCTTCCATTCGCACTGAATAAAACGAACTCCGGATTTTATACAGATTTCGGCGGTACGGTCGGTCGAAAATGAATCCACAACAACGATATCGTCGGCGATATCTTTTACAGAACTGATACAACGACCGATATTTTTTTCTTCGTTGAAGGTGATAATTACCACAGAGAGTTTGTTTTCCATGTTCAGAAAAGATAACCAGACTTAATCATAAAAGAATGATTCAGATATGGCCGGGCAAAACACAGGAATGGAAATTATTTCCAATATTCAAATTTAGTCTTTACGGGATTAATACACATAACTGGAATCTCGTAAGGGTTGAACATAATTTTTTCGTCGTAGGGTCCGAATTTAAAATTAAGAACATCCAGGTTGATCATAACTGTTATGAGGTCGGCATTAACTTCATGGGCATAATCCTGCACCTGTTTTGCAAAACTGATTTTTTTGTCGGCCGTTGCATGGGTATATTTAATGTTTTCTTTATCAAATTCCTTTGTGATCTGTCTAAGATAATTCTGCATGATCTTTTTATCTTCTTCGGCATTCTGGTTCAGTTGAAAAAGATGGATGGTAGATTTAAAAGTTTTTGCAATAAGAATAGACCATTTGACTTTCTGTCTGACTTCGGCGGTGGTGCTCACGGGGAAGATAATATTTTTAAATCCTTTTCCGATGCTGGCTGCCTCATGAACAACAATGACGGGGACAGGTACGGTAGCGATCACTTTTTTTGCAAAACTCATTCCGAATTTTTGTGTTAATCCTACTTTACCGTGAGTGCCCAGGATCATCAGGTTTACTTTAAGTTTTGCGGCAATTTTGCCGATGCCGGTAAAAATGTCTCCTTCTTCAGCAATAGATTTCACCCCGATACCATATTTTTTTGAAGTTGCTTTTGCAATGTTGTCAAGTTTCACTGCTATTTCAATCATGCCTGCATTTTCTTTTTTCAGGACTGCTTTTGTCTTTTTATCAATAATATGTAAAATACAGAGATCAAATCCAAGAATTTTGGCTAACTCGGCGCCGTAGATTATTGCATTATCACAAACTTCAGAAAAATCTGTCGGGACAAGGATCAAATTTTTATTATCCATAGCATTAAATATTTCGGTTAATGATTTGTAAGCAAATTTATACTTTTTTTAATAATTTCTGAATTTTAATAATATTTAATAGTTTACCGTCATTTCTAAGGGAGCGGGCAGTCTGAGAATAATAGTTGTGTGCAACCAGGAAACCAAGTTGAAAATCAAGCCATTCTGCGGCTGAGAATTTTTTTCTGTTGATCACCTCCATCTCGCGTTTCAGCCGGTCGGATATTTCAATGTAATCCTCACGGCCCAAGTAGTCGAGGTCTGCATCACATATTAATTTTTCGAGATCATTCCCGGGATTTGTGGGCATTTTTGTTGCCATAATCAATTTCCCAACAGCATCAATTTGCTGGACGCTGTAATCAAATCCGGGTAGAACTTCGTGGATGATACGCACAGACTCTTCTTCATGGGCATTGTACGAATTAATAATTCCGATGTCGTGGAAAATCGCAGCTGTTTTCAGTAACATGAGGTCTGTTCCGTTAATTTTTTCGGAAAGACCATATTCCGCTACTGATTTAAAAACATCAAGGGCATGGTATACGTTATGATAATAATAAACCGTCTTTTCGATGGGTTCGAGTTGTTTGATCGCATAAGATGTTGCCGCGTCGAGGTTCATTTCTTACCGGATTTTTTGCAATATTAGGTTTTTTTTAATATATCTTGCACAAATTTCGTTGAAATTTATTAAATCTCAAACGTTTCAAAGGAGACAATCCGTATCAATGACAGCAATTATTTTGTTGTAATTTTCGTCAAAATAAAGCAGATGATGAGATTTTAATTCATTCATCATGGTTTTTAGTTTTTTTGGTGTTGTGTTTTTGTATTTGTTCTTTAATAATTGCATCATTTCATCAAAGGAAAGCAATTGTGAGTTTGCATTTACCAGAATCTGCCATTGTTCGGGCTTGTCAAAAACAACCGCATCGGTTTTAATATTGTTGTATAATTCTTCAAACTGAATTACATTTCCATAGTCGTAAAGTTTATAAGAAAGTTTTGCCCGATGATATTTTTGTAGTATTTTAAAAAACTCATCCCATAATTCTTTTTGCTTTGGTGATTTGTTTTTACTGAAATGAAACAGGTCAAAGCGGTTCATTTTAGCAATCAAGGAATGTGGAAGGTAATTAAAAAAGAAATGATCAGTATATTTCTCCTTTTCATTTTCGTTTATTTCCCTGTAGAAAACGGAGTGTTTATCGAGCGCCAACCGGCTTTCCATAAATTGTATCTGCCTGTTGCTTACAAAAAACCTTAGGAAGGGGATGTTCTTAATGCACGTTTTTATGTCTTTAAGGGTTTCGCCGGGAATGCCGGTAATAATATTTGCACCGATAGGGTTTATGCCGTATTTGAGGCAAAATTTATAAGCGAGCAGGTTGTCGGAAAAAGAATTTTTTTTATTCATTTTTTTTAACAGTGAATCGGCAAATGATTCGCCGCCGACCTGCATCATTCTGAATCCGGCCAGCGCCAATTTCTTATAAAAGGAAGCATTCAATCCGGCGGGAATGATTTCGGCGGCAAGACTAAAATCATCCGGGCAGTCAATATAAGAAACGGAAAGTTTTTTTAGCAGGCACTCAAGTCGCATTTTGTCGGCCCCGATGATGCTGTTATCCATGAATTGGAAATATTCTATGTGATATTTTTCAATCGCAAGTTCTATTTCTTTAACTATGCTTTCAACATCGCGTTCCCGGTATTTGTAACCCTTGTTGAGCACACAGAATTTGCATTTGTTCCAGATACATCCTCTTGACCCTTCTACTGGATAAGACAGCATTTTTTCATTCGCCGGATCCTTACGTACTAAAGAGTAAAAATCTTCGTAATCGGGTTCGGGATAATGATCAAGATTGAAGTACTGCCTTTCTTTTTTCTCAGAGATTACGAGTTGTTTTTTTTTCCGGTATACCAGTCCGGGTATTTCATTGAAATCTGAAGAATCTTTATTGATCATATGGCTGATCTGTAC
>DAOORA010000038.1:0-15244 GCA_035389045.1 Bacteroidales bacterium | reverse complement strand
TTTGCTTTCCAATAGACAAACGGGAGCAAACGGGCGAATTCAAAGTTTTCATCACCAAACTTTTCGTCCCAATGTTTAAAAAAAGGTTCCAGCAATAAGTTCCAATAAAAAATTTCAGATCTGAATCCGTTTTGTTTCAGGACGCCCTTTAAAATATTCAATGTAATGGATGGCATAAGGATTTGTGCCGGTGGCATGCAATTCAATACGATCCTTGCATGTTTGCTCTGTATTTCCATTACCAAGCCTTAATCATTGCTCACTGGAATCTATTGTAAAGAGATTTCATTAATGATATAATATCCCTATAAAATACCATTCGATATTTCAGCTGTAAGATGAGCCGGAATGATCTTATTTTCCTGTTTTTTTTACAATTTTCTTTTTTGGTGCTGCAGCAGTTTTTTTCTTTGCAGTAGTTGATTTTTTTACAACAGGAACGGGGGGTATAAAAGGAGGCATTCGTGGATTTATTGTGGGTTTAATACCCAGGCTAAGACCTTTGTTTTCCAGATCAATCGCCATGTCTGAATCGACATCATCGAATGTAACTGTAAATTTTTGTTTTAGGTTTTTTGTTCTCATGTTTTTGATTTTTTATTGTGAAGTGGTTCAATTGGGCCGGATAATTAGTTCAAGTTATATTTTTGGTGGTGTCGAATAAGATAAGTTTTTACAAAGATAATGAAATATTAACGTAACAAAAACAGTTGTCTGAAATATTGGATAACAGCAGTCATACAATTATTATAATAAACCCCGACAAGAATGTTTTTTTATAATTCTAAAAATCATTACAACACATACACCTTACATCACAAAGTACGGGGGTTGGTTGTGGGTTTTATCCCTATAACCACCTCCTTGTTCTCAGCAACAGGAGTTTTTTCTTTTTTACTATATTTGATAGTCACAGCCGGTTTTTGTTTAATTTTTTTTGCAATCATACTTATAATATTTTAAAATAATTATTATAAAATAAGAATATATATTTTAAAAATGTTAAATCAAAGGCAAGGCACTCGCTATGTTGTTGCAAATTTAATAAAAAAAGTTAATAAAATCAAAAAAAGACTTATTTTTACAGTAACTAAAACAATACATTCAAATTTTTATATAGCCTGAATAAATGAACATCAGGGATAACATTTTTTTTTCTCCCGTTCTGAATGTTGTTTTGATATTGTTTTTTTTCACATGTATCAATACCGCCGCTTATGGCCAAAACCAGACAAAGCAGGAAGTAAAACAGCTAAAGGCTGAACTTTCGGGATTGGCAGGAGAGGAGAGGGTCAGGATATTGCTTTCGCTGAGCAGGTTATCGCTGACATATTCTGCAGATTCGTCCTTTATTTATGCTCAGGAAGCATTAAAACTTTCACGTAACCTGAACAATGACACCCTGACCGGCAGATCATACATGACGATCGGGTTTCTGCATATGATGAAGGGTAATGATAGCCTTTCCATAAGTGCATTTTCTGAGGCAACAACCATTTTTAAAGAAATCCGGGATTCTGTCAATCTTGCCTGGAATTTAATGCTTACCGGCCAGTACTATTACTATAAAAATGATTATGCCAATGCTATGAGTTTTTATATCCGATCTCTGGATATCTATGTGGACATGAATGATGCCTCATTATATTCACGGGTTATCCAGGTGATGAGTGAGATAAGCTATGTGTATTATGATCAGATGAATTACAAGCAGTCACTGAATTATTTATTTAAAGCATTGAGAATTGCGGAAGTAATGAATGATAAAAGCTCAGGCAGATCCAGTCTGCTAACTAGTATAGGAAATATCTATTTAGACTGGAAACAGTACGATGTTGCACTCGGGTATTTTGTAAAGGCTTATGAAATTAACAGGAAAAGCAATGACAACAAAGCATTGGCTTACTCATTAAATGACCTGGGCAAGGTGTATTTTGAGACCGGCCAGTATGAAAAAGCCTTTTATTATCATAAAAAGGCAGCGGAGTTGTTTTCGGAAATCAATGACAATATTGGAATATCCATATCAAATACTTATTTGGGGAAATATTATAAAACGAAAGGAAAATATAACACAGCCCTGAACTACTTTAAAACTGCGTTGGCAAACTGCGAACAAAACCAACAACAATCCATAGTGTCGATTCTGCTTTATGAAACCGGAAGCGCCTATTACCATATGAATTTGCTTGATAAAGCTCTTGAAAGCAGTAAAAAGAGCCTTGCCATTGCAGAGGGTATAAAATATAAAGATTATATTTATAACAATTACCTGCTGATCTCGGATATATATGCTGCCAAAAAAAATTACCAGGAGGCTTTGGAATTTTACAGGCGCTATGTGTCCAAAAAGGATTCCATATTTACTGCGGACATTTACCAGCACATGGCAGATGCTGAAGATAAATATAAGGCGGATCAGCGGCAGAAAGAGATCGAGATACTGAAACAGGAAGAGCAAATTCAAATTATTGATATGCGCCGGCAGCGGATTTTCAGAAATTCGTTGCTCATTGTTGTTGGGTTACTGGCTGCCCTGGCTGTCGTTATATTAAGGAGTTACAGGCAAAAACGCCGGGATAATTTCATTATTGCAGCGGAAAAATACCGGTCTGAAAAACTGTTGATGAATATTCTCCCTGAAGAAACCGCCGAAGAACTAAAAAAGGAAGGTTTTGCCAAACCGCGTTATTACGAAAATGTCAGCGTTCTTTTCACGGATTTTAAGGGATTTACTGCATTTTCCGAGAAGCTGAGTCCTGAAAAACTGGTTGCCGAGCTTGATTATTGTTTCAGGGCGTATGACCTGATCATGGAAAAATACCATATCGAAAAAATAAAAACCATTGGCGATTCGTATATGTGTGCCGGAGGGCTGCCGGTTCCCAATACAACCCATCCTGTGGATATTGTCCGTTGCGGCCTTGAGATATGCCGGTTTATGGAAGAATACAAAACGGAGCGGCTTGCTGAGAACAGACCCTTTTTTGAGCTCAGGTTGGGTATACATACGGGACCTGTGGTGTCCGGCATCGTTGGTACGAAAAAGTTTGCCTATGATATATGGGGTGATACCGTAAATACAGCTTCACGGATGGAATCTTCGGGTGTGATCGGGAAGGTAAATATTTCAGGCAGCACGTATGAATACGTTAAAGATCATTTTAAATGCGCCTACCGCGGAAAAGTGGAAGCCAAAAACAAAGGGCTTATTGATATGTATCTTGTAGAACCTTCAATGTAAAAACGGATCAATAATTTCGACAACACGGTATCAATACAGAAAATTATCATAGGGATATATCTTAGCGTGCATAGTCCTGACATTCTCGTAAATCAGGTTTTTAAATTCATTGAGATTGGATTTTTGTAAAGCAGAGATAAAAACGGAAGGGCTGGAATTTTTTCCCATCCATGTCTGCTGTAATTCTTCTAAAGTAAGATTTTGACGACCTGATTCGGTGAGATCGTCCTCATCATGTTTAATAAAAGAATAATTATCAATTTTGTTAAAAACTGTTATTATAGGTTTGGCGCCGGCATTGATTTCGGCAAGAGTCTGCGTAACGACCTCTATTTGTTCTTCAAACTCAGGATGAGAAATGTCTACGACGTGGATCAGGACATCGGCTTCGGAAACTTCATCAAGCGTGGATTTAAAAGATTCGATAAGGGCATGAGGTAATTTCCGGATAAATCCCACGGTATCAGACAATAAAAAAGGGAGATTGCCGATGACCACCTTGCGTACCGTGGTGTCGAGTGTGGCAAACAGTTTGTCTTCGGCAAAGACATCAGATTTGCACAGGAGGTTCATGATCGTTGATTTGCCGGCGTTGGTATATCCTACCAGCGCCACGCGTATCATCCCTTTACGGTTTTTTCGCTGGGTGATCTTTTGTTTGTCTATTTGTTTCAGTTTTTCTTTCAGCAGCGTGATTCGGTTTTTGATCACCCGCCGGTCGGTTTCAATTTCTTTTTCGCCGGGGCCTTTGAGCCCTATACCTCCGCGTTGTTTTTCCAGGTGCGTCCACATACCGGTCAGGCGTGGAAGAAGGTACTGGTATTGCGCCAGTTCCACCTGCGTACGGGCATATGAAGTACGGGCACGGTATGCAAAAATATCAAGGATCAGGTTATTCCGGTCAATCACCCTGCATTTGAGGGCGGTTTCAATATTCCGGATCTGTGAAGGGCTTAGTTCGTCATCGAAAACGGCAAGATTAATATCGTTTTCACTGATATAAGTACTAATTTCGGTCATTTTTCCTGAGCCCACATAAGTCCTGGGGTCAGGCATGTCGAGTTTTTGCATGAATTGCCCGACGGGGATACCACCGGCAGTTTTAAGCAAAAAAGAAAGTTCTTCCAGATAAAGTGATACTTTTTCTTTGTTCTGTTTAGGGGTAATAAGGCCTATCAGTATGGCTCGTTCTTTATGGTTGCCTGTAGAATTCAATATCGGATTGCTGTTGGGTTAATTAATTCTTGTTTGGTTTTGTCAGGATGGGGATTTGAAAAATGGCTGAATCTGCTGCTGATGGAAAATTATTTTTTTTTGTTTCCGTTTGCAAAAAAGAATAAGTTGACAGCGCCAAGAACAAAGTAAATGGCAACAAATTTTCCTTTCTGAAATCCGTAATGCATAATTATTTCATAAACGCAGCCCAGCATCAGAACCAGTGCGCATATCATAGTCATGGTGCTTTTATTCATAAAGCCCCCTATAAACAATAAAACTCCGAAAAGGGCAAATCCTGCGGCGATTAAGAAGTCAATATTGTAAAGGTCAGGTGACGACAGCGTGCCGAAAAAGATCATGTAAATCAAAACCAGCACGGCAACGCGTAAGGCCCATGTAGAAAGAGGGAAAAATGATTTTACCGGTTCCATAAAGATCAGATTTTAGAACAAAAATAATGAAACTAAATTACTTTGGTCACAGAAAAAAAACCTTCTACCTTTGTTTTGAGAAAAACCGTGATGATATGTCAAAAATGGTTTTGGACCTTCACGAAATATATAACAAAGGCAGCCTTATCGATAAAGCGCTGCGGGATGTCATTGATGAGGCCGTGGCCAGAAAAACTGACCGGATAGAAATCATACCGGGCAAAGGCAGCGGACAGCTAAAAAAGAAGGTGTTGCGTTTTCTTGCTCAGAAAGAGATAAAGAGTTTATATCACAGAATTGAGAAGGACAGGGATAATTTCGGGAAGATCATTGTATATTTCAGATTTTGAGGTGAATTTGCGTGAAGCCCTGCAGTTAAAACTATGATTTATACCCGGGGTGAGTCTGTTTATAACCCTTAAAAACCGGGTAAAAGAATCAAAGCACACCGGTTTTATGATGAGTTATTCCTTTTCCTTGATCTTTTGCTGGCCTTTTTTCCATTTGTCCTTGCTGATAATTTCGCCAGTTTCGGTGTAATGTTTCCATTTCCCCTGCTTTACACCGTCTTTGTATTCTCCTGAGATTTTAATGACGCCGCTGTCGTAATAAAATTCGGCTTCTCCGTCGGGCATTCCGTCTTTAAAACTCAGCATGGCCTTACGGCTGCCGTTTTCGTAAAACTCACGATACACCCCGGTAACTTTGTCTTCTGCAAAGTTGAGTTCTACACGGGTGGTCTGTTTCTCGTTATCATAATAAAAAAGTGCAATGCCATCCGCCATACCTTCTTTATAATTCACTGCACTTTGTATTTGCCCGTCTTCGTAATACGTACGCCATAATCCTTCAATTTTTCCGTTTGTAACACGTCCTTCCGCTTTAATGGTGGTGCTGTCGGCATAATAGATCTTAACTGCACCGTTTTTTGCCAGGTCTTTGGCAGTAAGAACTACCTTGAAGTTACCCGAGTCTATTTCATAAAAATAGATGTCTTCTGCAGCAGATTCAATGTTTTCGAGTTCACTATCGAAGCCGGCTTCCTCATCAAAATCAGCATATAAGCTGGTTTTAAATATGCCATCTTCAGATGTAAACTGAAGCCCCACGCGTGTAAAACTCAAAATTACATCTTTGTTTTCGCGTATTCCTTTTCGTTTATCGTTTTTGCTATAGTAGTATAAATGCTGATAAATTTTAGGCATCTGAACAAAGCACGAAATATTGGATTTGGTATCAAAATTATCCATGAAGTTCATAAAGTTCTTATTATGGACAAGCGTTTTACCTACGGTATAATCATCTATAAAATCCATCAGGCATGACGGAGAATTGCTGAAGACCAGATAGTCTTCGACACAGGTATAATAGGGCTTGTCGAAGGAACTGAACAATTTACCGAACAGGAGTTTCAGGAACCAACCGTATTCAAGGTATTTGATCGTATGATTTTTATACTCGGTATCATCGAATTTGAAGAGTCCCAGGGTTCGTTTGCGGACATTTTTTGTAATTTTTTCCATACTTGCTTCAGTCTGATTTATATCTGACGAATGCAGTATGGCTATGGCATCGGTTTCGCGTGCATTGGCAGAGGGCTGCAGTTTAACAAAAGCGATTTCGTTCCCAATCCAGCCGAAAAAATCGTCCTGCAGGTCGATCTTTAAAAATTTTTCTACTTTTTTTATAGTTTTTTCGTAGTCCTGTGTTTTGGCCGTATCTTCTGATCTGAGGACTTGTGTGAGTTTGTCGAAGAAATCCCCGGAATTGTTAAAACTCATTGAAATGTAAAGCGCAGCTTTATCAGAAATAATTTCATAAGCTTTCCATTTTCCGGGTGAGATGTCGCTAAGTGCTTTAAAGTATGAAGGTATGCTGTCGTTAACACTGGTGTATCCGTCCCATTGAATTTTCTCATTATCGAAAGTCACATTGAATGCTGAAAAATTCAGGCTGGCACTCAACGAGCTTATCATGGGCGAAGATTCCGACATATAACATTTCAGAAATTTGTCGAGTTGACTGTAATTGAAATAAAAATTAAACAGCTTATTTCCTTTGATCTCAGTGGAAACAAAGCGGACTTCAGGGTTTTGTGTCCAGAAATCGGCATTTTTTTGTTTTATGGATTTTTCAACGAGTACGGGGGAATAACTGCATACCATGATATTGTCAATAAAACAGATAGATAAAATGTCGTTGGAGTTGATATCCTTGAGTTCTGTGATTTCCTTCCCTTCAAAGTTTCTTTTTCCCATAGAAAAATCGTAGTATCCGACGATGTCTTTAATGTAGTTTTTCAGGAACGTGATCTTAGATGCTTTTTTCAGATCAATGGCAAAAATAAAGTCGTAATCGGTCAGTTGGGTCATGTGAGCTGATATGACCATCTGGCGGTTTGAAAAGAGCATATCGAGAGTTTTATTGCCTTTGATCAGAGAGTCGAGCGACATGGCGCTGGCGTTTATATCCTCAAATAATGCGGTGGAAAGAAGGTGCTTCCACATTTTGCTTTCGCTCAGTGTGGACCAGCCTTCTGTGAGGTTGTTTGTTTCAATAATATATACAGCATCTTCAGGGATCACGGATAAGGCATTGCGTTTGCCTGAATCGCCGAAATAAAACCAGGCTGCAATTCCGCCAACAATAAGAATAAGCGGTATAAATATCCATAAGAGTACTTTGAGCGCTTTTTTACCTGTTGTCATAATGAAAGATTTTATAAAACAAATATACGATAAAAGGTGGATCAAAAAGATTCAAAACCTTATATTTTGGGATAAAACTAAAGTTGGAGTGTTTTTTCTATGCTTTGCCATAAAAGGCCGGCCGTTTTGTCCCAGGAGAAATTTTTCAGCTGTTTGCGGCCATTATCAATAAGTTTTTTGCGGAGGTCAGCATCTGAGGATAGCTTTGTCATAGCTGCAGCAACCGAGGCCGGATCGAAAGGATCGGTCAGCAGGGCAGCGTCGCCAGCAACTTCGGGCATGGATGTTACATTGGAGGTGATCACCGGAACGTCACAACGGAACGCTTCAAGAATGGGTATTCCGAAGCCTTCGAAATAAGAAATATAAGTTAGGGCAAGAGCAGCGCCCAGCGCCATATTCAGTTCGTTTGATTCCAGACGCCCCGTAAAGATTATATCTTTTTTATGTTCAAGTCCGGAAAAGGTTTTTTCCATATCCGCAGTCCACCATTTACGTGCCCCGACAATCAGTAGTTTAATGTTCCGGTCGTTTTGTTTGCAGAACATATCGAAGGCAAGAAATAAATTCTTCAGGTTCTTACGGGGAAGTAATGCTCCAATATAGATAAAGTAGTCACAGCCAGTGGTGTAGCGGTTTTTAATATGGTTTTTTTCTTCGTTTGAAACGGCGTGAAAGTCATCATGGACACCATTGTATACCACATCAATTTTGTCACCGGGTATTCCGTAGCAGTCCTGTATGTCTTTTTTTGAAAAACCGGAAACGGTTGCTATGCGTGCGGCTTTTTTTGCAAACCTGGGGAAGAAATATTTATAATATCTGGTTATGATCCAGGGCAGGTCCTGCGGATAATGTTCAAAATTCAGGTCGTGCATCACCAGCACTTCAGGTATTTTGCCTGCTAAGGATGCATATCCGTCGGGTGATACAAATATATCTGCTTGGACTTTTTTCAGGATTTTAGGGACAGAAAACTCAAACCAGAGGTAAAATAATAACGGATGCCTTGCCTGCGGGCGGGTAATAATAGGGATTACATTGTCTGCAAAAACAAATTTTTTGTGATACGGCCTGTCGAAAATAAAATAAAAGGTGTGCTCCGGGTGCTGAAGTACAATTCTTTTAAGCGTTTCGTTTGTGAACCACCCGATTCCTTCGAGTTTATTGTCCAGCAGCAAGCGGGTATTAACAGCTATATTCAAGAAATTCCGGCTTAATTGTCAATGTTATATTCTTTGATTTTCCGGTACAGGGTACGTTCGGAGATGCCAAGCTCTTTGGCGGCATTTTTACGTTTACCGTGATTTTTATCAAGCGCTTTTTTTATCAGGTCTATTTCGCGTTCCTGCAACGATAGAGATTCTTCGTAAACATCGGGGTATGGTATGGGTTCTGCTTCGTATGTTTCTGTTTTTTCAACTTTAACAGAATGTTCATGGGTGTCGGCCTGGACATGATCGTTATAATAGTTTTGCAGGAATTGATTTTTCAGATCCTGCATGTTTACAGAAATATTCCCTTCTTTTATAATATCTGCCACAAGATGTTTCAGGTCGGTAATGTCTTTGCGCATTTCAAACAAGACTCTGTAAAGGATGTCGCGTTCAGAGATTTCTGATTTGTCGCTTTGCTGCCTGAGCAACACCGGCAGTTTGCTTTCGGTGGCCTGTGGCAAATACTTTGAAAGCGTGACAGAGGAGATGTTACGCTGTTTTTCGATGATGGATATTTGTTCGGTGATATTTTTCAGCTGACGGATATTGCCCGGCCACCGGTAAGCCATCATCAGTTCCTGTGCATCTTCATCAAGGATTGCTGCGGGCATTTTATATTTTTCAGCAAAATCAGAAGCAAATTTCCGGAACAACAACACGATATCGTCTTTCCGTTCACGTAGCGGAGGCATGCTAATAGGCACTGAATTAAGACGATAGAATAAGTCTTCGCGAAAACGGTTATGCTGTATGGCTTCCGTTACATTAACATTGGTTGCGGCAATTACCCTGACATCTGTTTTTAGCACTTTGGAAGAGCCGACTTTAATAAATTCTCCTGATTCAAGAACCCTGAGCAGACGTGCCTGTGTGGGTAAAGGCATGTCTGCTATTTCATCCAAGAATATGGTTCCCCCGTTGACCACTTCAAAATATCCCTTACGTGCTTCGTAAGCTCCGGTGAACGAGCCTTTTTCATGCCCAAATAATTCGGAATCTATGGTGCCTTCGGGTATAGCGCCACAGTTTACAGCAATGTATGGGCCGTGTTTGCGGGCACTTAACTGATGAATGATCTGTGGAAAAACTTCTTTTCCGGTTCCGCTTTCTCCTGTTATCAATACGCTGAGGTCAGTAGGGGCAACCTGCCTGGCAATGTCTATAGCGAGATTTAATTGGGAAGAATTGCCGATGATCCCATAACGCTGTTTAATTTGCTGGATATCCATAATGTCTGATATATCGGCGGCAAAGGTATATGAAATTTCAGTGACGGCAAAGTTTGAACATTATTTTATGTCAATTTGGCAGATTGGTTTATATTTGATTATCTTTACTCCAAGATGAAAAAAATAACCATGATCTGTTGCGGCGTTTTGTTTTATGCCTGTTCGCAAAGTCCGGTTAAACCGGAGGCAACCCAAAAACAAATACCTTCCCGTGCGGTTGCTGCAGAAAAAGAGATCAAGGTGGCCATACTGTCAATGGACGGCCCCGGAAAAGAGCTTTGTGATTTACTGGCTGCAGAGATAAGGAAATTTTACGGGTTTAAAGCTGACCTTCTGAAAGAAACAAACCTGCCCCGGAGTGCTTACTATCCTGCCCGTAAAAGATACCGGGCAGACACGCTCTTGAATTATCTGTTAGGAGTAAGGCCGGCAAATTACGATTATATCATAGGCATTACTGACAAAGATATTTCCTGTACCAATGGAATTTATGAGGACTGGGGCGTGTTCGGATTGGGGTTTATGCCCGGCAGATCCTGTGTGATATCCACTTTCCGCCTGAAAAAAAACATGAAATCCGAAGAACATTTCCGCGAACGCGTATACAAGGTTGTATTACATGAACTTGGCCATAATATCGGATTAGATCACTGCCCCAGTACAAATTGTTTGATGGAAGATGCGGGAGGTACCATAAAAACTGTTGATGCAGAAAAGCTGGAAGTATGTGATGATTGTAAAGAAAAATTAAGAAAGTTCAAAGAAAA
The DNA here is from genome assembly GCA_035389045.1 of Bacteroidales bacterium. GTDB lineage: Bacteria > Bacteroidota > Bacteroidia > Bacteroidales > CAIWKO01 > CAIWKO01. Next base: position 4,430 of record DAOORA010000038.1, on the reverse strand, counting down.
TCAATAAAAAAACCGGTATAATATTATACCGGTTTTTATTTATGAATTTCAGATATTACATCATGCCGCCCATGCCGCCCATACCCGGGTTCATCATCGGTGGAGCAGGATTTTCTTCTTTAATGTCGCTGATAACACATTCGGTTGTCAGGAACATGCCTGCAATGGATGCTGCATTTTCGAGGGCTATACGGGTAACTTTTGTAGGGTCAATAACACCTGATTTGTAAAGGTTTTCATACTTTTCGGTCTGTGCGTTGAATCCGAAATCACCTTTGCCTTCTTTTACTTTCTGTACGATTACTGACCCTTCCAGGCCTGCATTGGCAACAATCTGGCGGAGGGGTTCTTCTAAAGCACGTTTTATAATGGCAATACCAATTTCTTCATCTTCATTATCTCCTTTAAGTTTTGACAGTGCATCAATGGTGCGTAAGTATGCGATGCCGCCGCCCGGAACGATACCTTCTTCAACAGCTGCGCGGGTAGCATTAAGAGCGTCGTCAAAACGGTCTTTCTTTTCTTTCATTTCCACTTCGCTGGCTGCACCTACCTGAATAACGGCCACGCCACCGGAGAGTTTTGCAAGACGTTCCTGAAGTTTTTCACGATCGTAATCGGAAGTGGTGTTTTCTATCTGGGTTTTAATTTGTGCCACACGGGCTTTTATTTGTTCTGTGCTGCCTTTACCGCTGACAATGGTGGTGTTGTCTTTATCAACAACAACTTTTTCAGCCTGTCCCAGGTAAGAGAGTTCAGCGTCTTCGAGTTTATAGCCTGTTTCTTCAGATATCAGTGTTCCTCCGGTTAAAATTGCAATATCTTCGAGCATGGCTTTTCTTCTGTCGCCAAACCCCGGAGCTTTTACAGCAGCGATTTTGAGGGAACCCCTGAGTTTGTTCACTACTAATGTAGCAAGAGCTTCCGCTTCAACATCTTCGGAAATGATCAGCAGGGGACGCCCGGTCTGGACTTCTTTTTCCAGTATAGGCAGAAAATCTTTCATCACCGAGATCTTCTTGTCATAGATCAGGATGTAAGGATTTTCAAATACGGCTTCCATTTTGTCGGTATCGGTTACAAAATAAGGAGAGATGTAACCTCTGTCGAACTGCATACCTTCTACAACTTTTACAACAGTTTCGGTTCCTTTGGCTTCTTCAATTGTAATTACGCCTTCTTTTTTTACTTTTTCCATCGCTTCTGCGATCAGTTTGCCTATGGCGTTTTCGTTGTTTGCTGATATCGTGGCTACCTGTTCGATTTTTTCAAAACTGTCGCCTACCGATACGGATTGGCTTTTGAGGTTTTCAATAACGGATTGAACTGCTTTATCAATTCCGCGTTTCAGATCCATAGGGTTGGCGCCGGCGGTTACATTTTTTAAGCCGGTACTGATGATTGCCTGAGCCAGTACGGTAGCTGTTGTTGTTCCGTCACCGGCCAGATCGGCTGTTTTGGAGGCGACTTCTTTCACCAGCTGGGCTCCCATGTTTTCAATGGGATCTTTAAGCTCTATATCTTTTGCAACGGTTACCCCGTCTTTTGTAATTTGAGGAGCCCCGTATTTTTTATCGAGGATCACATTACGGCCTTTAGGGCCAAGGGTGATTTTTACCGCATTTGATAATGCATCCACACCTGTTTTCAAAGCCTCGCGGGCTTTAGTATCGAAAATAATTTCTTTTGCCATTGTTATGAATTTTTGAAGTTTATAATATTAAAATTAGTGTCAGATGACCATATAAATATCATCTTCTCTCATGATAAGGTATGTTTTTCCATCGATGTTCACTTCTGTTCCCGAATATTTACCGTACAGAACAACATCACCAACTTTTACGGTCATGGGTTCATCTTTTTTGCCATTACCAACAGCTACAATAGTTCCTTTCTGGGGTTTTTCCTTTGCAGTATCAGGAATGATAATTCCTCCTGCTGTTTTTTCTTCTGCGGGTGCCGGTTCAACGAGTACCCTGTCTTTCATAGGGGTTCCTAATTTTTTTGACATAATTTTAAAATTTAGAGTTATAAAACTGGTTAATTATTTTTTTGTTTGCGTTTGCGTTGGTCATTAATTATGCCAAAAAGAAAAAAAACAAAAGAATTGACATTTTTACAGTCTTACTGTATGAAAATAAAAAAGTGTCAGAAGATGCGTGACATTCTGACACTTTTAGGAATGAAAATTACTAGCCTGAAATTATTGATTGGGCTGATTTTGCTGGTTTTGCTGATCTTGTCCGGGTGCAGGTGTATAATCAACGGGTTTGTTATTTTCAACCTGTTCACGGAGTTCGGTATCAATAACGGCATCTTTGTTACTGCGGGGTATCACAAAAATAGAAGCCAGACTGAACACCAACAATGCAATAGCAAGAGTCCATGTTGCTTTTTCAAGAAAATCAGTTGTTTTTCTGACACCCATGAACTGATTGGATGATGAAAAATTTGATGCCAGTCCGCCACCTTTTGAATTTTGAACCAGAACAATAAGTATCAAAAGGATACAAACAATAAAAATCAAAATCGATATTACAATATAAAGTCCCATTGTTAAATGTCTTTAAATCAATTAATTATTAATTTTTCTTTCCAGGTTTTCAATTTGGGCTGCAAAGTAAGTACTTTTTTCCGGGATTAACAAATATAATTTTTGATAAATTTTGAGGGCTTTGTGATACAAATTTTGTGAAATATAAATTTTTGCAAGGGTTTCGCTCACAATATCTTCCTTGTCAATGCTGCTGTTTTCGGCCATATCCGTTGGCTTGAAAAACTCACGTTTAGGTTTTGAAATACGTGGTTCTTCCCTGATAAATTTTTCGATCAGGTCGGGAACTGTTTCGGGTTTTACCGCTGACTTTTGCTGGCTTAAGGAATTTATGGATGAATTTTTAAGGTCAGGAATATTTTTTTCAGTTATAACTCTTTTTGAAATGATATTCAGTAAGAAAGGTTCGGGTTGTTTATGGGACAGGACGTTTGATATTTTTGGCGGTTCCTGAACGATGGCAACATTATCCTGCTGAGAGTTTTCTTTTTTTATTTCATCATCAGTTGTGGTTTCAGATTCAGATTTGTTTAATTTACTACCATCAGGATGTTTAGAGATTTCTACTGTTGGAAGCTTATTATCACTCGTATTAGTGACTAAGTGCACCGGTTCTTTGGGTGCAACAATCTCTTCGGATGATATTTCGATTTCCGTTACAGAAGATTCTTCCGGAAGAACAACTATTCCTTTCTCCGTCTCTTCCGTGACGGCGATTTCATCCGTAAACTTTTGAGGTACTGGCTCTGATGGGGGGGCAGTATGCCCGGATGAATGAGATTCAGGTTCTGTTAAAACAGGTGTTTCTGTCTGGTAACTTTCTGAACCGGTTAAGGTTTCATTTTTTGGTAAACCATCATTATTTTCTTTGCTTTCAGGCAGTTCAGCAGTAAGGGCTTCATGCTGATTATAAATAAGCCAATATAGTACAGTCCGGTCATTAATATGAGCTGCGGTAAGTTTTAGCTGATCTTGAAATGAGATATCATGGGTACTTCCCAGGTAAGCCGAATAAACAAGGCGGGCAGATTGAAAATATGGAAATTTATCGATAAGGTATGTTATATCGCTAACGTTTATATTTCGGATATCGTCAGGATGATGAATATATTGTAAAAAATCATTTCTGTTCATAACGGCTTACCAGTTAACAGCAGTTTTATTGAACACATCGTCGACCAGGTACCCAATTATTTCTTCAATGATCTGGCTTTCAACAGAGGATAGCGCCTGGGAGCTCGGATAATCAACATAACGTGAAAACGAGGTTTCGTAGTTTTGATTTTCATCAAACTTATTTACAAAACGTATATTTATGGTTACGGTAAGACGGTTCATTGCCGCTGTCTGATTACCCTGAATAGCAACAGGAGAAGTGGCATAATTGGTTATTTCGCCGGAGATGTCGAAATCGCCGTTTGAATTGACGGGCGTCAGGTTTGTCTGCGATGTAAACCGGTTGCGGATTTCGTCTGTAAGTTGCTGGCTTAAGGTTGGTTTTACCAGTGCAGCGGTATTTTTTAAATAATGTATAGAAATTGTTTTCACCTCCGGGGGGATAGACGCACCTGTAAATGAATATTTTACTTTACATGATGAGAGTATCAATGCAACAGTGAAAAAAGATAGTATGAAAAAGCCTGTTTTTTTCAAAAGATAATTTTTACAAAGGTAGTAAAATTGCAAAAATACACCTTCAGGGCTGAAAATAAGTAGTGTCTGAACGAAAACTCCATTTTCTTCCTCGCCTGCCCCAGTCCGCGATTTTATTGCATAGGATCATATTACAATTTCCCGTTACTGATTAAAATATTTCTGTGGGATTATCTCCTATAAAAAGCGCTGCCGCAGTCGGGCAGGGTTACGCTTGCTCCAA
>DAOORA010000037.1:0-40284 GCA_035389045.1 Bacteroidales bacterium | reverse complement strand
CCTGTTTTTTAATAAATTTTCCTTATATTTGGAATATTAATCATCTACCAGCTTCTATGAAAAAAACAATGGCTTTTTTATTTGTTTTAACGATTTTGTTATTTGCTGTTGCTTCCTCAACAGCTCAGGTTACAGCACTAAACCGAATAGGGCAGACACCCGGCAGCGCGGGTTTTCATGTGAACTGGGACAGTACCGCAAAACGACTTATTGTCGGATGCGGGACAAGCATCTGGGTTTATGACATGTCTGATCCGCAGCATTATACTGTTGTAGCCAAACGACCTTTTCTCGGACTGATCAACGAAACGGAACTATATGGTAATGTGCTTTTTGCGGCTGCCACGCACGATGGTGTATATGCGCTTGACTATACCTCGCCTTCGCTTGATGTGCTGGCCCATTATGACATGCACGGTATGGCCGATACGGCGGCCTATGATTTATGTCGTACTAATGATACGCTTTATGTAGCCGACAATTTCAGGGTGCGTATGTTGAAATATGTGCCCGGAACAGGCTTTGTAAAATCAGGCAGTTTCGGGCCGCCCAACTCTTTTTGTGTGGCACGTCGGGGTGATTATATTGCTGTGGGTGGGCAGGGCGTTTTGTATTTGTCGCCCGATACCGCTGTCAGAGGAAATATATACGTATATCACAGAAATAATCTGAATGTTCCTGTGGCAGCATGGCAGAGCGAAAAGATCAGCGTGGTTCAGGATCTGCAGTTTGCCGATGCGAACGACAGTATTATCTATGTTTGTGCGGGGCCGGAAGACATCGTGTTTTATAAATCGAATTTCTTTGCCTTGAATTTTGCCACAGATACACTGTTTCCGGTGGATACATTTTCGCTGAGTGGTGGCGTGCTGGGCTTTGCACAACTGAATATCATGAACATGGATTCACGGAATGATACGTTGTTTTTAGTAACTACGGCAGCTACCAATGCCTCTGTATTTCCGGCAGCATATATGCCTATACTGGATGCAACCGGCCTGCCTGCTGATACCATGCAGAAAATAGCTTATGTGATTCCCGGGCTGTGGCATTTTGATGCGGCACTCATGGATGGCACCCCATATATAGCAATGTCTTCGGAATGGTGCGGAGTGCTGGTAAGTGATGTTTCGCAGCTTCAGCCCGGTGATACCCTGGGGTTTCTTGAAACCGGCGGATGGTGTGTGAATAATAAATTCAGGAACAATATTTTATGGGCCTGCCACGAAGGATACGGACTGGTGGCATACAACCCCGACAGTCTCAAATTTATTTATGGATTTGATACCCGATCAAAACAGATGCATATCTATGATGTAAACAATCATTTTTTCTGCAGCGATGTTGAATTTCTGAACGATAGCCTGATGATGGTGAACTCATCGGAAGTATATAACATCAATCCCTGGCTGTCGGGTGGCGTTCAGCAACTTGCCTGGGATATGAACAAGAATTTTATGACGCACATGAAGATTATTCAAACCAATACGGGTGAGCGGATGGTGGCGACCTATGATAACCTGCTTGAAAAAACCTGGATTACTCTTTTTGATCCGTTTGATGCCGGTTCCAATTACCACGACCTTGCTCTTGATTCCATGAACAGCGATGCGGGAGGATTTGCCGTTTCGGGGGATACCGTATATTATGGCAAGACCATCAATAATGTCCATTACCTCTGTGCACAGAAGGTGGTTGACGCCGGCTTTATTTTTCTTGATACTATAAGGCTTCCATTGGGTTTTGGATTTCTCTCGGATGATGAGATACATTCCATATCCGTCGAAAACGGAATCATCGCCGTGGCATACGGGCCTCAATTTGCCTGGTACAACTGGGATGGAAATAATCTTAACGAAATTGGGATGGATTTTAAGTTTACACAAAGAGCTTTCGGTGTTGTATTGAAAAACAAATACCTTTACGTGGCCGACAGGTTTTTTGGTTTGAAGATTTATGACCTGTCTTCCATGACCGGTGCAGTGCTTGTTGCCCAATGCCGTGGTACAGGCGGGTGGAAAAACCTATATGGTAACAGTACCGTGACTGTAGGGCCGGATGGCACCATTTATTTAACGGATTTTCATGCAGGTGTGATCATGATAGAACCTTTTGACCATACCCTGGGCATGGAAGAAACAAATATTAGCTACGGACGGAATGATGAACTGTCTGTTTTTCCCAATCCTGCATATGACCTATTGAAGATAGAATTTACAGCTAATGAAAAAGGCAGTGCGGAGGTAGAGATTTATGATATGAATGGCCAAAAAGTTATTTTTTCTGAACTAATTAATTGTCATAAAGGAAAAAACCTGAAAACCATCTCCCTTAAAGAATTGCCTGAGGCAATATACTTGCTGGTGCTGAATCATAAAGCAAAAAGATATTCAAAAATGTTTGAAATAATAAGATAGCAGAGGTTTCTGGAAAAAGTCGTTTTACTGACAGATTAGATCTGTCGTAATAATAACGCAAAAACAAAACCTTAACCATACCTGAGGCGCTCGTTAATCAAACCTGTTTTTCATAAAGAATTTCCATTGTGAGTTAAAAAACTATGGAAAATATTTACATTGTTTTTGAAAAACATTAAATTTGTAAATTACCTGATTTATTATATTGACACTGGTTAAGACGGGAAATCTCAGAATAACAGGTTGATAAAATCTGGCTCATGGAAAAAGTCCTGATTAACAATCCACTTCCCTGCCCCCAAAGAGAAAAGAATAATGGTAATTGTTAATTCTGGGAGACTGAAATGATTCGTATTAAATATTTATTTGTGATGGGAAAAAAACTTTATTAGGATTGACAAAGTAAACATCTTAATTTCGAAAGGAATGTTATTGAACGTGATTAGAAAATTGTTTAAATATTCTGTTTTATTACTATTGATTGTATTCATGAAAGACCTGTTTGCCCAGCAGTACCATTTCCAGGTGTTTAATTATGAGCAAGGGCTTAGTTCGAATGATATTGTAAAAATCATACAGGACAGGCGCGGGCATTTATGGTTTGCATCCATGGGAGGTGGGATATACCGCTTCAATGGAAAGACCTTTGAGAATTATACCGAAAAAGACGGATTGGGCGATAATGATGTTGGTCTCATTGTTGAATTGCCTGATGGGCGGCTGCTGATACTGAGCCTGAACAGCTTCAGCATTTACGATGGGAAAAAATTCACAAATTTCACTTCGAAAGACGGAATTTTACTTCCCGGCCGGTGGGCATCCACAGCGCTTGATAATAAAGGACGGTTGTGGATTGCCTTATGGAATGCTGACGATAGAAGGCAGTTACTTTATTTTGAGGGCGACAGGTTTCATGATATTTCACATTCATATCCGTTTTTAAATGTTGCAGAAACCATGCTGTTGTCTGTGGTAAGAAATTCCGCAGGTGATGTTGTGGTGAATACGCAAAATAAATTATATGTGATTACGGATACTGTGCTTTTTGAGTCTACCGTATATAAAGACTCTGCTCTTGCCGGTAAATGGCTGAATTTCATTTATGGAGCCTCTGATTCTACTTCATATTTTTCAACGTACGAACCGTCATCACATCAATACAGTATTTTTTCATATAAAAATAAAAAGATCAAATTTCTTGATTTACCTGGCAATATTTTCTATTGGTTTTTTTCCGGAATTTGCGAAGACGACGACCATAATATCTGGATACCAAGCGAAACCGGGATTTGGAGGGTAAACAGGGATGGCAGTGTTTTTTTGTTCGATGAAAAGAACGGGTTGCCGATAAACCTTGTTTTTTATATAACAAAGGATAATGAAAATAATTTGTGGCTGGCAACCCGCGGACTTGGGGCTGTAGCGTACATGGGTGAAAAGTTCATCACCATCAACGAAAAGGATGGATTAAATTCATCCAGAGTATATTTTAATTTCAAAGACTCTAAGGAAAACATCTGGTTTGCTACTTCTATTGACAAACTATGCAGATTCGATGGCACCAAAATAATTGTATATGATGCTCCTGAAGGCAGGGAAGCCATGGGCTTTTTTGAAACAGGAGAAGGAAAAACAATAGCGCTTACCTATCATGGCCTGTTTGATGCCGGGCATTTTGAAGGGCGGCAGATAAATTCGGAATTCGGGCTGGATAAAGACATGATTCCACGGGTGGCCTTCAACGACGGGACAAATATTTGGTTTGTTAATGATTATAACACCCTGATCCGGTTCGACGGTAAGAAAACTATATGTTTTGGCACGGATGATTATGGCAAAGAGACCGGAACCATTGATTTCATAGTACGTGATACCAACAATAACATTTGGTTTGCAACGAATGCCGGCTTTATGACATACGACGGCAGCCAATTTACGTTTACCAATTATCCGGGTAATTGCCTCAGCCCTGATGATATGACCGTAGACAAATGGAACAGAGTATGGATAGCTGTTTATGGAGGACTAATAAAAATTGATGAAACGGGGCCACATTTATATTCAACAAAACAGGGACTTTCGTCCGACCGTTACCTGGCTCTTGCTGCTGATGGTAAAGAAAAACTTTATGCCGGTTTCAGCAACGGTTTTGATATAATTACATTTAAAAATAACGGGAGCATTGCTACGATAAAATCGTTCAGTAAAAAGAATGGTTTTTCCGCATACATGCTAAGCGGTCAGAACATCAATATTGATAGTGCCGGAAACATATGGTTTGCAACTATGCAGGGATTAATTAAGTTTAATCCCGGGGATGTCAGATTGAATTCAAAACCACCGGAAACATATATTACAGGTATCAAGCTATTTTACAAAGAAATAAATTGGGAAAGTGAGGATTACATAAATTATTGTGATTCTGTTAGTTACTGGTTTCGTTTACCCGTCAATTTGTGCTTACCTTATGACCAGAATCATCTTACCTTTGAGTTCGGCGGCGTTTGTTTCAGCAACCCCAATGCAACACGATATCAATGGAAGCTTGAAGGCCTTGAAAATGATTGGTCGCCGGTAACCGAAGAAACAAAGGCAGAATATCCAAACCTGCCACCGGGTGAATACACCTTTATGGTGAAATCATGCAACAATGATGGCCTATGGAATGAAAAACCCGCAGAATTTCACTTTATCATAAAGCCGCCAATCTGGAGAACATGGTGGTTTCTGACCTTGGCTTTGATTTTGGGAACAGGAATACTGGCGGCTGTAATCAGGTTTATTATGTACCAGAAATACCGGAAAAAAATCAATGAATTGGCCAGGCTGCAGGAAATTGAAAAAATCCGGACCACATTATCAAAAGATATTCATGATGGCACAGGAGCTTCTCTGTCGAAAATTGCACTACTGAGTGAGTCGCTGAAAGCCGAAATCGATGGAAATATCAGTTCGCTGAATAAACTGAATCAGATTTCGGGTTTATCCCGCAGGGTTATCGATGACTTCAGGGAAATCATCTGGTCGACCAATCCCAGGTACGATAATCTAGCTGCCCTGATGGCCTATTCGCGTATTTATTGCAATGATTTGTTTGAAAATTCCGGAATAGATTGCATTCTTGATTTCCCGGATAATGTAAACGATAGTCCCATATCTCCTTTGAAAAGACAGAGTTTCTTTCTGATCTTAAAAGAAGCTGCGCATAATATTATTAAACACTCATCTGCAACTGCGTGCACTATTGAAATTGAAGTGACACCACAGCATGTTTCCCTTAAAGTTAAGGACAATGGGAAGGGCTTCGACAAGACGAATATAGGCTCTTTCTCCAACGGGCTTGGTAATATGGCGAAGCGCGCCCATGCCTGTCAGGGAAAACTTGAAATCGAATCAGTGCCGGGAAACGGGACTGCCGTGTTATTAGACATTCCTCTTTAGCAGTTTTGCAAATTACTACTATTGTGGTATTGCGAACCGCTGCATATTCATATACATTTGTTAAAAAAAACGCACTATGATAAATGTTTGCATTGTAGAAGACGATAACGAACTACGAAAAACGATTGAGGGCATCATAGAAAAATCGGCTGATTGCAGCTTGCTGAAAGGTTTTTCCAATGCCGAAGAATTCATGCAGGATTTAAACAAAATGAACCCGGATGTTGTGGTCATGGACATTGAACTGCCGGGGATGAACGGCATTTCCTGTGTTAAAGCAGCCAGGGAAAAATATCCTGAAATTCAGTTTGTGATGTTTACCATTTTTGATGATGACGAATCCGTGTTTCAGTCGCTGTGTGCAGGCGCAACCGGATACCTGCTTAAAAACTCGCTTCCCGAAAAGATCATTTCGGGCATTGTTGAAATCCATGCAGGGGGATCTCCAATGTCGCCCCAGATAGCCCGGAGGGTTATCGAACAATTCAGTATAAAGCATATGGTTTCCAGTGAAATTAATGTATTATCTCAGCGCGAGCGTGAAATTCTTGACTTGCTCGCCAAAGGCTTCCGGTATAAAGAAATTGCCGGCAAACTTTTTATAAGCGTTGAAACAGTTAGAACGCACATCCGCAACATTTACGACAAACTTCAGGTGAATTCAAGAACTGATGCTTTGAACAAGGTTTTTAAGAATAATCAATAGCGAATAATGTAAATCATAAAAAAATGCAAATGGTTTTGATTTTAGCATTATACCGTTTTGATCGACTGAAACGATTAAGTATTATTACAAACTTTAAAAATCAACATATGAAAAAATATAAATTAATATGGATGGCATTTGCCATTGTCATTATTAGTATAAATGATTTAATTGCACAAGACTGGAACCAGATTGTAAAGGTTTGTGCATCCGACAGGACAGCTTCAGATGTTTATAGCCGCTATACCATGGCTATGTCCGATGAGTATGCCATTGTGGGCGCTACAGGCAATGATGTGGATGCTAACGGCGGTTCACCGGTTACTGATGCAGGGGCTGCATATATATTGAGAAACGTTAATGGTAACTGGCAGCAGGTTCAGAAAATTGTTCCTCCCGACAGGGGATCCGGCTATAATTTCGGGTTTGGTTTGGCTATTACGGACCATTATGCCTTTGTGAGCGCTAACATGGAATCTGTGTCCGGTGTTGGGAATGCCGGCGCTGTTTATGTTTTTGATAATCAGAATGGTACCTGGGTTTTTGTGCAGAAAATCACAGCGCCTGACAAACAGGCGGGAGACCGCTTTGGCTGGTCGCTTACTACTTACGGTGATTATTTACTTATCGGATGTCCTTATCAGTCGCATGATAGAAATGGCGCCAATTACAAAATAGCTACCGGATCTTTTTATAGTTATAAAAATATCAATGGCGTATGGACCTTTGTTGAGCAGGTGACAGCTATCAACAGGGTACAGGCAGAATACTTCGGAGGTTCATTAAGTATGTATGGCAACTGGCTGATTGTGGGAGCTTGGGTTCCCGGGGCATTACATACCGGGGCTGTTTATATGTTTTATAATCTTGGCGGTATGTGGGCACAGTTGCAGAAAATTTATTCACCCGATATTGCTGCTAATGATGCCTTTGGTTATAGCGTTTCTATGTATGGTGATTATGCAGTGGCCGGGGCGCCCGCAGAAGATGAAGATGCCGGGGGGGGTAACACACTGGCCGGCGCAGGTTCTGCATACATTTATAAGAATATCTCAAACGTCTGGACTTTTCAGCAAAAAATTGTTGCTGCCGACAGGATGGGCAGCGATTATTTCGGAGTAGTTGTAGCCATTTCCGGGGATTATATTTATTCAGGAGCTTCATTGCAGAATTTTGATGCCAATGGCGCTAATCAGAAGATTGATGCCGGCGCTATGTATATCTTCAAAAAGGATTCAGCCTCCTGGCAACAGATACAGAAAGTGGTGGCTGCTGACCGTATGCAGGATGACAATTTTGGCGGATCCATTACAGCGAAAAACAATTATATAATTGCCGGCGCTTGTCTTCAGGATTATGACGCCAATGGGGGAAATGCCAAAACCAATGCCGGCGCAGCCTATATTTTCTATAAATGCGGATCGCCTTCAGTTCCGGCATCCAATTTGTCGTTTGGCGCTACCACCGCCACCGGTTTCATGATAAATTCATTTTCAGGGTCTGCGACCGGCGCTGATGGTTATGTTATGTATATCAACGATACCAATTATTTTATAGCGCCTGACGACGGCCTTGTACCATCCGCCGATACGTTATATGCCGGGGGACAGCAATGTATCTACGAGGGCGCCTCAGTCACTCCTCATGTCTGGGTGAGCGGCCTCAGCGTTAACAAAGAGTATTATGTGAATATATATGCATATAAAATTTGCGATAGTATCAGATTATACGAAAAAACCGGCTACACAAAGGCACACAGTACAAATTTGTATTATATGATTTCGGGAAATACGGGCATTGCAGGCGTCACATTGCATTATTTTGATTCCATAGCTCAAACAGTTACTTCGGGCGTGAATGGTGACTATTCGATTATCATTCCGTACGGCTGGAGCGGAACGCTTACGCCGGCCATGCAGGATTATATTTTTGTACCAATAAACCGTGATTACTCTAATGTGGCCAATGATATTCCGGATCAGGATTTTTTGCCTGTTTTACAGGATAAAGAAATAAATGTCCGGCAGGCAACTGATATCCCTGATGGTGGTGTATTTGATTTTGGTTCGGTCAATGTTGGGGAAACCGGCGATACCGTGACCTTTACCATAGAAAATATTGGTAATACTACCCTTGAATTGACCGGTACTCCTGTTGTATCTGTCACCGGCAGTGGATTTTTACTGCTCACAGATGCTGATTCTACTGTCGGAGCGGGCGATTCAACAACGTTTCAGGTGATTTTTACACCGGGTGCCTGTGATACCAATTCAGGTTCCATAAGTATTGCAAATAATGATACTGATGAAAATCCTTATAATTTTACCATTACAGGCATAGGCCTGGATATTGTGCCTCCTGTTATTGTTACGTCATTTCATGATACCAGTGTAATTACCGGCCAGGGTTGTGCCGCGGTACTGCCCGATTATACATCATCGGTTGTTGCCACAGATAATTGTTCCGGAGATTTGGTCATTACACAGGTCCCTGTGGCGGGCACATTAACTTCCGGGACATCTAATATAGTTACCATAAAAGTGGAGGACGAAGCCGGTAATTTTGATGAAGTCAGTTTTAATGTTGCCGTAAATATTGTGGTAAGCACGCCGGCCCCCATATCTGTTTCTGCGGGCATTGAGCCTGTCTGTCAGGTGGCCGGCGACAGCCTCACAACCACCTATTTTACCTCAGGCGCCAACTATTCGGGTTTTCACTGGTCAGTCAGTAACCCGGCTGCCGGTAGTATTGATTCGCTGTCGGGTGTGATGACATGGACTGATGGTTTTTATGGTTCACTCGATATCCGGGTATTTGCTTATGAGTGCGGCTTCACAACACCGGAGGTCACCCGTTCAGTTACTATTTATCAGCTTCCTTATGTCAATGCCGGTGCAGATGCAGTTTATTCCTGCACCCCTGTGCTTATCGGTGATCCGGCAAACGGTCCGGGAACCATCGCCTGGTCGCCATCATCAGGATTGAACGATACAAGCATTTCCCAGCCACTGGCTTCACCAACAGTAAGCACCACCTATGTATTGCGTATCAACAATAACGGCTGCCCGGCTTCCGATACCGTGCTTGTTGCCATGGATGATCTGCTTCATTCCATCAGTGGTAAAACAAAGTATGCCGCCAAGGCAAACAACGGCGTTCCGGCTCCCAATCCTCCAACATATAATGCAATCAAATACACTATTGATAATGTAATCGTTATTCTGAAAAGTTTTCCTTCCGGAACGGAACTGGCCAGGGATACCAGTGATATCGATGGAAATTACCGTTTTTGCGGCATGCCCGATGGCAACTATATACTGTCATATGATAAATACACTCCGGATACTATGCAGTCGGGCAACGGCATGGACGCTATTGATGTAACCTTATTGAAATATTATATGGGCGTGGATACGCTTGCAGACCCATCCAGAAACTTTGCTGCAACATATAAAAAAGCGGTTAATGTAGATAATAATGCCTCGATCAATGCCATAGACGTTTCAAGAATCAAAGCCAAGATAGGTTCACCCAATAACAGCCTCAAAAACTTTCCGAAAGGGAATTGGGTGGCTCTGGACACTATGGTTACTGTGGCAGGATCTGACCTGCCGGTCAACCTGAAAACAATCTGTTACGGGGATTTTAATGCATCGGGCACTAAGTACCGCGATTCTGCAGTAAACTGGAGTATGCTTAAATCTGTTCCGGAAAATATCATTGCTGTTGGTGATGATTATCTGGTAACCAGCGACCGGAACTTTTTCGAAGTGCCTTTACATATCAGTACCAAAGTGAATGAGTTTTCAGCGCTCGGTTTGGAACTGAATTATCCTGCTGATGCATACCAGCTGGTGAGTGTTACTATGCCCGGAACACCTAACAAGGAGCAAAATGTCAGGATTAATCCCACCTTAGAAGAAATCTTAAGTGCGGATGACGACCTCCTGGTGACGGATGAAAACGGAGTTATCAGAGTGGTTTTTGCAACAACAGATCATTTTGATGTGGCTACCAATGATGAAATCATCAGGCTGGGTTTTCGTCCGTTACGGAGGCTTGCTCACGGTGAAGTTGACTTTTCCCTTTCAGGAACTGGTGTGATTGGAAACCGGTACGGAGAAGAAAATGAGGACGCCTGCCTGTTCATCCCAAAAGTTTTTGTACAGGGCAACAACCCGGATCCGGGGTTTGAATTTACCGGGTATCCAAATCCGTTTAAAGGTGATGTAACGTTGACCTATCGTACTCCGGAAAACGGAACCGTTCATTTGAAAGTTTATAATGCAACTGGTGCATTGGTGCAGGAAATAATCAACGAGCCACAATTAAGCGGAAAACATGCTTGTGTTTTTTCACCGGCGAATTGTACATCAGGTATATATACTTTCAAGTTTGATTTTGAGGGTAAAGAGAATAATAAATGTCTGATAATGAAAATGATTCATTGATTTTCACGACTACCGGTTCTTACTTAAATATAATGTTTTGAAGTGGTTATAAATAACAATCAGGTGATTTAGGCCATGAGCTTTCAATGGATAATATCAGGCATATATAAATGTAATCTATTGTTGAAAATAGCCCGGGTAAGAATTTTGCAAATTTGTTCAATTTGATGTTCAAATTGTATAATATTGTACCCAAAATTTAGTTTTATGTTTGTAAAACATATCAATATGAAGAAAATACTCACTTTAACATTGTTGTTATTTGTTTTCACCACTGTTTTTGGGCAGAGCAAAGAAGAGAAAAAACTGATCAACTGGTACAATAAGGACCTGAAGTCGGATAAAATGTTTGGTGTAAGCACCGAAAAGTCTTACAAAGAATTGCTGAAGAACAAGGTGTCCCGTCCGGTGGTTGTAGCTGTTATTGATGGCGGAACAGATATAAATCATGAGGATCTTAAAGGAAACATATGGACCAATCCGGATGAAATTCCCGGCAATGGCATTGATGATGATAAAAACGGGTATATTGACGACATACATGGCTGGAACTTTATCGGTAATCCGAAAGGAGAGAATGTGAAGCAGGATAACCTGGAAGTGACAAGGCTGTACAGAGAACTTGATGCTAAATATAAGGATGCAGATTCAAATAAGGTCGGCAATACCGATGAATTCCGGCTTTATAAAAAAGTGAAAGAAGTGTATCAGAAAAAACTTGATGAATCTGCCGGAGAGTCCGGAATGGTGCAATCGGGCATGGAATTAAAACATGCCGATAGTCTTGTAAAGGCCTATCTCAACAAACCGGAATATACCATGAAAGACCTGAAAAAATTGGACAAAGCTCCTGCTGACGTTGCTGAAAGCGCTGAGAAACTTATGGTATGGCTCATGTTTGGTATTAAAGCGGAGGATCTGACCGGTTATGCTGATCAGGTCAACAGTGAACTCAATTATCATTATAACCTCGATTTTGATTCCAGGTCGATAGTTGGCGACGATTACAAGGATAACAGTAACCGTATCTATGGTAATAATGATGTTATTGGCCCTGACCCTGGTCACGGTACTTTTGTGGCAGGGGAGATAGGTGCTGTCCGTAATAACCGTCTTGGAGCCGATGGTATTGCAGCAAATGTGCAGCTGATGGTCGTCCGTGTGGTGCCCGACGGTGATGAACGCGACAAGGATGTTGCCAATGGAATCCGCTATGCCATTGAGAATGGTGCAAAGGTCATCAACATGAGTTTCGGGAAAGCATTTTCCCCGCAGAAGAAATTCGTGGATGATGTATTGCCGCTTGCCGATAAATATGATGTGTTGCTTGTTCATGCGGCAGGTAATGATTCCGAGGATAACGACGTGGTTGATAATTATCCTGCAAATAAAAGCGCTGATGGTACAATACTGACATCCAACTGGCTCACGGTCGGTGCAAGCGCAATGAGCCTGAACGATGACCTGGTGGCTGATTTTTCCAATTACGGAAAAAAAACGGTGGATGTTTTTGCGCCCGGTGTTGATCTCTGGGGTTTAAAACCGGGTAACCGCTATGGCACAGCCAGCGGGACCTCTATGGCAAGCCCTGTTGTGGCGGGCATTGCCGCTGTGATCAGAAGCTATTACCCCCAACTGAGTGCAAAGGAAGTGAAAGATATCATCATGCAGTCGGCCATAAAAACGGATCAGATGGTACAGCAGCCTTCCGATTCCTACAAAAAAATAAAAATACCTTTCAATGAGTTATCGGTAAGCGGAGGCGTTGCCAATCTTTATAATGCGTTGCTGCAGGCTGAGCAGCTTGCTGCCGGAAAAAAACAAAATTAGGAAATCCGTGGTCAGTGCTGTGACGATAAAAACCGTTCCGCTTCGATAGCGGCCATACAACCGCTTCCTGCTGCTGTGGTAGCCTGTCTGTATACCTTGTCCTGTACATCACCCGCTGCAAAAACCCCTTTGACACTGGTCTGGGTAGTTCCTGGTACGGTTATCACATAGCCGCTTTCATCCATATCGAGTTGTCCTTTAAAGAGCGCTGAGTTCGGGCTGTGTCCGATGGCAACAAAAAGGCCGCTGATCGCAAGATTTAACAGTTCACCGGTATCCACATTTTTAATGATAAGACCTTCTACATTTTTTTCTCCGGTAATTTCAACAGGAACATACCCGAAGAGTCTTTCGATGTTTGGAGTGCCAAACACCTTGTTTTGCATGGCTTTGGATGCTCTCAGCTCCGTTCTCCTGTGGATCATGTATACTTTGCTGCAGAGTTTTGCCAGGTAAGTGGCTTCTTCTGCAGCGCTGTCGCCTCCGCCGATAATTGCGACCTCTTTGCCTTTGTAAAAAAAACCGTCGCAGGTAGCACAGGCAGACACACCGAAACCTCTGTATTTTTCTTCTGTTTCAAGCCCCAGCCATCGGGCTGAAGCTCCTGTCGCAATGATCAGCGCATCGGCCAGTATCGTTTTGGTGCCATCGGCAACGACTTTGAATGGCCTTTCAGATAAGTCAATGCTGGTGATTTCTCCCCAGCGGATATCCGCGCCAAAACGCTCTGCCTGTTTGCGCAGGTCTTCCATCATTTCAAATCCGCCAATCCCTTCGGGGTATCCCGGAAAGTTTTCAACATCGGTGGTGATGGTCAGTTGTCCTCCTGGCTGCATGCCCTGATACAGTAATGGTTTCAGATCTGCACGGGCTGTATAAATAGCTGCGGTGTATCCTGCAGGCCCGGAGCCTATGATAAGTACTTTGGTTTTTTCAAATTCTTCGGTCATATCTATATATTTTTTATGGTGTACAAATGATGCTGTCGTAAGTGGCGCAATATCCTGTCCAGCATCCGATGGCGCCTCCCTGGATATTGGTGGGTACGCTGGTAGTTGTCATAAACGGATTACTGCCGAAAACAATCTCAGATTCTGCCGCCGACCAGAATTTAAAGCTTTCGTAGTCCATGGTACAAAGTTTGGTTATTACTTTGTCACCAACTTTGTAACCAACGCCCCTGCCGCCGTCATCTTCAAATAATTCAGTTATATTGCTCGAAATACCATGATAAAGCTGAATTGTGAAAGTCATTCCGTTAAAGAATTTATCATCCCATACCGATTCGAAAATTGGCACAAAACCGTAATCGATATTGGTATTTTTTGTAAAAACACGATAATAATTGTAAGCCGCGCCGTTATCGGTTCCGAGGGCGAAAATGTCGCCTACGGTATCATTGTCGGGGGACAGTTTAAACCATAAGGAATCAAAGGCTATGGGTTGTTGTATAGTGGTTTGAGAAGTATATGCCTGTCCGCCGACAACAACCGTCAGGTAATATGTTTTTCCGATTTCGCCGATGATATTATTCCCGACATAAATTATTGGCGGAAGCGCAAGGATGGTGTCTTTTTGGAGTGTGTCATAAGTTACACCGTCGCTGACGATAACCAGTGCATCGGAAACAATAGAATTGATTAATGTCAGCGAATCGATCGGATCAAAATAGGGGGCGCTTTTTGTTATGGAAACCCTTGCAGGCAATCCATTTTCAATATAGCCTTCGATAACAATTTTGGGTTCCTCTTCAGGCAGGTCCATTGTTATTTCTTTTTCACAGGAAATAAATGCAAAGGCAGAGCTAAATAATAATATCAATAAATAATATATTCTTTTTTTCATGGCGGTTAAAATTTAAAATTCCATGTAATGGATGGTATGATTGGGAACAGCGAGACCTGTTTCGCCACGGTTTTCAGGTTCAATGTGGCGATGTCCCCTGTTGTTTCGAAGTAAATATAATAGGGGTTCATGCGGCTGTAAACATTATAGACACCAAAATTCAGATCCCAGTGGAATTTTTTTCCGGGTTTATCTTTACTTGAAAATGTGGCTGAAATATCGAGCCTGTGATAGGCAGGCATGCGGAAGGCATTGCGTTCGCTGTACTCGTTGACAATGCTGCCTGATAAGAAATATCTTGACAGGGGTAAGGTCATGGCATTACCGGTAGCGTACACCCATACTCCTGAAATAGACCATCTTTTGCCTAACTGCTGCGATACAACAACCGAAATGTCATGCCGGCGGTCATATTTTGCAGGATACGTTTTTCCTCCGTTGATTTCAGGAAATTTACGCTGGGTCCATGATATGGTGTAGCCGATCCAGCCTGTGGTTTTACCCAGGCGTTTTTTTATGAAAAGCTCCCCCCCGTATGACCAGCCTTTGCCATAAGTAAAGTTGTTGTCCGTATTATTTTTAAGGTTGTCGGTTGCAGAAACCCCTTCCTTGAATTCAATCTGGTTGCGCATGTTTTTGTAATATATCTCAAAGGATGTCTCCCACATATTCTTATAGAAATTCCTGAAATAACCAAGTGAATATTGAAAACCGATCTGCGGTTTTACCAGTGATGAACTTGGAACCCAGATATCGGTCGGCAATGAAACTGACGTATAAGATGCCATATGGATGTACTGGTAATTCATGGTGAAAGATGCCTTGATGGATGATTGTGCGTCAACACCGAATTTTACAGCGAGCCGGGGTTCCAGTCCATGATACATTTTTATCAGTTCGCCAGTCTTATAAGAGGTCGTATCATTAATTATTCCTGTTTCGTTCACCGTATACCGGTCAAAAGGGCCCGTATGGAAAAACATGGAATATCTCAATCCACCGCTGATCTTGATTCTTTCTGACAGATCGAAATCATCGGTGATGAAGATTGCTGCTTCATGGGAATACAGTTTGACTGTGCCCCCCAGGTCGAATTCGGTGGTGTCCGAACGTGCCGAAGCGCTGTTAGGCATCAGGATATGATACGTATACAAACCTCCAAACTTAATATTATGACGGATGGAGGGGAGGTATGAAAAATCCAGTTTAGCGCTGTAATCTGTGATACCGGAGTGAAGTTTCATCTCATAAAAGTTTTGTTCAGCGCCCATATTGAATTTATAATCACTGAAGATCAGAGTGGTGTTCAGAAATAGTTTGTCGTTGAAAAGATGGTTCCACCTGATGGTTGCAGTGGCATTTCCCCAGTCAATTTTATTCGAAAATGTTTCACCTCCTTTTAGAGTAAACACATCCTTGCCGAAATACCCGCTCAGAAAAAGCCGGTCTTTATCAGAAAAATAATAGTTGACTTTTGCGTTGATATCATAAAAATAATAGCCGCCATTTTTAAAAGGGGAATCTTTTTTCAGGAAAGGCTGCATGATAAGATCGAGGTAAGTGCGTCGTCCTGAAACAATAAATGAAGATTTTTCTTTTTTAATTGGCCCCTGTACCGTCAGCCGTGATGAAATCAATCCAATACCGCCGTCGAATTCAAATTTTTTGTTATTTCCTTCTTTCATTGAAATATCGAGCACCGATGCAAGGCGCCCGCCGTAGTTGGCTGGCATTCCGGCTTTTATCATCTCCACATTCTTCAAAGCGTCGGCATTGAAGACTGAGAAAAATCCGAGCAGGTGTGAGGCGTTGTACACGACGGCTTCATCGAGCAGGATAAGGTTCTGGTCGGGTCCGCCGCCTCTTACATAAAATCCGGTGTTGCCTTCTCCTGCGGCTTGTATCCCGGGAGTAAGCTGTATGGCTTTGATAATATCAACCTCACCCAATAGGGCTGGCAGTTTTTTAATTTTCTCAATCGGTATTTCCACCCGGCCCACTTCTGCGCTCTGAATGTTCTTATCTTCACGTTCACCCGAGATAACTACCTCTGAGGTAGTTATAATACTTGGTTCGAGGCTGATATTTAACTTGATATTTTTGTCCAGTGTGATTTTTTGAACAAAATCCTTGTAGCCTACAAAAGTAGCGCTCAGATTGTAGTCTCCTTTTTCAACGGTGATGGAATAAAAGCCGTAGGTATTGGTTGAAGTTCCCTTCATCAGTTCTTTCAGGTAAACATTGGAACCAATGAGAAACTCTCCGGTGGTGTTGTCCTTGACATATCCGCTGATCGTATATTTCTGTGCAAATACCTGCCCGGCAATACTTGCTGAAAAGAGAAATAATACGATAATTATTAATATATATTTTTTCATTAATGACAGATTGTTGATAAAACCATAAAAACGTTGATAAAACTGAAAAATTACAAATTTAAATAAAAAACTGTCCGTAGTCAAAGTAGTAAAAATAATACAACACGATTTCACCGGAGGATGATTTACTAAAAGTATACCATTTCAATAGCTGTCAGTATGTTTAAGTTGATTATTTTATTATGGTGACAAAAAATATATTATTTTAGAATAAATATTTTGATTATCCGCTATTCATCAGTTTCCTCTTTAGAACAACTGTCAGTTTTTTATTGGAACCTAAAAGGCAAATTAATTTCAGTGCCATTTTTTCTTCAAACAAGGTTAATGACACTATGTCAGGTTTTTCAAAAAATTGTTTTTCTTAATGGATAAGTACTCCTTTTTATGACATCGACAGCCTTATTTTGTGTTGTTTGTTGTATAAATATTTTGTTAAAACTAAAAATAATTTTTTATTGACTATCGATAATTATTTATGTATATTTGCATTTCTGTTTGAAATACTTTTATCTTATGAAGCATATTAACCCAATATTTGCAGTATTATTTGTTTTGTTTTCCATAAACGTTGCAGGTCAGCCGCATATTGGAGGATCCAATGTTTATTACGGGCATCTGCATAATCATACCAGCTATTCTGACGGTACGGGTACCCCTGCCCAGGCCTACGATTATGCAAAGAACACGGCAGGACTGGATTTTTTCAGCCTGGCAGATCATGATTATTTGAACTCCTCTGTTTATTTATCAAGTACAGAATATGATGATGTCAAAGCCCAGGCAAATGCATATAATGAGGATGGCGTTTTTGCGGCTTTTTACGGCTTTGAATGGTCAAGCCAGATTGGCATTGGCCACATTACCATAATAAATTCTGATGATTTCACCACCAATCAGGTGACCACATCGTTTGATGACCTTGTTTCCTGGTTGAATGCCAGAAGCAGCCTTGTGGCATTTTTTAATCATCCCAATAAATATGCAAACCATGGGCAGTATAGTTACAATTCAACCACTCCGCCCTGTAAGCAGATCGTAGGCATGGAATTGTGGAATTCCAATGATGGTTTTGATGTTCATTATTACAATGATGGATACATTATTGGTGATGGCAAAGGCGACTTTGATGAAGCCCTTACTAATGGCTGGGTTTTGGGCGCCACAGGTGCAGGAGATGACCATTCTGCAACATGGGGTACAAAAAATGATTACCGTATGGCCATCCTGGCAAACAGGTTAACGCGTAATGATTTGTTGGAAGCCATGCGGGCAAGAAGATTCTTCAGCACCATGGATAAAAATATCGCGCTGTCTTTCATGATAAATAACAGTGAGATGGGTTCTACGGTGAAGACCGGTAATCTCCCCATGCAGATACAGGCCACGGATCAGGATGGTGAAATTTTTTCGACGGTAAAACTTCTTAAGAACGGGGTTGTTGTCAACACCTGGTCGCCGAATACGGCCACAGTAAACATAACGCAGACACTCACCTGTGATAACGGCGATTATTTTTATGTTATCGTTACTGAGGCCGATGGTAATGAAGCAATTTCTTCACCGATATGGTGCTATTGCGGCTGTGTCCATTAATCAATGGCGCGCTGCAGATACTTTACTGATAATATTGATACAAATTTTCACCTGAGATTTATTGTGTTTTTTATGGCCTTTGGTGTCATTGAAATACGGTTGTGAATGTATGATTCTATTCTATGATGTTGTACACTGAATGAAAATATTAAATTCCTATTTATCATTGTTAATTTTATTCCGTATTGTTTTTCACATCTGTATTTTCAACAATATGAAATGTATGCGGGGGAATCAAAAATATAATAAACAATGATATGTAATAAATAATTGACTTTTTTCTGTGCAATATCTTTTGATTTTCATATCAAAGTTTTATTTTTGTGAAATTGAATGGCGACAGATTTTTACTTATAATATCAAAATAATTCTACTAACTAAAAACAAACCAGATGAAAAAGTACATTAAAATGCTTTCTTTGTTAATTTTCCTGTTGCTGCTGACAGGTAAAATTTCATTTAGTCAACCGTCAAATGCACATATCGGTGCGATGGGAATGTGGGGGGATGCTGCATTGGCAGACCGTGGAGTGACGATGTCCGGAAATGTTCAGGCGCCCATTACCACAACAATTCAATTTTTATTCAATACGGCTGTTGATGTTTATACTCCAAAGTGGTGTGGTTCTACAACAGATTATCAGCGGCCATTAAATCAAAAGATCAGTGGCGGGGCTTTTTATTATGTTTCCGGCGGCTGGGATGCCAACCTGACCTGCTCAGTGCAGTTAAATTATTACTATACGCTGATTGTCGGCAAGAATGCTACCTCCAACAATGATATGTCCATCCTGGAAACATCCTATAATCCTGTTGATATCACGACGGTATCACAATCGCCGGCGCCCGATGTAGCGCCCATGCAGGATGTCACTATTACGGTAACGCTAAGCGGTGCGAAAAATGCTAATGAAAAAGTTTTTATCAGATACACCACAGATCAATGGGTAACATCAAATTTTATTGAAATTCCTTCATTCAATGCCAGTTTTCAGGGTACTGCTGTGATTCCCGGTCTGGCAGCCGGCATACAGGTTTCTTATTATGTTTTGACCTCCAATCAATCAACTGTCGAAAGTTCTTCAGTAGATTATTATACCTTACGACTGAATAATAATTCTAATTCAAATTATTCATATACTGTTACTTATGTGCCTGAAATCACCTGGTGTAATTTGCAATGGCCCGCAGCAGACACTATAACAACCGGATCATCTTATGATGTCTTTGCACAGGTTTTTGCGCAGGGCATTACTGATACCATCGGGCAGGGCGCCGGTATTCAGGCCTGGATAGGCTATAGCACCACCAATACCAACCCTGATACATGGACAAACTGGATACCGGCCAGCTATACCGGGGACATCGGGAATAACGACGAATATAAAGCCAATATCGGAAGTTCACTTCCTGCAGGAATCTATTATTATGCCAGTCGCTTTAAATTAGGGAGCGGCTCGTATTGCTATGGCGGTTATAATTCAGGATACTGGAATGGCACGACCAATCTTTCCGGTGTGCTGACGGTTAATGATATCACCTGGTGTAATCTCCAGTGGCCTGCTTCAGATACTATTCTGGCAGGCGGAACATATAATGTGTATGCCCGTGTTTATGCTCCCGGTCTTACCGACACTGTAGGACAGGGCGCCGGCATACAGGCCTGGATCGGCTACAGCGACACCAATACCAACCCCAATACATGGACAAACTGGGTTCCTGCGACCTATTATGCCGATGAAGGTAATAATGATGAATATAATGCAAATATTGGAAGTACCTTACCTGCCGGAACATACTTTTATGCCAGTCGTTTTCAGCTGGGCAGCGGAGCATACTATTATGGCGGATTCAATTCAGGTTTCTGGGACGGGACAACCAATGTTTCCGGGTCGTTGAAAGTGAACAGCGGAGTAATTTCCTGGTGTAATGTACAATGGCCTGCGGCTGATACCATTACGGTAGGCGGCTCCATCGACGTCTATGCCCGTGTTTATGCAGAGGGAATTACTGATGCGGCCGGACAAGGTACCGGTATTCAGGCGTGGATCGGATACAGTACCTCCAATACAAATCCGGATACTTGGACCAACTGGCTCCCTGCAAACTTTTATGCAGATGCCGGAAATAATGATGAATACAAAGCAAATATAGGCGCTGCACTTCCTTCCGGGTTGTATTATTATGCCAGCCGTTTCAAATTGAACAGCGGTGCTTATTTTTATGGTGGATATAATGCCGGATTATGGGATGGAACAACCAATAAATCAGGTGTATTGACCGTAAACGAAATAACATGGTGCAACATACAATGGCCGTCAGCCGATACCATAGTCGAAGGAGCTGCTTTTAACGTGTATGCACAGGTTTACGCACCGGGCATTACCGACACCATAGGCCAGGGTGCCGGCATTCAGGCATGGATAGGATATAGTTCTTTAAATACCCATCCAGGCACCTGGATCAACTGGATTCCTGCAACATTTAATCTCGATGCCGGTAATAATGATGAATATATCGCTAATATCGGAACTTCACTGCCTGCAGGCGTAATTTATTACGCAAGCCGGTTTCAACTCAATGGCGGAACCTATTTCTACGGCGGGTATAATTCAGGTTTCTGGAATGGGATCACGTCTGTTTCGGGTATAGTGACGGTGAACCATTTAACCATAAACTGGTGCAATGTACAGTGGCCTGAAGCAGATACTATAGCAGCGGGGAGTACGTATGATGTGTATTCCAGAGTTTATGCACCCGGTGTTACCGATGTGGCAGGGCAGGGCGCCGGTATACAGGCCTGGATCGGTTATAATACAGCCAATACCAACCCCAATACCTGGACAAACTGGGTCGCTGCCACCTATAATGCCGATGACGGAAATAATGATGAGTATAAAGCCAATATCGGAAGCACACTTCCTGCTGGAGTATATTATTATGCCAGCCGTTTCAAATTAGGTAACGGCTCTTATTACTACGGTGGTTATAATGCAGGATTCTGGAACGGCACAACCAATGTTTCAGGCATCCTCACTGTTACAGGTACCGGCTATACCATCAGCGGAAAAACCCGTTATACCGGTAAAGCCATCAATGGCTCCCCTGCACCTAATCCGGCAACATACAACTCTGTTATATATAACATCGATAATGTTATTGTTATCTTAAAGAATAATCCCGGAGGAACAGAAGTGGCCAGAGATACCAGCGATGTTTCAGGCGTTTACCAGTTCACCGGCGTTGCCAACGGCAGCTATATATTATCTTATGACAAATACACATTAGATACCATGCAATGGGGTAATGATGTCAATGCTATTGACCTGGCCCTGATAAAATACTATATCGGCAGTGATACCCTGAATGATCCGTCCAGAAATTTTTATCCCAAATACAGAAAAGCAGCTAATGTTGATAATAACGCATCAATAAATGCTATCGATATTTCAAGAATCAAGGCAAAAGTAGGATCACCCTATAATGTAAGTAAAAATTTCCCCAAAGGCAACTGGGTGGCATTGGATACTTCGGTTACGGTCAACGGTGCGAACCTTACCATTGATCTGAAAACAATCTGTTACGGTGATTATAATGCTTCCAGCACCAAATACCGTGATTCGGTGGTTAACTGGAACATGACTAAGTCTTATCCTGAAAATATTATTACGGTAGCTGATGAGTATATTTCCACTACCAATCCGGCCTATTTTGAAATTCCTTTGCGTATCAGCGATGCTATAAACGACTTTTCTGCTATGAGCCTGGAGCTGACTTATCCGGACAATGATTTTGAACTTGTGGGCGCCTATCTGCCCAATAAGTCCGAAAAAGGGAATATGGAAAAGATTAACCCAACCTTAGAAGAAATCATTGCCAAAGATAACGACCTGCTGGTAACCGATGAGCAAGGCGTAATCAGGGTGGTGTATGCAACCACAAACCATTTTGATGTGGAAGCCGGTGAACAGGTGATCGTTCTTGCTTTCCGTTCTGTCCATATGCAAAGACCGGGAGAACTTCAATTTGAAATGTACGGTACGGGTGTGATGGCTGACCAGTATGGAACAGAAGGTCAAGATGTATACCTGCTGATGCCAAAAGTTCTGGTACAGAGCGCTGACATTGAATCCGGGATGGAAATATCCGGATATCCGAATCCGTTCAATGGGGAAACTTCTTTGTCATACAGCCTGCCTGAAAGCGGAAAAGTGGTGCTGAACGTATACAATGCTATTGGTGAACTGGTTACCACACTGGTTAACGAATCGCAACTTCAGGGCGCTCATAAGGTTGAATTTTCAGGAAAGGACTGGCCGGAAGGCATGTATACTTTCAAACTCGGATTTGAGAGTTCGCAAAGGTCTGAACATGCTGTGCTGAAGATGATACGATAAGTTTGCGGGGATGTCCCGTCGTTGAAAAATAATTTTTATCTTTTATTAATAAGCCTGAATATCATGTATTCAGGCTTATTAGTTTTCAGACAAACAACTTTTTGTAATTGTAGTTTGTTGACAATGAATAATCGATCACTATAATCCTTGAAAATCTTATTGTGCCTATGGCACAGAGTATTTTTACTTATCTGTTCCGTCAGAAAAGTAATACTTGCAGTAAATATTGAGCTTTTGCTTGACCCCCCGGAAATGAATTTTAGAAACTCTGAACCCCTTGATTTTATTAGCAGCGGAGAACTTCCGACCCTCCCGGCGCCTCGGCCGGGATACGCCAGCCCACTGCGTCATATTTTAAAATTTGTGTACAACATTGTGTTACCCTCCAAACAAAAAAGGATTTCAGAAACTCTGAAACCCTTATCTTTATTGGTCGGGGCGATCCGCCAGCCGGCGGAGAACTTCCGACCCTCCCGGCGCCTCGGCCGGGATACGCCAGCCCACCGCGTCATATTTTAAAATTTGTATACAACATTGTGTTACCCTGAAAACAAAAAAGGATTTCAGAAACTCTGAAACCCTTGATTTTATTGGTCGGGGCGAGAAGACTCGAACTTCCGACCCCTTGCACCCCATGCAAGAGATGTAATTATTATTTTATACTATATTTATTCATAAATATTGATATTTTGGACACACAGAAATAATAAGTTATGCCAAAATATATTATTATTATCAAATTTAGGTCATTTTTTGACATTTTTTTGTGCAAATTTTGTGCAAATTTTATTTGTCAAATATACTGATTTTATTGATCAAATTACAAGTTTAATAAATTCTATTAACATTAAATTCACATAAATTGTGCAAATTTTTCGTATATTTGCATTTTAATTAAATATAATATGAGCGCTAATACTTCTATAATTCTTGATACCAGAAGAAATAAGAGGGATAATACCTATCCTGTCAAACTCCGGGTTTATGACGATATTACAAAAAAATCCAAGGCCTATTATATCAAAATTGACCAAAATCAAAAAGAGTTCGATGAAACGTGGGGAGTCAAAAAACCTAAAGCCGAAAACATGGATAAATACCGGCTGATGACAGAGGTCCTCAGCCGTGCCAATGAAGTCCTGAAGGACATTCGTCCCTTCACTTTTGAGGTTTTTGAACGTAAATTTTTCAGAGCAAAAGGCGATGGTAAAAATGTGTTTTATTACTTTGATCTGAGGATAGATGAATTTAAAGCTCATAAGCAGTATAGTACTTACACCATATATGAATGCTGTAAGAAAAAGATGAAGGATTTTCTCAGGGAAAACAGCGGGAAAGAAATAGAGTATCTTCCTTTTATTGAAATAACGCCCAAATGGCTTCAGAACTTTGAAGATTATATGCTGGATCACGGATCAAGCAGAACTACCGTTTCCATATATACACGTGCAATTCAGGCCGTTTTTAACCTCGCCATCGAGAGTAGCGATATCACTAAAGATATTTATCCTTTTGGCAAAAAGAAATACGTCAGACCATCGGTCAAAAAAGTGAAAAAGGCACTGACAACAGAGCATCTTAGAATACTTTTAAATGCGGAAGTAAAAAATCCTTATCAGGAAAAAGCAAGAGATTTCTGGTTCTTCAGTTTTGCTACATTCGGCATGAACATAAAGGATATCGCATTACTGAAATGGAGGAATATTTACGATGATAAGATCGTTTATTTAAGATCCAAAACCCAGAATACCTCGAAAAAAGATATTGAAGAACAAGAAGCATTCCTTACAGATATTTCACGCAGGGTTATTGAAAAATACGGCACCTCACCCCGCAGCGTCAACAATTATGTATTCAGCATTCTTAAACCCGGATGGGATGAAAAACGACAGTACCATGCGATAAGAAACTTCACGAGATTTATTAATCAACATATAAAAAATCTTGCAAAAAAATTACATTTGCCTGAAGGCATAAGTACATACTGGGCGCGTCACAGTTTTGCGACCAAAAGCCTGCGAGATGGCTACACGATGGACATGGTCGGTGATGCTTTCAAGCATAGTGATATTAAAGTAACTTATGGATATTTTGCCGGGTTGGAAGATTCAAGTTTAAAAGAAATGGCCAGAAAAGTGACAGAGTTATAACTTGAGTTTCGCCTGGTTTTTTTTATGTTTAATTTATTTTTATTTCTTCCTTCGTGTCCCTTTGTGACAGTACTTAGTGCGACTTCGTGGTTAAGTTTTTTTACCACTAAGGCGCACAAAGTGTTTGCACTAAGGCGCACAAAGTCTGCTTGGCGTGCCGGACACTCCGACAGGCAGGGACAATCTTCTCCTTCCACTTTCGTTTCAGGAGAAGCTGCTCTGAATTACCGTAGTTTTATTCTTTTTGACTATATGTAAAAAATTTGTTCTCCATAGTGTTAATCTCTTTGCAATCCACAAATGATTGATATTTGTCAATTTTATTTTTTATGCGAAACTTAAGTTATAATAATTCGGAATTACCAGTTGATTTTTTTCAACTGTCTGATCAGCAAGTGGTAAAAGTCAGGATTTATATAATCAGTGGCTTTCATTTCCTGTATTGCCTTGTTGATGAAATCTTCGGTTAAGAGCAAATTATGTTCCGCTATATAAGCAGCAAATATTTTCAGGCCGGTTTCATTTTTTTCTTTGACAAGCCTGAGCATTTCCGGTTGTATATAATTTGTTATCAAATGTGGCAATATCCGGAATTGCCTGTAATCCGAACCATTACGGATCACTTCCTGATATTTTTGTTCATAATTCTGCGGCTGATCGGTTCTCTGCAATATCAACATGCTGGCATCATCTTTAAAATAATCCCTATTTGCAGAAAAGAATTTTTCTAATCTTTTTTCAGAAATACCGGATGATAAAAATCCGGTAATAGCTCCGTCAAAATCATCAATTTCGTACATACCATCAGTACAAAGGACAAGAGATTCACCTTCATGGAAATCCTGCCTTTTCACTGAGATGCGGGCGCCATTATATCCCAAAGCATTGGTAAGACCTTCCCTGATGACCAGCACGCCATCCTGTATCAGCAGTTTACCGCTTTTGTCGCGCATATTCACTGCTTTCTTTCCATCCAGGCTTATTTGTATCAATCCTTCTGCTGAATATTTATACAACCTGCTATCCCCGATACAATCCCATAAGAAATAATTCTCGTTTGTATTCCATACCACTGCCAAAAAAACGGACATCATACCATGATATGCCGGCTCCAATGGACTTGAAACCTCATGGTCGGCTTTCTTTAAAGCTGTTTCAAATCTTTGAATCATATTGCCCGACTGATTGTTTAAAAATGAATCAACAAAAGCATTGCAGGCGTTATTGGAAGCTATAAAGTCGTGATGCCGCGAACCCACTCCATCAGCCATTACTAACACAACGATACCTTCATCGCTGATTTCCCTGTAAAGCAGAAAATCGCCACAAGTTTTTTTGTCAGCATCTTTCTGGCACTTGCCATGGACAATGTATTTTTTACCGGACATGGTTTCCATTAATTGAACAATGGCAGGAATTTTTTTCAAAACTACGATTAAGTTTTCTGTAAATAAATATTTTTGTAATATTTTTATCCGCTGAATTTTAGAAACTGTTTTGATTTTATGTTACATAAGATTTATGATGGATTTTTTAGCGAAACAAGGCAGATTTTGCAGACATAGTTTACCCTATGTCGAAAAATCTAACGATTTGCAGCAAAAAAGGCGCATAAAGATATTAAAAGATAAAATCAAAACAATTTCTTAATCAAACGGAAAGGGATCAATGAAAAACAGGGAGCAATTATATGCATTAATAGACTGGACAGTTCAAACTTTTACCATATCCGGCACGGAGAAAGAAGATATGTTAGCGCTGCTTAAAGGCGCCAGACTACATGGTTCCGATTACGGAGCCTTAAGAAGTTATATGTTCGATAAGGCGGCTTCTGTCATATCAGGCAGTGACCCATTGAAAGTTCTTAGCTGGCTGGAAGAATCTCTGAAACTTCTGGAACGTGTGAGAGAACCGGTTGCTGCTGCAAAGCCTGAGGTCTATTTCAGCCCGGGTGAAGGTTGCCGGAAACGTATCCGCCAGGCAATACTGGATGCCAAAAAAACTCTGGATATCTGTGTTTTTACTATCAGTGACAACTTTATCTCAGAGGCTTTGATGAGTGCGCAAAATAATGGGATACATATCCGTATCATCACCGATGATGACAAATGTTATGATGAAGGCTCGGACATCCACCGGCTTTCTGAAACCAATATTTCTATCAGGACAGACAACCGTCCGGCGCTGATGCATAACAAATTCGTTGTGATTGACAAAGTCCGCACTATAACCGGCAGCTACAACTGGACCCGCACTGCAGCCATGGAAAACGGAGAGAACATTGTTGTGCTCTCCGACACGGATGTTGCAAATGCTTATCTGGCAACTTTTGAAAAACTTTGGAAGACCTCGGTTAGCCTGAGAAGGAAACGGTATTGATCAACCCAGATCGTGTATGCTGGGCATGTAATTGCGCTGAATGAACGATGCAAAGATCTGGGCTACTTCTTTACGGGTAAACCCCAGCAAACCTGTACCTACCTCAAAAATAAACTTCAGTTCGTCGGATTTGATTTTTTTATCAGCCATCACAAGGTTGATAAGAAAATCCAGCAAATTATCTTTTTCGGCGGGGTTTATTTCCAGTATGTTTTTAACAGATGAATTAAATGTCTCAAACACTTTTTTACTCTCAATAATTTCTTCGAAGAAATTTGCCGGAAAAAGGCTGAAATCAGAAAGCGCCTGCATGATGATTTCCGCTTCACGGTCGTTGAATTCGCCGTCTATTCCGGAGCAAATGATGCCTGCAGCGGCCACAAAATATGAAATATGATAATCCAGCTCCGAGTTTTTTACCTTTAGCAGAACCCCTGTGAGTTCTGTCATTTGTTTGTCGAGGTCGGCATCAGTCAGCCAGTTTCCTATTCCAGATTCACCGGCAAACCTGTCGGATTTCGAAAACAAATCAATGGCTTTGATCCGGATGGGGTTTATGGGATGCGAAGCAATGTTCAGCCCCTTTTCTTTCCTGAAATATTCAAGACGATTTTCGTTTTCTGTCATAAAAGCATTGATATCCAGATCCACTACTTTGGCATCCATGCCCGAAGACATTTTGAAAAATGCCGAGATACATACCGGCAGGCTTGGGTTAGCCAGAAAACCGTACCTGTCGGCGATGAGTTCCGATAACTGTTCCCAAAGGCGTATCTTGTTCATCAACACTCCGGGCAGATTCGAGTTTGTTGGAAATACAAAATTGATGAGTTTGTTCAGGTTGGCGTTTTTATTTATCAGATGCCCGATCTCATGGCCTATGATGAATCTCAGTTCATCGTCGTTCATCAGTTTCAGCAATGAAGAATTGATGTTGATGATATTAGGCTCGTCGTCTTCGGTACTGGATAATGCAAAAGCATTGACACTGGAGTCGCTGGAAATATAAAAATCAAGTTTTTCTTTATATCCGAGGTTTTCTTTAACGGAGTTAAAAAGAGTGTAAAGTTTTTTTGAGATATTTTTGTCCACTTTAAAGCTGTGGCCTTCCAGCATGTATTTCCAGTAGTTTTCAGTTTTCCTGACTTTGGCTTCTTTGAAAATGATCTCTACAGTTTCGCCCTGCAAGGCATTGTAAATCTGGTTTCGCAAAAATTCCTCCAGGGGAAGCCCGATGTTGGTAAAAAATTCTTGTTTAAGCATAATGAATATAATTAATTATTAAGTATGATATTTGTGGATTAATGGTAACGGTCGCCGGGAAACATTTTCATGTTTTCCTTGTTAACAAATTTATTTTATAAAAATTTCACGGGTTAAAAATATGTATATTTGATGACAATTTATGATTTTTATATAAATTTTTAAATTTGTTCTTATGGGTGACATGTTTTTTGGTATTGAAGCTATACAGATTCCTGACTTTATTGAAGATAAAAACGATTTTGCCCGTTGTTTGTTTTTCACCCAGGCATTGACAAGCTCAGATGTATATTTCCTGATGCAGGTTATTGCAAAATTAAGCCAGCCCGAAGTTTTGGCTATTTACGATACCCTGAAAAAAGAAATCAGTGAGGAAGCTAATCTGAAAAAAGAAATATTGTGGCTGCTGGAGGTGGATGTATGTAAAAAAATCTATGATAAGAATAAAAGTCACATATCACCGATTGAAAAATTAACTACCTGGGAAAACTATTTCAAAAAGCTGAGTAACGTTGAGAAATCTGATTATTTCAACATTTTCAGGATATATTTTTCTGAATCTGATGAGGTGCTGAAAAAACAACATCTAACGACATTCAGAAAGCCAAAAGACATTTACAAAGAGTTGTGCAAATTTGTTAAAGGGCAGGATGAAGCTAAAAAACATATGAGTTTTGCTTTTTACCTGCATCTTATCAGGACAAGGCGGATCATCCCGGAAATATATAATATTACAAATGTTTCGCGCAGATCAGGCGATGTTTTGCTGCCGGATCCGCATATCATGTTATTGGGGCCAACCGGTTCCGGGAAAACGCATATCATAAAAACGCTGTGTGAAATGTATGATGTGCCTTTTGTCAAAGTCGATTGCGCACAAATGGTAAGTTCAGGATATATCGGTTCAAATATTGAAGATGCGTTGACCTTGTTGTATTTAAAGGCAAGAACAAAGTTTGACGCAGAGAATGGAGTGGTGTTTTTTGATGAATTCGATAAGATCAGCGAACAAAATACAAATAAAGGCAATGTCGGGGGTGTTGCTTTGCAGCAGGAATTTCTGTCACTTATTGAGGGCGCTGACAGAGTGATAAAACAGGATCTTGGCCGATATGCAGAAGGCATGGCGTTTAAAACAAAGAACCTTATGTTTATATTCAGCGGTAGTTTTGCGGGAATTGAGAGAATTATTGAAAAACGCATGAATGCCACTGTCATTGGATTCAGATCGGCCATGGCTGGTCACGAAACTTCGGCGGATAATATTCTCAAAAGTGTCAGCCCGCAGGATTTTATTGATTTTGGGATCATTCCGGAACTCGTGGGCCGAATAAATTATTACCTGGCATTGGACATATTGACCAAACAACAAATAATCGAAATAATTAAAAACACCCAGGATTCATTTTTGAATGCATATGAGAATTTTTTCTGGATACATTACGATAAACTAATTGTTGACGATGATGTGTGCGAAATGATCGCTGACAGGGTGATTGAACTTAAGCTGGGAGCTCGTGCTATTCGTGGAATACTTCAGAAATTACTTTCAGAGGCATTATTTCAGTCTCCAAATATCATCATGGAAACTTTTCATATAACAAAAGATGATTTTATTAAAACCTTTAATAAATGAAAACAGCAGAACATAAATATTCTTTCGAAGAAGTGTTTACCGATTGGCGCAGGAAAAATGAAGAGCAATGTCTGTCATATATTAATGAATTTACTATTGTTGAAGAGAATAAAATTGAAAATCACCCCTGGTATAAAAAAAGGGTTGAGCCTTTACCTGCATTTCGATACAGGCTTCCCGGCGATATCAACGAATCTGATTTCGACTGGGAGTTATTATTGATTTTGCTTGAATCATCAGAATCATACCAATTGAGAATTCGTTTTGATGATATCAAACTGGTGTGTCGTAACGGTCATTATCCTTCAATAACAGTCGGTATGTATGGCTTGGATAAGACTATTTATCTGATGAACAGCAAAGAAGTAACCGATCTTTTTTACGACCTTATTGATGAAAATATTAAAAGAGTGAGGCGTACCTTGAGCAATTATCAGGAAAACTCCGATTATGATGATATCTCAAAATATCAGCGACTTTACTGGCAATTCGTGGCTGAAAAGATCAATACAAAGCTGAAAGTTTCGGGAATTATTTCGGGGAATGAGGAGGTAATAAAATATTTGATGGAAAATGAAAGATAAAGAACTCTTATCCTGCATTTTTCTTTTGGGAGGGCATGACCTGGAAATGCTCGAAATCAGGAATATTCTTGAAAGAAAAAACCTAAAAAATGAAGTTGATTTTTATGACAGGAATTTGACGTGGGGTGCAAAATTAAGTTCTTATAAAGATTGTTTTGATGATGATAAAACATTTGTTGGTATAGAATTAATCATAGATATTGACCATCCAAAGAAATATATTGAAATAGATCATCATAACGAAAACAGTAATAATGATTCATCCATAGAACAGCTTGCCAGCCTGCTGAAGATAAAACTTTCCAAAAGGCAAATGCTTATTGCCGCCAATGACAAGGGATACATCCCTGCCATGCAAAAACTCGGAGCAGGCAAAGTGGAAATTGAACGGATACGTAAAGCCGACCGCAAAGCGCAGGGAGCCAAACCTCTTGATGAAAAACTAGCTGAAAAGTCAATAAGGGAAAATATGCAAGTGGAAAATGGCATTACTGTGGTGAGATCTTTAACCAGCTTTTTTTCGACCATCACCGACCGCTTGTTTCCTTTCCAAAAGCTTTTGATTTATAACGAAACCAATTATTGCTACTACGGAGAAGGAACTGATAAATTTGCCCTGCATTTTCATGAATTAGTAACGGCGAAAAACGCATGGTATGGAGGAGGAGAGGATGGCTTTTTTGGAATCAGGGCAGAATACACAAATGTTAATGAAATTATAGAAATAATCAAATAAAAATTACAACCATGAATCAACCATGTGAACTGTACAGTTATCACGTATTTTTATTTCCATTTCAATGGAGTTATACCGGAAAAAACTACGTTAGTAAAAACTTTGAAGAAAAAACCAATCTGAAGGATTTTGTTTCTTTTTTGGATAAAACACCCTGGAAACAAAATCAGTTTGTACCCGATACAGTGTTGAACTATAACGAATACAACTATTTTTATGACTTTGTCAGGCAGGCAATGTACGACGTCAAAAAGGTGCCGGAGATTAGCCGGGAAAAAGCAGATGAGCAATTTATTGCACATTTCAGTTATGATATTAAAATGGATGAGGCGGTTTACTCTATTAGGCTAAACAAGCAGGGAGTCGTAAAAACCTATCATCTGCTAATCGACTCCATATTGCTGCATTTGTACAATACGGGCGTGGGTGTGTTATCGTTTCATCTTAACAACCGTAATGCAGATCAGGCCAGCCCCGATGATATTCTGAACATTAACCAGCATGGCAGGCGGCTTTTTCCTCCTTTTTTTGGCATGGACCGGGGTGTAACCGGCAGTCCTGAACAGTATGATTATGTTGATTTTACAAAGGGATTGACTGCTGTAAAGAATGCTGAACTTGCCGATGAAATCGAAATAAGCATTACAGGCATAGAAGATTTCTCAGTGTATACCGATCCCGCTTATTTCAGGCAGGGAGTGCTCAGGCTGCCGGCATTTATGGATAGCTTGTTTAATCAGGTACCCCTGGCTCATAACAAAATGGATGCAGATAACGGATCAACGAAGATTAACATAGAACCCTTGCTCGACGACAGAATGTTTGTTATTTGCTGGTATGGAAATGACGAATTGTCCGGCAATTTAATTCCTCCCCAAAAGGATGGTAAATATGATATGACCTCGCCGGCATATCTAACCAATGAATGGTTGTATAAGTATATTTTTGTTGACGGAAGCGGCATGATGACTTGCCAGAACAGCAAGATGTCATCACAATTTCTGGAAAAACACACCAATGTGCGATGGTTGAATTTTGGTACTATTTTCGGTGTTTCCAGATATTCCTTTGTATGCCTTACTTCATCTTTGGAAAAACTCAAAGAATATAATTCTGCCTTCCTGCTCAATCATGTGCAGACCATGTATTATAAAATGACCGAATTATGCCTGCTTCAACGAGCCTGCGTTTTGCGGTTCTCCGATGAAGTAACGGCCATATCGGCCATGAAGGATAAAGAAAGTAAGTATTTACCCGGCAAAGTCAGCAGCCTGTATAAGCAGTACCTGCGGTTTGTGAACAAAATATATTTTCGTGAAATTACGGCTCAGGAGCAGGGAATTGAACTCTATAACCTGATGCAGGAGGTTATGAATATTAAAGGGCACGTTCATGATCTGGATGGAGAGATTAGTGAGCTGCATAACTATGTTAATCTGGTGGAAGAGGAAAAGCAAAACAAAAATATTGCGCTGTTGACTATTATCGGGGCTTTATTTGTGATACCCTCTTTTATTGCATCCTTTTTCGGCATGAATATGTTTAATATTTCAAAACCTGGTTTTGAAGTGAATTTATGGACTTTATGGTTGGTGACGCCGGCCATGTTTATGAGCGCGGGTATTTTTTATCTTATTTTGAGAGGAAAATCAATTCAGGCCGGAACCAGGTTGAAGAAAACCGGTATTATCCTGATTTCTTTGCTTGTCGTTATACTCACTCTGATTTCTGCCATTTGTTTTTATACAGTTAAATAGCTAATCTTTATACATTTAAATAGTTAATAAGTTTTTTTATTAAAAAATAATTTGTATATAGTTTTAATTTTTATTTTTGAAAAAAAATTGTAAATGGACGATAAAACAAATGGTAAACAATATAAATACCACAAATTTCCCTGTCTTGCATGGCATGCATATATATTAATTGTATTAGCATTGCTGGGGTTTGTTTTGGTTTGTTGTTTTAATAAGTGCATTGGCGACTATGTAAGCACGGTGGTAGTGAAGGCTGGGTCAGTTTATTCCTTTGATAAGATTATAAGTGCTGGTGTAGTACAAATTTTATTTTGCGCTGCATTGATTTTGCTATTGGTCGGCGGTGTTGTTATTTTGGTGATGAACATATACCAGCAGATTCAGTTTGCATTTTATTGCCGGGAAAATTGCCGGCAGGAAACCCCAACAGAAAACGGTTCGAAAAACGAGATTTCGGATGAAGAGAAAAAGAGAAGGCAAGACTACGAAGAAAATCGAACCGCTTTTGCCGATTATGCCAAAATGCTTGAATTGGCAAAGGTTAAAACCAAAACAATAACCGGAGAAGGCGATAAAAAAGTGGAGGTGCAGGAAGAGAAAATAGACACCAATATTTTAAAAGAAATTCTTGAAAAAAAACCAACAGAAAAAAATAAAAAAGAAAACAATACAGGTACTCAAACTGAAAACCAATAACAGCTATGTACACAATCAATTTTACATTAAAACAGCACACGCCTAT
Organism: Bacteroidales bacterium; assembly: GCA_035389045.1. Classification (GTDB taxonomy): domain Bacteria; phylum Bacteroidota; class Bacteroidia; order Bacteroidales; family CAIWKO01; genus CAIWKO01. The sequence continues at coordinate 5,976 of DAOORA010000037.1, read as the reverse complement.
TATCCACTTCCAGCACGAGCAGGATGGGGCTACCCTAAGAGCAACCGAAGTAAAACCAAAACTGGATAGGTTTATTATTGAGAAATTGACGGGAATAAAAGGAAAGTCAGCATTCGATAAATTTAAAGAAAATCCCGAATGGAAAAAATGGTTGGTTGGTAATGGAGAGCATCCGGCTTTGAATTATAAAATGAAGATTCAAGAAAAAAATAATGATGAAACCTTATTTTTGCCTCTCGCACTTGAACAAAATAATCCTGAAAAGAAGATTGCTATTGCCACTTCACTTAGTATTAATATAAATAATATTATAGCTCCAACTCTTTACTTTGCAAACGAAGATAAGATTAAATTTAATCAAAATGCGATTGATAGAACTAGAAGCAAACTTAATGAAGTTGCACTTGCAAAACAAAGTAATAGTGGTATTAGTTTGGAAATTATAACATTATCAAAGGAAATTTCAGGTGAAATTGAAAAACATATTGTTTCATTCTTTCTTCAAACAAATTTCGGAACTAGGCAAAATAAAGGATTTGGCTCGTTTACTATTTCAAAAATGAATGGTGTTGCTCAAGAAATTAATACGAGGATGTTTCCCCCCGGCACTTTTAAGAAAAGTATTAATGGGAATGCCAACACTAGAATAAACACAATTTTTAAAATAATAAAGGAAGAATATCAACTTTTAAAAAGTGGTATAAACCATGGTGTATATAATAAATCAAAATTATTTGAATATTTCGTAAACCTACCCAACCCCATAAGATGGGAAAAGAGAAAAATAAAACAAGAATTCAACTCCAACAAAGCAGCAAAATTTTATGGTATTGATTTAACCAAAAGAAATGAACCGATTGATATTGTTGATGCTACAGGTAGTGACTACAATAGTTTTACTGATAAGCAAACAAATAACTACCAATATATTCGGGCTTTATTAGGTTTAGCAGAGCAAATTGAATTCCAGGTTGGCAATCCGGTTGATAGGGGAAATAAAATGGTTGCAAAAATAGATGGCTCTGCTGTAGGATTAGAAAGATTTCAGTCCCCTATAACATTTAAAGTAATAAATAATGATATTTATTTAATACCAAACAACTCCTTTGTTGCAATTTATGGCAAAACGGTAACTATTACCTTAAAATTAAAAAATGGAGGCACACCTCATTCATTTAATATAGACATCCCAAGTAGTTTTGACATTGATGCTTTTTTGATAAATTCTTTAAATTCCACCTGGACAAAAATATAAGTTATGAAATACCTCGCCCTCACCATCGGACCTATCTACAAAACTATGTCCCAAGCCCGCAAAACCCGGGAGCTTTGGAGTGCTAGTTTCAGTTTTTCGCTTTTAATGAAATACCTTATTGATGAATTCAGTAAGCATGGGGAATTGCTTTCGCCAAGTCCTAATGTTAAATTACCACTGCATGGAGCTGGGGTATATCCAGACCGTTGTTATATCAAGCTCAACAAAGCCATGACAGAGACTGAAATTAACAATAATAAAGAAATTGCACTTAAAGAATTTAGTTTGGCGACAGGGTATAATCCGAACGAATTAGCATATTTTCAAATATATGTTGTACAAAAAGAGATTGCATGCAATCCTATTAAGTCGTTAAATGTAATATTGGATGGTTTGGAACTCTCAAAGAAGTATTTCAGCATCAAGACATTTGATATTAATTATTATTGGAATACCCAAAGTGTTAGTCCTGAATTTTTTCAAAATTTATATGAAAAAGGATATGGCGATGATGAAATTTTACCCCCAATTTTGGTCAAATACAGTGGTGCAAAATCTAAAACATTTAAACGGTTTAAATCTATACCTGAAATTTCTACAACAGAACTTGAGAAACAACACCCTTCTGAATATTGGAACGCTTTAGGTATTCAGTACCTTAAAACGTCAAATGGGGAAATTAACTTTGAGCAATTAGCTCAAAACAAAGAGGATGAACAAATTGAAGATAATATTATTAATGCATTGAAATCGGAATTTAAAGACAATTTTAAATTTCGACACAAATATTTTACCATTGTTCAGGCAGATGGGGATAATGTAGGTTCACTCATCGGAGAAATTGAAAAAAACAATGGTGATATCATGAGCTTTTCTAATGCGTTAAACGAATTTGTCAGCAGTGCAGCCGGTGAATTGAAAAAATACGGAGCATTCCCAATTTATATGGGCGGTGACGACCTCTTGTTTTTTGCACCATTAACCAATGATAAATATGAATTTGAGGGTTTAGATTTTCGGGAGCTTTTTCCTCCTGAGAAGAATGAAAAATATAGGGTAAATGGCAACAATGTGTTTTTTCTGATGACCAGATTGAATTTTATGTTTAAAGAAAAATTAGCGCCCATTGTCAACAAATATATGAAAGATAAAACGGTTTCCCTTAGTTTTGGTTTGTCTGTCGGGTATTATAAGAAACCGATGAATGAAATTCTTGCAGAGAGCTACGAACTATTGTTTTATAATGCAAAAAAACAGCCATGCAAAAACTACATTGCTCTGAAACTGGAGAAACATTCAGGGCAATCATTAGATTTTGGCTTCACACAAAATACACCATTGTATTATTACTTTCTGAATTTATGCACCGAAAGTAAGGGCAAGGATGAGAATTTTCTAAATTCTGTTATGTTCAAAATCAATAACCAGAAAAAAATAATAATTGAAATTGCAAATGATGTGAATAAATTGAAATACTTTTTTGACGAAAACTTCAATGAGGCATCACACAAAAATTATCAGGCATTTTTTGAGGCAGTAAGACACATCATTCACGAAACATTTTCGTGGTTTGCCCATGAAAAACCCGTTGACGAAAATCATGAAGATAAAAGGATTTCGAGAATTTACAGTTGCCTCAGATTTGTTCAATTTTTAAACGCAAATGACAATCATGAATAAAATTCTAATCACTTTAAAACCATTGACTCCATACTTTTTTGGTGGAGAAAATACTTTTGGCGATGGCAAAATAAACTACTTCGCCCGTTCCAATTATTTACCGCAGCAAACTACTCTTTTAGGTATGCTCAGGCATGAACTACTGATTCAAAATAATTTGATAGGTACGGACCCGATAGCAAAAGAATGGAAATTACTAATTGGCGAAGATAGTTTCCAGAAACTAAATAATAAATTCGTCGATGATTTTGGAGCTATTAAGAATATTTCCCCGGTTTTTATTTCAGATGGAAATATACACTATACAACACAGACTCTTGATTGGGCAAATTACGGATTGGAAAAAGATGAAAAAGTCAATAATTGCGCGGTAATGGATATGAAAATCGCACCTGTCATTGTTGATTTCTTTAATGCACCTAATGATTTTGTCATTTTCGAAAATTATTCAAAAAGCATTCCGTCTTTACTTGTAAATAATAAACCATTCGACCCGAAATATGGGTTAGTTTCGCTATGGGTAAGCAGTGATGGAAAAAATTTACGCCAATGGGATTACGTTGATCCTTTGGAATTCGAAGATACTCATGGATTTGATAATGGGTTTTTTATTAAACATGAACAGGTTGGTATTCATCGGGAAATAGTAAAAAGACGTGATGATAAAGGCGATTTTTATAAACAAGTGTTTTACAAACTGGCTAACGATTTTTGCTTTGCTTTTTTTGTAGATTTAGACTTGCCAAACGACAAAGAGTTTGGTTCAAGAATTATCACCATGGGTGGCGAACGCAGTTTTTTTAAAATGGAAGTTACGGATGCAAAAGAAAAAAGTTTTGATAATATTTTTGATAAAAAAACTTTTCAGGAAAATCATTGTAGAGAGCATGATGTGATTATACTTACGAGCAATTGTTTTTGTTCCAATGATGTTATTGAAAACTGCCTGTTTACAATCAATGATGATGTTAATTTTCAAAATATTGTTACACAGCAGAAAAATGCTGTGAATTATGTCGCCTTTCAAAAAGGGGGGGTGACCAAAAGTGGTGAAAACCTGACACTCTTAAAAAGAGGAACTGTTTTGTATCCCTATACAGGCAAAACAAATGAAGTGGAAAAAGCGCTGAAGAGTGATGCCTTTAATAAAATTGGCTATAATAAGTATTTGATAATCAATAAATAATAATAAAATGAAAAAATTTAAAATCTATCCGTATTGTATCGAATGTCTTACTAATTTACATGTAGGCAGTGGTGGCGACAACTTCGGAATTGTTGATAAAGAAATTCAACGCGACCAGGTTGATAATACACCGATTATTCATGCTTCATCTTTAAAAGGGGCTGTCAGGGAATATTTTGAAAACTGCGTTTATTCGACAAATAGCCCTGTAATTATTAAATACTTTGGCTCTGATAAAAAAGAACAGAACAACTTATCGCAAGGGTGTCTCAGGTTTTTTGAAGCACGCTTGTTTGCCATACCTGTTCGTGGTATAGGAAATGTTTCAGATTATCTGGGCACATCAGAAAGGTTACTTACTTGCTTTAATAATTCAGCAGGTAAACTTGACTCTGCCATTAATAAAATGTCAATCCCATCAACAGAGAACACAAATGCCCAAACAGAATATGGTGATGCAACGCAAATAGCTACCCTTGCTTTAGTAGGTGATAATATTGCTTTTATTCCTAATGAAAAAATGATAACTGTATTGAAGAACCTGCCTATTATTGCAAGAAACTCATTAGAAAATGGACAGAGTGAAAATCTTTGGTATGAGGAAGTGGTACCTCGTGGAAGCAAATTTTACTTTTTTGTTGCTGTGCCTGATGAAGAAACCGGTTATAACTCAGAATTTGAAACTCATTTGCTAAGTGACGTTGTTCAAATTGGTGCCAATGCCACGGTAGGTTATGGTTTTTGTAAAATTTCAAAAATGTAGAAATATGAAAGCAAATATAGAGAAACATATTCCACGCGCTATTCAACAAATTGATAGTTATTATACGGCAAATCATAATAACCCCATAACAAAAGAATATAAGGGCTATCTTTCTTCGTTAGGTGCCAGCATTATTATGTCAGGTTTATTGCCCACACTTGCTGTTTACTACGCTGAAGAATCCAATTCTAAAGCCGACAGAAGAAAAGTTATAAACTGGGTTTATGAAATAATTATATCATTACCTTTTTTTAATAATTGTAATGGCAAACCGGATTTATTTAAATATGCTATAGATGTCAAAGACGACCGATATAAAACAGATAGATTGATTGAGGAGATTTTGAACATTTCAATAGCTTTAAAATTGTCGATTAGAACATTTCCACTAGTCTAAAAATAATCGTTTATGAAAAATTTATCATGGCTGTACTATAAAGGATATTACAATGAGTTTGAATACTGGCATAATATTAAACCCAGTGATGAATCTACAAGAGAATTGATCAATGATTTTTTTAAAAAACAAAATGACATTTTTACGAAAGCAGTTTTCTCTGGGTTTAAAAAAGTAGTTGTTCCAAATCAGAAAAATGTAAATACCTCCTTTCAGTTAAAAACCACTTATCCGGGGTTACTCATGGGCACTGGATATACACATGGTATTGGTGCTATAGGAGAATTTAAAATCGGGTTTCATCTGGATTATGTTACAGGATTGCCCATAATTCCCGGCAGCTCGGTTAAAGGGTTGTTACGTTCAGCCTTTCCAATTATTGAAAAAGATAAAAAAACAGGCAACCTTGTTTTTGCAGGCAAATCTGATGGAGAGAAAGAAAAAGAAAGAACGAAAGCAAGATGGCTAAGTGCTTTGTTTGGTAAAATTAATGAACCTGATTTTTTATCACAAACTATTCAGCCTGAAGAAATAGATGTTGAAAATAAAATTGAATATTTCTTTCAATTGATTGCTGAGATTTTTGAGGGAATAAAAGATATTACAAAAGAGAACCCCGAAGAAAAATATTTTTCCATATCCTTAAATCCGCAAGAAAGTTATCAACAAAATGAAGCAAAGTACTGTGTATAAGT
>DAOORA010000036.1:0-41805 GCA_035389045.1 Bacteroidales bacterium | reverse complement strand
AAAAAATCCATCATAAATCTTATGTAACATAAAATCAAAACAGTTTCTAAGTTTTAACAATGAAAAAGAAATTCGGGATAAAAAAAAGGTATATAATACTTGTCAGCATTGGCCTGTTGCTGTTTTTATTTTTGTTTTTTCTGTCGGACATCATCAGATGGTATCTGGTAAAAAACAGCGTGGAACTGATTGGGCGCAAAGTGGATCTGCAGGAACTTCATATCAATTATTTTAAATGTACCGTAAGAGCAGAGAACTTTGCCATGTATGAAACCAACCAGAAAGACAAATTTGTAAATTTCAGTGAGTTATTTGTAAATTTCGACCCCTGGAATCTTCTGCATAACGAAATTGCTTTTTCTGAGATCAGGTTGGTCAGACCACAGGTTTCAATCATTTATGCCGATAGCGTTTTTAACTTCAACGACCTTATTACTTCTTCGGACACCACAGAAATAGAAGACACCGTTGCTGAAGAAAAAACAGATACACTGAAATTTCTGGTGAAAAACCTCAGTATCAGCGAAGGATATATCAGTTATGAAGATAAATCATCGAACATGAATACCGAGCTTAAAAGCCTGAGTGTCAAAGTCCCGGAAATTTCCTGGAACAGTAAACAATCCAAAATGGGTGTGGAATTCATTCTGGGCACGGATGGAGAAGTAGCTGTGGATGGCATGATAAACCAGGCTGCCGGCAAATACTCCGTATCATTGAAAACGGATAATATTGATATTACACCTTTTGCCGGTTATGCCCAACCATTTATAGATGCCAACATCAGCAGCGGCAAACTTTATACGGATCTGAAGGTGGACGTGGAACTAAAAGACATTACCAATATCATTGTTAAAGGGGAAGCAGGCTTGAAAAACCTTGTTGTTAATGAAACAGATAACAAACCATTCTGTTCTTTGAAAGATTTATATGTCAGGATTGATTCGCTGGATATCGGAAGATCGAACTTTTGCATTGGCAAGGTGGCACTTGAGGAACTCAATATTGTTGCAGTGCTCGAAAAAGGCACCACCAATGTTCAGCGGATATTAGCGCCGCTGCTCAATGACACCACCAAAACAGCTGATACCATTGCAGATTCATCGGTCACCCATTATTCCATTGACAGCCTGGTCATCAGAGACGGAGCTATTGACTTTTCGGATCTCACGCTTAACCGGCCTTTCAAATTTAATATTAAAAATCTCGATATAGATATGCACGGATTCCATGATCTGGCAACCAATGTGCCTGTTGACTTCAGTATGAACCTGAACGGACCAGGCACCTTCAAAGGCCAAGGCACTATTGATATGGTAAATACATCGAATATTATTTTTAAAGGGAGTATCGCTGACCTTGATATGGTTACTTTTTCGCCCTATTCGGAATATTACCTGGCCCGGCCGATCACGCGGGGAACCTTTAACTATGATTGTACACTGAAAATGACGCCCAATCTGCTGGACAACCTCAACAATCTGAAACTGGCACATGTCGAATTCGGTAAAAAAACAAAAGACACAACCGCATACAAAGTGCCGGTAATTCTGGCTTTGTACATCATCAAAGACCGGGAGGGCATGATCGGGATAGATTTGCCCGTCTCAGGCAAACCCTCGGATCCTTCGTTCAGGCTGCGGAAGATCATCTGGAAAACCCTTGAAGAGTTCCTTCTTAAGGCCGTGACAGCGCCGTTCAATGCTTTAGGAAAACTATTCGGCGCCAATCCTGAAAGCATAAAACAAATACCTTTTGAATACCTTCAGGACAGCCTGACAGCAGACCAGAAGAGCAAACTCGATAAAATTGCCGAGATCATCACCAAAAAACCTGAACTGAATTTTACTTTTGTGCAGACCACCGATCCTGAGAAGGAAAAGTCAATGATCGCCATCCAGGATGTAAAATATCAATTCGTATCCAAAACGGCCCTGACGGGCTCCGATACAACTCAATTAAGAAGTGCAGCTTCGAAACTGGACGATTCGGATCCGGCTTTTCTCACTTTTCTTGGGATAGAAGGCAACGATGAACAGGGAAATCTTGCCTCCCGCTGTATCCAGATAGCCGGCGCCGAACATGTGGACCAAAAATTCGACAATCTTTTGCTCAAACGCGAAAACCTTATTAAGGACTACTTTGCCGGGAAATCAATACCCCCCGGCTCGGTAGCGTTTAAAAAAGCTGATTCCCGCAATCTACCGGAAGAGATGAAAACGCCTAAAGCCTTTATTGAACTGAATATTAAATAGTATTTGCAAGCACTAAATAAAAGGAAAAAGGAAAATCGGGTACAAATAAATACTAATTTTGCGGCTCGTAAAAACTAATTAAACTATGAGACAACTTATTGAGTGTGTTCCCAACTTCAGCGAGGGAAACGATATGATGATCATTAAACAGATCACCGATGCCATGGAATCTGTTTCGGGCGTTCAGCTGCTCGATGTTGATCCGGGCAAAGCGACCAACCGTACGGTGGTTACCATAGCCGGAGAGCCTGATGCCATAATCGAAGGGGCTTTCAGAGGAATAAAAAAAGCAGCAGAAATTATCGACATGCGTAAACACAAGGGCGAACATCCCCGTTTTGGCGCCACCGACGTATGTCCATTGGTCCCGATTGCGGGTATTACTATGGAGGAAACGGTGGCTTATGCACGTAAGCTGGCCGAACGTGTAGGCAAAGAACTTGACATTCCCGTATATTGTTATGAAAATGCAGCTTTTAACGAAGAACGAAGAAACCTGGCCAATTGCCGTTCAGGAGAGTATGAAGGACTTTCGAAAAAGCTGTCGGATCCTCACTGGAAGCCCGATTTCGGGCCTGCGGTGTTCAATGCCCAGGCGGGAGCTACAGCTATCGGCGCACGGGATTTCCTGGTGGCATATAATGTAAATCTGAATACGACCTCTACCCGCCGTGCCAACGCCGTGGCTTTTGATATCCGTGAAAAAGGACGACCGATGCGCGAAGGCAACCCTATTACCGGAAAGATAGTTAAAAACGAAAAAGGAAACCCGGTGATGATACCCGGTTCACTCAAAGCCTGCAAAGCTATCGGATGGTTTATAGAAGAATATGGCATCGCACAAATTTCCATTAACCTCACCAATATCAGCATCACACCTGTGCATGTTGCTTTTGAGGAAACGTGCAGAAAAGCAGAAGAACGAGGACTTCGTGCCACCGGCTCGGAAATTGTGGGATTGATACCGCTAAAAGCCATGCTGGATGCCGGAAAATATTTTCTAAAAAAACAACAACGGTCGGTGGGAATATCCCGTGACGAGTTGATAAAAATTGCCGTAAAATCTCTGGGACTTGACGACCTCAAGCCATTTAACCCCAGAGAGAAAATCATCGAGTTTGTTCTTGAAGATAAAGAGATAAATAAACCCGGGAAACTGGTAGACATGACCTGCAGCGGTTTTGCTGACGAAACAGCGTCAGAATCCCCTGCCCCCGGCGGAGGCTCTGTTTCGGCATATATGGGCGCACTGGGCGTATCGCTGGCTACCATGGTGGCAAACCTCTCATCGCATAAGCCGGGATGGGATGAACGATGGGATGAATTCAGCGAATGGGCTGAAAAAGGACAAATGCTGAAAGATGAATTGATCGCTCTGGTTGATGAAGACACAAACGCTTTCAATAAAATAATGAATGCGTTCGGGCTGCCCAAGTCCAATGACCAGGAAAAAGCCATAAGGGATAATGCGATCCAGGAAGCGACCCGATACGCTACTGAAATTCCTTTCAAAACTATGGAAAAATCTTTAGCATCATTTGAAGTGATCAGGGCGATGGCCGAAACCGGAAACCCCAATTCGGTAACTGATGCCGGAGTGGGGGCTTTATGTGCCCGCTCCGCCGTAATGGGCGCATTCCTCAATGTGAAGATCAATGCCTCCGGACTTAAAGATAAAAACTACGTGTCCGAAATCATCAGTAAAGCTGAGGATATTGTCAAAAAAGCTATATGTGCAGAAGATGAAATCATAAAAATTGTAAACGAAAAAATCAACCTATAAACAACATATTATGAAAAAAGTAAATCTCGAATTGTCGGCTGAACAGTACAAAGAACTTTTAAAACTCGTTTATGTCGGCGATTGGGTCATCGATGAACCGGAAAATATCGTTCTTAACGATCTCGTCCAGACAATCTTCTCAAAAGCTGAGGAAGCAGGCCTGAAAAAATTGATTGATTTTGACCAGAAATCAGGGCTATTCCTCCCTGCCCTTGAATTTGACGAAGAAATTATTGACATTGTGGATGATTACGAAGAAGAATGTTTCTGGGATCATTTGATCTACAGGCTTGCCGAAAGGGATGTTGAAAACAATCTGGGTGAAAAAGCAAAGGGGATGTCCATGGAAGATAAGATGGATCTCCTCGACCCGCTGACGGAACGATATCTGAATGAGTTTGAAGAAAACGGACTGGATAATGTGGAAGTAAAAATAAAGAAGTAATTTTTTATTCATATAGCTTCCTCTGATCTCCTCTTGTTTTCTGCGATAATCTGCGATTCGCTGTGGCGGATTGCGGGAAAAGTATTAATTTCAACATCCGTTTTATTGTATTGTCCTAAACAAGAGCAAAAATTCTTTTATGGCAATAAAAGAAATATCAGAAATAAATCAACTTACCATGAGATATAAAATATTTTTTTTGTTTGCTGTCTTATTTGTCGCTTCCTGCAGCCAGATCAAGGAATTCACCAACCTCCTGACCTGCGATTTTCGTCTGGCTTCGGCGAATAACATCACCCTGGGCGGTGTGAATGTACAAAAACTTAAATCATTCAGCGACCTGGCCCTGATTGATGGCGCCACACTGCTTGCCAGTGTTGCTTCCGGGTCATTACCGCTTAACTTCACTTTAAATGTGGAGGCACGTAATCCCAACAAAGAAAAAGCCGCGCTGAGCAAATTAGACTGGATGGCATTTATTGATGATACACAGATTGCTGCGGGCACCACCGCCCAACGCGTTGAAATAGCTCCCAACAATGGCACGGGTACCTTTCCGATCCGGATAAACACCGATCTTGTAAAAATACTCTCCGGACAATCAGGAAAAAATATTGTCAATTTCGGACTGAACCTGGTGGATGCTGGTAACCGCCCCACACGTATCTCGCTGAAGGCAAAACCAACAGTCATGGTAGGAAGTTATGCTGTTCAATATCCCGGATTTATTACTATTAAGAAGGATTTTGGCGTTAATTAGTATTATTTATTCAGCCAGTTCTGTATAATCAGTTTTCCGTGCGGAGTCATAATAGACTCCGGATGAAACTGAATGCCCTGAACGTCAAATGACCGGTGAGAAATCGCCATAATAAAACCGTCATCTGAAATAGCGGTAATTTTAAGGCTTCCTGGAAAATCGTGTGCTGAGACCACCCATGAGTGATATCGCCCGGCATGAAATGTTGAGGGGATGTTATTAAAAATATAACTATCGTTCTTTGTTATATAAATTCTTGATTTAATACCATGAAAAGGTGTTGATACATTTATAAGCGTGGCGCCAAAATATTCTGCTATCGCCTGGTGTCCGAGACATATTCCAAGGATGGTTTTTGTTTTGTGATATTTTTCAATGATTTCAATAAGGTTTATTGTTTCAGACGGAATTCCGGGACCGGGCGAAATAAGAATTTTATCAAATTCATCAATTTCATTCATATTGATTTCATTGTTCTTTATGACAGAAACATCACACCTTCCGCATTCTTCTATGAGATGAACGAGGTTAAAAGTGAAAGAATCATGATTGTCAATTATCAGAATGCTCACTACGGTAAAATCAATAAATTTGCTTTAATTATGAAAGATGCAGTCAAAAATATGAATTTGCTGGGTAAAAATAAAATCCCATTCTTTTTCCTTGTAGATTTTGAGATGCGACAGCCACTTGTTATACCGTTGAGCGAAATTGATACGACCGGATTGATTTATGATTTCAGTAATAGCCGGATTTTTCCTGAAAATGCGGTAAACATAGAATTGAAAAAAAATATTGTCGGATTTCGACGGTATAAAGCGGCATTTGACCTTGTGCAGCAACATCTCTGCGCCGGAAATTCGTACCTGTTAAATCTGACGTTTCCCACACAAATTGAAACCAGTCACAGCCTGGAGGATATTTTTCTTTTGTGCGCTGCAAAATACAAACTTTATTTCCCAGACAAATTTGTGTGTTTTTCTCCTGAAACATTTGTAAAAATCTTTGATAATTTCATTTTTTCCTATCCAATGAAGGGCACTATTGATGAGGCCCTACCGGATGCAAAAAATATTATTTTGAATGATGAAAAAGAAATTGCTGAACACAATACCATTGTTGATTTAATACGAAATGATCTTAGCATAGTGGCTAAAGAAGTTTGCCTTACAAGATACCGTTATATAGATAAAATCGTTACAAACACTAAAAGCCTGCTGCAGGTTAGTTCTGAGATAAAAGGTAAATTGCCTGAAGATTGGAATGAGCATATCGGCACTATTTTAGAGAAATTATTGCCTGCCGGATCGGTGAGCGGTGCGCCCAAAAAGAAAACCCTCGAAATTATTGCAGAAGCCGAAAATTACTACAGGGGTTATTATACCGGCATCTTTGGCGTTTTTGATGGGATTTCAGTGGACAGCGCTGTAGCAATAAGGTTTATCGAAAAGGTTAGCGGGAAATATGTGTATAGAAGCGGTGGAGGAATAACGGTCAACAGCAATGTGCACTCGGAGTATAATGAAATGATCGATAAAATATATGTGCCGGTTAATTGAAACAATAAAAATACAGCAGCGCCAAATCTGCAATATCCATTATCATAACAGGCGGTTAAACTATTCGCGCACCCAGTTGTTCAGTTCCTCTGATGAAATTGATTTGGAAAAACATATCGTTTTACCTGAAAATCTATCTGATGATATATACAGATGCAGAGTGATCAGTAGTGACAAGATTGAATCTGTGGAAATTTCACAATATATATTCAAGCCTGTTAAATCGCTGAAACTTGTATGCTGCAATAACCTTGAATATGAACACAAATATGCTGATCGATCTTCAATTGAAAACCTTTTTAAAAAGCGTGCGGACTGCGACGATATACTTATAATTAAAAATGGAATCATCACTGACACATCAATTTGTAATGTGGCTTTTTTTGACGGCATAAACTGGTACACGCCAAAAAATCCAATATTAAAGGGAACGAAACGCCAGAAACTAATTGACGAAGGTAAAATTTACGAAAAGCAAATTATGGCAAACGATCTGAATAAATATCTAAAAGTATGTGCATTCAATGCCATGATAGAGTTTGGCGAGGTTGAAATCCCTGCATTTGAAATCAAATAGCAGTATTTCAGGCTAAAACCCATTTAGATTTTAATCGAATTATGTAATTTGTGAACTAATAATAATCTTTGCAAATTCTATCGAAATAGGGAAAAAATCATACAGTCTGTCTCAAAAGCCATTTTTTATTGATTTATTACTCTGTATCTGTCTGGGGGACACTGAGGAATTTTAAAACAGCCTGTGAAAAATATTTTAATGAAGCTATTCCTTATTCGTTAACATAAAAATCAACTTTCATGGTTGAATAAAGTTTACGCAGGGTTCCTGCATTAACAGAATAATAAATATACTTTCCCTGTCTCCTCGAAATCAACAGATTGTGAGTTTTCATCAGTTTTAAATGGTTAGACGCCACAGACTGCTGTATCCCAAGTTCATCATAGATCTGTGATACAGTCATCTTTTTATTGACAGCAAGAATAATGACTATAGCAAGTCGGACCGGATGAGCCATGACTTTCATTTGCTCAACAATTCCTTCAAGTAATTTGTAATTGATTTTTTGATTAATCTTGTACTGAATTGTCGTATTTGCAATCATTTTTATGATTTTATTGTTTTTACTTGAACTTATTTTTTATTGATATTTATTTCAAATTGATATTCACAAATAATACATTCAAAAACTTTTTCAAATTCTATGATGAAAAAATTATGCCAAAATGATTTATTTTTATTTTTTTATTTTCACTTTTTTATAATAGAAACATCCATTCAGTATCAATTGTAAGACAAAACCCAACACAGGTAAGGGATTTCGTGGCATAAAAGAAGACTTGGGTATCCGATATTTTAAGTGGACTACATAAAAATTAAACCACTATGAATAATACAGTATCATAATGTTAATAACTATTTGGTTACCAATATATTAAAATATTGTATTTTGTGTATTTTTGTCAAATAAACACAAGAAAAAGCATGATGAAAAAAAAATTATTTTTCCTTTCAATGATACTGTTTATTACACCCTTTTGTGTTGTTTCACAGGGAATCTACCAGGCCTATTTCGGTAATCTGCACTCTCACACGTCCAATTCAGACGGTGCCGGCGAACCTGAAGATGCCTTCAACTATGCAAGATATACAGCCGGCCTTGATTTTCTGGCGGTAACCGATCATTTAGAACAAATCGGAAACATTCCTTACATTGATCCGGAATGGTCCGATTGCCGGAATGCCGCAGATGCCGCAACAGTTAACGGAACATTTGTAGGTATTGCCGGTTGGGAATGGGGGTCGCCGGTTCATGGCCATGTGAATGTTTTTAATACCACTGATATTATTGATGATGTTGTCAACCTTTGGTACACCACAGACCTGCCGGCTTTTTACAACTGGGTTCTCACGCACCCGCCTGCTTTTGCACAGTTCAATCATCCGGGTGAAGAAACCTATTTTACCAATTGGAATAATTTTGCTTTTGTTAGTAATGCACTGGATAATATTATTCCCCTGATAGAATTTCAAAGCATCCAGCAGGCCAATGACTTTTATGAACCGGCGCTGGCCAATGGATGGCATCTTTCGCCAGTCTGGAATCAGGATAATCATTCCGCAGACTGGGGCACCAAGAACGACTGCCGGGCTGGTATCTGGTCAACTGCTCTTACCAGACCGGCTTTATTTGAAGCAATAATGGCCGGCAGGACCTTTGCCTCCATGGATAAAAATGCAAAAATCTGGATAGACCTTAGCGGAACGCCCATGGGAAGCGAATTGCCGGTTCAACTGACCATGCCGCTCCACGTGTACTTGTCGGATGTAAATAACGAATCATGGATCTCAATACAGTTAATTACTCAAAATGGCGTTCTGGCCGATATTGGACCACATTCAGGAACCCTGGACACTACGTTCATTATCAGCCCGGTAAACTTCAACTGGATCTTTGTGCGGGCCTTACAGGCAGATAGCAACTATTTGTGGTCGGCACCGGTATTCCTTACCGGAACAATCACTCATATTCAATTTCCGTCATCTGAAGCCGCTTTTCAGTTGTTTCCTAACCCTGTCAGGGATCATTTTTATGTGACTACCGGTGAGGACAACAGCCGGATTGAAATATATAACATGAGCGGGAGGGTGCTTTATTCAAAACTGTTTCAGAATAAACTGCAGATAAACACAGGCCAACTGTCACCTGGAATATATATGGTAAAAATTACCGCTTCTGATAAAGTCGTCATTAAAAAAGTTCTCATAACCGGATAACACCCTGTAAAAGGGCAATAAAAAAAGGAACAAGTTTCCTCATTCCTTTTTTTTCAAAATCAGGTAATTCTTTACTTTACCGAATCGACAACTGCTTTAAAGGCTTCAGGGTTATTCATGGCAAGATCGGCCAATGTTTTCCTGTTGAGCTGGATGTTTTTTTCGTGGAGTTTTCCGATAAACACCGAATAGCTCATCCCGTACTGGCGTGTCCCGGCATTGATACGATTGATCCATAAACCTCTGAAATCGCGCTTTTTGTTACGTCTGTCGCGGTATGCATAACACATACCTTTTTCGTAAGCGTTTTTAGCAACGGTCCAGACATTTTTTCTTCGACCGAACTGGCCTTTGACCCTGCTTAGAATTTTTTTTCGTCTTTGTCTTGATGCTACTGCATTTACTGAACGTGGCATAGTTTTAGGTTTTTTGCTTCAGCGATCTCCGTAATGAGATTCTTTAATGCTGAAGACAAGTTAATAATTGAATTACTTAACAGGCAAGCATTTGTTTCACTCTTTTTTCATCTACCTTATCAACGGTGGTTGCATAAGTAAGGTTTCTTTTCCGTTTGGTAGTTTTTTTGGTCAGAATGTGACTTTTGTATGCGTGTTTTCTTTTAATTTTTCCGGTACCGGTAAATTCCAGTCTTTTTTTGGCTCCGGAAATTGATTTCATTTTTGGCATTTTATCTGGTTTTTTATTGTAATCAGTTATTTTTTAGGTGACAATATCATAATCATACGTTTTCCTTCGAGCTTCGGCAGTTGGTCGGGTTTCCCGTAATCCACCAGCTCCTGGGCAAATTTCAGCAGAATAATTTCACCTTGTTCTTTATATACAATGGATCGTCCTCTGAAATAGACATCAACTTTTACTTTACAACCTTCCTGCAGAAACTTGATGGCATGTTTGATTTTAAAATTAAAATCATGGTCATCTGTATTAGGCCCCAGTCTGATTTCTTTTATCACTACTTTGGCTGCCTTTGCCTTCATTTCTTTTTGCTTGCGCTTTTGTTCGTAAAGAAATTTTTTATAATCAATAACTTTGCAAACCGGGGGCGTAGCTGTCGGGGATATTTCCACAAGATCAAGGCCCTGTTCTTCAGCAATTTCAAGGGCTTCTCGAATAGGATATATTCCCATCTGGATATTTTCGCCAACCACCCGGACTACCGGAGCGGTAATCCTGTGATTTATTTTATGCAATTCTTCTTTTTTGGGATAATTTCTTCCCTGATATCCTCTCCCCTGTTGTAAATTAAAATTTGTTGCTATAACTTGTCCTCCGTTTTAGTGAATACTTTTGTTAATTATTCAATCATTTTTTTTATCTCATCATTAATCATTTCAGCAAAAGCTTCAATGGTAAAGGTTCCTATATCTCCCTGGCCTTGTTTTCTTACAGATATATTATTTTCAGCCTCTTCTTTTTCTCCTACTATAACCATATATGGTATTCTGTCCAACTCGGCGTCCCTGATCTTTTTTCCCGCTTTTTCGTTCCTGCTGTCAATTTGGCTGCGAATATCGTAATTATTTAGCAATTGTAAAACTTTTTTTGCATAATTTTCAAATTTGTCGCTGATAGGTATTATAGTAACCTGTTCAGGGGCAAGCCAAAGCGGGAATTTTCCGGCGCAATGCTCCAGCAAAACCGCCACAAAGCGTTCCATCGATCCAAAAGGTGCGCGATGGATCATCACCGGACGGTGTTTCTGGTTGTCGTTACCTATGTATTCCAGGTCAAAACGCTCGGGCAGGTTATAATCCACCTGTATGGTTCCCAGTTGCCATTTACGGCCGATAGCATCGCGAACCATGAAATCGAGTTTCGGCCCGTAGAATGCAGCTTCTCCCAACTCGACAATACCGTCAATTTTATTTTCTTCCACAACTTCGATGATGGCGCGTTCGGCTTTTTCCCAGTTTTCGTCGGTTCCGATATATTTTTCTTTATCATTCGGGTCACGCAATGAGATCTGTGCAGTGAAATCCTTAAAATCAAGTGCTTTAAAAATTTTCATCACGATATTTATCACACCGACAAATTCCTGTTTCACCTGGTCGGGGGTGCAGAAAATGTGTGCATCATCCTGTGTAAATCCACGGACACGTGTCAATCCGTGTAATTCACCGCTTTGCTCATAGCGATATACTGTTCCGAATTCTGCCATACGCAAAGGCAGGTCTTTGTATGAACGGGGTTTGCTCTTGTATATCTCGCAATGGTGTGGACAATTCATAGGTTTCAGCATGAACTCCTCGCCTTCTACCGGCGTTGTGATGGGGCGGAACGAATCCTTGCCGTATTTCTGGAAGTGTCCCGAAGTCTTATAAAGGTTGACATTGCCAATGTGCGGCGTCATCACCTGCACATAGCCGGCTTTCTTTTGGGCTTTTTTCAGGAATGCCTCAAGGCGTTCGCGCAGCGCAGTTCCTTTAGGCAGCCACAGAGGCAGTCCCAGTCCGACGTTTGCAGAAAAAGTAAACAGTTCCAGTTCCTTTCCTAATTTTCGGTGGTCACGTTTTTTCGCTTCTTCAAGCAGGATAAGGTAGTCCTGCAATTCTTTTTGTTTGGTGAACGTGATACCATACACACGGGTAAGTTGCTTGCGGTTAATATCACCCCGCCAGTAAGCACCTGCGACACTCAAAATTTTTACCGCTTTGATAAAACCTGATGCAGGAATGTGCGGTCCACGGCAGAGATCGGTGAAACGGCCGCTTTCATATAGGGTGATCCCGCCATCAGCCAGTTCATTGATAAGTTCAAGCTTATATTCATCACCTTTTTTGGCAAAAAGGTCAAGTGCATTCTGTTTGGAAATTTCCTTACGCAGGATAGGCTGATTTTCTTTTGCAAATTCAAGTATTTTGTCTTCGATGGACTTGAAGTCAGCTTCAGTGATCATGCGATCGCCGGTATCTATGTCATAATAAAAGCCGTTTTCGATATTGGGACCAATACCAAATTTTGTTCCCGGAAAAAGTGTTTCGATGGCTTCCGCCATGATATGCGCCGAGGAATGCCACATAGCCGCTTTGCCTTCGGGATCGTTCCAGGTAAAGAGTTTTACTCGGGCATCACTGTGAATTGGCCGGGTAGCATCCCAAACCTCATCGTTCACTTTGGCTGCCAAAACATTGCGGGCCAGGCCTTCGCTGATGCTCAGCGCAATATCCAGGCCTGTAACTCCTTCGTTATACTGCCTGACCGAATTATCCGGTAATGTTATATTTATCATAGTACAGTCGGTTCAAAAAAGAATTTGCAAAATTAGTAAAAAAAATGATATGACAAGAAAATATTTTGCATCGCTATATTATGCGGTTGCCCCAATATGCCGGCCATGCTGCCTGCCTCCAGTTGCGCCGGACATCGCGACATACAGGTTAATCCATTTAACCCGTTTTGTAAATGTTGATCTCCAGGTTTTTGATTTTATATTCTTGTAACCCTTTGTTCCAGATATACATCGTCAATTCATATCCGGGTTCTGAAATTTTAGGCAATATCATTGAATATGAGTATTCGGTCCATTGGTTAACCGGACAAACCGGGAGATAGTTCAACGGAAATACCTTGTAAAAAGCATTAAGCCTTCCGGCATAGCTTATTGAGACTACAAATACTGCTCCTGTGGAGCCTTTAACACGATACTCCCATTTTTTGAACCGAATCTCCGCAAATGATTTTCCGGCATTAAATAATTCCGAATTGTTTAATATCTTAACTCCGGGGCTATATTCAGTAAGGGAGTCAAACACCACGATACGATCATCGCCAGGTTCGGGAGATGCCGTAAATATCAATTTTTTTTCAAATTGATTATAGGGAACAAGATCATAAGAGCCTCCAATGCAATTCACATAGGTATCTGAGGTTTTTAAAAAAATGTATTTGTAACTATCAAAATTCATGTACTCCGGACTTAAGATGTTTTTTCTGTACTGGTATGATTGAACCAGGTTAAGCAGCAAAAAAGGAATACAAAGGATCAAAACCATTATCCGGAATTTTTTTTTCAGATTATGGAGCAGAAAAGCAAAAAGTAAAACAAATATGCCATAAAAATCTACAAATGGCCGCATTCCGAAGCTGTCGAAGTACGTCCAGCACCACCAGGATGAAACGATGTAGGTAAGAATGAACAAAAAAATCACGACAATAATAAATTTGAATTGATTTGTTTTAAATATTGCCGCAAGGCTTAAAAACACAAGGATCAGGATGGGTGTATAAATAAAAAGTCCTTTACGGAAACTGAACAGTACGTTGAAAAATTCGGGATGCAACCAATAAAATCCTTCGTTTTGATACGACCAGAGAAAAAAATGCCCGCACTGGATGTACCACAAAACATTTTGAATACCCATAATAAGTAGTGCGACGATGGCAAATAAAGCCATTTGTTTTATGTGCCGTTTCAAAAAATTTCGCAATGCACGTGCATCATCGAAAAAGAAGGGGAGAAAAAAAATGACAATCACATTCACGGGCCTGATCAGGTATATGATACCAAATGTAACTGCACTGATCAGCAGATATTTAATACCAGGTTTTTGGATAAAACAACAGGAAGCCCATAAGAAACAGGATATCATGGCAAAGGAATACACATGCGACACGTCGGGCTGGATAACCGTGTAAACGAGTAAGTTGGTTGCAAAAAGTACGGCTATCAGCGAAAAAAAAATATGAACCGGTTTTATGTTCAGCCGGGTCAAAAACATGTAAAGAAATGCAAAACCCAATAACATATAAAAGAGCGCTGCCACACTGATGGATTTATGGTACCATGGCGAATAAGGATCATCCGAAAACCCGCTGAGCATCCGGGCTGTCAGAAAAAATGGTGAGATAAGCAGCGCCGTGCCGCATTGGCCTTTAATAAAAGTTCTGTCGCCTGCTTTAATAATGTTATCATAATCCGGTGTTGCATTGCCGAAATTCTTATTGAAAACAACTTGTTCATAATACTCATAATACCTTTTCCCGTCACCGTCAATAATTGACTTCCAATCGTCGTCTGCATTGCCTGTCCAGCGGAACCAATAAACGAGAGCACCGGTAATAATCAACACGGCAATAAAAAAAAGTAATGATTTGCTATGTGTATTGGAAACTGACAAGAAAAATCTAAAGTTAAATTTGCTAACTGTTGTAAATCAGGAAGCGAAAATACAAAACTTAGGTTAATGAATTAGGTGCGAAGTTGCAAGTGTCTGTTGCACAACAACGATTTAATTCTCAAAATACTATAATGGCTATGTTAATACTAACAATAAAAAGTTGATAACTATTTGTTTTGCAATATTATAGCATGATGTTTTTTCGTAATTTTAATCATGCAAGGACAAAAACAATATCAAGAAAAACTCAATGCGAAGTTGCAAACTTCGCACAACTGTATAAAAACTATATTAGTTTTCAATTAGTGCTGTAATATGAGTTTCACGGTCTTATCGAATTTTTCGTTGTTAAACTTGTTGTGCGAAGTTTGCAACTTCGCACTGAAATAATTTGTAGTTTGTAACTACACCTTTAATTATCATTCAAATCAATCATTATCACATCTAATAAACCTTCCATACCAGCATAATTCCTGGCACTCGAATATAAATAATCCTTGTTGTGCGAAGTTTGCAACTTCGCACTGAAATAATTTGTAGTTTGTAACTACACCTTTAATTATCATTCAAATCAATCATTATCACATCTAATAAACCTTCCATACCAGCATAATTCCTGGCACTCGAATATAAATAATCCTTGTTGTGCGAAGTTTGCAACTTCGCACTTATAAATTTGTAGTTTGTAACTACACCTTCTAAAATTCACCACTTAAATCAAGCATTATTACATCTAAAAAACTTTCCACCCGAGCATAATTCCTGGCACTCGAATATAAATAATCCCACGGATTTTCAACAATACCGGCCCGTACAGGGTTATTATGAATATATTCAACCTTTTGTTTTATAAACTTATTAGAAAAAATTTCAATAGGATGATTTTCCTGAATCCAGAACTGATAGTTTTTGTTTCTGCTATGTTTTTTTGCTTCAAATGAAAACAAATTTAACATCCAGTCTTTTCTGCTTTCCGGTTCAGTTTGAATGGTTTTAATAATTTTTTTACTGGTAAATTTTTTAAAATCGCATACGATCTGACTCAAATCACCTATTTCTGAATTAACCAACAAATGCATATGATTTGTCATAATAACATAAGCAAAAATATTTAATCCTTTATTATTCTGACAATGCTTTAAGCTTTCAATTATAATATCCTTGTAGATTTTTCTGCTAAAGATATCAACCCACTGAACTACAGTAAATGTCAGATAATATGCTTGCGATTGGTCGTATATTTTGTATTTGAATCCCATAGATCAAAAATAATATTTTTTGTTAGTCGCAGACTAACGTTTATTTAGTGCGAAGTTGCAAACTTCGCACAACTGTAAGCGAAAATACAAAACTTACAAAATAATATTAGTTTTCAATTTAGTTCTGTACTATAAATTTTATGGTCTTTGTCGAATTTTTCGATGTTAAATTCACAAATAAACCCTTGTTGTGCGAAGTTTGCAACTTCGCACTTATAAATTTGTAGTTTGTAACTACACCTTCTAAAATTCACGTGCTTTGTTGCTTCAAATGAAAACAAATTTAACATCCAGTCTTTTCTGCTTCCCGGTTCAGTTTGAATGGTTTTAATAATTTTTTTACTGGTAAATTTTTTAAAATCGCATACGATCTGACTCAAATCACCTATTTCTGAATTAACCAACAAATGCATATGATTTGTCATAATAACATAAGCAAAAATATTTAATCCTTTATTATTCTGACAATGCTTTAAGCTTTCAATTATAATATCCTTGTAGATTTTTCTGCTAAAGATATCAACCCACTGAACTACAGTAAATGTCAGATAATATGCTTGCGATTGGTCGTATATTTTGTATTTGAATCCCACAGTTCAAATATAATGCATTTTGTTAGTCACAGACTAACTTTTATTTAGTGCGAAGTTGCAAACTTCGCACAACTGATGCGATTTGCAAAGATCGCACAACTGATGTGATTTGCAAACTTCGCACAACTGTATGCGAAAATACAAAACTTACAAAACAATATTAGTTTTCAATTTAGTTCTGTAATATAAGTTTTATGGTCTTTGTCGAATTTTTCGATGTTAAATTCACAAAATAAATCCCCGGAGACTTGTCAGACAAATCAACAATGATCTGTTTTTCGGAAATATCTTTTTCGTGAATTTGTTTTACCATCATGCCCATGCAGTCATATATGCAAATATCTATATCCTGCTGAAAAGGCAATGACAGATCAATATTAAATATATTTACCGCGGGATTGGGAAAAATAGTTAACGACACCTCAGAGCTTAATTCATCGACAGGCAAATTGTACCCAACAGTAAACTGCTGGTAGATTTCCCGGCCAAAATCGCTTCCATATGTTCGGAACATCAAGCCATTTTCCGCCCTTTTTATTCTAAATGAGCCGGAGCCATCGCCGGGAGCAGCCCACCAGGACAGTCCGTCATCATCATTATCGGTAAGCCGGAATTCATAACACCCCGGATCAAAATGTACCGTATCCCTGTATGTGGTATTAGCCTGGGTGAATGTCTTGTGAAGAATAATATTTCCCCAATCATCTTTTACAGTAAATTCGTTTTCATAAGGATAATTATTTGTCCTGACTTCGAAGATAACATTAGCAGGAAACTCAGGAGTGCCATCATATTTCGTTGTCATTTTGTCGTTCAGTGGATACTCGTCTGTTGCGCCATCAGGCAGGGAAACACTTGCAAAAAATGTCCCGCTGTTTACAGCCCATGAAAAATGTTCAAGCTGTACATCTTCAGTTTTAAAAGGAGAAAGGCTTCCGGACCAGTTGAAAGTGCTTGGAGTTCCGCCTTCAAGGCCATAAGTAATGGTCAGTGTTTTCAAAGTATCGCTGCCATTGTTGCGTATGGTAATCAGCGGATTATTACATATCGGGTTTAATCGTTTGTATTGGTATGTTTTGGACGGAGTTTTTATAGTATAAACTTCGGCATCTTTTGTAAAATTAGGCGCTCCATAAGTAATCAACTGGTCTTCTATCTGATAATAGTCCCAGCCGCTGGTATGAGTATAAGGCTGAACGTCATGATCGAGTGTGACCGAATCTCCGGGAGTGATGTATGGCGAAAGTTCAAAATCATACGTACTCACCTCCGCACCGGGGCACCAGTTCGACCGGGAATAAACCCAGGTACCGCCCTGCGGATAAAGCGGGTTCAGGGCACAATCGTCTCTCCACACCAGTTGCTGATATTTCTGAACCCCGTTTACTTTATAGTAATGATATTTCGGGCAAAACTCGGCGCAATTCTGCGGCGTATCCATACCATGACCCGTGACACGCGACTTCCAGCGAACATTCCATGCTTCCGGAGCGATATAAACTTTCTTCGGAGTAAGATGGCTCTCTATCGGGTTTGTTGGAAACCCGTATTCAAAATCCCCGTTCCACAAGTTTTTCACACTTAAAGGGTCACGGGGTGGCGTTCCGAGTATGAATTCAAAACGCATATCCATCAGTTCCTGCCAGTTTCCTGCACTGAGATGAACAGAATCCTTGAGCAATGTACGGTAATCACTCAGATCATAGATCCATGTAACACCGTTTCCCAGCGAAAGTCCGTTACCATAAGGTGTGATATACCGTCCGAGCTCAAATCTGTTCACAATTTCAAAAGGCTCGCTGAAGTAATACCATTTCTTAAGATAAATAACGGAATCCGGCGTCACAAAAGCAGAATCAACAGCTTCGCCCAAATGATCATACACATAATGATCGAAACAGGCCGGCCAGACGGTAAGCGTGTCCGTTGGGATCAATGGTTGTAAGGAATCACTGAAGAAGACGATCTGCATAGGATCTTTCTGAACAGAATCTATAGTGATAACCGTATCAATGTGCGAGTCGTAAATCCCCTGTTCAAAAATTATATTTGGTCTTAGCATTGTTTCGGTGAAATTTCGGACGATATCGCTGCCTTTGGTATAAACATAAGCCGGAAGCCCGAAAAGTGAGCCGTTATTATTGCCATTGCTTGAATCAGCAGCAGTATAGAGATCATTATCATTGAATTTATAATATAATTGAAGATATGAATTGAAAGGATGGGACGCATCCAGATCTTTGCGCATCCATTTTCTGATCGTCGCTGAATCAAGTTCCACATTCCATACAGCAAATTCATCAATATTTCCGTCGTAATTGTATGTGCCTGTTGCACCGGAACCGATCTTCATTGTGTTTATTCCAGACATTCTTCTTGTCATTCCTGTTCCCGAATGCCACAACAATCCGTTCAGGTAGATTTTCATGTTTCCGGTCGCAGCATTTTTCGTAAATGCCCAATGATTCCATTTTCCTTCATAATCGGATGTGCCGGCTGCTTTATAGATACGGTCATAATTAGCTGAGCCGTTGTTTCCGGCATCCCAATATACATTGGCATTCGACCAGGGCAGATGGCAATTGATGACTCTCTGATCAAGGGAATCATATGCTTCAAAGAGCATCTGGTCCTGCGGCTGAAAAGGAGGATTGCCATATTGCCAGAACGAAACGGTGATAAAACTGTCTATCGCTGCAAAGGCCTCTATGGGAACGTCCACGAAATCGCTTCCCAAAAAAAACAAAGACTTGTCGGAACCGGCAGAAGTGATGCCGGTTTTCAGCAATGAATTCTCTGATAAAATTTCATTTGCTATTCCTGTTACCCCGTTATCAAAAGATATATCGATGGCAATATTGCTCGTTCCGTCCCATGTGAAAGGAGTGGTAAAATGAATGACATTCCAGCCGGTTGAAAGGAATGACGTATTATTTGAATAGACCTCGCTCAGCCCTTCTCTTTCGAAACTCAGGGATGTCAATGAATCGAGGACAGTGTTTTTTATTCGTACCTTAAGATTTTTCAGTTCGCTTCCCGTATTCTGAATAAAAAATCTGAGGCCGGAGATGTTGCCGGAGTCAAGGCCTGCTGCAAGTAATTCAGGAGCCTTCCATAAATATTGTGAACGGCTTTCAGGATATGCAGCATTAAAAGGGTTTTCAGAAATTATTACTCCGCTGTTAAATACTGTCGAATCAAAACTCAATGTGTTCGTGTAAACAATTTGTGTATTAAAATGCGGAAAATAGCTCCACGACGGCTGAAACATGAATTCAACAGAGTCGGGGCTGGTGCCGTTCACCTTATAACTGGGGGCATTCAGCAGCGTCGAATCGAGCACACCGGTATGCTCATACAAATAGGTATTCGTCAGGTAATCCCATTCGCCGCATGCCGGGTTTTGTGCAGGGTTGCACTTCAGCGTATAATACATCAGTATCTTGTTCACGCGAACGGTATCTGGAGGAAACAGGAACTTGGCATTTTGCGGCGAACCAAAGGTGAAAGTCTGGATGCTTATGGTGTCGCCGGGCTGGTATTGTGCCTGCAGGTTTGTAACCAACAATGATATTAAGAAGAAAAGGAATGAGAATTTAATGGACTTTTTCATTTTAATATTTATTATGTAATTATAAATCGCCGTTATGCGAATTTACAAACTTCGTACAATCTTTTACAAAAACTCTTATTATTTTCATCATGAATGTTGCGGCCGTCTCAAAATCAAAATTTGTTTGTATTTTGCCTTAGTGAAACTTAGTGTGTACTTAGTAATCCTTTGCGGTTCAATTACTTATATTTAATACAAGAAATTTAAAGGGATGCACAAAGTTGCAAAAAGTGATTTTGAGACAACTTCTTCATAAAATGTAGTTTACCGAAGGGATACAATTGGAATATTAAAAAAGCAGGAATGTATTTCCGCGCCAGCATGGAGATAGACCTCTCAATTTGATTCTGCAATACATTTCCAGAATTTTTCTCTATCAACATCAATAATAATATTATCTCCATTATCATCAAGATTGGCGCCCCACTCATTACCGATATTATATAATTTTGCCTTAACCCAGGTTGCAATTTCTGGATGTAAATGGCATACGGCAGCCATCGGATCGTGAAATTTTTTGGGGCCATATTCTTTAACTTGCAAACATAATGCTTCCCTTAATATTTCACCTGCCCGGTTCTTGGGTTTAATGCCCATAATTCTTTCGTGAATATTTTTATCATAAATGATCGTATGATTTACATTTTTTGAAACAAATTGACGGTGCTTGATGTTTGCTTCCAGAATCTGTTTAGAGCCAAAAATATCGCCGTTCAGATTATAGGTTTGAAATGTAGATTTTTCTTCAAACTTTTTCAATCTTCTGCATGGCAACCCATGCACATCATAGCCGATAAACCCGCCCTGAATTGTTGCCCTGCTTATTTCTGCCGATTTGTTTTCATACAGGAAAATACCCATGCTTTTAGGAGGGCCAATGATAAATAATTCACTATCGGGAAAGTCTTGAAATGTGTTCGTAATTATTTCTGAGCCAAGTCCATCAGGGAGCGCTGTATGTGGTTGACCATATTTTTTCAAAAGGTTTGTATGCAACCCGGATAATGAACTTTTTTGCCTGTTAAGTGAACTTGCCCCAATTGGAATATTCAAGTCTAATTCTCTTAGTAACCATTTTACAAAAGCCATCTGATCATTATCACCAGGGTAAATAGTGATAGCCCTGACATTAATTTCGGCAGAGATAATATAACATATAGCATAAAAGTCGTCAGGGTCGCAACCAAGATCGGTTTCTATTATGAGATTCATACATACAGGAAATCTTTTATTTTAACAACTGAATAATTCTTTTTAAATGCTCCACTTGCAAGCCTTTTTCCGGATCGGTTCGGATTAATCTCTCTTTATATCCTTTTAACAGAGAATCATCGATAATAACAAACCTTGACAATTTCTCTCTGGTAACATACTCCCTTATTTCTTTATCCCGGTCATTCAGATCAAGAGTATAATTAACAGGGCTTTTAATGACTTTATTAAAAATAAAAATTTTATCCATTTCATCTATTTCAAAAATTCTTCGCCAGTCGGAAGTAAGAATTATCTCCGCTTCTGTTTTTAATAAAATCTTGTTTAAAACTTTTACACAATTTTCATTAAAGGGATATGCCCAGGCATCATACCAAAGGCTTTTATCAATATTAAAACATTCTTTCGTTGCCAGAACGCCATCAATATCAAGGAATATATAGGCTTTTTCGTTATTATGCATAGAATATCCTGCAATTTTATAAAAAATACTATAATAACTGCTTGTTAGTAAATATTTTTCTTGCTAAGCCAGCCCAAAACATACCAATAAAAATATCAATATTTATTGAGAATTACAGACAAGGGATTATTGTTTAATAAAATTCTTTGTTATAATAATTCCTTTTTCTGTTATTGCTTTTATAATGTAAACACCACTGGATAAATTTGAAATATCAAAAGTTGTATTTGTTTTTGGTGTATATGATTTTTGAATAATCAGTCCTTGTAAGTTTAATATTTCAATGCATGCAATATTAATTGATTCTACTTCAATTTTATCACTTGCAGGATTAGGATATAGATTAAATGTTTGTTCTAACAAAAAATTCTGTGTATTTGTGGGGATAGGAAGTGGTATGATGCTATCATTTTTAAATATTAGATTTATTGAACCCGCATAAACAGAGTTATTATTGTCAATTGTTAATGAATGTATGTATAAATTTGTCAACCCAGTATTAATTTGAACCCAATTTGCACCACCATTTGTAGTTTGATATACACCTTCACCATAAGTTCCTAAAAAAGCTATCTGATTCGAAAAAATCTTTATTGGTGCGCTATCATAGAAGTCGATATTAGATATTTTTGTTTGCCATGTAATTCCACCATCGTAAGATACATTTAAATCGCCTGTAGAAATAACTGCAAATAAAACACCTAAATCATTTACGGCAACAGTACGAACAGATGTTGCCGGTCCCCAGTAATGAATTTGAATCCAAGATTGACCGTTATCTGTAGACTTAAAAATTGCACCGTCATTTCCAGTTCCAGCATATACAGTCCCATTATTATCACTAGCTAAAGTATAAATATCATAGGTTTCCAATCCAGATGTTGACCATGAAACACCATTATCTATTGAACGCCGAATACCAGTTGATGCCGAACCATTACTACCTGTAAAAATAACTCCATTTGAGTTTACAGTCATAGATGAAATTCTAATATTTGGTAACAATGGCCCTGTCCAATTTATGCCATTATTAATAGATCGATATACTCCGCCGTTAGGATTACCGGCACCTGTGGCTGTTCCTGCAAATAAATAACCATTTGATGTTTTCTTTGTGAAACAATTAATAGATTCATTTAAATTGCTGGCCATTTGTATCCAAGTTAACCCACTATCAATAGATCGAAAAACTTTATCATCTTTCCCAGCAATAATAGATCCATCATTAGCAGTTATTAAAGCATAAACATGACCACCATAGTTAAAATTTGTGGCATACCAGGGTTGTTGTGCATAGCTAATACTTGTAAAAACAAGTATTACCATCATTGTAAGTGATTTTTTCATAAAGCCTCCTTTTATATTTAATGATTTATTGATTATTTAAATAATTGTTATTATATTTTGATGAATTTCT
Organism: Bacteroidales bacterium; assembly: GCA_035389045.1. GTDB lineage: Bacteria > Bacteroidota > Bacteroidia > Bacteroidales > CAIWKO01 > CAIWKO01. The sequence continues at coordinate 18,514 of DAOORA010000036.1, read as the reverse complement.
TCACTACCGTCCCATTTTCACTTTCTAATCTCAGAAAATACAATCCCTTTTCTATGTCAGAAATGTTGATATCTGTTTTTACCCTAAATATGGGTAATTGCAATATGAGATTCCCCTGGATGTTATATATTGAAACCATTTCATTATCTGCTATTACTGGGTATTCAACAGTGAGATTATCATTAGCAGGGTTTGGGTAAATGTCAATATTATTTTGAATTAAAGAATTAATACTCACTGGAATAGAAATATAACAAGAATCAGATATTCCATTACAGTCTAAAGAATCAACTACTTCTACATAGTATGTTCCTGTACCAACAGAATTACAGATTGAATCATGCTGACCAAATAAAGAAACATTATTATAATACCATTGATAATGTGAATATGATTGATTACAAATAATAATATCACTATCACAAATAATAGTAGGCATAGGTTTATCAACAGTTACTTTAACACTATCGATGGCAATACAACCATTTGCACCAGTCACTGAAACATAAAATATTGTAGTTGATGCAACACCAACAATGATATCGGGTGTTGTATTATTATTACTCCATAAATAACTAATACCCCCACTAGCATGCAATGTATCTTTGATACCTACACAAAGAGTTGTATCATTCCATGCATTTGCATTGGGGAGTGCATTAACATTAACTAATGTTGTATCAGACGAACTTTCACAACCATTAACAGTAGCAGTAACAAAATATATACCCGAATCTGCTAGCGTTACATTTGTAATAGTCGGATTTTGTAAATTTGACGTAAATGCATTCGGCCCTATCCATGAGTAAGTTGCATTTAATATATGTGATGCCGTTAGAAAAAGTGTTGTTCCGGCGCAAATGGGGCCATTATTACCAGTTGTTGGAGATGATGGAATTGGTAATGGAGATGCTGTTACTTGGTTGCTTGCCACACTTGTACAATTATTCACAGTTTGTGTTACAGTATAACTACCTGCAGTTACAGTGCGAGGATTACCATTCCCTCCATCACTCCAAGATAGTGTTCCAGTATAATTTGATGCTGTTATGGTTGAATTACCGCAATTGTTTACTACTTGTAATGTAGGTGCTGACGGAACAGATAATGGAGATGCTGTCACCTGATTGCTTGCTGCACCAGTACAATTATTCACAGTTTGAGTTACAGTATAACTACCTGCAGTAACAGTGCGAGGATTACCACTCCCTCCATCACTCCAAGATAGTGTTCCAGTATAATTTGATGCTGTTATGGTTGAATTACCGCAATTGTTTACTACTTGTAATGTAGGTGCTGACGGAACAGATAATGGAGATGCTGTCACCTGATTGCTTGCTGCACCAGTACAATTATTCACAGTTTGAGTTACAGTATAACTACCTGAAATAACAGTACGAGGATTGCCACTTCCACCGTCACTCCAAGTTAATGTTCCCGTATAATTTGATGCCGTAATGATAGAATTACCGCAATTGTTAACTACATGTAATGTAGGTGCTAACGGAACAGGTAATGGAGATGCTGTCACCTGATTGCTTGCTGAACTAGTACAATTATTTATAGTTTGAGTTACAGTATAACTACCAGAAATAACAGTACGAGGATTACCACTCCCTCCATCACTCCAAGTTAGTGTTCCCGTGTAATTTGATGCTGTTATGGTTGAATTACCGCAATTATTTATTACATGCAATACCGGTGCTGACGGAATAATAAATGGAGATGCGGTCACCTGATTGCTTGCTGAACTAGTACAATTATTCCTAGTTTGAGTTACAGTATAACAACCAGAAATAACATTCCGAGGATTACCATTCCCTCCATCGCTCCAAGATAGTGTTCCTGTATAATTTGATGCTGTTATGGTTGAATTACCACAATTGTTTACTACTTGTAATGTAGGTGCTGACGGAACAGGTAATGGAGATGCCGTAACCTGATTGCTTGCTGCACTAGTGCAATTATTCACAGTTTGAGTTACAGTATAACTACCTGAAATAACAGTACGAGGATTGCCACTTCCACCGTCACTCCAAGTTAATGTTCCCGTATAATTTGATGCAGTAATGATAGAATTACCGCAATTGTTAACTACTTGTAATATTGGTGCTGATGGCGTATTGTTTATTGTTACAGTTGTACTTCCCTGAGGTCCCCAACCACAATAGTTATGAGCCCTGAAATAATAGGTGCCTGGTGTATTAACTGTTCGTGATGTTGATTGTGTAGCAGTTGATGTGCCTCCGCTTATGTTGTTTTGCCAGTATATTATACCTCCGCTTCCGCCAGATGCTGTGAGTGTTATATTGTTGTTGCAAAAAGTTCCTCCTCCCATAACCGTTACAACCATTGGAACAGTATTGACAGTAACTGTTGTCTGTACACAGTTAGTGGTATTACATGTACCTTCTGCTCTTACAAAATATGTCGTATTTGATGTAGGGCAATCAATATTTGTACATTGAGATCCAGTAGTGCTACAAAGCAAAGTGCCGCCACAACTAACTTTGTAAAACTTCCAGTTAGCGCCTGTACCCAATGAGCCACCATTTACAGTTAAAGAAACACATGACCCCGAGCATGTAGAAGTGGAATTTGCGGTTATGCTTGTAGGTGCTATGGAATTCGTTCCACTATATGTAAATGGTAAAGAACATAATGAAGTATTGCAACCACATCCAGTTCCTGTCACTGAACAACCACTACTTATCGCTGATAACTTGATTGATAAATAATAAGTAGTTCCGCAGGTGCCTTTGCCAACAGTAAGACATGCGTTAAAATGACCATTAGCATTAGTACACCTATTGGGATAACCTACTTGATAATTATCTCCAATTCTACCGTTATCATTACATTTTGTTGGTGATAAAAAAATATCAACGCTATGATACGGAAATGAAGGAATATCTCCACTGACACATATTTGAGTACCCGCACTAATAGGGCCCCCATTAGGTGTAATCATAATACCTGTACCCGTAAGATTGCCATTTACACATGATATTTGTGCATGTGCATTGCTCAAGCTAAAAGCGAGCAAAACGATAATTTTAAAAATAGTTTTCATGTCTCATGATATAAAAAGTTATGAGACAAAGTTAAATATAAGAAAAGAAAAAGTGTTAGAGCAAATGTTTAGCGTTATGTAAACAAAAATGTATAGAGTAGATAAACAAATGATTATTTAGGAATTCATTCTGACGCTGAAAACTCATCACAACGTATCCCATATTTAATTAAATCAATGGTGGTTTTTGCGTTTATTGCACTCATCATTTTATCCTTATATACTCTGACAGTAACCTCTTTAATATTAAGCTTATTGGCTATTTCAGCATATGTTTTTCCATCCAATATAAGATCCAGAACCTCCCACTCGCGTTTGGTCAATATTTTTTTTTCTTTTTCTTCTTCCTCCCTTTTTGATTTATATCTTGCTCTAATTTCATGAAATCTTTCGCAATAATAATGTGTTCCATTAGTTATTTTCTGTAATGCAAAACTAAAATCATTAGAATCAGCTTCTTTTAATAAAAAACCCTCTGCGCCTGCATTAAAAATTTTATCTAATATAGGACCCTCTTCGCTTACCGTGAAAACAATTATTTTTATTTTGTCTTTGTATTTTTCTTTAATTTTCTCGGTCAAATCAAGACCATTCATTTTTTTAGGCATAATTAGGTCTGTAATTACTACATCCACCTGTGTTTTCAAAAGAATTTGCAATGCTTCTTCTCCTCCATCCGCTTCTGCTACAATTTGGGTTCCTCCAACTTCTCCCAAAATTTCTCTTAGTCCTTTCCTCACTACAGGATGGTCATCAACAATTAGGATTTTTATTACATCATTATTTTCCATATAATCTTAGTATTTAATTCTGTTGTTTTTAATCCGAAATTCAATAATAAACTCAGTACCCTTTTGTACATCAGTTTTTATTATATTTCCTTTAAGTGCCGTTATACGGCGTTTTATATTTTCTAAACCCATCCCTGTTGGGTGATGAATTAACTTCTGATCGAAACCGACTCCATCATCTTTAATCATTAATCGCAATTTTTTATCACAGGTAATGGAAATAATAACAACTTTAGCCTTTGAATGCTTAAGTATATTGTTTATTAATTCCCGGAATACCTTATATAATTGCCAGGCTTCCATTTCATTTAATTCTGGAAATTTTTCATCCTCTTCTATTTCAAATCGGATCTGTTGAGATTTATTTAATGTATCAATCAGATCTTTCAAAGTGGGTAAGAAACCTGCAATTTTTAAGCTTTGCGGCAATGTGTTCTTTACAATGACCTTCAAACTCTCTTTTGTATTTATCAAATGTGACATCGTTATTTCTAGTTTGTCTTTTTCAGCATCTTTCAAATCAGAATTTCCTTTAATAAATGATTTTAGGGAACTTGAAGCAAAATTAAGTTCTGATCCAATTACATCGTGAATATTTTGTGTAAATTCCTCCTCATCCTTTTGTTGAATTGCATCGGTCAATTCAATTACTTTATCTTTTTGCCTTTTTTTCCTATGTAAAATTACAACAATAATTAACGGACTTAAAAGAATAATCGTAACCAGAATAATTATTAGTTTATACCAGAATGTTTGCTTAAACAATGGAGGTATTATTATTTCAATTGATGCTCTTCGCGAAAACTCACCATCATTATCTGTAGCTTCAACACATACATTATATTTTCCGGGTTTTAAGTTTGTAAAACTTGCTTTACGATTTCTGAAATCTGTAGGAAGTGTATCATTATCGCCCTCAATATAGTATCTGAACTGTATTTTTTCAGTATTTCTAAAGTCTGGACAAGTGAAAGCTAGTTCAAATGATTCGGAACCTGGCTTAATTGTAATACTGGGTTGCTCATAAATATTCTTTTCAAATATTGTATCACCTAGCACTTTTAATTCTAAAAAAATTATTGGCGAGTAATAGTTTAAACTTGATTGTTTTAGACTGTCAGGATAAAATCCGACCACTCCGCCCATGCCCCCGAAAAGCATCTGACCGTCCTTACATTTATAAGCAGCTTTACTATTGAACTCCTCAATCTTCAATCCATCCTCGGGACCAAAGTTCCAAAACTCTTCAGTTTTTGGATTGAACATAGAAATACCTCTGTTTGTGCTTATCCAAAATCGGTTAGAATTATCTACTAAAATATTATATGTTGAGTTGTTTGACAATCCATCATGTGTTCTATAGAATTTTATATATCCGGTCTTTTTATCAAACTGCCCTATTCCCTGACCAAAAAATGCAAGCCACAAATAATTAGGATCAACTTCAACAATACACTCTATATTTGAGTTCATGCGTGAACTATATGAATGAGTTTCATATGTGCTATTTTTTATGAGAATTAGTTCATTAGAGCAACCAATCCATATGTTTGAATCTCTATCAACAAGCACTGAATAAACACCAAAATGGATTGGACTATTTCCAAAAATAACAGTCTTATTATCAGGATTAAAACAACAATATTTTCCATCGCCTCCGGCTATTATATTACCATCCTTGTATTTCTTAAGCACTTTAAATCCAAATGTTTGAAAAGAAAACCCATTTGTTACTTTAAGGTCATAATTATATGGCAAGAAAGAGTCTTTTTTAAAATTGTATTTATAAAGATACCCGGATCTATAAGCTATCCAAAGATTTCCCTTTTTATCATCCAGAAATGACATTGGACATGGGATTCGGTCATCTACTTTAGTAACATAATTTAACGAATCAATTAATAATCCGCCTGGGTGAATTCTTAAAATATAATTGAAGTTATCAATACCAACCCAAATATTCAATAAGCTGTCCTGATATACTCCAAATACAGTATATTTAATTTTTTCGTCAGTATTATCAAGGTAATATTTGAAAAAATTACCTGTATTGTAAATCATATATAAGCCGGTACCTTCATTAGATAAATTAAATACTCCCCCAGACCATATTATATTTTGTCTGTCTATGAAAAACGCTTCTTGAGAACCCCCAATCTCCCTTACAGAATCTCTAAAATTTTTTCTGGGATCATATAAATCCAGCCCCTTCTCAATAGAAGACCATATTAAAGGCTCGGTATTTTTATCGAATGAATTAGGATTAAAGTGACCATCAAAACTTTTTATCTTATTGTTTAACACATTCAAATAATATAACCCATGATTGGTACATATCCAAAGTGTATCATTCGTTCTGCTATAAATTAATCTATTTATTTTATAATTATAATTTAGAAAATCCGTATTGGGCTTGGGGACGTAATATTTTATTTTTTTTTCAACAATTATTTCAGAATTTACATTGTAACTAATAGTCGGGTTGGAACATTTATATAAATACTTTTCGAGAAAAAGCCAAATATTATTTTTAGAATCAAAATAAATTTGAAATGCAGTATCACAATATGATTTATTTTTAAAATTATAGTGAACAAATTTTTTATTATCTACCCAAACATCGCAGCCCTTATCACCCAATAACCATAAATTGCCATAATTATCTAAATTTATTGAACTACATAAATTTGACTGTATTTTACATGAATTAGAATGATTGTTACATCTTATGAAATTATCATTTTTTCTATTATATCTGCATACAGAACGATTAGCAAATACCCAAACGTTATTGAACCTGTCTACACATATTTTGTGAAGCACAATGCCAGGTAAAGAGCTTGAATCATCAGGTTCGTGATAATAACTTTTAAACTCATAACCATCAAAACGTGTCAGGCCATCCCATGTGGCTATCCATAAAAAACCAGTTTTATCTTGAGCTATACTCCTGATATGGTTATTATATAAACCATCTTTTGTACTAAAATGCCTTATATAATGATTATTTTTATTCTTCTGGGCATAAAGAAAAGCCCCCCTAAAAGGAATTAGAATGACAATTAATAAAACCCATTTCAAATAAGTTTTCACTTTCAAATATCCTATGGTATTACAAAGTAACTAAAACATTGTCAAAAAGACAACAAATTCATAATTTTTTATGAAACATAAACACTTTGCTAAATAGGATTGCATTCGCTGATTTTGAGAATCTGCTGCAACGCCTCCGCTACGCTATTGACATTGCTAATCACAATGATAAGTTTATTATTCGACTCCCTCAGCTTACAAAAATGCGGGTGTTCTTTTACAAAAGTTATGATACCGGTGAATACTTCCGACTGGTAGTAGCTGGATTCGGGATTGCTTACAAAATAGGCTTTAAGCAGCGATTCTTTCAGCACGATCTTTTCCATACCGAGTTTTGATGCGATCCAGCGGAGACGCAATGTATTGATCAATTCCTGTGTCTGCAGGGATATAGGCCCGAAGCGGTCGATAAGCATATTCTGGAAAACAAGCAGGTCTTCTTCGTCGGCAATACTGTCCAGTTCCTTATACAAAGCGAGGCGCTCTGCTATATTTGAAACGTATGTGTCAGGGATCAGCACTTCCAGATCGGTTTCTATCTGGCAGTCTCTTACATATTCCTGTTTTACATTTTGATCTTCCGGATACAGGTCTTTAAAATCTTTTTGTTTCAGTTCAAACAAAGCTTCGTCAAGAATTTTCTGGTACATCTCGAAACCGATCTCTGAAATAAATCCGCTTTGTTCGGCGCCCAGTATGTTGCCTGCTCCGCGGATGTCTAAGTCGCGCATGGCAATATTGAATCCGCTGCCCAGTTCCGAAAATTCCTCAATGGTTTTCAGTCGTTTGCGGGCATCATCGGTAAGTACAGATAAAGGCGGCGCCAGCAGGTAACAAAATGCTTTTTTGTTTGTCCGCCCTACCCTGCCCCGCAACTGGTGCAAATCACTCAGGCCGTAATTCTGTGCTTCGTTGATGATGATGGTATTTGCGTTCGGAATGTCAAGCCCTGATTCGATGATCGTGGTAGATACCAGCACATCAAACTGCCCGTCAATAAAGTCAAGCATGGTTTGTTCCAGCACGCTGCCATCCATTTGACCATGGCCAATGGCAATTCTGACATTGGGGCATAATCTGCGGATCAGCTCAGCTATATCATTGATATTATGAATGCGGTTATGCACAAAAAAGACCTGCCCGCCCCGGGAGACTTCATACATTATGGCATCCCGGATACTTGTTTCGTTGAATACATGTAATTCGGTATGTATCGGATAACGGTTAGGCGGTGGCGTAGAAATTATTGACAAGTCGCGTGCACCCATGAGCGAGAACTGCAAGGTGCGCGGTATTGGTGTTGCTGTAAGAGTCAGGGTATCTACATTAACTCTAAGTTTTCTCAATTTCTCTTTGGCGGCGACACCGAATTTCTGTTCTTCGTCGATGATTAGTAGTCCCAGATCCTTATATACAACGTCTTTACTGATGAGCCTGTGTGTGCCAATCAGTATATCCAGCTTTCCATCTGTAAGGTCTTTCAGTATCTCTTTCTGTTTTTTTGCTGAACGAAAACGGTTGATATATTCAACATTGCATGGAAATTCGGCCAGGCGGTCGGAAAAAGTTTTATAATGCTGTAATGCGAGAATCGTGGTGGGGACAAGCACTGCAACCTGCTTGCTATCGCATACCGACTTGAAGGCTGCACGTATTGCCACTTCGGTTTTTCCAAAACCTACATCACCGCAGATCAGACGATCCATCGGGAAATCGGCTTCCATATCTTTTTTTACGTCGGCAGTGGATTTTACCTGATCGGGCGTATCCTGGTATATGAACGATGCTTCCAGCTCATGCTGCAGATAATTATCGGGAGGAAAAGAATGTCCGCCGGAAGCACGCCGCTGTGCATACAATTTTATCAGGTCCCTGGCAATATCCTTTACACGGTCTTTTGTTTTTGCTTTCAGTTTATTCCAGGCATTTGAACCCAGACGGTTCAACGTTGGCGGAGTGCCATCCTTGCCCACAAATTTTGATATACGGTGCAACGAATGTATGCTCACATATAAAAGATCCTGATTATCGTAAACTAATTTGATAGCCTCCTGCTGCTTGCCGTTGACTTCAATTTTTTCCAGGCCGGCATAACGCCCGACGCCATGATCGATATGTGTGATGTAATCGCCCGGGCTGAGGTTGTATATCTCTTTGAGTGTTGCTGCTTCCCGGGCACTGTAATTATCTTTAAGCCTGAAACGATGGTAACGGTCAAAGATCTGATGATCGGTATAGCAGCATATTTTTTGTTCAAGATCGACAAAACCCTCATGGATAGAAGTATTAACAACGGTAAACTCAATATCCTCATGCTGCTTTCGGCTTTTTTTTATATCTTCAATGATGGTATTAATACGTTCAATCTGGCTTTTTGAATCAGAAAAAATGTAATTAGTAATATTATTGCCGGTGTTTTCTGAAAGTTTACTGATCAGGATGTCAAAATTCTTGTTGAACGAAGGCTGCGGATATGTTTCAAACTTATAAGTTTGCAGCGTTTCGAAAAAAAAGTGTTTCCCAAATTCAAGAACGGGAAATGAGCTTATCTGCTTTATTAAAGCATCACGTTCGGAAAACAGTTCACTGGCGTCCGGCCTGATATCCTCTTCATTATTCGCAGCTTTGCTGTGACCGGAAGCAATCTGATAGAGAATTCCCAGATGATCGAAAGCAAAACTGGCATCTTCGAACCAAAATACTGCCGAATCACTGATATATTCAGGAAGATCTACTTTTTTACGAACAAAATCAATATCATTGGAGTCAGGAACAATTTTAATATGTTCAATCCGTTCAAGCGATAACTGAGAGGCAGGATCAAAGGTGCGTATAGAGCTTACCTGGTCGCCAAAAAGTTCTATTCTATAAGGATTCTCATTAGAAAATGAATACACATCAATGATACCACCACGAACGGCATATTGTCCGGGTTCCGCAACAAAATCCACATAGTCAAAATTGTACTCAACCATTACTTCCCTGAGAAAATCAATGGAAAGTTTTTCACCTGTCCTGAGGCGCAGGGTATTTTTCTCAAAAAATCCCTGTGCCACCACTTTTTCAAGAAGTGCATCGGGATAGGTAACCACAATAAGCTTTTTACGGCCTTTTTGCAATTTGTTGAGTACTTCGGTGCGAAGAAGTACCGAAGTATTATCCATCTTTTCGAAATTTTTGGGATGCCGGTAAGATGATGGAAAAAAAAGGACATTCTTTTTAAATAATTTTATATCCTGTTCGCCCAGGATATTTTCCAGATCATTATATAAGTATGCGGCAGATTCTTTATCCGGCATAACAATAAACTGTGTTTTCCCCGACTGACGAAAAACTGACGCAATGGCAAATGCTTTTGCAGAACCACTCAGACCGCCAATATGAATTTTTGTAGCTTCCGGCGAATCTGCCAATACCGCCATATCCCTGACCTGAGGGTTGTTGTTATATACCGATAATAGCTCTTTCAGTTGCAAGGAATTTTTTTACAAAGTTAGTTCTTTACAGAAAAGAACATTCAACAAAAGAACATCAAGATCACGGGTATGAAGCCGCAATGCATGCCTCTGACCTGAAGAACTGCATCAAGATCGGAGTATTCTACCATCCGATTGCTTCGGAATCATTCTACGTTAAGATTTAAGTTCCTGATGCTGGTGGAATCGCGGCCTTCCCAATAAACATGACATTATTTGTCATTTTATTTCCATAGAGAACATTCAATCCAAAATTCACATGACCTGTCATAAATAGTAAGGAAAAAAGCAGCAGCAGCAATCACAGATAATATTTTTTTCGCCTGTGGGAAGTCGTATATGAAAAAATTGTACCTTTCGGTACCGAAGTTGTCAGTGATAAATTGACCGAACAGAGCGCATAAGTTATGATGGTATTAATTCAAACAATATAACAGTTATGAAAAAAAACAAATTTGCCTGGAGAATAGCGATGCCTTTTATTGGTGCGATACCTGTAATGCTTGTTGGCGTATTTGAACAACAGATTCGGGCCGGATGGGGCGATACCGCATGGACTATTATGTTTGTAATTGCCATGGTTCTGGTATTTGGTTTATCAATTCTGCCATTTGTCGGAATGTTTAAAGGGATTTTTGGTGGCAAAGGCATAAGTTTTTTCTGGGGCAGAGGTAAATCAGCAAGACAGGTTCTGGCCGGAGGCAGTGATGCGACAGCCACTGTGGTAAGCATTGGTGAAAACAGTCAGGGTGGCATAGTGACCATCAACGACCAGCCCTTGCTTAATCTTGTCCTGCGAATAGACAACAATTATGACCCTGAGTATGATGTAAGTTTTGACACCATTATTCCCCGCTCTGCTGTTCCGCAATTTCAGCCGGGCGCCAGATTTGCGGTAAAAGTTGATAAAGAAGACAAAAACAGTGTGGTCTTTAATGCCCAGTCGAATGAGCAGATGGATAAAACCGTAAAAAAACCCACTTACGGCGGTAAGGGATGGACTGAACTTGACCGTCTCCGTATGGAACAGTCAGGCATTGATGGCATTGCCAAACTGCTGAGTATTGAAGAAACCGGAAAAAGCGAGGATTTCAATCCTGTAATAATGATAGGTTATGAAGTTTCACTTCCGGGTGAAATGCCCTATAATCTGAAAAAGGAAATTGCCATGCCAACAGAAGCTGTGTTAAAACTGAAACCACTGATCGGCAAAAGCTATAAAGCCAGGGTGCATCCGGATGACAGAAACAAAATTGCTGTTGATTTTACGTTTTAACATAATGCAGACATTATGTAAAAGCAAAGAGTTTTTAAATGTTTGCAAAGACTATAATATCTTTTTAATTGCCCGAAGAGCCTGAATAAATATCTTGTTAAGGATGGCTGCATAAAAGATACATACCGAAAATGTGATAGCCCAGAATTGCTGGTATTTTGTATTTAACAGCAGGAACAGAACTATTAAAATAAGACTGCTGATAACGGCTTCACTGATTGTCACATTTTTATCAGAAATTTTGTTTTCATGCAAAAAACCAAACCAACTTCCGAAGGCCACCATTGATACCTGTATCACATTGATCAGTGGAAACATCATTTCCCATGAAAAGTATGCTGTCTGCAGATAGCCATATGCCGTCCAGGCGACCAGATAATCCACCAGTACGATCATATAGAACATTATTTTCTTTTCCCATGTCTTTTTCTGTCGTTTCGAAAATGCGTGATAAAAGGGCAAGAACAGCACAAAAAGAAGCCCTGCAATGACAAGAACACTCATGACCATATGAAAAACACTGTCCTGAGTAAACAATAAAACAAAAGAATCCGTTAAAAGACGAAAATTTGAAACAACAAATAAAAGAATTATCAGACTATGCAATAAAACTGTTAACTCATCATAATCCGGAAATAGGAAATTCAATAATGCGTTTCTGAACTTTGCAGAGTTCATTTTATCAGGGTATCACCACAGGAAAATCGGTATCAAATTCCAGAAAATGCTGTTCCCCCAGTATCAGGGTCAGAAAATGATTATAGGCGGCAGTAAAATTAAATTCGTTAATATCATAATATGTCTCAGACAATGGTTTGTTACCAATGGAGCCCATATCAACAGAGGATGTATTGAATTCTTCGAGTTCGGGATATTTCACTACCTTAGACATCACGGGCATTTGTCCGTATTCTTTGCGAAGCAAAAGATCCACCACTTTATCGGCCAGAGCCTGGGTGAGACGGCGGTCGTAGAGCCTGCATTGCCCGGCACGGGCATAATAACCGGATATCTGGGCACGGGCTTCGATTTTCAGCCTGTTGGTAATTTCCGAAGCTATAACACCGCTGATACCTCCAAAACGGGGATGCCCGTACTCGTCCACTTCCGAACTCGCATGCACCACATCCACTTTGTTTTTTTGTTCATCATACCAGCGAACACCTTCTGAAACGGCAATCACCAAAGCTTTCTTTTTCGAGCTCAGATAGGCTTCCCTGACGGTTTCAAAAAAGAAATCTTTACGTTCTTTGGACATCTCGTATTCTGGTACCAAGGCAAGATCGGCACCTCCGAAAACAGCGCTTCCTGTAAGCCACCCTGCATCACGGCCCATAACTTCGAGAACAATGATACGCGAATGGGAATATGCGGTGGTACGTATCCTGTCGGTAAACTCCATAACCCCTTTGGCTGCTGAAGGGAAGCCCGGACACAGAACGGCCTCGATGCTCTTTTTGTTGTAATGATGAATAGTCCTTGTGCGCAGATCATTATCAATAGTTTTGGGAAAACCAATTACGGGTATACCTTCTGTTTCATACAGTTTTTTAGCAGCTCCGTTGGTATCATCTCCGCCAATGGTGACAATGACATCGATTTTATACCTTTTAAGGTTCTGGAGGATCTGGGGCACACGGTTCTCGGGGTTTTTCTTCGAAGGGAAAGGATTGGTACGGCTGGAGAGCAGCGCTGTTCCGCCATAGATGCCATCATATGGCTGATGCGACAAATCCACCACATCTCCATTGCCTAACAAACCTTTCCACCCTTTACGGATGCCGTAAACTTTAAAGCCAAGAATGGAGGCCCTGTTACGAATTGATTCAATACTGGAGTTCAGCGCCGGCGTATCGCCCCCACCGGTAAGTATGGCAAGGGTTTTTCCCTCAAATATTTTACTAATTTTTTTCATTCTAATAATTTTTAGCGGGCAAATATAGGATATTTTTTTGAACAGAAGGTTGGGGTGGATAATATTAAGGCTGATAGGTTGAAAGGCTGATAGGTTGAAAGGCTGAAAGGCTGATAGGCTGATAGGCTGATAGGCTGATAGGCTGATAGGCTGATAGGCTGATAGGCTGTTAGGCTGTTAGGCTGTTAGGCTGTCAGGCTGTTAGGCTGTTAGGCTGTCAGGCTGTTAGGCTGTTAGGTGGTTTGGCGGTTTGGCTGGTAGTAAAGTCGAAATTTTTCGGCGGTTATCTGAACTTTTCTGATGGGAAATTCTTTTATCGTTTCCCGTTGTCCGCCAATACGGATCGCATACTCAGGATGATCATAATAGATCCGATACCTTCTCTGCCAGTACCTGTGCATGTTTCAGATTCGATTCGACGGTCCAGCCCGCTATATGAGGTGTTAAAATTACATTATCAGCTTTAACCAGGTATTGCATCGGTTCAGGCAGATTATCAAAACCGACGTTTTCAAAAGATACAGATTCGTATTCGAGCACATCCAAAGCAGCTCCCCTCACCTTACCACTTCTAAGGTTATTAACAAGATCGGCTGAATTCAGCACTTTGCCGCGTGAAGTATTAATGATAAAAATATTTTTACTGAATGAACTGATAAATTCTTCATTTATCATGTAATGTGTTTCACTGGTCAACGGGACATGTATACTAACAATATCGGCCTGCATCAAAACCTCTTCAAGTGTTTTCTCACAGACAAATTCATCAGAGTAATTAAATTTATATTTATCATATGCAATAACGTTGGTTCCAAATCCTTTCAGGCAGCGTGCAAAAGCACCTCCCATATTGCCATAACCAATGATCCCAACGGTCTTCCCCGAAAGTTCTGTTCCACGATTTTCCTCACGTATCCACTGTCCTCTTCGTACCTGCCTGTCGGCAATAGTAATTTTGTTCAGCAGATTCAGCAACATTCCCACAGCATGTTCGCCAACGGCCTGCCTGTTGCCTTCGGGCGAATTGAACCAGCGTATTCCTTTCTGTTCAAGGTATTCGGTGTCAATGCTCTCCATGCCAGAGCCGATACGGGCAAGAAACTTTATTCGTACGGCCTTATCGATCAGGTTCTTTCCGATAACAAAACGGCTGTTCACCACAAAGCCCTCATAATCCATGATTTCCGGTTCCAATTCATCAGCGTTTTTCATAATTTTTTCCACACATTCATGCCCGGCCTGCTGCATTTTTTCAGTAAAAAAAGGATGTATTTTCGATGCAATAAGGATTTTCATTTTATGTATTTATTGCAAATTTAGTCAAAAATATGTTGTGTAAATAACGCTAAAATTTGATATGCTTTTATGCATTTATGTATTTTCCCCAGTGTTTCCTAATGCTCCTGAAACAATAGTGAAAGTAGAAAAATATCACTGCCTGTCAGCCGGAATACTAGGCAGACAGGAACATGCTCTCTACCCTCAATTCCTCGCTTTGTACGACACTACGTGACATAAAAAAATCATGCGAAACTCAGAAATTGTTTTGATTTTATCTTTTCATATCTTTATGCGTCTTTTTTGCTGCAACTTCGTTAGATTTTTCGACATAGGATAAACTATGTCTGCAAAATCTGCCTCGTTTCGCTAAAAAATCCATCATAAATCTTATGTAGTGTCTGAACGAAAACTCCATTTTCTTCGTTACGTTTGCTCCAAAAATGCTCATTTACCCCAGTAAACTCCGCTTTTTATCGCTTCGCAAGCCTGCCTGGCTGGCCAGTCAGACAGGCCTCGAAACTGAACTTTTCGATTCAGACACTGAGTTTCCGCTCAGATTCTATGTAACATAAAATCAAAACAGTTTCTCAAATAAAATAATACTTATCAGGTAAATCAAGCTATTATAAAGTACATTTTTCAATTCTGACTTTTCACTTCTGCATTCTGAAATTCTGCTACCTTTGTAATAATGGTTAGAACCTATCATCTTTCCGACTGGTTGCCGGTTTCACGCGAAGAGTTAGACAAGCGTGGCTGGGATTACGCAGATGTCATAATAGTCAGCGGCGATGCCTATGTGGATCATCCTTCGTTTGGACATGCCATGATAGCCCGGTTTGTTGAACATGAAGGGTATCGTGTGGCCATACTGCCTCAGCCCAACTGGCGCGACGATCTACGCGACTTCAAAAAGCTGGGAAAACCACGTTTGTTTTTCGGCGTTACGGCAGGCTGCATGGATTCGATGGTAAACCATTACACGGCTTTCAAACGCCTGCGCAGCACTGATGCATATACTCCCGGTGACAAATCAGGGTTTCGCCCCGATCGCGCCTCAGTGGTTTATTCGAATATCTTAAAACAATTGTTCCCTGATGTACCGGTAATTCTTGGCGGTGTAGAAGCGTCACTGAGGCGATTCACGCATTATGATTACTGGTCGGATACATTAAAGCCATCTGTGCTCTTTGATTCAAAAGCAGATCTGCTGGTTTACGGACAAGGCATACAGCCGCTGAAGTCATTGCTGACACACTTAAAAAATGGAGGAAGTATCGAATCAGCCAAAAACATTGAACAGGTTGCATATCTTGCAGACAGCATTGACACGACAACTGCCGGAGACAGTATATTGCTCCCATCGCATGAAGATTGTCTTCGCGATAAGAACCTTTTTGCCAAAAGTTTTACCATCATCGAAACCGAATCCAACAAACTGAATGCAAAACGCCTGTTGCAGTCATGCGGCGGGAAATATATCGTGGTTAATCCACAGTTTTTGCCGATGACCAGCGCCGAACTCGACAGCGCTTACGATCTGCCATACACCCGTATGCCACATCCGCGTTATCTGAAACGGGGTACTATTCCGGCTTACGTGATGATCCGTCATTCAGTGAATACGCATACCGGATGCTTTGGAGGATGCAGTTTTTGCTCTATCTCAATGCACCAGGGGAAATATATAGCAAACCGTTCCGAAAGATCCATATTGAGTGAAACAGAACATATTGCCCACATGCCCGATTTTAAAGGGTATCTGAGCGACCTGGGCGGTCCGTCGGCCAATATGTATCACATGCAGGGTATTGATATTAATCTTTGTAAAAAATGTCAGCGGTACTCATGCATATATCCTAAAATCTGCAATAATCTGGACGATAACCACGCACCGCTTATCGAAATCTACAAAAAAGTGAGCGCTGTAAGAGGAATTAAAAAAGTTTTTATAGGCAGCGGGCTGCGCTACGACCTGTTTATCGGGCGTAAACCTGAAGAAGACACACAAAAACATTTTACTGAATACTTTAAACGGCTGGTAAAAAACCATGTGTCGGGGCGGCTGAAGGTGGCGCCCGAGCATACATCCAACAAGGTGCTGACCATGATGCGTAAGCCGTCGTTTGCGCTGTATGAACAAATGAAAAAGGAGTTCAACAAGATTTCACAGGCGGAAGGTCTTAATCAACAGATCATTCCGTATTTTATTTCGAGCCATCCCGGCTGTACACTTGAAGATATGGCATCGTGTGCCACCGAAATAAAACGCAACGGCATACACACCGAACAGGTTCAGGACCTGACGCCTACACCCATGACGTTGTCTTCTGTAATGTATTACACCGGCACCGATCCTTACACCGGTAAATCACTATTTGTGGCACGCCATACTGAAGACAAGCGGAAGCAGAAACTTTTATTTTTCTGGTACAAAAAAGAATACCGGCAGGAAATAATAAGGATTTTAAAACAAAACGGTCTGAACCGGTTTATTGACAAGTTGTTTTGAAAAAAGCACCATATTCTGGTTATAAGTGCTGCAAGCGCGCTCGTGCCAGTAAATCAACTATAATGAAATTTTATATGAAAAATTGTATTTTTGTTCATTAATTATTAGTTTTTTGAACCCAAAATAAACACCAAGGAATCCGGGCTTTTAGTGTGGCTGCTATTGCAAACCATTCCGGGCAACAACGATAACAAATGAAGAGCATTTTTATAATTATACTGAAACTTGTATTGATAATATTGTTTTTAATTTGTCTTCTTGATATGCCCTATGGTTATTACCAGTTTACCCGGTTTACAGGCATGGCAGGGTTTATACTACTCGGTTATTTTGACGCTAAAAAAGAGAATAAAGCATTATTTGTTGTGTGGATTTGCTCTGCTATTCTTATTAATCCAATAATTAAAATTGCACTTGGAAGAATTATCTGGAATATTATGGATGTAATTTGGGCAGTATTATTAATTTTTACGTTAATTTATGACTTTATTAGCAGGAAAAAATAATAATAATTGGGATAACTTTATCGAAGATTATGGAAAACAATTTGAGGATGTTAAAAATATTTTAAAGTATAGCCACACTTATCCGGAGGTCATTGCTCTGTCAGAAATATTCGGTTCCATAAATGACGATTTAACAGCAAATCAAAAAGAATGGGTATGGTTGAATTCTAAATTCACGCACCAGGAAGAAATCGATTTTTTCAGACCTCATTGGGTACCGCTTTATGGTCGGCAAGGTATCTATGATTATTTTATTGACTTGTCACACGAACGATACATGGTAACTGGCGCCACATATATCAATTGTGTAGATCCATATTATTGGTATAAAGCCGATCTATTTAACCTTAAAGATTTTATACTACAGTTAGATAATGAAACTTTTGATTTTAAAGGATTTTTCGAATATCAGCAAAACTTTTATGGAAGAAAATTTGAGTTAATCATTAAGGAAGAAAATGAAAGAGATTTAGAGGACGCTTCAGATGAATAAAAACTGCATGAACAATCATGCAGGAAAATCAACCCGGGTTTCAAGTTTTAGAAATTGTTTTGATTTTATCTTTTCATATCTTTATGCGTCTTTTTTGC
>DAOORA010000035.1:6787-42084 GCA_035389045.1 Bacteroidales bacterium | reverse complement strand
ATGTCTGCAAAATCTGCCTCGTTTCGCTAAAAAATCCATCATAAATCTTATGTAATATAAAATCAAAACAGTTTCTTATGATTAGATGCAAAAAATTACATAATGTATTGTCTCTTAAAATGATAATATATTGTATTGTTTTAAATAACAACATTAAAAAAACCGTTCATTTCTGAACGGTTTTTTTAATGGATCAATAACCAAAAATCTCTTTCAGTTTCAGTTTTTTTACTTTACCGTATTTTTTCAGCATTTTAAAATCAATTGATTTTTCAGGGCCCAGAACAAGGATTACCTGAGGCTTGTCTTTCACATATTTTTCCTGAAAGGCCTTCACATCGTTGAATGCCAGGTCTGGAACCTGCTTAAAAATGTCCTGACGGAGGTCGTAATCTACTCCCAGCCTTTTTGCTGATTCATAATCGAACAGTATATCTGATTTGGTTATGCGTTCAGTTCGCATAGACTGTATGATAGAGTTTTTGGCCAGTTCGAAAGATTTTTCAGCTTCGGGCATATTGTTCAGCAGATCATAAAATGCGGCAAGCGCTTCGCCGAGTTTATCGGTCTGGGTCATAATGAAAGAAATATTGTAATAATGACTCTCCTTTTTCTGTAAAAGGTTCTGATAAAACGACATAGCGGCATAAGCCAGCGCCCTTGATTCGCGCATTTCCTGGAAAACAATGGCATTCATGGAGCCACCGAAGTATTCATTGTACAACCTGATGACCGGCTCATTGGTCCTGTTAAACGTTTCGCTCTGCGAAAGCATGAAAAGCATGGCCTGTTTCATATCGTATTCTACGTGATACACAACAGTTTTATCTGCTGCTAATTCAGGGAATTCGGCTGCCGTGGGTATTGGCGTAAATGCAGCCGGCACATTATGATATTTCTCAATAAGATTACGCAATTCCGGTTGGGTGTTGCTTCCATAATACAGGATATGATGAGTATATTTGTTGAGATTTTTTATTTTATCCACCAGTTCCTGGGCTGTCAGCTTATTAAGTTCGTCGGCACTTAAAATATTTGTAACGGGTGATTGAGCCCCGAAAATTCCGTACATAACCATATATGAAAAAATGGTCTGCTGGTTTTTCTTGTTGTCATCACGTTCTTTTAATTTGTCCTTGACAAGATTGGATAAAGCTTCGGGATTGGGTTGTGCATCAGATAAAAGTGATTCAAACAGCGCTATGCCTTTTTCGATGTTTTCCGTAAGCCCGCTTAGTGAAACGTAGACTTTTTCGGCAGAATTGAAGACATCAAACGAACATCCCAATTTGAAGAACTCCTGTTTGATCTGTGCCGGAGTATATTTGGATGTTCCCAGAAACTGGAGATATTCTATGGCCACACCAAGCACTTTATCATTATTGGTTCCCATCTCAAAAACATAGTACAGGTTGAAAGTTTTGTTTTCTTCGTTTTTCAGATAGTATATATCAAGATTTTTTTGCTGATAATGAACAATGTCTTTCTGATAATTCAGAAACACAGGTTCTATTTCAGTGACATTTTGAGATTCAATGCTTTGAAAAAATTCCGATTTGTCATCACGGTTAATTTTGATTTTGGTGATTTTGGGTTTTTTGATTTTCTGGTCCGCTATTTCATCTTTTCCGGTCTTTTTATAGATCAGCACGTAATTATTATTGAAGTTTTTGTTTGCAAATTCAACAATATCCTTTTTGGTGATACGGGTGTATCGGTCGAATTTCTGCACGAATTTCTCCCATGGTTGGCCTGTTGTAAAGGTTTCGACGAATGCCCGCGCACGGGATTCATTTTTTTCAAAATCTTTAATTTGTTCTAATTTCATATCGGTGATTATGGCATCTATCATCCAGTCTTCAAAATCACCTTTTTTGATTTTTTCTATTTGTTCAAGGAGCAAGTCTTTCACCTGGTCGAGTGTCTGGCCTTCTTTGGGTTTACCCTGCAGCAGTTCAAACGAATAATCCATCATGATTTCGGCAGACGCTGAGGCCGATAATACTTTTTGTTTTTGTATCAGGTCGAGATCGATGAGGCCGGCAGCAGAGTTAGCAAGTATCATATCAAAAACAGGCAGCAGGTCGGCATCCGCGGTGCCGGCTCCGCCAAGCCGGTAAGCAATATTCACACTTTCGGCATCCGGCCCTGTGACCGTTATAATAAGGGGTTCGGTGATCGGGACTTCCGGTTCAAACTTATACGGTATAACTTCTTTTCGGGGATACGATCCGAAATATTTCTCAATCAGGGCTATCGCCTGGTCGGGGTCAAAATCACCCGAAAGGCAGATAGCCATATTATTAGGCACGTAATAATTACTGTAAAATTCACGAACCCTCTTCATTGAGGGGCTTTTGAGGTGTTCAGCCGTACCTATGACCGTTTGTGTCCCATAAGTGTGTTTTTGAAACAATCCCTTCAGCATGGCAAAATACATTTTCACATCGTCGTTGGTCAGCGTCATATTATGTTCTTCATAAATAGTTTCAAGCTCGGTATGAAACAAACGCAGCACGGGCTGCCTGAACCGTTCCGCTTCGATAATCATCCAGTTTTCGAGCTGGTTCGAGGGAATGGTATTTACATACACTGTCTGTTCCAGTGAAGTATATGCGTTCGTACCGGTTGCCCCGATATAAGCCAGAAGTTTGTCATATTCATTAGGGATAGCATATTGGGATGCCACCGTGGAAATGCTGTCGATCAGGCGATACACTTTGTTACGGGATTCTTTATTATCGGTACTGGTCTGCCGGTACACTTCAAACAGGCTGTCTACTTGTGCAATCAGCGGGGCTTCTTTCTGGTAATCCGTCGTGGCAATTTTTCCAGTTCCTTTAAACATCATATGTTCAAAATAATGCGCCAGTCCTGTGGCATCCGAAGGATCGTTTTTACTACCGGCTTTGGTGGCGATGTAGGTCTGTACTCTGGGCTCGTCTTTATAAACGGTCATGTACACGGTAAGTCCGTTGTCCAGGGTGTAGATCCTTGAATTCAGGGGATCATTGGGTACAGTGGTATAATTCCGTTGCTGGGCCGAAGCACTCTGAATAAAAAAAATACTCAGCAAAACCCATAACACCAGATGGGGCATAGCAATTTTGGTTCTTTTGATCATGGTTTTTTTATTTAATTGTCTTTTTTGACTGTATTTGACTTTATTTGTTACAAAATTATCACTTTTGGGTTTTCACTCACAAATAACGCACCTTCAATATGTTGAAGACTAAAAGCAAACATCAATAATCTTCATTTATGTTTTCCGGAATTTAATAATCAATATCCAGATCCAGTTGTTCTTTGAGTTTTTTGAGGTCCGGATTTTTTTCGATCATTCGGTTATATTTGGCTTCAGGCGTATAGAGTTTGACCGTATCGTCCGGATTTTCAGTGACCGAAGCGGAGATATCAAATGAATTATTTTTCAAAGTTGACCTGAAGAAATGAAGGATTTCGGGCTTTTTAAGAATAAACTCTTTCATAAGCATCCTGTTTTCAAAGACGACGTTGAGTTTTCCATCCTCATCCGATTCGGGCAGGTGTTTTATAAGTGCAGCATAAAAACTCGGCTGTTTTTCGAACAATTTTGCCATTTCGGGCCATAGTTCATGGACCATTAGTATGTCATAGGGAGTATTACCATAATCCATACGCTGTTCTTCAACAACAGCCTCCTCTTCATGGCTTTCTTCTTTTAATGAAACAATGGAATGTGCTGAAACAACCTTTTTCTGCACAGGTTTTTCCGTAATTATGCCGGGAGCTATAGTCTTTGCAACGTTATCCTGAGGCTTGGGATGGGCAGATTCTACGGTGTCAGTTTTTTTTTTTATTTCAGGTTCGTTGTCATTTTCGGATGTTTTTATTTGCTGCGAAAAGTCACACATCCGGATAAATGCCAATTCAAGATGAAGCCGTTTGTGATTGCTGTTCTTATAATCAAAATCAAACCTGTTGGCCATATCAAGGGTTCTGATCAAAAATTTTTCAGAACACTGCCTGGCCAGCATGGCATATTTGTTTTTAATATTTTCACTGGCTTCGAGCAGTTTCAGTGTCACGGGGTCTTTGCAAACTAAAAGATCGCGCAGATGGGCTGCAAATCCTGCCAGAAATATCTGGCCTTCAAAACCGTTTTCCAGCACATTATCAATAAGGTTAAGCACCTCAAACACTTTGTTTTCCAATATCAGCGCCGTCATCTTGAAATAATACTCATAATCAAGAATATTCAGATTTTCAAGTACTGCCTTAAATGTAATTTTATTAGTGGATGAAATGGCAATCTGATCGAAAATGGACAGGGCATCACGCATAGCGCCATCGGCTTTCTGTGCAATAAGGTGCAGGGCGTCAGGTTCTGCCTCAATCTTCTCGGAATCTGCCACATAAGCCAGATATCTGGCCATATCTTCCACGGTAATACGTTTAAAATCGAATATCTGGCAGCGGGACAAGATCGTTGGCAGGATTTTATGTTTTTCGGTGGTAGCCAAAATGAATTTCACATAGGAAGGAGGCTCTTCAAGTGTTTTCAGAAACGCATTAAAGGCAGATGCCGAAAGCATGTGCACTTCGTCGATGATATACACCTTATATTTACCGGCCTGCGGAGGAATACGCACCTGGTCAACGAGAGCCCGTATGTCATCCACGGAATTATTGGATGCGGCATCAAGTTCGTGTATATTGAAAGAGGTCAACTCATCGAATGATTTACAGGATTCGCAGACATTGCAAGCTTCATATTTATCTGTAAGGTTCTGACAGTTAATGGTTTTAGCCAGGATACGGGCGCAGGTGGTTTTGCCCACGCCACGGGGTCCGCAGAATAAAAACGCCTGTGCTAACTGCTGTGATCTGATAGCGTTTTTAAGCGTCGAGGTAATAGAGTGCTGTCCCACCACCATATCAAATGTGGAGGGCCGGTATTTACGGGCTGAAACAATAAAGTTCTCCATGAAAAAATTTTAACACACCATAAAGGAATCAGCAAAAATATAAATTTTTTTCAAAATAAAGCTTCTGGTTGTACGAAGTATTTTTCAACACCCCCAGGCAAAGTCAAAGGGAGTCAAGGTTGCATTAAGTATTGATGGTCATAAAAAGTCAGGGAATTATATTTCCGATCTTCCGATACCTGAAGGTTTGTTTGAAAGAGAACTATTTGTCAATTGTGGAAAGTCAATGCTTCGGCGTTTCCAGCTGGAAGGACAGACATTGGAAGACGAGAATGTGTCAGATCGTCTTTTACTGACTTATTAGCTTCGGGATAGGTAATAAAAAATCAAACAGCTACTTCTATTACAACTATTTAACGGAATTTTCCACGATCGATTTGACATAATCCCTGTTTTTAATTGTATTTATATCCTGAGGGTTGAGTTCGATAGCTTTGTTGCAGTCGTCGAGGGCGCCTTGATAATCTTTCAGCTGATACCGGGCATCGCTCCTTTTTACATAAGCATCGGTGTTATTTCCATCAATTTCAATTATTTTATCGTAATTCCGGATCGCACCGGCATAATCGCCCATTTGTATAAAGGCAATGGCTATATTTTTGTATAGCTGGATCTTATAATTTGGATCTGTGGTAAGTTTTAAAGAACTTTCAAAATCACTAATTGATTTCTGAATATAAAACTTTCTTTTTGAACTGTCGTTAATATGCACCTTGTTGGCATAATAATTAAGAAAATGCGCTCCTCTCATCTGGTAAGCATAATGGTCGGGGTTCAGGGCTATTGATTTGTCAAAGTTTTTCACCGAGCCCTCGTAATCGCCTAGGTCACCCAAGGTACAGCCCAGGTTATAATAAGCTCTCCATTTAATCTTTTCTATCGGTTCGCATTTTAAGACGTTTTCAAAATCACTCACCGCCTTTCTGAAATAACTGTCGCTCAATGTTTTATCATCAGCATAAACATATTTTGCATAATAGGCATTATAGAAAGCACCCCTGTTCAGGTAGGCAATGGTGCAGTTGGGATATTTTTCGATAACATCTGAAAAAAGTGTTTCGTCGCTTTCCCACTTTTTCACCCCTTGGTAAGCCACAGCCGAAAAAACAATAAAAAATATTAAAATTATTATCAGAACATATTTATTATGC
Source organism: Bacteroidales bacterium (assembly GCA_035389045.1). GTDB lineage: Bacteria > Bacteroidota > Bacteroidia > Bacteroidales > CAIWKO01 > CAIWKO01. Next base: position 35,966 of record DAOORA010000035.1, on the reverse strand, counting down.
TGCGGATTTAAATGTGTTGATATGCGTTCATAAAGTTTTCCTAATATAAAAAAGATGCCGATATAGGGAATATATGTATACCGGTCGGCCATAGTCACCATTCCGACAGGGATGAACTGCATTACCATTATGATGGTAATTATAAAAAATAAAAATCCGAAAATAACCTCTTTGCCCCATCTTTTTGAAAACCAGACCATAAAGAGTACTATTCCTGCAAACAACACGGAGAAGTAATAAATAAAGGGAAGCGTACTTCCTATCCCGGCCGGGTATGGATAAACAGCAGAAAGCTGTATGGGAACGACCGCTTTGAATATATAACTGGAGAACGAATATGCAACGATGGACAGGCGTTCAATAAAAGAGGTATCGGGCGCCCAGTTCTCAATAATCCCGGAACTTTTCTGAGAATAAACAGCCAACAGGCCAAATATCAGCGAAACAGCAAAAAACGGGATCTTCTCGATGACCAGTTTCCGATCTATTCTCCTGCCGGTGTAGTAATCCAGAAGCAATAATACCAAAGGCAATACAACAGCGGCTGATTTGCTCAGGCAGGACAATACAAATAAAACTCCCGCAAGCGCCAGGTGTTTATAACTTTCAGATGTAAGATATTTGGTGTACATGATAAGCGAAAACAGGAAGAAAAAAGCATATAATACATCTTTCCGTTCGGCAACCCAGGCGACCGATTCAACATGCATCGGGTGGACTGCAAAAAAAGCTGCTGTAATTAAGGCTACCCAAATATTTTTAGGAGAAATTTTACTGATAAATGCAAAAACCAGGTAGGTATTACACAGATGAATTAAAATATTTACAAAATGAAAAATACCGGCATGACCGTTGCCGATTTTATATTCAAAAGCATATAGCAGCATGGTCAGAGGCTGGTAGTGACACACATAGAAATTCGAAAAGATCAGTTTTAGTGTCATCCAGTTCAATTCTTTTATATGATCATTGTTTGTAATGTATAAGTGGTCGTCCCAATACATAAGTAAATTGTTGCCGATCGCTTTCAGATAAATGATAAACGTGGTGATGAAAATACCGGCCAGAACTATCCATATCAATTTACTGACGGTTTTGTTTTCGGTTCTTTTTACCGGTATTTTCTTAGCGGGCTTTCCCTGAGTATTTTTCTGAACTTTATCTTTACCTTTCATGATACTTTCATGATATTATGCCGAATTTTTCTTTGTAAAATATTAATATGCAACTATTTCCGTCATATATAAACAATATACTTCTGATTATCATCCGGGTTTATGAACAGCAGGAAAAACTTTTCAAAAATAACAAACTATCGGGAACCTAAACAGATTTACCGATGCATAAATCAATAAGCAGGATTAGGATTGTATAATTTTGTGATTTGTTGCTCAAATCTTTTTCTCATTTTGTTGCGAATGTTTTTGTAGATTTTTTTTCTTTCCTGAAAATTAGCGAATGTTTTGTGCCTGTTTTAAGTCTTTTCCGCTCCAGACAAGCATTACATTATCAAAGGTAGAAAAAAAACTCATCACATTTGTAACAATTTACCTAAACTAATTAACATTATATTATTGATAATCTGCATGTTAAACAGTTTCCGTCCAGATACTACGTAATAAATAATCTAACAACTACTTCTATTACAATCATTTAACGGAATTTTCCAGGATCGATTTGACATAATCCCGGTTTTTTATCGTATTTATATCCTGAGGGTTGAGTTCGATAGCTTTGTTGCAGTCGTCGAGGGCGCCTTTAAAATCTTTCAGTTGATACCGGGCATCGCTCCTTTTCACATAAACATCTGCGTCATTTGCATCAATATCAATTATTTTATCATAATTCCGGATAGCGCCGGCATAATCGCCCATGTGGATCAGTGCAATGGCTATATTCTTATAAAGCTGAATTTTATCTTTTGGTTCAGTAGTAAGTTTCAAAGAACTTTCAAAATCATTTATTGATTTTTCAATGAATAACTTCCGTTTTGCGCTGTCATTAATGTATAACTTATTAGCATAATAATTTAAAAAATGAGCTCCTCTCATCAGGTAAGCATACCGGTCGGGGTTCAAGGCTATTGATTTGTCAAAGTTTTTCACCGAACCCTCATAATCGTCCAGGTCGCCCAACGTGAGGCCCAGGTTAAAATAGGCTCTCCATTTATTCTTTTCAATCAGTTCGTATTTTAAGACGTTTTCAAAATCACTCACAGCCTTTCGAACATAACTGTCGCTCAATGTTTTATCATCGGCATAAACCTGTTTTGCATAATAAGCATTATAGTAATTACCCCTGTTCAGATAGGCAATGGTGCAGTTGGGATATTTTTCGATCACATCTGAAAAAAGTGTTTCGTCATTTTCCCACTTTTTCACCCTTTGGTAAGCCACAACCGAAAAAACAATAAAAAATATTAAAATTATTATAAGAACATATTTAATATGCTGCGGATTTAAATGCAGGGATAAACGTTCGTAAAGTTTTCCTAAAATAAAAAAGATGCCGATATAGGGCACATAGGTATACCGGTCGGCCATCGTCGCCGTTCCGACGGGGATGAACTGCATCACCAGTATGATGGTAATAATAAAAAATAAAAATCCGAAAATGACATCTTTGCCCCACTTTTTTGAAAACCAGACCATAAAAAGTACGATTCCGGCAAACAACACGGAGAGGTAATAAATAACGGGAAGCGTTTTTCCTATTTCATCCGGATATGGATAAACAGCAGAAAGCTTAATAGGAAAGACCGCTTTAAATATATAACCGGAGAATGAGTATGCAACTATGGATATGCGTTCAACGAATGAGGTCTCTGGGGCCCAGTTCTCAAGAACCCCGGAACTTTTCTGAGAATAAACAGCCACCAGGCCAAATATCAGTGAAACAGCAAAAAACGGGATCTTCTCGATAACCATTTTCCGGTCTATTCTCCTGCCGGTGTAGTAATCCAGAAGCAATAACACCAAAGGCAATACCACAGCGGCTGATTTGCTCAGACAGGACAAGACAAATAAAACTCCCGCAAGCGCCAGGTGCTTATGCCTTTCGGATGTAAGGTATTTGGTGTACATGATAAGCGAAAACAGGAAGAAAAAAGTATATAAAACATCTTTCCGTTCGGCAACCCAGGCAACCGATTCAACGTGCATCGGGTGTACGGCAAAAAATGCTGCTGTAATTAAGGCTACCCAAACATTTTTCGGGGAAATTTTGCTGATAAACACAAAAACCAGGTAGGTATTGCACAGATGAATTAAAATGTTTACAAAATGAAAAATACCCGAGCTACCATTCCCGGTTTTATATTCAAAAGCATACAGTAGCATGGTCAGAGGCTGGTAGTTACTCGCATAGAAATTCGAAAAGATCAGTTTTACCGTTGTCCAGTTCAATTCCTTGATATGGTCATTAGCGGTAATGTAAAAGTTATCGTCCCAATACATAAGTAAATTGTTGCCGATCGCTTTCAGATAAATGATAAACGTGGTGATAAAAATACCGGCCAGAACCATCCATATCCATTTGCTGATGGTTTTGTTTTCGGTTCTTTTTACCGGTATTTTCTGAGCGGGTTTCCCCTGAGTTTTTTTCTGAACATTCTCTTTACCTTTCATAGTGTTATGCGGCATTATTTCACATTAAAACATTAATATTCAGTTATTTCCACCACAATAAAACACTACATTTCTGATGATCATCCGGGTTTATGAACAGCAGGAATAACTTCTTCAAAAATAACAAACTTTCAGGAACCGAAACAGATTTAGAAACTGTTTTGATTTTATGTTACATAAGATTTATGATGGATTTTTTAGCGAAACGAGGCAGATTTTGCAGACATAGTTTATCCTATGTCGAAAAATCTAACAAAGTTGCAGCAAAAAAGACGCATAAAGATATGAAAAGATAAAATCAAAACAATTTCTTAACGATGCATAAATCAACAGCAGGTTAGTATAATTGCGTGATGGTTTTGGCCGGGTAAATATCCTGATTTATTAAGCTAACTGGAAGAAAATCAAAGTATACAGAAATCCGAAAAGGGTCCCCGGATAAAGAAGATTCTGACTATCAATAAAATCACCCTTGTAATAAAAGTTTATCACCTTGCATAATATCAAGCCTGTCAGATTTTAAAAATAAATTATATTTTTATTGTAACAATATATAATAAGTGAAATTAACAGGCTTCCTATTCACTTTATCAACAACGTATGTGCTTTGTTAATATAAGAAGCTAAGCAAGATACCAGCCGCCACAGCGCTGCCAATAACTCCGGCAACATTAGGCCCCATGGCATGCATTAACAAATGATTTGTTTTATCATATTCGAGTCCGACCATTTGCGACACCCTGGCAGAATCGGGAACAGCCGATACGCCTGAATTACCGATTAGTGGATTGATTTTATTATCTTTCTTAAGAAAGAGATTTATAATCTTAACAAATAATACCCCCCCAAAAGTAGCCACAATAAATGAAAATGCTCCAAGGCCGAAAATCATAATGGATTTTGAAGTAAGAAAAGTATCCGCCTGGGTGGAAGCCCCAACAGTAATACCAATCAGAATGGTAACAATGTCGATCAGTGGGCCTTTAGCTGTATCAGCCAGCCTTTTTGTCACCGTGCTTTCCTTCAGCAGGTTTCCGAAGAAGAGCATTCCGAGGAGCGGCAAACCCGAAGGTACTATAAAACAGGTTAATAATAATCCCACGATAGGAAAGAGTATTTTTTCAGTTTTTGACACAACGCGCGGAGGTTTCATTCGGATCAAGCGTTCTTTTTTTGTTGTAAGCAAACGCATGATTGGCGGCTGTATCACCGGAACAAGAGCCATGTATGAATACGCAGAAATGGCAATAGCTCCCATCAATTCAGGGGCAAGTTTGGATGAAAGGAAAATAGCGGTAGGGCCGTCAGCGCCGCCAATGATTCCTATAGCGCCGGCCTGTGCCGCATCGAAACCTAATGCCAGTGATGCAGTATAAGCGCCGAAAATGCCTAATTGGGCAGCAGCTCCAATAAGAATAAGTTTGGGATTTGAAATTAAAGCAGAAAAATCGGTCATGGCGCCTATACCCAAAAAAATCAGGGGCGGATAAATCCCCTTCATCACGCCAAAATGCAGATAATTCATCACACTGCCGGGCTCATAAATACCTATTTGCAATCCCGGAAAAAAAGGTATGTTACCAATCAAGATACCAAAGCCGATCGGCACAAGCAATAAAGGTTCATAATCCTTGATGATTGCCAGGGCAATAAAAATAATCCCGATAACAATCATAATAAGATGACCTGTGGTAAAATTTCCAAAGCCGGTATATGCATAAAACTGTTGTAAATGCTCCGTCAGAAAGGTCAAAAAGTCTCCCATAATCTTAATCTCCTATAACAATTAATATGTCTCCTTCCATAACTGAATCACCCTTTCCGACTTTGATTTCTTTTATCCGGCCTTCCTTGTCGGCATCGATCTTGTTTTCCATTTTCATGGCCTCCAGTGTCAATAGTTTTTGACCTATTTTCACGACATCCCCTTGTTTAACGTGTATATCAAGAATAACACCCGGCAGAGGAGCCTTTATCGATCCGCTTCCCTTGAGCTCTGAAGGACTGCTGGTTTTTACTGTTGCCTTCGCGGAATCTGTTGAAGGAACTGCCACTGAGCGAAGTAGCCTGGGTGTTTTTACCGGTTGAAGCGTTTTATCCACCTCCACTTCGTAAACCGTGCCGTTTACCTCAACAGTTGCAATATTGTCTTCAATGTTCTGTATTTCAACTTCATATTTATTTCCATGTATTGAAAATTTGTATTTTTTCATATCACTATGCTTATTTTGGGGATTTTCTTAAACCATAAATTTTTGAACTCCAGGGAGAATAAGTCCTTGTTACTTTTTTGATAGTCAACATGGTATTCTCATAATCATGAAGTTCATTTTGATAATAATATAAAGCAAGTGCCACAGCGGCACCCAGCTCAGAAGTCGGGTCTTCGGCAAGAGTAACCTCCTGGTGATCAACTCCTTTTTTTCTTTTAAACCGCTTCTTTAAATCCAGGGTGTAGACTTTTGCAATATTTTTAAAAACAATGTAAAACACCAGCAACGAAAGAAATACAACACTCATGGCAATAACGGTCATGCCAATGCCGATAGGATCAAGCTCCACAATTTTTTTTGCGCCTTCGTGCTCCTGGGCCTGAAGCAAAATGAGAAGTGTAAGCATAAATTAATAATTATAAAGGTAGATTTGAATGTTTTTTTGGTGGATTCTGATCTTTTTTTGTTGCCAGCGACTGTAATGCCCTGATAACCCTGAACCGGGTATTTCTTGGCTCGATCACATCGTCAATGTATCCATATTTCGCTGCCTGGTAAGGATTGGCAAATTTATCCTTGTATTCGTTTTCCTTTTCAGTAAGGAATTTTGCCAGTTCTGCTTCATTGGTTATTTCTTTGAGTTCTTTCTGGTACAATACTTCTATAGCTCCTTTAGGTCCCATGACAGCAATTTCTGATGATGGCCAGGCATAATTGATGTCCCCTCTGAGTTGTTTTGAGCTCATAACATCGTGAGCGCCTCCATATGATTTACGCAAAGTCACAGTGACTTTCGGCACCGTAGCTTCGCCATAAGCATAGAGAAGTTTCGCACCATGAATAATAATACCGCCATATTCCTGTGTGGTTCCCGGCAAGAATCCCGGCACATCAACCAAAGTTACCAAAGGAATATTAAAGGCATCGCAGAACCTGACAAAACGGGCTGCCTTACGCGAAGCATTGATATCAAGCACACCGGCCAGATAATTAGGCTGATTGGCTACAATGCCTACCGGCATCCCGTTGAACCTCGCGTAACCGATAACAATGTTCGGGGCAAAATGCCGCATGACCTCAAAAAACTCATTATCATCCACGATAGCATGAATAACGTCTTTCACATCATAGGGCTTATTGGGATTATCAGGCACGATTTCATTAAGAAAATCATCGAGGCGGTCGATAGGGTCATTACAAGGCGCTAAAGGAGGATCTTCCAGATTATTCTGGGGCAGGTAGCTTAACAGTTTCCGTATGAGCAGTATACCTTCTTCCTCATCTTCGGCCACAAAATGGTTTACTCCGGATTTTGTCCCATGGACCATGGCACCGCCAAGTTCATCCACCGTGACCACTTCGCCGGTAACTGTTTTCACCACTTTCGGACCGGTGACGAACATATAGCTGTTCTTTTTGGTCATCATGATAAAGTCGGTCAGCGCAGGTGAATAGACAGCACCTCCGGCACAGGGGCCAAAGATGGCAGAAATCTGGGGGATTACCCCTGACGCCATAATATTACGCTGGAAAATCTCGGCATAACCCGCAAGGCTGGTAACGCCTTCCTGTATGCGTGCTCCGCCACTGTCGTTTATGCCGATCACCGGGGCGCCTACTTTCATGGCCATATCCATTACTTTACAGATTTTCTGGGCAAAGGTTTCAGAAAGCGAACCGCCAAATACAGTGAAATCCTGTGAAAAAACATATACCAGGCGTCCGTCGATGGTGCCATAACCGGTAACAACCCCATCGGACATATAGGTTTCCTTTTCCAGACCAAAATTTGTACAACGGTGCGTTACGAACATGTCAAATTCTTCAAAACTGCCTTCGTCCAACAGCATGTTGATACGTTCCCGGGCAGTGAATTTACCCTTAGTATGCTGCGAATCAATACGTTTCTGTCCCCCGCCGAGTTTTGCCTTCTCTCTTTTATCGAGCAGTTCTTTAATTTTATCCTGTATGGCCATGATTTATATCTATGTTTAGGTTATATTATTTTTATCTTATTACAAATAACAGTATGGTTTAAGGTCAATTACTTTTTGTTTTTGTCTTCGCATAATTCTGTCAGCACACCGATGGTTGATTTGGGGTGAAGGAAAGCGATATGCAGGCCTTCGGCGCCTTTGCGGGGTGTTTTGTCAATCAATTGTACCCCTTTGGATTCCAGTTCGGCCAATGATGATTCGAGGTCGCGGGCTGCAAACGCTATGTGGTGTATACCTTCGCCTTTTTTCTCTATAAATTTACCAATAGGTCCCTCCGGATCCGTTGATTCAAGCAATTCGATTTTCGTCTGGCCCACCATAAAAAATGCCGTTTTGACTTTCTGTTCAGCAACCTCTTCCACAGCATAACACTTGAAACCCAATACGTTTTCATAGTATTTTATACTTTCTTCAAGGTTTTTAACAGCTATTCCTATGTGCTCGATATGTGAAATATTCATGACGTAAATTTTTTTGCAAATTTATACCTCATTTTGAAATATTGTTAATAAAAGTGAATAAATTATTCTGGCAAAAGACAAAAATTACCAAACAAATGTACTGAATCAGAGCACAAATTCATACTCTGTGTCCCAGTTCGCCCTGATGTTTATCAGTTCGGGGAAATAAAATACCGGTTCCGGCTGCCTTTTTTGAAAATAGTCTCCTTCGTCCCATTTACCATTATTATTTTCATCTTGTACAATACGGATCCGGTAGCTGGCTGGTGACAAATTTTCAAATATAATTTGCTGGCCGGGTATTGACTTTTTCTGCTCCACCAAAGATTTATCTTCTTTTAAGAGCTGGATTATATATGATTTATTGCTTTCACCGGCTTTAAAAGTAAATAATAAGCGCCCGTATGTTTCAGGGCTGTTCACGGAAAATTTCACCAAGAGGCTGTCGTTGACAATTCCGTAAATATCTGTAAATGCACCGGGCAGTACCACAAGTTTATATGTTTTTGCCGGTTCCCATTGGTATTCTAAATTATAAACTTTTTTTACGCCCGTATCAGAAAAAAAACTTTGGGGTCTCAGTTCATGCAACGTACTATCAATTATTTGATAGAGTGATATTTTTGACGGCTCCGTTATTGCAACCGGACGCGACAGTATCAACCGGACGGGTAAAAAATAGGGCAACAGCGTGGAGGCCGAAGCATTAGACCGAAGTAAGAGTTTATTTATTTCAGGATCACCTTCAACACCTTTACCTGTGGGTTTTTTGATCATTTTTTGCTCATCAGGTTTTTGTTTCAGGGCCATTTCAACCGTATCCAAAATAGTTCCGTTATCAGACAATATAAACTTCAGAGTATCCATATCCGGGTCGGACAACCAGCAGGTAAGCGTATCCCTGGTATAGCTAAAGTCATCGGTTTTCCAGTTTTCCGGCAGTTGCCTGTTGGTCACCTTAAACATCAGATCTCTTGCAGGATACTTAAAATAGAGCCGGAACTGACGATAGGTGTCGGCGCGGGCTTTTAACAACTTCTGGTTGGTGTCGGGTTGCAGAAACACATAAAGTGTCGTGCTGCGGATTGCTTCGGGTTTTATCAGTGTATCCCGTGCCACGGCAGATGTATCCATAAGCGCCGGACCCGTGCCGGTCTTTTCAGCGACATACTGTGGCGTGATCATGCTGTCGGCAAAAGCGATAAACTCGGAAGGCTGGTTGAACAGCATATCCGCATTCATATCCCGAAGTGCAAATATTTTGTATTTTTTCCTTTTGATGTTTTTCAGAAAAAATTTGCCTTCAGCATTAGTCTTTGTTATGTAAGACGGTTTGCTTTTTACCGGAACAGAATCATCATCAGATGTATACAGCATCACGAGTATCCCTTTCTGCGGGTCGCGGGTGAGGGCGTCATAAACCTGTCCCTGTATGCTGAAAGAATCCACAACACCGCTTTTGGAAAAGGCAAATTCATAAGCGCTCAGGGGGTTATTTTCAGTGATATCTTTGATGGATTCGCCAAAGTTAACAGAGTATGTAACAGAATCTTTCAGGTTTTCCGGCAGGCTAATAATTATTGATTTGCGACTGATATTATATTCCAACGGCTTATCCGCCGGCGGTGAAACGACGATCTGACCTGCCTGGTCATCAAGAAAAACATATTCGTTAAAGGTGATGCGTATTTTATCGCCTGAAAAACCGGCGGAACGGTTGGCCGGTTCGCATTTGGTAACTTTCGGAGGTGTCCTGTCTTTTGGCCCTCCGGAAGGCGCTACAATATTGGCACAGGAAAAAATAAAAGACACACAGGCAACACCATAAACATACTTTACTATCTGATACAGTTTTTCAGGCATATTTTTATAAATACCAAATTGATAATCTTTTCCGGGAATATTTAATCTTTATATATTATTCTTTGAAATTTTGAGCTATCAGGATAAAAGCAAATCTCTGTAAATACTCACATAATTAGCTTTACACCTGTTTATTTTTAAAAAATTCCTGATTTGCGGGCTATATTTATTAAAATCTTTTCTTAATATATTCAAAATTTCAATACAGTCTGATTCATTGACGGGTAATTCAATTTTAATTCCTTTTATGTCAAGCGTAACATTTAAAAATTCAAACAATGTCTGCTGTTCAGGATGGTTAAAGCTTAGTTTTTTCTGCTTATTACCTTCTGTGAAATAGACAATGTATGATTCAAACAAGTTCATCGAACCGAAACTGTCTTTGGGATATTTTGCTTTCCATTCAGGTACCAGAAACTTATGGCAATCCATATTCTTAGTAATATCTTTATATTTTCTGACTTCGCTGAAACGTTCTTTTACCAGTTGCAACGCTTCGTCGTAGGTGAGCTTTTTTTTAACTTTGGAAGTATTCAGTGATTCGGACTTTTCCTTCCTGTCGGAAACATATTTGCAGGCTTCGCTATAAAGAATATCCACATCAGATGCATTTAACCCCATTGCTTCAAAAATAATGGTATCCAGCTTTTTGCGGTCGGTCTGTTTTACTTCCTCAAAAATAGTTCCCTGCTCCCTGCTTTTTAATGATTTATATATTGCTGTTAGTTCTTTCTTTTTATTTTTCAACAAAACAGGGTTTATTATCAGTGTTTTTTCAACAACATTCACATCTACATCGCTCAAGGTCTGGCTACCAGTAAGTTGACGGGAAAACAAATCAACAAAAAAACGAAATGAAATACTGTTTAAAATCAAAAAGATACTATCGGTATATTCTTCAAATTCTTCTTTAACTTTAATCGCATAATTTACTTTGTCACAATAAACTTTTGTTACACGGTTATCAATCAGGCGAAAACGTTCGCCGATTTTCGACGGAAAAATAAAATCGCCTGTTACTGCCGAATTTGTAAGGTCGTACCATTCTTTTCGCCCCGAACAACTGGGGCGTTTGTTCAATTCAAATTGCTTGCTTTCGGCTTCTTCAATATATTCGAGTAGTTTGCTGCGTAAACGGGCAAGTTTGTCTTTGTTTTCATTGCACATCAACACACCATATTTCAGCGTCGTCACGTTCACATCAAGATTTTCAGCCTCCGACTGTGTTTTAAACAAGGGCTTTACATAAAACTTCTCGATAATATAATTATGATTCCTCAACTCGCTGCGGTACCAACCGTATTTTTTCCAGAAGTCTTTATGGTCTTTGCGTTCAACGCCGAATGTGTAGAGATATTCATTGTCCGGCATACGATGTACGGCATCGGTATAGTCCAACAGGTAAAAAAATTCGTTGGCGCCTGTTTTCAACCCATATCTTACATCAGCAACATCCCTGAGCTTAATCAGCTTATGATCAGCCACCGTAAGAATTTTTTCAAAAATTTCAGGTGAACGCAGGTATTTGGCACCCCAATGACCGTTTTCGTATTTGCCTGAATGCGTGGTATCTTTTTCGAGTGTTTTTTGTTTGATTACTCTTATGTGATAATTATTAGCGCCGGCCGATTTATTTGCCCGCCCGATAAGTTCAGCAAATTTTATAGCGTTTACAACGCGTTGGCCATTGGTATCAGCACCTAACAGCTGTTCGTAATCGTTAAACACTCTTACAAAACGGACATCATTGTTTTGGCGTTCATCAGCATCATCACATTTTTCAAGAATTAAAATCACCGTATTTATTGATGCTGTTTCAAAGCTTCTTTTTTTCTGGTTATCAATAATCGCAATGATTTTGAAATGGTCTAATAAAAATTTCTGAAATCCTGCACCAAAAGCCACATCGAGCCAGGAACTTGAAATAACATAGCCCAGACGTCCGCCGTTTTTCAGAAACGACATCGTGTGCATCAGATAATACACATATAAATCGCTCTGCTGATTTATTTTTTTTATTCCGTGCTCAATTTCAGCAAGATGTGTCCAGGTTTCTTTCTCTTCAATTAATTCCTGTCGTATGTAAGGCGGATTACCCACACACGCGTCAAAAACAGGGATGGTAACATCACAGATTTTACCATTAATATTTTTCACTTTGAACGCTTTGCTTTCGTTCAAAAAATAGCCATGTTTTGAGAAATTTGTAGTAACATTAGAGAAGTCCTCATGTATAATGGTTGGATAATTATCAAATACTTTGATATTAAGCAACGACAAGTTCATGGTGGAAAGAAACACCGGAAAAGGCGCTATCTCAACTCCCCACAGCCTTTCGAGCAATTCTTCGTGTGTTAGTTCCGGGTGAAAATGTTTTAAAAAATAATAGGCTCTGACGAGAAATGTGCCCGCGCCGCATCCCGAATCAAAAATGAATTTTGATTGCTCATTGATACAAAAAGCGCTTACAATATCTACTTCATAGGTATTGGTAAAATGCTGCCCGCGGTCGTGCTGCTCCTGGTTGTCAATAAGAGTATTATAAATAGCTCCGATAATATCGGCAGTGAGGTCGTTAAAATTAAGACGCCGTATAGCCTCAATATTGTTTTTCAGAACCGGTATATAAGCAGGTTCAAATTCAAATTTATCCAAAACATTTTCAGAAAAAATCAGCTCAAAGTCATGATGAAGCACATCATCAAAGCGTGTGCGAAGTGTGTGGTTGAGCAGTTTTTTATCTTCTGGAATATGAAGTGGCCTGAGATTTAAAGCGGGCACCTCCTTCTGCAGGTATGAATAAAACATAATTTTCAGGTACAACAGGTAATTGGACAGTTGACAGATTTTATACATATCTGTCAGATCGAAGTTAAGGCTTACATTGAAAATATCCTGACTACGCAGATATTCCCGTAATTCCGCTTTCAGTTTTTTGTCACTGCTGATTTTTTCGTACATGGCCTCAAACATACCGGCCGAAGCTTCAAGGATGTAGGCTGATAGTTTATTAATAAAAAATTTATCAATGGTATCCCATGTAATTTCTTTAAAATCGTTGACCAGGTCACTTAAATCTTTCAGAAATTTTTTTAGTTCGGGAAAAATAATCTTTTCATAAGAAGACAGAAGCACTTCATCATCTTTTTTAACATTCGATATGGTGTATATTTTCTTCTTTCGTTCGTAAATAGTAGTGTTGGGCTCAAAAGTTTTAAAAATAACCAACTGTCGGGGTGTTCCGCATACATAATATTCTATGCCTGCGTCACCAGCTTTATGCATTGCAGCATCAACCAAATCCTCATCCGTTGCATCCCAACTTGTGTTTTTCAGTTCAAAAAGCACCCGCCGGTTTTTAAAAGCGCTTGAATAGAGCAATCCGTCGGCAAAACGCTGCTTGCCCCCGATGCCAATGTTTTCCTCCTGGGTTATTTTTTCAAAATGTATATCCTTTTCCCGGGTTATTATACGTTCAATTATTTTGAATAATTCACCCTGGAAAGTGCGTTCGTTGGCTGATTTCTTTGGCGTCATTGCATCAATTTTCCATAATATGAATAACAACAAAAATATAATGTTTTATTTAATAAAGAAAACATAATTAAAAAAGTTATAAACCAACTTTTATTCTTAATAAAAAAGCCGGCCATTATTTCAACAACCGGCTTATAAACACCATTAAAAATTATTCTATCTGTTAACTCATCATGGGAAACTGCCCATTGCTTAACGTTAACAGAAACCTGCTACTGTTAGTACCTGTAATGATCCGCCTTATAAGGCCCTTCCAACGGAACGCCGATATAATCGGCCTGTTCTTTGGTGAGTTTGGTCAGTTTTACACCGATCTTTTCGAGATGGAGGCGTGCCACTTCTTCATCTAAATATTTGGGGAGGCGATACACACCAATTTTATAAATGTCCTTGTTTTTCCATAGGTCCATCTGTGCCAGTGTCTGGTTGGTAAAGGAATTGCTCATCACAAACGAAGGATGTCCTGTAGCACAGCCAAGATTTACCAGGCGGCCTTCGGCTAAAAGGAATATAGATTTGCCATCGGGGAATACATACTGGTCGACCTGAGGTTTTACATTTATTTTTTTGATCCCGGGATAGTTATCAAGTTTTTCCACCTGTATCTCATTATCAAAATGCCCGATGTTGCATACGATAGCCTGATCGTTCATTTTTTCCATGTGTCCGATGGTGATCACGTCACGGTTTCCTGTGGTGGTGACAAAGATATTGCCTTCGTTCAGGGTATCTTCGATTCGTGCCACTTCAAAACCTTCCATGGCGGCCTGCAAAGCACATATCGGGTCAATTTCGGTAACGATTACCCTGGCGCCATATGACTTCATCGACTTGGAACAGCCCTTGCCCACATCGCCGTAGCCGAGTACCACAACCACTTTTCCGGCGATCATCACGTCGGTGGCACGTTTTATGCCATCAGCCAGCGATTCGCGGCAACCATACAGATTATCAAACTTCGACTTGGTGACCGAATCGTTCACATTAATGGCCGGCACCAGCAACTCGCCTTTTTCCATCATCTGATACAGACGATGAACGCCCGTGGTGGTTTCTTCCGAAACACCTTTCCATTCCTTTACCACATTATGCCATTTTCCCGGCTCATCGGTCATTACTTTTTTCAGCAGATTCAGAATAACCGCATCTTCCTGGCTTTCCGGTTTTTTGTCCAACACTTTAGGATCGTTTTCTGCCTGGAAACCCTTATGGATCAGCAAGGTAGCATCGCCGCCGTCATCAACGATCATTTGTGGCCCTTTTCCTCCGGGAAAAGACAAGGCCTGCAGGGTGCACCACCAATATTCTTCGAGGGTTTCGCCCTTCCATGCAAAAACAGGCACTCCTGCTTCGGCAATAGCCGCCGCGGCATGATCCTGTGTGGAAAAAATATTGCAACTGGCCCAGCGCACATCGGCGCCAAGTTTTACAAGGGTTTCAATCAGCACGGCAGTCTGTATGGTCATGTGCAGTGAGCCGGAGATACGGGCGCCCAGCAGAGGTTTCGTCTGGCCGTACTTTTCGCGTAATGCCATCAACCCGGGCATTTCTTTTTCCGCTATTTCCATTTCTTTTCTTCCCCAGCCGGCTAATTTGATATCCGCCACTTTAAAAGGGATTTGAGTACTTGTCATCGTTTCCATGTTTTAAATTTTGAGGGTGCAAAATTAATCATTTTACAGGAATAGAGTAAATAATAAACTGAAAACGGTAATTTCTTTTTTTGAGGTGCTGGTAGAAAAAATGACGACTCAAAGTTATCGGAGAATAACATGTTTTCTTTTAAACATGATTTTGAAAGAAGACTTTAGCAGGGGCAGCGCCCCGAAATATTTGTAAGAAGTGGCACCCCTCAAAAAAGTAAGGTGCAGAGCACCGTAATATAAGATCCACCACTCAAATAATAATTAAAAATCATATGTTTTCAATATTTTTTTGTCAAATTCCCTCTATCATAACATTTTCTTATTACGGTGTAAAAACAGATGAATTTATTATTACCTAAAGGATTTGGACATAACCAGAAGTTTAATATTACGGTACGCGGTACCTTGTTTTTCGCACTTATTATTATTTAACAAATATTACGGTGCTCTGCACCTAACTAACAATATTAGAAAAAACGATAGAGTTTCGTATTAGAAGCTATTGAATGCGTGATCTGGGGTTTTATTGTCATCATTAAATATTATTAGCACCTAAAAAAATGATTTAGCCCTGAAAACGGTTGAATCTTTTTTTGAGGTGGCAGAAATAAAGATTCCTCATTTCGCTTTGCTGCATCAGGAATGACAAATAATTGATGTTAATCAGCGTGGGGGGGAATGGGTAAAGTGCCGGCAATGGCCGGGCGTTGCAGTACCGGAATATGAATTTAATTCATTAACAATCAGACCATTTCAATTTTGCCAACGAGTTTAAATCCTGTGCCATGTACGTTGAGGAGTCCGACACGCTCATCTTCGCGGAGGTATTTGCGGAGTTTGGTGATGTAAACATCCATGCTGCGGGCATTAAAATAGCTGTCGTCGTGCCATATCTCCCTGAGTGCCTGACCTCTGTCGAGCAGGTTGTTGGCATTTTCACACAAGAGTTTCAGCAATTCCGACTCCTTGGAAGTCAGTTTCTGCTCTTTATTATTTATGGTCAGCACCTGCCTGTTATGGTCAAAGATATAATTACCAAGTCGATAGGCTTTTCCGGGATCACCCTGCCGCGAAGCGCTCCCGGCCCTTCTCAGTACGGCATTCATGCGCATGAGCAGCACTTCCATGTTGAACGGCTTGGTAATATAATCATCGGCGCCGAGCTGAAATCCTTTCAGGATATCTTCCGAAAGAGAACGTGCCGTCAGAAATAATATGGGTATTTTTTTATCTTTTTTACGTACCTCGCGGGCCAGCGTAAAGCCATCTTTCACGGGCATCATCACATCAAAAATACAGAAGTGGTACATACCTGTATTAAACTCCTCCAGCGCCTGTTCACCATCAGTGCATAATTTTGTGGTATAGCCTTTGGCTTCGAGATACGTTCTGAGCATTTCACCAAAATTTTTATCATCCTCAGCTAAAAGCACATGAATATTTTTTGTCATCATAACAATGGTTTTTCTTCAGTTTAAAACGGCAGATAAATTTTAATTTTCGTTCCTTTTTTCAATTCACTTTCAACGCTGATATTGCCTCCATGCGCTTCAATAATTGTTTTTACATAGTGCAATCCCAGTCCGAAACCCTTAACATTATGAACATTACCGGTCGGCACACGGTACAGTTTGTCAAAAATCTTTTTCTGGTTCGATTTTGATATACCGATGCCATTATCCGAAATGACGATGCTTATTCCTTTCAGTATGTTCTGCGTGGAAATAATTATGCAGGGAGTAACAGGAGTATATTTTAACGCATTATCCAGTAAATTATAGATAACATTGGTAATATGGGTTTTGTCGGCACTGATGTAATGATTTTGGGCATGAAAGCTTCCGGAAATACTCCCGTTTTTCACATCGACCTGGATCTGAAAACTGTGTATCACATCTTCGATGATTGTATGAATATCGATCAATTCTTTATGCAGTTGAAGCTGGCCTTTATCAATGACGGCCGTCTGAAGGATTTTCTCCGCCATCGCTCCCAGCCGTTTGTTTTCTTCACTGATGATATTTATATAATTGCCGACACCCGCCCCGGAACCTATCACATCTTTATCGTTCAGCGCCTCGCACGTGAGCGAAATAGTGGAAATCGGCGTTTTGAATTCATGAGTCATATTATTTATAAAATCGTTTTTCATTTCAGAAAGCTTTTTCTGCTTAAATATCGTATTAATGCTATAAACAAATGAAAATATGATGATTACGATCAGCAATATCGAAACGGCGGTCAGTTCCCAGTTTTGTTTGTACAGGTACATATTTTTTCTGGGGAAATATATCATAATATATTCGGGCGTCATAAACAGATCGCGTGGAAAAATATTATAGGCGTAACCTTCTTCGAGCAGTTCTTTATGATAATGTCCGGTTTTTTCAATGACCATAACATTCCGCAAGGGGCTATAAACGCCGAATTCATATTCGGTATAAATACCGCTGTTCCTCAGCTCATGCCTGATCAGCGAATCAAGCAGGATAAAATTCAGCCGGTTTTCGATGGCATCGTAGTGTTTCAGGTTGAAAAAATCATTAAAAACATCGTTTACCAGTTCGGTTTTGTTCAGATAATTATTGATGTTGGATTTTACATGCTGAAGTTCCCCGGACAACAGGCTGTCGATGCCATACGAAATAGCAGGCATATCGGAAAGCACTGAAGATGAGGGGTTTGAAGAACTTAACCGTTTCTGAATACTAACGATGGTGGTATCATAGGTTTTGATGATCTCCCCCGTATGTTCCTGTAGTACCGTAACATTTATTTTCTCGCTGGTGACATTGAAAATATTTTTCGAAACAGCATCCGAATCTGATGCATTGCTTTCGGCCCTGCTGGCCTCTATTTCCTTTGCATAAATACTGTTGATGGAATCTATAGTGCGCAGAATCTGTTTTCCCTGTTTGTTTTTATACAATTTGGCTCTTATCTTGCCGGCCACTTCGAGCTTTTCCAGCTTATAAACCACGTTCGACATGGCGTCGTTGACATTCCTGGTAAAATTTGCCTCCCTCATGGCAAGCGCATTCTGCATCCAGTAAAACTGTATGGCAAATAATACGACTACGGTAATCGACATTAAAATAATAATGATATATATAATTTTTTTATTCATTAGTTAGATCAGGCAATACCGTCATTTAACAATTATTAACTATTATTAACCTATATTAACAGCCACAAGCCTTGTTGTTTTGTAATTTTACACCATTAAAAAATTGATTGTTTTTCATTACTTTTTTTGGTTATCATAATAGATTTTGGATTTTTAATAATTGGTTATTGATTTTGAAAAGAGCGGATGGTTCCGCTCTTTTTTATTTTATTTTTATAATTTCACACCAAAATTATAAAATTTATGACAAACCTTAAAATAAATGTAGACAGGATTTACGATTTTGCCGACCGTAAAAAAATAAATGCACTTCAGGCAGAAATAGATATTCACTATCGTGAATTAATTGAAAAACAAGGAAAAGGCAATGATTATCTGGGGTGGCTGAACCTGCCTGCTGAAACTCTGGACTCACCAATGGCCGGCAGCATTGCCTATGAAGCTGACAGACTGAAGAAGTTGTCGGAAGTTGTTGTCGTTATCGGTATCGGAGGATCGTATCTCGGGGCCAGGGCAATCATTGAGGCGCTCCGCAACCCCTTTGAAGAACATCAGCAGGGCCGCCCGGAAATAATTTATGCAGGCCATAATATCAGTGAAGAATATTTGCACGACCTGATACAGTTCCTCAACAACAAAGAGTACAGCATCATCGTGATCTCCAAATCGGGAACAACCACCGAACCCGCCCTGGCCTTTCGTTTGTTAAAAAAACATATGGAAAACAAATACGGGAATGATAATGCCCGGAAACGGATCATAGCGATCACCGATAAAAGCAGAGGAGCGCTGAAAGAACTGGCAGATAAAGAAGGATATTCGAGATTCGTCATTCCCGATGATGTGGGCGGCAGATTCTCTGTGCTGACCGCTGTGGGACTTCTGCCGGTTGCAGTGGCCGGAGTCGACATCCAAAAACTGCTGGAAGGTGCGGCCTCCATGCAGCAGGAATTATTTAAGTCGTCTGCTCTGGCAGAAAATCCCGCCTGCCTGTATGCCGCAGCACGAAATGCACTTTACCGTAGCGACAAACCCATCGAAATGCTGGTTAATTTCCATCCGGGGCTTTTTTATATGACCGAATGGTGGAAACAGCTTTACGGCGAAAGCGAAGGCAAAGAACATAAAGGAATATTCCCAGCGGGAGCCAGTTTCAGCACCGATCTGCATTCTATGGGGCAATATATACAGGACGGGCTGCGCGTCTTGTTCGAAACGATGCTTCTGGTGGAAAAACCCGGCCGTAACCTGACAGTTCCCGTAGAACAGGATGATGCCGACGGTCTGAACTACCTTGCCGGAAAACGTATCAGCGAAGTAAATAAAATGGCAGCAACAGGCACGGCCATAGCCCACAACGATGGCGGTACACCGGTGATTACTATCAGTATTCCAGAACTCAATGAGTTCACTCTCGGCGAACTAATCTATTTCTTTGAGTTTGCCTGTGGTGTGAGCGGGTACATGCTTGAAGTAAATCCCTTCGACCAGCCCGGTGTAGAAGCTTACAAAAACAATATGTTTGCACTATTAGGCAAGCCGGGTTTTGAAGAAAAACAAAAAGAAATTTTCAAGAAAATAAAGTAGAAATTTTCGGTTTTGAATGATGGTAAACTTATTTTGGGATATAATCGTGTTAGTCACAGACTAACTTTTATTAGGTGCGAAGTTGCAAACTTCGCACAACTGGACTCAATGAGTTCACTCTCGGCGAGATGATCTATTTCTTTGAGTTTGCCTGTGGTGTGAGCGGGTACATGCTTGAAGTAAATCCCTTCGACCAGCCCGGTGTAGAAGCTTACAAAAACAATATGTTTGCACTATTAGGCAAGCCGGGTTTTGAAGAAAAACAAAAAGAAATTTTCAAGAAAATAAAGTAGAAATTTTCGGTTTTGAATGATGGTAAACTTATTTTGGATATAATCGTGTTAGTCAAAGACTAACTTTTATTAGGTGCGAAGTTGCAAACTTCGCACAACTGGTTTTGAAGAAAAACAAAAAGAAATTTTCAAAAAAATAAAGTAACGATTTACGGTTTTGAATGATGGTAAACTTATTTTGGGATATAATCGTGTTAGTCACAGACTAACTTTTATTAGGTGCGAAGTTGCAAACTTCGCACAACTGGGGTGCGAAGTTGCAAACTTCACACAACTGGTTTTGAAGAAAAACAAAAAGAAATTTTCAAGAAAATCCAATAGCAGACACTGGTTTCTATGCCTCTCCAGGCTTGATACGTGATGTTCAACAGATGAGAAATTTATGTTTCATGAACTGCCGGACGGAATGTTACTGACCATATGCCCTCCCAACCGTATTATTGATTAGTAATCGGTTAGCAAAACAACGGTACCGTTTTAGGTTCGGGTTATTTCTTTCGCCGGTGTTTCCCGCCTGAGTTGATATTTTTTATAGGACTTTAACGAAATAAAAACGGCTGCGAACAACAGCAGAATTCCTGTGACAAAGGTAGCGGTGAAGCCAATTAGCAGATAAATGCCCAGGCCCAGCACCGGGGCAAAAAAGGAACGGAATCCTGTAAGGGTAAGATGTATGGCGTGGTATTCGGCCACTTCTTTTTCGGGGCAAAAATAGGCCGAGCCTATACTCCACAGCAGTCCCATGGTAGCTGCAAAAACACCATTGAACACCATGGCCAGCGCCAGAGTATAATACAACTTAATGCCTTTTATCCATACAAACCACGGCGCATAGGCGGTAAGCGCAATAAACAACAGATAAAACAACAAAGAGGCAAACGTCAGCGCGGCAAACCGTCGAGGGTCTATCCTGCCGAGCAGCCTTCCGAACAGGGGCAACAGAATGATAGCCAGTATATTGTAAGAATTTTTATAAAAAGCCACACTGGAATAATTCAAGTCCAGCTCCTTCTGAAAAAAGATGGCGATCACTGATACGGTACCCATAAAAGCAAAACCATAGAACATAAATCCCGCCTGAAAGTCACGGAAAGGCCTGTTGGAACGCATTTTCTCCCGCATATTGGTCAGGGTCAGCTTTAAAGATTTTAGTAACGGAATATCCCTCCTTTCCACCAGGGCATCATTACCGGCCAGCTGCGCCAGCAACCATACAGAGGTAATACCCAGCGCCGAAACAACAGGAAACACATAACGGTATGCATCGCGGTCGAGATCGAGCAGCCACCCGAAAACAAAGGTGACCAGCAACATGACAATTTTGTTGGCCATAGTTGACCAACTGTACAGGACGCTGAAATTTTTGTGGAAATAACTGGTTTTCAGAAACTGGTTGATGACCGGATAAATTATGGGATTGGCAAAATAATAAATCAAAAATATCCCCAGAAACACATAATGATAACTACTATTATTAGTTAAACCGGAAACACCGGCAGGAAAAAACAACAGTAAAAACAAGGGAAAACGGGTAAGGATGCCCAGCACAATCAAAAAAGTCTTTACTTTCTTTATCCGTTGTGTCCATTCGTTGAGCAGCACTGAAAATGTGAGCACAAAAACGCTGAACTGGAACAGTACGCTGACACCTATATCGCTGCCGCCAAGGCTCTTCAGAAAAACAAATTCGTTGATAGCAAGCACGCCGAGTATAATACCTTCGATAACCGAATAGGTAAAATGTATGCGGAAAGTGCGTTTTTCGCGTGTATCGAGATTCAGTTTGCCGATGCCTGCCATCAAATGATCCTTAGCTGATTATGTTACAACATACAAAAAGTTTTCCGGTTTCAGCCAATGTTATCTTCCTTTTTATTTCAGTGATATAATTTCCAGCATATCTTTTTCAAGCGTTACGCGGGGTGTTTCGATGATCCTGCCGGCCTCTGTGTCATTCCTGTAAAAAATGAAGGTAGGCACTTTTTCGATACTATAAATGGTTTTAACATCGGTGCCCGGAGCTTCTTTTTTACGGTCGACGCAGACAATCTCAAGTTTATCAAAACTTTTACCCGTCTGGTCGATAATTTTCAGAAATCGAGGAACCTGTTCCTTACTGTCGCCACACCATGTTCCGAGGACTATCACACATTTAACTCCTGATACCAGTTGTTTTAACCTCCCAAGCACCGTATCATTGGGTTGATACGACTGATATTCAATAGTATAGTCTTCTGCAAAAGCACAGCTAAGCAAGGCTTCGCGGGAGCATGTGCCAAAAAGTATATCCGTCTGACTTTTTTCATCGAAAACCCGCTGACAGGTTTCCTGCCCGGAAAGGATGCCTAAACCGCCCAAAAAAAACATGATGATAAAGAAGTTTTTTTTCATATAGTGCACATTATTAATTTGTTACCGAAAATAAACATATTTTTCTACATTAAATAAAAAAACCTCCGTAAATGTAAGGAGGCTTTTTTTTAAATCATTCCTGCTAAGATATTTATAATTCTTCCATCAGTTCATCGGTAAGTTCAAGATTATGAAATACATTCTGAACGTCGTCGTCGTCTTCAAAAACGTCTACAAGCCGGAGCACTTTTTCGGAAGAATCCTTATCGAGGGCTGTGGTGGTTTTGGGTATGCGCTGCAGTTCGGCGCTTTCCACATCAATCTTCATTTCTTCAAGTTTTTTCTGCATCGATCCGAAGTTTTCAAAGGACGTGGTAATTACTATTGTATCTTCTTCGTAATCAATATCTTCAGCGCCGGCGTCGATCACTTCCATTTCAAATTCCTCGGTATTGATGTTTCCCTTGGGCAGGCGGAAAATACCCTTGCGGTCAAAAATAAAACTCAACGACCCATTGGTGCCTAAGTTTCCGCCATGTTTGTTGAAATACGAACGTATGTTAGAAACGGTACGCTGCACGTTGTCGGTGGCACATTCAATAAAGATGGCGATTCCGTTGGGCGCATAGCCTTCGTAGGTAACTTCCGAATACGTCGAAGCATCTTTGTCGGATGCTTTATTGATGGCCCGCTGCACATTGTCTTTCGGCATGTTGGCGCCTTTGGCATTAGCAATGGCCAGGCGCAGTTTGGGATTTCCGTCCGGGTCGGGGCCGCCTTCTTTTACGGCAATATTAATTTCTTTAATGATCCTCGAAAATATCTTCGACCTTTTGGAGTCGAGGGCTCCTTTTTTACGTTTGATGGTCGACCATTTATTATGTCCTGACATATACTGTTTGTTTATTGATTATTCTGTTTAACATGCAAATTTATTAATTCTGAACAACATAAAAAAATAAATTATCATCCGAGTTTTAATACGGCCAGGAAGGCGGACTGTGGCACTTCAACATTTCCGATCTGCCTCATGCGTTTTTTCCCTTTCTTCTGTTTTTCAAGCAGTTTGCGTTTACGTGTGATGTCGCCCCCATAACATTTGGCGGTGACATCTTTACGCACCGGCCTTATGGTTTCCCTGGCAATGATCTTGGCTCCGATAGCGGCCTGAATAGCCACTTCGTATTGCTGCCTGGGGATCAGGTCCTGAAGCTTTTCGCACATTTTTCTTCCGAAATCATAGGCATAATCACGATGTATCAGTGTCGACAGAGCATCCACCATTTCACCGTTGAGGAGAATGTCGAGCCTCACCAGGTGGGCTTGTTTGTTCCCGATAATATGGTAATCAAAAGAAGCATATCCGCGTGAAATACTCTTGAGTTTGTCGTAAAAATCAAATACGATCTCGCTCAGCGGCATTTCAAACGTAAGCTCAACCCTGTCGCTGGTCAGATAAACCTGGTTTTTCAGAACACCTCGTTTTTCGATGCACAAGGTCATGATCTGCCCGGTATATTCCGACTTGGAGATCACCTGTGCAACGATATAGGGTTCCTCGATGTAGTCAATATTGGACACGGCGGGCAATCCCGACGGGTTATGGACGTCAATTTCTTCGCCTTTGGTAGTAAAGACTTTAAATGAAACATTGGGAACTGTTGTAATGACATCCATATCAAATTCGCGGTAAAGCCTTTCCTGGACAATTTCCATGTGCAGCAGTCCCAGAAAACCGCAGCGGAATCCAAATCCCAGCGCGGCAGACGATTCCGGCTCAAAATGCAGCGAGGCATCGTTCAACTGTAGTTTTTCGAGCGAAGTGCGCAATTCCTCATACTCATCAGCATCTACAGGATATACGCCGGCAAAAACCATGGGCTTTACATCCTGAAAGCCCGCAACAGTCTGTTCGCAGGGACGCTGGACATGAGTGATGGTGTCGCCTACTTTTACCTCTTTGGCGGATTTTATCCCGGAGATAATATATCCCACCTCGCCGGCATACATTACTTCGCGTGGTTGAAAATCGAGTTTCAGTATGCCGATCTCATCCGCATGGTATTCATGGTTGGTGGCAAAAAATTTGACAAAATCATTACGCCGCATCACGCCGTTAAAAATCCTGAAATAGGCAATGATCCCCCGGTATGAGTTAAAGACCGAATCGAAGATCAGCGCCTGCAATGGTTTATCAGAATCACCATCAGGACAGGGTATCCTTTTGATGATGCCTTCAAGAATTTCGTTGATGCCCAGTCCTGTCCTGGCGCTGGCTTCGATAATTTCTTCGCGTCTGCAGCCGATCAGGTCGACAATCTGGTCTTTAACATCTTCGGGCATAGCGCTTTCCACATCCATCTTATTCAGCACAGGGATGATCTCCAACCCGTGATCCAGCGCCTGATATAAATTAGAAATCGTCTGTGCCTGTATGCCCTGGGTGGCATCGATCACCAGCAGGGCGCCTTCACAGGCCGCTATAGAACGCGAAACTTCGTAAGAAAAATCCACATGGCCGGGTGTATCAATCAGGTTCATACAATAGGACTGCCCATCAAAATTATATATCATCTGAATGGCATGGCTTTTAATGGTAATGCCCCGTTCCCGCTCCAGGTCCATATCATCCAGTACCTGGTTCTGAAAATCACGCGCAGAAACGGTACCGGTAATTTCAAGCATACGGTCGGCTAAAGTGCTTTTACCGTGGTCGATATGTGCAATAATACAAAAGTTTCGGATATTTTTCATCGCTGCAAAAGTACTAAATTTTTGTTTTTTTTGTTAACTTTGCAGTCCGGGAATTTTGCCATAGCAGAAAAAAACTGTTTTTTTTCCGGGCATCCGTGATCAGAATCAATAATTCATGAGCCGATTATCCCGTTTTATATTAAAACTTTTTGGATGGAAACCGGTTTACCGTATGCCCGCCAACATCGGCAACTGCATACTGCTTGTGGCGCCTCACACCAGTTTCTGGGACTTTCCCATCGGAAGACTTTCGGCCTATGCTTATAAGCTCAAAGTAAATTTCCTCATCAAAAAAGAATATTTCCACTTCCCGATCAGGCATTTTCTGATGTGGATAGGCGGCATTCCTGTTGACCGTGAACATGGGAGCAATGTGGCCAGGCATGTTGTTGATGTATTTAAAAATTCCGCCAACCTCTGCCTGGTGATCACGCCTGAGGGCACCCGAAAATATACCGAACACTGGAAAAAAGGATATTATTTCATTGCCACAGCCGCCCAAATCCCAATAGTGCTATGCTATGTGGATTATAAGGAAAAAGTATGCTGTGTGTCGGATGTGGTGATCTATCCAGGCGGTAATTATGAAAAAGATTTCGAAACTATCAAACAGTTTTATAAAGGCAGGGTAGCAAAATTTCCGGAAGATTTTAATCTTTCATGAATTTTCCGGTAAACATGCTGTTATCGGATTTCATCCTTAATAAATAGCAACCGCTCTTAAAAGAGTCTCCGTTTATGCTGATTTTGTTGGTGTTCCGAATCTCATAAATACATAATGTTTCACCAAGTATATTTATTACTTGTAGTGTTCCCGTTTTTATGAACGGGAAAATTTGTTTGTGCAATAATACCGAATGGGTATCCGTAATAAAAGTCCAATTAATTACACAATAAAAGCTATTCTGTCGGCGTAAGCATTACAAAATCCATATTTCGTCCCGAACTCATTTTGATTAAGTAATGGTATTATCATACATTTGCATTTCGAAATATTCGTTCCCGAATGAAAATAAACAGAAAATCAGTAGTTTATTTTGTGGTGTTGCTGGCCTTGATTTCAGCCTTTCTGTTTGGATTCTACGGCAAAATCATGCGGCATCCGGATTCCTATATGTTCAGCAGCCGGGGCGACGGGATGAAAAACTATTATACCTACGCCTGGTATATTCAGCATAATAAAAGCTTTACCAACTTCGAAGGGATGAATTATCCCTACGGTGAAAACTTTACATACACCGACTGCCATCCGGCATTGTCGTTGCTGCTGAAAATGCTTCAGCCGCTGATGCCCGGATGCAGCCGTTACAGTACAGGCATACTGAATCTGATGATGCTACTATCCCTGGGGCTAACGGCTATCGTACTTTATCTTCTGTTCAGGAAACTGAATGTCGACTACCTGCCGGCCCTTACGGGCGCTATGGGCATTATGGCACTCAGCCCGCAAATATTCAGGATGACAGGACATTATGCACTGTCGTACAGCTTTTTTATCCCTTTGACCATTTATTTGCTGGTTGTCTTCGAAAAAGGAGCCAAAAGGAAA
Source organism: Bacteroidales bacterium (assembly GCA_035389045.1). Classification (GTDB taxonomy): domain Bacteria; phylum Bacteroidota; class Bacteroidia; order Bacteroidales; family CAIWKO01; genus CAIWKO01. Next base: position 8,961 of record DAOORA010000035.1, on the reverse strand, counting down.
ACGGCCTTTGTCATGCTGCTGCTCAGTATTCTGATGTTTTTCAGTGTTCATGCATATCTGGGGATGATGACCGCCGCCATGGTATTTACCTACGTATGTATAAGCCTTATTCATCAACTGATAAAAGAGAGAAAAATAAACGTAGCCCGTCATGCCGCATTGCTAACAACAGCAGTAATTCCCACGGCTTTGTATTATTTGTTTGTCAAAATCACCGATGCCCACACCGGCAGGACGACCAATCCATGGGGAATACTCGAGAATCATGCCGAAGCGGGCAGTGTATTCCTGCCGGTCTGCTCCCCGCTTGATAAAATAAAAGAGACTGTTTTTCCCGGAGCGTTGCAGCCCTGGGAAGGATGGTCGTATATCGGTCTGGCGACCATCATCGTATTAGTGATATACCTGGTGGCATCCGTCGTCAGTTCGGTGAAATCGAAAAGCCTTATGCTGAACAAGACATGGGTGGAATCCCAGCCGTTACGCTTATTGTTTGTCAGCTCGATATTCATTCTTGCTTTTTCGATGTTTGTGCCTTTCCGGTGGTTTCAGCTGGAGCGCATGATCAATTATTTTGATATGATCAAACAGTTCAGGGCCATAGGAAGGTTTGCCTGGGTATTCTATTTTGTCTCAACCATCATGCTTGTCTGCATCATTAATAAAGCTTTTCAGAAACTCGCCGGTAAAAAATATGTTATATCGGCATATGTTTTGGCGGTGGCCTTTCCTCTGTTGTTGTTTGCCGAAGGATGGAACTACCACAGGATCACCTCCAAAGACATAACGAAATCGCCTAATCTATTTGATATTCAGCAACTTCCAGAAACATTGCAAAAAGATATCAGCGCCGTCAACGCCTATCATTACCAGGCCATACTGTCATTTCCGTTTTTTTATATAGGCTCTGATAATTACGGAAAGACCTCCGATGATGAAATTTATCGTTTATCGTTTTTATTTTCATACCACCTGGGGCTGCCGATGGTAAACAGTTACCTCACACGGACATCGATACAGGAGAGTAAAAACATCATGCAACTGCTTGCCAGTAATTTTTATCATAAAGACATCCAAAAAGACCTGCCTGACGACAAAGCGTTTTTAATTGTTTCCCTCAATAATAAATCCGACAGCGCGGAAACAGACTATTTAAAAAAAGCCACTTTGCTGGTCAAACGGGATAATTACAGTCTGTATGAAATCTATCCCGGGGTGTTTTTTGAAAATACCGCTGACAGAGAGTTCCAAAAATTTGAGGAGCTAAAAGACAAGTTGTTTCAGAAAGATGGTTTTCTTGTTTCCGACACTTCGTTATTTTTCAGGTTCATTGATTTTAAAGATCCCGCAACCACCATCTCATTCTCAGGTGCTGACGGTTGTTATAGCGGCCTGCAAAAGGATTTTCACATACTGTTTTCCATCGGAAAAGGCAAGCTGCCCCTGAACAGGAAATACACTGCCCGCCTGTGGATGTATAATGACGGGGAGAACTACGGACAGGACTGCCTGGGCGGCATGATCTTTTTTCAGAAAAATAACGCAGATAAACTGGAATGGCTTCAGCCCATAGTAAGCGCCACCAACAGCCATGAAATAAACGGCAAGTGGTCGCTGGTAGAATTGTCGTTTGAAAACACCGACAGCACCGCCTCGTACGAACTGGTGTTCAAAGGCAGCGAACTGGCCGAGAAAACGGTATATTTCGACGATCTTCTTATTTATGACCGTGAGCTGCTGGTCTATAAGCTGATCAATTTAAGAAACAGAAAATCACTGTTTAAAAATAATCACAGGATTGAGCTTAGATAGCAGAGAGTCTGAGTTATACCCAGAGAATTATTAAACAAACACATATAACAACTTATTAACCAGTTGCTATGCGTCTTCGTCCCGAAGGGGCTTCTACGAAGCGATAGGAAAAATATGTATTTCTCGCAGAGGCGCAGAGGCGCGGAGAAAAACTGATATTACGGTCCGTTGCACCTTGATTTCCATAATGTTTGGCTTTTATCACAAATATAGCGGGGCGCTGCACCTGTAACCTTGCTGATTTTAGGTGCGGAACTGTCTTTCTCGCAGAGGCGCAGAAGCGCGGAGAAAAACTGATATTACGTTGCGTTGCACCTTGATTTCCATAATGTTTGGCTTTTATCACAAATATAGCGGGGCGC
>DAOORA010000035.1:0-6687 GCA_035389045.1 Bacteroidales bacterium | reverse complement strand
ACCTGTAACCTTGCTGATTTTAGGTGCGGAACTGTCTTTCTCGCAGAGGCGCAGAGGCGCAGAGAAATATCTGATATTTCGGTGCGTTGCACCTGGTATTCCGGGAGCTTTACGATTATTACAAAGATTGTGGGATGCTGTCCCTGTCACCATAGCTGATTTTAGGTGCGGAGCACCGAAATATTTGTAAAACTCTGAATAAACCCTTTACCATAAGGTACAGCGTACCGTAATATAAAATACGAAACAGACCTATATAATGAGCCAATAGAAATCAAAACGCCCTAAGTTTAACACACTCAAAATCAGCGCCTTTAAGAGTATAAAAGATTTTCCTGAACATTTTTTCAGTTATGGAAAAATAAAGTATGGCTTTGCGGCTTGGCGGCTTTGCGAGATAAAAAATATGTATTTCTCGAAGAGGCGCAGCGACGCAGAGAAAAATCTGATAATACGGTGCGCTGCCCCAGGGCTGATGAATATACAACAAATCAAAAAAAGCAGCACAAGTGGTTGTACTGCTTTTACAGTTCTTTATAAGATCATTACCAGATGACCGGGCGCAGGTTTTCGGGCTTGTAAAACTTATCGCTTGGTTTTATGTCAAAGGCGGCATAAAACTCAGGAATATTATAAACCTGGCCGTTGACACGGGCTTCTTTCGGTGAATGAACATCTTCCTTCAGCCGGCGCATCAGCTCTTTGTCAAGGGTGTTGCCCCTCCATATCTGAGCATAAGCAAGAAAGAACCGCTGATCGGATGTGAAGCCGTCAATTTCAGCTTTACTGTCTTTACCCTGCATGGCTTTTTGCAGCGCGGCATAAGCTACCGTGATACCACCCATATCGGCAATGTTTTCACCTAATGTCAATTTGCCGTCTACATATAATGAATCAAGCATCTCAAAGGCATTGAACTGGTCGACAAGGACTTGTGTCTGCTTCTCAAAATTTGCGGCATCTTCTTTGGTCCACCAATCGCGCAGGTTTCCGTCTTTATCAAATTGCCTTCCCTGGTCATCAAAACCATGAGTCATCTCGTGGCCGATCACCACACCTATGGCTCCGTAATTGACCGCATCATCACCGTTCATAAAAAAGAAAGGCGGCTGCAGGATGGCCGCAGGAAACACGATCTCGTTCATGTTTGGGCTGTAGTAAGCATTGACGGTTTGCGGCGTCATGCCCCACTCGGCACGGTCCACGGGTTTGCCGATTTTCTCCAGGTCGCGTTTGTATTCAAAGCGTGAGGCCGCCATGATGTTTTCAAAATAGGAATCTTTGGTGACCTCCATCGAAGAATAATCCCTCCATTTATCCGGATAACCTACTTTTATATTCATCCTGGCCAGTTTGGCTATGGCTTCTTTTTTGGTAGAATCACCCATCCAGGTCAGTTTTTCTATCCTGCCTTTCAGGGCATCTTTAAGGTTTGCAACCAAAGCAAGCATACGCTGTTTGGCTTCGGCCGGAAAATATTTTTCAACATAGAGCTGGCCAACGGCCTCACCCAGCGAATAACTGGTAGTGTTCAGCACCCTCTTCCACCGCGGCTTCATTTCTTTTACCCCTGAGAGTACTCCGCTGTAAAATGCAAATTGTTCCTTTTCGAAAGCGGAGGAAAGAAAGGGTGAGGCTTCATGGATCAGATGCCATTTCAGGTATACTTTCCATTGGTCTAAAGGAACTGATTTTGCCAGTTTTGCCATTTCAGCAAAAAACAAGGGCTGGCCGACATTTATTTCATCGGTGGCTTTCAGGCCGATGCCCGGGAAATACATATCCCAGCCGAACTCCGGGGCCATCTTCTTCAGACCGGCAAGATCTGTTTTATTATAATTCCTGACCGGGTCGCGTAATTCCAGGCGGGTTGATGAAGCTTTGGCCAGTTGGGTTTCAATATCCATGACGATTTGTGCATCTTTTTCTGCCTGTGCTTTATTTGCTCCGGCCAGTTCAAATGTCTTGCCAACGTGCTTTACATATTCTTTACGAATCTCAGCCGAACGGGCATCTTTTGAGGAATAATAATCGCGGTCGGGCAGGCCAAGTCCGCCCTGGTAGAGCTGGGCAATCACCTTTTCGCTGTTTTTGTCATCCTGTCCTGAAAAGAAGTAAAACAAAGGAGTCACCCCAGAGGTGTGCAAATAGGCCACCAACTTGACCATATCCTCTGTATTATTTACAGCATCAATTTTATCCAGCTCCTTTTGTATGGCAGTGATACCAGCTTTTTCGATAGCTGTCGAGTCCATGCCGGAAGAATAAAAATCGGCAATCTTTTGTTTTACAGAGCCTGCTTTAACATTTCGATCCGCAACGGCATCTTCCATGATAGAACGCAGTTGCTCGTTGTTATCCTCTTTAAGTTCTTCGAATGAGCCATAAATGCTGTATTCGGGCGGAACGGGATTGTTTTTCATCCAGTTTCCGTTGGCATACCTGAAGAAATCATCTCCGGGTTTAATAGTGGTGTCCATGTTGGCAATGTTTATCGCCGGTTCTTCCTGTTTCATAGTTTTATTTTTGCAGCTCATCATCATGCTTACGCTTATTATAACACAGAACATGATAAGATTGAATTTTTTCATGGGGGTATACATTTTCTTTTTTATAAGTTTTAATATCAATGGATTGCAAAGATAGTTATTGCCGGTCAATATCCCTGAAAAGATTTTGTTAAAAATATTCCGATCCAGTAAGACTTTTCGGCAAAAAAGTTATAACAGTAAAAAAGTGGGTAACAATGACGACAATCAGCCATAAAAAAAGCGGTAAGGATATTTTCCATACCGCTTTTCATAGCTTCCGAAAGTATCAAATAGCATCAGCCACCACCTGGTTCAGGTCTTTCACCTGCTTTTTCAGTACAATGGTACAACGGGTAAAATTCTCTACCGGCCAGCCACCCCATAAAACATAATTTCCATAGTTATCTTTAGTATTATACATCCCGATGGTTTGGTCATCAAATGTCCAGGTCATAGTATTATTGTCTTCCGAGAAGGCTATACCCACATTGATAAATTTATGATAAACCACTACCTGAAGCCACTGGGCATTTACCTGAAGCATCTGTAACAAAGAGGTTAAGGTATGCTGGCCCGGAAGCCCTTCCAGTTTCATTTCGAGCGTAAACCTGTCCACATAACCGTCATCGACAAAATATTCACCGCCATTAAAATCCAGCCCGGCATAATTAAAAACCTGGTCAATATCTCCGGCAATCTGTGTGTACTTGTTGTCGCCGTAAACAATAAACATGGTCAATGGCCCTGAAGTAGATATTACCGTGTTATCGCTGCTCAGGTGAAAAGCAGTGATCGGAAAATTCAGCTTGCCGGCATGATCGGTACCATTGGCATCATAAACATTGCTCACGGTCCATACACCTTCCATGAGTGTTTTCGTAGGCGTTATATATTCCTCACACGAAGAAAAGAATAGTGAAACAAACACAAAACATGCTATAACGATGCGTGCCGGAGATAGAATTTGTTTTTTCATATTATATACTTTTAATGATTGACTTCTTAATGATTGACAATTATTTTCTTATTGATTATGCCGTCACTGTTATAAAATGATGCTATATAAATCCCTGAAGGCAGGTTCTTTACATCTACACCATTTTTTGTGTATGCCTGTTCAAGAACCACGGCGCCATTGACATCCGAAATCCTTATCATATAGTGTTCATTTTGTGGTAAATTTACATAAAATCTGTCATTGACAGGATTAGGTCTTACATTTATTTTTTCTGCGACACGATGTTCCTCGTTGAGCGCATACAATGCCGGCTTAATCCAGATGGGATTTGTTATGCTGAAAAACTCATCAGACACACGCCTGTAAATCGTACTGAGAGTCCCGTAATATTTGATGGAACGCATGGATGCTCTTATGGTAAAATACTCATCATCTGGAATATAGCCAAACAGATCTATAAGAATATCGTTAAGATTATATACCTGGTGGGCAGTCACCGGTAACTCATAAAAACAAATAGTGTCCTGTGTAATGCCGGTCAGCGTTATCAGGCTGACGTTCCCAAATTCAGGAGTAATATAAGTATCAATAACAAGGCTGTCGCTGGTTAGCTGTTGCCCTGTTAGTACCGTATCCTGTCCGATATTTATTTCAATATCTGCGCTGTTTCCGTCGGTACTGATACCCATAATCACCACAGGTCCGTCGGATAATACGGTATTACCGTTTTTTAAGGCTTTAAGAACATTTCTACCGTTAACACCCATTCCGTCAGGGCAATAGGCCATAGTTGCCAGCTTACCAATAGCATTATCGCTGATATCACCGGTAATCCCAAAGGTGAGTCCTGTATTAGAATAATTAAAGGAGCCGTGTGCATCGCTACCGGCAGAGATAAAAAACTTCCAATTCTTTACAGAGGGATTATTATTTTTAACATGGAGCGCTTTTTTTTGCAAAAAGTCTGTAACATCGAGGTTTTGCATAAAGCGGTAAAAATGATATGAAGGATCATATATGTCAAGAGGAACAAACGGTGTTACTGAACCAGAATAGGTAACATTCCACGGATCATTTTCTTCATCGGTTGTAGAAAGTGACTGACGGTTATTCCATATTTCGCCGCCTGCAAGGCCCTGCGGAAAAAGATAATTACTATCATTACTATAGATATCGCTGGCTAATGACAAATCATTACAGATAACCGTTCCCATGGAAGGATGCGGTTGTCCGTCGGCAGGAAACAGTGTATCGTTCAGATTCCAGGTGCCTCCGTTAATAACGAAAGAGAGTTCCTCCTTTTCAGCAAAAGGATGGGCACAATAAGCAAATCCGATATAAGATGCAATGTCGGCCAGTGTCTGGGGCACCGTGTTGGCTGTTTCAGTCAGATCGCCTCCGCCATCCAGAAAAAAGGGATAACTGAAAGGCGCAATTTCGGAGGGATACAACAAAGCATGAACGACCTTGCCTTCGGAATTTTTTATACTTGCCTCCATCGCCCTGATAAAGATGAAGGAAGAATCATGGCTGTTAAGGTTCATCACCGCTAAGCCCTGCCTGTACCAGTTATCCTGCATATCCGATCCGTAATTATTAAAATCACAACTGTGATCGCTCAGGGTAATCCAGTCCAGCCCGGTTTTTTTGGCAGCTTCTTTTGTTCCTTCAAGGGGCAATCCAAATTCCACATCGTTCTGCGTGAAAAGAGAATGATAATGCGTATCGCCCCGATACCATCCCTGAGGCCGGGGCAGCCCATCATCATACCTGAAAACGCGAAAATACTGCTCCTGGTCCGTGGCAAAATCCAGGGTAAAATATATTTTAATATCCAGTATATCCTCATAATTTGTGAGTTTTTCAGGAGGTATATTCAGCGTAAAATACCAATAATCCTCTGAAATATCAACATATTCTTCACCCAGTATCGATTCATCAGAAGTAAATCGTATGGTCGATTCATTATCTGTGGCATAGCCGCTGGAATCGAAAGCCTGAACACCCCATATAAGGTCTTCCGGCGACCGGCTTGTAATTAATGAATCAAAAGATGCAAACGAATAGTTTTCAAATGTCAGGACACTTCCAAAATCCTGATCGGATGCATTTTTAAGATAAACTTTGATATCGTTAAGTTCATTGCCACAGTTAAAACAACTTGATGAATGGACATACACATGCAGTGGGATGCTGTTTATCTGATTATTTGTGTCTGATTTTCTCATCCGGTATGGAGCATCGGCAGCTATATCAGATCCAGGTGTATTGGTTTGATGCTGGCCGTAGAGTATACAGTCATAATTTCCGACAAATAATATTATTATAAGTAAAATTCGTTTCATAAAAAGTTATTTACAAAATTATGCAAACTTTCGGTAGCCAGTATGCCTGAAGGTCATAAAAAACAAAAAATCATGACCGGTCCGATTCATTCAACATTCCACTGTGTTTCAGTGTTCTCAGCACCAATGTAATGACAATACCTGCTGCCAGGGCATAACTGGAAATCCTGCAGGGTTCAAACACATTGTTAAGCACATAATTCCTCAAATGGTCCACATAGAAATATCCGGTGGCCATGGCCATAATTCCTGAATATTCCCTGCGCAAAACGCTTTTCAGTGAGAACGGGATGCTGCTTTTGACGAATTTGCTGAAAGCCGGGATAAATGCAGGAACCTGCTCCGACCATTTCAGATACACTTCACCATATTTTCGTTCGAGGAAGCGTTCCTCGGCATACATAATCCTTTCGTAATACAGCCAGAAAAACAATGAAATGATGATGATATAATATCCGTTGAAAGTAAATATAAGCAGTCCGAGCCACATCAGGTAATTACCAAGGTAAAGAGGATGACGGATCATAGAATAGATACCCTTTGTATTAAGTGATTCGGCCACCTGTTCTTTGGTATTGCGTCCCGATGTTCCCTTGGGTGTGGTACCTATGGTATATGCCCTGATGGCAAAGCCCAAAAAAGCAATGACAATAGAAATTACGGTTACGATCAGATAAAATGTATCGTTAAACAATTTATAATCTGTAAGAAAGATCACCGGAATGGCCGAGATAAAAATAAATAAGGGAATCTGTCCCCTGTAACGGAATAATTTATTCCCGGAAGTTTCAAGAGAATGCCTTAAATCCGCAAGAAAGTTATCAACAAAATGAAGCAAAGTACTGTGTATAAG
>DAOORA010000034.1:0-44610 GCA_035389045.1 Bacteroidales bacterium | reverse complement strand
TTTTTTATGCAAAGTAAAAAATTATTTTTCTCCCCTCAACTTTTCCGATTGATCCTAATGCATGGCTTAAAATTAATAAACCTCACGTAGTGTGAGGTCTATAAACTGGTGGGACGTACAGGATTCGAACCAGTGACCTCATGCGTGTGAAGCATGCGCTCTGAACCGACTGAGCTAACGTCCCTTTAAAATTCCTTCCGTTTATTCATCACAACACATCTTAAAGAACTAAAATGAATTTAACGGGTTGACAAAATTATGATTTTTTTTCATCATACCATACGCAAAAAAATTTTCATAAAAATGTTTGGTCATGTAAAAAATAGTGCCTATCTTTGCACCCGTTTTTATAAAATGCTCATTTACAATGAAAAAGCTATTTTCTTTTTTTGTCTTACTTTCAGGACTGTTCATGGCAAATATCTATGCCAATAACGGCAATTTTTCTGCTATGAACAAAAATTCTGTTGAATTTGTATTAAACCATCCCGCCAATTATGACAGCCCGGTAACAGAGGACAGCGTGAGCGGCTTTGGTACGCTTACCTATCCGACAGGAGAAAGATATGTAGGAAATTTCAAAAAAGGACTGAAAAACGGAAACGGATACATTAAATATCCTGATGGCCGTGAATATTATGGTGACTTTAAAGACGACCAAATAGAAGGTTATGGATCTTTATATTTCCCGAATGGCGAAAAATATGTCGGAAATTTTAAGAACGGCCAGTTTAATGGTGAGGGAACTTTTACAGCCTCGAATGGAACGACAAAAACCGGTATTTACAAAGACAACGTCTACACCGGTGTAAATTAGCAATCCCAGCCATATTTTTTTTGGCTCTTCATAATTATTTAAAGTATGGTCATCATTTTTGATGGCCATATTTTTTTGCAGGATCAATCAACTGCGATTATACAAACCCGGGCTGACAAGGACGGGTACAGATCATTTGATTGGGCAAACATCATAGCAAATGATCACAGATCAATGCAGGACAAGATGTCCCGCCACAGAAAATAATCACCTCATATGAAAAAAACCAGAATGTTTTACCTGATTTCCTGTTTAAAAACCAGAAATACTTCAGGTTATGATAATTCCTGTTGAAAATGGATTAATCTTATGAAAGTCCTTATCCCACGGATTAAAACAGATCGCCAAAAATGCTTTTGTACCCTTCTGCATCAGTACCATAAGAACTAATGGTGCCCTGGTATATTTTGTAGGTACATTTTTCTCCGGTAATCTTTGAGAAAACAATGGTAGATTCTTTACCATCTTCTTCCTTCATGATGATCTTGGCTAAATTTTTATCGTATTCTTTAGCATCAAGATTTTCATAACAAATCGGGCAAATGAAATTTACTATTTCGCCCTCTTCAAAGTTATTGTATTCGGGATGAACTTTTACATTGTAATCTCCAAGTTCCGGGCTGACCAGAAGCAGGCCGGATTTGCCCTTATTCGTTTTTGTAAGGAAGATGATACTGTTTGATACCCTTAGATGCCCTCTGCAATGCGGGCAAAGAAAATTAGTTTTCATAATGTCCGAGATTATATGATACTTCAAATGTCGTAAAAAAAATTAACATTACTATAATTTTCATAAAAATTTTGACAGAAATGAATCTTATAATTAATTGAAAAGGATGATTCCGTAAGGGTCTGCATGAAGGCCGTACCTGTTTTATTGTTTCAAAACACCAACAGGCAAAATCAATCAAGGTCACCCGGCCCAGTTATCTCTGTCGAGGCTGCGGTATTGTATGGCTTCGGCAAGATGATGATTCTGGATTTCCGTTGAATTATCCAGGTCTGCAATGGTGCGGGCCACTTTCAGTATACGGTCGTAAGCACGTGCTGATAAACTCAATTTCTCCATCGCATTTTTCAAAAGAGTTAATCCGGTTTCGTTCAACAGGCAAAATGTTTGTAAGTGTTTGGTTGTCATCTGGGCGTTGCAGTATATACCCGGGATGTTGCTGAAACGGTCTTCCTGAATCTTCCGGGCTGCAACCACCCGTTCTCTTACGACTTCACTTTTTTCAGAGGCCTGAGCTTTGCTCAGTTCTTTGAAAGGCACGGGTGTAACCTCTACATGAATATCAATCCTGTCCAGTAAAGGCCCGGAAACCTTGTTCAGATACTTTTGTACAACGCCGGGGCCGCAGACACACTCTTTATCGGGATGGTTGTAATATCCGCAGGGGCATGGGTTCATGGCGGCCACCAGCATAAAACTGGCGGGATACTCCACTGTAAATTTAGCTCTTGAAATGGTCACTACGCGGTCTTCCACCGGTTGACGGAGCACTTCCAGCACAGTACGTTTAAATTCGGGGAGTTCATCCAGAAATAATACCCCGTTATGCGCCAGGGATATTTCGCCCGGCTGGGGAAAGCTTCCGCCTCCGACAAGCGCCACATCGCTGATGGTATGGTGCGGGGCACGGAACGGCCGCACAGAAATAAGAGAAGCATTTTTGGCAAGTTTGCCGGAAACGGAATGTATCTTGGTTGTTTCCAGCGCTTCATGAAGGTTCAGCGGGGGCAGTATCGAAGGCAGGCGTTTGGCAAGCATAGTTTTTCCGGCTCCCGGAGGGCCAATAAAAATCACATTGTGTCCGCCGGCAGCCGCTATCTCCAATGAACGCTTGATGTTTTCCTGTCCTTTGACATCGGCAAAATCAAACTCATATTCGTTCAGCCGGGTAAAAAACTCTTCACGGGTGTTTACTACCACGGGGTCAATATGAATATCGCCATTCAAAAAATCAACGACCTGCCGGAGGTCTTTAACCCCGATCACATCCAGATTATTGACAATGGCCGCTTCCCTTGCATTTTCTTCAGGTAGAATAAATCCCCTGAATCCCTGTTCGCGCGCCTCTATAGCAATAGGCAGCGCGCCTTTGATCGGCTGCAGACTGCCATCGAGCGAAAGTTCACCCATAATGATATATTTTCCGAGTTCTTCTGATTTCAACTGACCGGAAGCCGCCAGAATACCCAGGGCTATCGTCAGGTCGTAAGCGGAACCTTCCTTTTTTATATCAGCAGGCGCCATATTTATTACGATCCTTTTGCCGGGATAGTTAAATCCGCTGTTTTTAAAAGAGGCAATGATCCGGTGCTGGCTTTCCTTTACGGCGCTGTCGGGCAAGCCAACCATAAAAAACTGTATCCCGGCATCGATATTTACTTCAACGGTAATTGTCAGGGCGTCAATTCCTAAAATGGCGCTCCCATAGGTTTTTATCAACATTCGTCCTGTGTTTTATAGTGATAACAAAAATATTTCATTTATTCCTTGCTTTAACAACTTTCTGAAATATTCTTACAAAGAAAGGAAAATAAGTGACTGCAAGTGTTAGTTGACGCCACATATTTAATGTGTAAACATATTTAGTATTAATAAAAATTGCATAAAGGAATTTTATGTAATTTTGCGCCCGTTTTTATCAGCAACCAAAATTTATCAAAATGAAAAAAATTCAACTATCATCGTTACTTATCACAGGGATTTTACTGTTAGGCTGTTTTGGAAGTACAATTGCACAAACGCAGCTTAATAATTCCGGATTTGAGAATTGGGAAAATGAAGGAACTGCCAATGTGGAGCCTTTGGACTGGAATTCGTTTAAAACCTCTTCGGGCACGCTGTCAACTTATGCATCGCAGCAAATAAACAAATCCTCAGTTGTAAGGCCGGGAACAACCGGCATATCCAGTTGTTTGATCTGGTCCAAAAGTATTATTGGGGTCGTTGCCAATGGCAATGTAACCACCGGCCAGATTAACATGGGCAATATAGTGCCGACCCATGCAGATAATTATAACATTAGTCATATTGCTAATACCGCTTTCAGCGAAGCGCTTGCTGCTCATCCGGATTCCATCGTTTTTTGGGCAAGATACATTCCTTCCAGTGCTGGTGGAAGTGATTCCGCACGGATGAGGGCTGTGATCCACGATGCTTATGATCTTAAAGATCCGCTGGATGCGTCATCCCAGCCCCATGTGGTTGGTGATGCCACCATAAATTTTGCCTCTACCGACCATCAGTGGAGCCGCATCAGTATACCATTTAATTATACGGGGCCGGCAACAACACCCGATTACATGCTTATCACCTTCACCACAAATAAAACGCCCGGGGGCGGCTCCGGCGGAGACAGCCTGTATATTGATGATTTGTCACTCGTATATAACCCCAGCAGCATTATGCAAAACACTCCTTCTTCCGCTGATTTCTCCGCATATACCGATAATACCGATCTTATTATAAATCTTTCCTACGACAAACTGCTGACTTCAAAAATCGAATTGTTCAATATCAATGGCCAATGCGTTTATAAAACACAGATCACAGCCCAGAATGTTCAGCATTTTATCGGATTATCACAACTAAAAGGAGGCATTTATATTGTATCGGTTACCACAGATGATAACAGGCGGTTCAGTCAAAAAGTTACAATTCAATAATTTTTATTACTTTTGTGCCTGATTTTAAGAAATGGTTTTGATTTTATCTTTTCATATCTTTATGTGTCTTTTTTGCTGCAACTTCGTTAGATTTTTCGACATAGGATAAACCATGTCTGCAAAATCCGCCTCGTTTTGCAAAAAAATCCATCATAAATCTTATGTAACCTAAAATCAAAACAGTTTCTAAAGGCGAAAATTAAAAATCTCTCCTATGATATTTCGCTCAAAAAGTTACTTTTTAGCAATCTTTTTTATTATTCTGGCCGGGTGCCTGTTTCCTTTCATAGCTAACGCTCAAAAATCGGGCATTAAGGGCGTGGTCACCGAAGAAGATACCGACAAGCCTGTACCTTTTGTCAGCATTGGTTTAAAAGACCATCGCACAGGCACCATAAGTGATATGGATGGCAAATATCAGCTCGAAGTCGCTCCCGGTGAATACACCCTGCTTTTTTCCTGTGTGGGTTATGAAAAATATTCCCAGAAAATCAGCGTCAAACAGGGAAAAATGCTTGAGGTGAATGTTACGATGAAAGTATCGGTTACCGAGCTGAACACCACGGTGGTTTCGGCCTCGAAATACGAACAAAAGCTCGAGGATGCTACCAATAGTGTGGAAGTTATCAAGCCAAGCATGATAGAGAATAAAAATGTGCTGACGCTTGATAAGGCTATTGAAGCAGTCCCCGGCGTCGCCATTGTCGATAATGAGCCTCAGATTCGCGGAGGCAGCGGATACAGTTCGGGACTGGGAAGCAGGGTAATGATACTGATCGACGAAATACCCATGATGAGGGCCGACGCCGGTCGGCCGGTCTGGAGTTTTTTACCGGTAGAAGATGTGGAGCAGATCGAAGTTGTCAAGGGTGCCTCATCGGTGCTTTATGGCTCGTCAGCCCTGAACGGCGCCATCAATGTACGTACGGCCTACCCCAAAGAAAAGCCACTGACCAGGGTTACCTTACACAGCGGTATTTACAGCGTGCCGCCGAAACGATACACCAAATCATGGGAGGGTTTCAATCCGATCATTCTGGGTGCTAATTTTATTCACTCCAGAAGGGTAAATAATTTTGATTATGTCATCGGAGGCAACTTCCTTTCCGATCCGGGATGCATCGGCGCTCCGCCGCACGACACCTCCGGCAATTACGACAAGGGAGAATTTGAGAAAAACTTCCGGCTCAATTTCGGCACAAGAGTACGTTCTCTTAAAGTGGAAGGGCTTACTTACGGCTTAAACGGAAATTTTATGTATTCAAAGAATACACAAGCGTTTTTCTGGATGGATGCCGACTCCAATATTTTCCGTTCCTATCCCGGAGCTATTACAAATTTTGCTGATTTTCAGTTTTACCTCGACCCGTATGTAAAATATTTCGGACCTAAAGGCGCCTCACATGCCCTGAAAAACAGGTTTTATTACAGCAGCAATGGCGCAGATAACAATCAGTCGACCATGTCGTATTCGCTTTACAATGAGTACCAGTTTTCAAAAATGTTTAAAAATGCAGGGAACCTCGTGGTCAATACCGGTATCATGAATATCTATGCCTATTCATTCGGAAAAGTTTTTTCCGGCACTTTTGGTGAAGAGGGAGCAAAATCATCGGAGAACCTCGCGATTTTTGTTCAGCTGGAGAAGAAATTTTTCAAGATACTCACGATATCCGGTGGCGCACGCTGGGAATATTTCAAACTCAGTGATTATACCGACAGCAGGCCGGTATTCCGCGCAGGGCTGAACCTTAAAGCTACGCGCGCCACATACATCAGGGCGTCATTCGGCCAGGGTTTCCGTTTCCCGAGTATAGGCGAACGCTATATCTCCACTTCTGCGGGTAATTTTGGCATCTATCCCAATCCCGACCTGAAGTCGGAAACCAGCTGGAACACAGAATTGGGTATCAAACAGCTGTTCAAAATAAAAAAATTCGTGGGATTCCTTGATGTATGCGGATTTCTGCAGCAATATAAGAACTATATAGAATTCAATGCCGGATTATGGGGCAGGAATGTGGACACCCTGGGAAACCTTGACATCACCAAAAACCTTGGCTATAAATTTTTAAACACTGCCGATGCGCGGGTATGGGGAATTGATATCACCCTGATGGGGGAAGGAAAGTTCACGAAAGATTTTTCGATGGCCATCATGGGCGGATACACTTTTTCGAGGCCAACATGCCTGGAACCTGATAAAGTATATTACAGAGACACCCTGCTAAACCGGGATTTCTCCTATATGAGCAGTTCTTCCGACACCAGGGAAAATATTCTTAAATACCGTTTTGAACAGCTTGCAAAGGTCGATGTGGAATTTACCTTTAGAAGTATTTCGCTCGGGCTGGGTGGCAGATATTATGGATTTATGTATAACATTGATAAATTCTTTTTACAGACCGACCGTCCGGGATTGTTCAATACCGGCATAAGACAATATAGAAGAGATCATCATAAAGGCGATTATGTTTTTGACGCACGCATCAGTTATGAATTAAAAAAACACTTTAAGTTTTCACTGCTGGTCAACAACATCTTAAATACGGAATACTCTTTGCGTCCTATTTCTGTTGAACCACCGCGTGTTACATCAATTCAAGTCGTTTATAAAGTATAATATCAATGAAAAAAGCACCTTATTTTTTTGTTGTTGTATTTTTGATCCTTACGGGATGTTTTATCATATTGCCTTCGTGCAGAAAATATCTTGATGACTATGAGCAAGAACCCCCGGTAGAACTGCTCTGTACACTGAATATCAGGGGCGGATGTTTCGATCAGTGGGTAAACCGGGACGACGGTTCCGGCTTTAAATGCCTTGAACCGGCAGGTGATTACCTCAGGACACTGAATTATCTTTATACACTGCCGACTGAAGCCGGCGGCCCGGGGCCAAAAACAACCTTCAACACGTCGGATTCCTATGCAGGAACGTATGCTGCACTATTGGTTACAGGAAGTTTCAGCCCCATGGGAAGTCCTATTATTATCCCCGGCCTGGTCGGCACCGATTCCCTCGACATCCCCAATGCGACTATTCGGGTAGGAAAACCGTATACGGCAAAACCCCTCAGGTTTCAGGGATATTACAAATACGAGCCTGTGGGAGGTGATTCTGCCCTGGTTTCGGTTCTGCTATCAAAATTTAATTCAGGCGCCGGAAAACGTGATACTATTGGTTTAGCCCGGCAGGTATACAAAAATACGGTAACCACATACACATCTATTGACCTGCCGTTTACCTATTTCAGCACGGAAACACCCGATACCCTGACACTGCTTATATGTTCCAGCGCCGATATCCGCTTCAACGACCTGATGAACTGCAAAGGACAGGTTGGCAGTAAATTCTGGATAGACGAAATTTCTTTCGTTATGCCATAGTGTGTTTTCTGCTGTATTTTTTTATTATCCCTGCTACTGATTCTTATTCTGGATCAACAATACGAGCGAGTCGTACATTTCGCCTACATTTTTCCATTTGGCTATTTCGGCATCCGAGAACTTTATATTAAAGTGTTTTTCTACCGCAACCACGAGGTTCAGGTGCGACAGCGAGTCCCATCCGTCGATATCATCCGAGGTGCTTTCCCGTGTGATCTTTATATCATCATCATAAAACACTTTACAAAAAATGGCATTTAATTCTTCAAACGTATCCATAATAATTTGTTTTTAAATTTCTATAGTTGAAATATCGCCCGGGTCTTCGCCTTTATACCAGGCTTTTAATACCCGCCTCATTATTTTTCCGCTTTTGTTTTTGGGTATTTCCTCAATTATCCGGATATCCTGGGGTGTAGCAATGGACGACAGCCGGTTGGAGAGGAATATCCTTATCTTCAGCTCCAGGTCATCCGACCAGGTAACATTGTTTTTAAGCCGTATAAAAGCCACTACTTTTTCGAAAAGCAGCTCATCAGGAGCGCCTATCACTGCCGATTCAGCAATCTCGGGTATCTCAAGCAGGGTGCTTTCAACTTCAAAGGGGCTGATAAGATGTCCCGCCGTGTTTATTACATCATCATTGCGACCTACAAAATGATAATACCCTTCATCATCCCTGAAGGCAAGGTCGCCGGTATAATAATATCCGTTTTTGATTTTTGCATTATATGCATCGGTATTATTCAGATAGTTAATAAGCATTGAGTCCCAGGGAACTTTAATACAAAGATGTCCGGTTTCGCCTGTACGGCAGTGCTCGCCATTGTCGGCAATGATTGCCGCACTGATGATATCAATGGGTTTGCCCATCGAACCCGGTTTGATTTTTATGCCGGGACGATTGCAGATCATAATACTTCCCGTTTCTGTCTGAAACCAGGTGTCATAGACCTCTTTATTCAAGGTTTGCTGTGCCCAGGTATTAATTTCCGGGTTAAGCGGTTCACCTACGCTGAAAATATATTCAAGATCAGGGAGTGTGAATTTTTTGAACAGATTTTTGTCTTCGCGCATTAACATACGCAATGCGGTAGGCGCTGTGTACCATTTGGTGATTTTTTCATCTTCAAGGATACGCATCCATATTTCTGCATTATACGCTCCCCCATAATGCAGTTGTGTTACGCCGGTGCTCCAGGGTCCGATGATGCCGTAGGACGTTCCTGTAACCCAGCCCTGATCGGCCGTGCACCAATATAAATCCTTTTCGTTAAGATTTAAAACATGTAATGAAGTATAACTTTGCGTAAGTAAACTTTTGTGGACATGCTGCACACCTTTGGGTTTTCCGGTTGACCCCGAAGTATAATGCAATACCGAGGGGGTATCCGGAGCGGTAGGAAGGATATCAAAAGTACCGGAAGCTTTTGCTAATAATGCCGGCAATCCTACAACTTTTTCGTTGTTCTCCATGTCGTCGACAACGAAGATCGTCTCCAGTTTTTCAAGGAACGGCAATGATCGCAGCAGTTTCTTCAGCAGGCTTTTTTTGGTGATCACGGCTTTTGCCCCGCAATCACCCAGCCTGTCGGTCAAAGCCTCTTCTCCGAAATTGGAAAAAAGTGTTCCGGCAACGGCCTGGATTTTCAATATGCCCAAAAATGCGAAGAACTGTTCTGGCATCTTGGGTAAAAAAGTAAAAACAATGTCTCCCTTGCGGATACCTATTTCCTGCAATACATTGGCATAACGGTTGCTTTCTTCATCCAGTTGCTCAAAAGTATATTCCCTGCGTTCCCCGTTATGGCTTATCCATTTTAAGGCTGTTTTTTGTGCATTACCCGAAAAACACTGGTGCCGCGTACAGTAATACGCAATATTAAACTGATCATTTGTTATCTTAAATTCTGTCATACGGTTTTTTTTAAAAATCAAGATACAGGAAGGGCAGGGCAGCGGTGGTATAAAACTGAAAAATAAAAATTATAGCCATAAAAACAGTTACGATTTGCACGCTCCAGTGAAGACGGCTGAACAGGCCGGTTATTTTTTGATTCCAGCGGGCTGGTGTATAATGAAGCAATATCCCGAATAGCAACATAATAAAAGGATATTTGTATATTCCGAACCATTGATGGGCCAGCGAAAAATCCACGCCTGAAAAAATCTGTTTCAGCATAGTTGCGGCTACCGTAATATCAGGAGCGCGGAAAATAATAAACGTAAACATCAGCACATTAAAAGTAATAAAAATGCTTATCACCTTATAAAACGGCTTGTTAATTTTTTTCTGTACGATCATCCGTCCCCGGCGGGTAAGTATATCCCATCCCATGATCAGGCCGTGCAGGGCGCCCCAGACAACAAATGTAAGGTTGGCGTCGTGCCAAAGGCCGCAAAGCAGGAAGGTGATAAAAACCGAAAAAAGTAATCCTGCTTTTCCTCCGTTCCTTAGTTTTATGGACAATGGTGAAAAAATATAATCACGCAGCCAGTTGGACAAGGTGAGGTGCCAGCGCCGCCAGAACTCGGTGACATTTTGGGCCAGAAAAGGTTTGTTGAAGTTGGGAGAACTTGTAAATCCCAGCAACATGGCGATCCCGATAACCAGGTCGGTATAACCGGAAAAATCGAAATACAACTGTACCAGATAGCCATACCCCGCCATCAGGTATTCAAAGGAAGAAAAATATTCATAGGAATCAAAAACCCTGTCAACAAGGTTCACAGCGAGGACATCGGCAATCACAATTTTTTTAAAAAGGCCGGTCATGATAAGTAACATGGCCTTACTGACGAATTCCTTGTCAAAACCGAGAGTCTTCCGGAACTGGGGCAGGAGTTCACCTGAACGGAGTATCGGGCCTGAAAGGATATTCGGAAAGAAAGAAACATACAACAGATAGTTGACATAATTTGTTTCAGGCCGGTCAATATTTTTCTTATAAACATCTATGATATAAGACATGGTCTTGAAAATGAAATATGAGATGCCGATAGGGGTTATCAGGTCGAGCACAAAAGGTGATGACTCTCCTGAAGTTATATTAAAAAAGATATTAAGAAAAAAGTTGGTGTATTTGAAAAAAAGCAGAAGTCCTACATCAATAAACAGCGACAACAGCAGCAGGTTTCTTTTTACTTTTTTGGATTTTCCGGCAAATATCCTTTTACCAAGGAGAAAATCGCTGCTGGCTATTAAAACCAGCATTATGACATAGACTCCGCTTATTTTATAATAGAAGTACAGGCTGAACAAAAGCAATAACAAATTACGCCAGAAGATTTTTTTATACACGATGGTATAAATCATGTAAAACACCGAAAACAGAAGGACAAAAAGCACCGAGTGGAAGACCAGCGGGGAACCCTGGTGGTACAGTAGTTTTTGTAAAATATCGTATACCGGAAAATGGAACAACATAGAAGGATTAAGGTATTAATAGTTTTTGCCCGATACTGAGCTTGTCCGATTTAAGTTTGTTGGCCTGCCTGATCTTGTCCACAGTGGTTTTGTATTTCTTTGCAATGGACCAGAGGTTGTCGCCAGAGACAACAATATAAGCTGTTTTTCGGGTACTGACACTCCTGCTATTGGCGGCAGGCAGGTTTGCAGATTTGTTCTGTACGGGCGTATTATTCTGTTTTGATGAAGGTTGTGCCGGCGGAGATTGTTCCGAAGCGCCTTTATAAATTACAAGGGTTTCGCCGGCAATGATTTTTGTTCCCGACAAACCATTCCAGTATTGCAACTGGCTCACCTTCACGCCGTAACGTTCTGCAATACTCCCCAGGTTGTCTCCACTCCGGATTTTATAATACAAAACATTTTTTCCTTCGTAATCAGCCGCTTCATCGCTATAGGCCACCGGACGGGTTTCCGTTTTTGCATTTTCTGTTTTAAAACTTATTGGCTCATTGAAGTATTTCTTCAATGTTACGGTGTCAATCTGGTGGTTGGCAGCAATAAGACTGTCCTGCTGGTTTTGCAGCCATAACGAATAGGAATTCAGCATGGCATTGAGATACAGTTCGCCCCTGATATAATATCCCGGCGTTGAAAGATGCACCCTGTCTTTTCTTGCCAGTCCGCATTTCAGCCATTTACTCATGGATAGGTTGCCCCCGCTGACTGTATAATAATTATAAAAAGCACAGTTCCGGTATTTTGCCACCCTGCGTGTCATTTCCATAAAATCTTTGCACTGTGGTACATTGTATTTTTTGCGTGCATAGATGTCCTGGGCATTCGATATGAGTATGGAGGCTCCCGGCGCGGCATTCTGAATGATATCAATGATTTTCACCAGGTTTGTTTCCATTTCTTTGTCGTTGTATGTGCCGCGGTAAAAATCGTTAGCACCAAAATCAATGATAACCAGGTCAGGTTCAAATTCCGCCAGTTGCCGGCCAAACATCTGCTGGCGTAATAAACTCCGGTATCCCGCACCATTTATACCGGTACTGCAATATAAAACCCCGTTATCGTCTTTACTTTCGACCATCAGCCCGTAACATTCGAAAAAGTTCTGTTTTTTTTCTGTTTTATTGACAAAAACTTCGAGGGTGTCTGCCGCTCTCGGCATCTGAAAAGTTACATACGGCCTGGCAGATGAATAATCATTGCAATCAATATGAACAGGATGGGTTTCGGAATTGGTTTTTACTTTTATATCAAAGCTCAGGGAATCCTGTTTGCAATAGATCTTGATGACGGTAAAGTTGTCGCGGATAAACCCTTCGCGAAACGCAATCCTGAATGATGCAGCGCTGTCGCCGGTAAATATGGTTGCACCGATAAGGCCCATCTCATAAGCTGCATCGCGCTGTATGCTCCTTGAATAGCTCCAGTTTCCCGTACAACTGGTTTTGTAGTCATAGGCCGCATGGGTGGCAGCCGCTTTATATGGAAAAACAAGGCCTCTGCCTCCATATCCCATGATCTCCTGCAACCGCTCCCGGATGTAACCCGACGGTATATCCGCCTGTATATGAGAATCGCCGATATGAAGAATTTTCAGTTTCCGTGTGCCGGTCATGGAAATTTTTTGAAAAAAACCACCGACAGCCGCATCATTATGCCATTCAATAAAATTTCTTTCATAACGGATAAACGGGTAATAGGTGCGATATTTTATTAACGAATCAATATACCGGGAATTAAAGACAGGGTGGTTTTTAATTTTAGCCGGCGATTCGTTATCTCTGAAAGGGCGTGAAGCAATCAGCACCAACATCGCCGGCAGGACAAAAATCAACCAAAAATTTTTTCCGGTGCGAATTTTCATCAGTTTATGATTTTGTTCCGGTGAATATAGTTATTGTACTCTATCATAAGCGCTTCGACGATCTCATTGGCTACCAGGTTTTGTCCTTTGGCAGAAAAATGTCCGTTGGTTACGGCAAGATTTTTTTTTGCCCAGACCAGTATTGAATTGGCTCCGCCCATCATGTTAAAAAGATCCCAGTAAGCACACCCCGCCTTCAGTGCGGTATTTTTCTGCATTTCATTGATCCTGGGCAGCCATTTATAGGAGGCATACCCTCCCTCACCGCCGCTGGCCATATCGCCGGCGCCGATCACCAGGATACTGATGTCCGGGGCTGCGGCCTTAAATTTCAGGAACAGCCGGTAATATATATCTCCTATGGCCTCACAAACTTTTTCAGAATGTATATAAGGAACCACATTAGCGCCATACTGGAAAATGACAAGCTTGGTATTGGTGAGTTTAAGCATTTGCCTTAACTGATCGTCGCTGAGCAGCAGAAGTCCATCGCCCGAATGACCGCGGATGGCATAATTGTCAACCTGCACACCGTTGTTGCTGTCGAAATACATGCCATAAAAATCAGGGCTTTCATCGGCAACAAATTCAATTTTTATGTTCAAAAAAGCGCCAAGCTGTAACTTATGCAGGCACACTGTGTTGCAAGGTAACAGGGTATCGCTTTTGATCATATCATCGGTAAGGGTATTGTAAAGATTCACGATACACGTTCCTTCATTTCGTCCGTAAAGAAAAGAGATGGTGTTGTAGTTATATTTGCTGCCCATTTTTAAAGACACACTGGCATTACGGTACACCATGCGCGGCATTTCAGGCAGGGTGTCTCCGGAAACAGCCGAATCACCCTGCGCAGCTTCATCATTTTGCCGGACTGCATATTTGTGAAATCTGCATTTGGTTCCCGAAAGTCCATAATTATGATCACGGCTCCTGTTGTGAAATACGGTGTTCTTTGCCCAGTTGCCGCTGCTTTTTCTGATATAGCTTACAGGGGGAATATCCTGAAACGGGATATAACCTACCCCGGAGCCGCCAAATTTTTCGTGAAACTTATCACGGACAACACAAGACATACGGTCGCCTTCGAGTTGTGAATCACCGTAATGTGCAATGCGTACAACTGCAGTATCTTTTTCTTCGAGCAGCGCCCTGAAAAAATTGTCAAGGGCTTTGCTGCAGGGCCGGCCATCCTGAGATGCAATTTCCGGGTTGATCAGAAACACATTCTGTTTTTTTGGGCCGATCTTTGACAGGTTTGTCCGCTTCAGTATTAATTCATCACTGACCGTATTGGCAAGATAATTCTGCAGCATGCTGTCGGCAAGCACGTTTTCTCCGGCTTCCGAAAAATCCAAAAGCGATGCGGGGGTGTAAAAACGGATGTGTTCTTTTATAAAAGGATTTGCCGTTGAAAAATAAAAAAAGGAATACCCGACAAGCAAAATTTCGCTGAAGAGAATAATGAAGAGGACTTTTACAGGATGATTTCTCATAAGAGAAATATTTTGAGGCAGGCCATTGAATGTATTTTTTCATAAACCGGTGTTTATACCGCCGGTATTTGGATTAACCATCAAAAACCTTATTCAACGCCAGTACCTGATCATAAAAAAACATGCAAAGGTCGGATTTTTTTATGACATGACAATATTTTGGATCGTTATCGGAAATATACCGGCAAGGACTCATGTTTTATGCGATAATATATTTGTTTTCAATACCTTATAGAACGCGTCTACAGAGAAACGATCAGGATTTCAACACGCCGGTTTTTTTTCATTTTATCTTCGCTGCGGGCGTCCGGAAAAACCATTTTTGAGGCGCCGAAACCTTTAGTGCTCATTCGTTGTTCGCCAATTCCTGCATCGCTGAGGTAATTATAAACAGCCACTGCCCGGCTGACCGACAGCCGCATATTAAAGTCTTCCATGCCATCACATTCAGGCCATATCGACGGACAATTCACATGCCCCTGAATTTCAATTTTCAGCCCCGGGTTTCGCTTCATGGTGGTGGCAATTATTTCGAGGTAGGGTTTGGATTCGGGGAGGAATTTATCCGAATTACCATAAAAAAGGATATCCTCAAACACCACATTCTGACCGGGTTTGATACGGCTCAGTTCGATGATCACCGTCGCAGCTTCTCCTGTTGCATTGGTTTTAAAGTCTTTGGCATCATCAAAATAATTATTTGCTTCGGTTTTAATAATAAACGATGTTGACAAGGCAAGTTTTGATTCATATGACGAAACGCTATCGGCGGCAGCGGCAGGTGGCAGATCAGGCTTGCTCTTGTAATAGACCTTTAGGTTGGCTGTCACCGGCTGACGGGTTTCCTTATCAACAATTTTAATAGTTTGCGGGGTGTTTTTCGGATTCTTTGTTACTGTTTTCTGAGTGGTTTTATTCTGTGTTTTTACCACATCCTCTGTTTTTTTAATATCGGAATAATGAAGAATGACGGTATGACCGCTGCCATTGGGATAAACATTATCCACCACAAGGTAAAATATTTCACCTTTTTTAACCCGGATGCTTTTACTGAACGAATGTCCGGGCCCTGAATGTATATATTCTTCCGAAGCCTGCTTCGACAAGCCCGTCCTGCTTTTTATCTTCTTGTCATTGCGCGAAATACAGGTCCGCACCGGCTTGATATTTCCCGATGCCACATCCGAACAGAAGGTCCTGCCGTTATACCTGTAAAGGATAAAATCATAATCATCATTGATGTTGACCGGGATGATGTCTATCTCGAGATGGGCATCATATTTTGCTTTAAAAAAATACCAACAGGTATTGTGTTCTTTTTCAAAGGTATAAAGGCTGGTTTTGCTTCCCGATATCTCCATTACAGAACCATATCCGGCGGGAGCATTGGTAGGCCCGAAAATAGTATCCTTTATTTCAAGAGGTTTGCTGCAATCTGCGTTTTCGGGTTTTATCAAATAACTTCCCTGGGCAAAAACCTGTGCCATCAGTACATAAGCTATCGCAACAAAAGAAATGAAAAATTTCATCATTAATTATTTGATCAACAACAGTTTCCGTTCTCCCAGTTTTTGATTTCCTTTCACCGAAAACATCTGCGCAAAATAGGTTCCGGGTGCCATATTCCGGGTATTCCAGATCATACTTTTTTCCTTGTCCCTTGTCTCATTCATCCAGACTTCTTTTCCCGAAATATCAAATACTTTTATGTATGCTTTTTCTTTTATATCAAACGAAAAAGTAAATGAATTATTTGATGGGTTAGGAAAAACATTCAGCAATCCGTTATAGACTTCATTGTCTTGAATATCAGCCAGATATGGTGTTCCGACGGCAAGACAATATTCTCCCCGTCGAAGGGTGTCCACGATAAGATGGCCAATGGTAAAATTGCCCAGTCTCGAAAAATGTGTGACTACCCAGTCGGAAGCAGCATTTGCCCTATATAATAACAACAGCGAGTCTGCCGAGCTTGTCGTGGGAAGAAGAATATTGT
Source organism: Bacteroidales bacterium (assembly GCA_035389045.1). Lineage (GTDB taxonomy): Bacteria > Bacteroidota > Bacteroidia > Bacteroidales > CAIWKO01 > CAIWKO01. The sequence continues at coordinate 27,948 of DAOORA010000034.1, read as the reverse complement.
CTATGCTCCCTGAAGGGCTTGTCACCCGGTTGTACCTGAACCGTGCTCCAATACGCAGATCAGCCGGAAAAATGCCATCCACCTTCCAGTAATGGTAATCAGACAACCTTTTAATGTCAGGAGCGGGATATTTCAGCGGGTCGGGCGCCACCCAGCTGTGTTCGACGCGCACCAGGGCAGAATCATGGACACTGTTCACAACCAGGTCACAAAATGACAGCGGCAGATTATATGTTCCGGTGGTTTTAACGACTTCATACATATCCGTTATGGCATCGGAAATTTTTTCGTTGAAATCCAGCATAGCAAAATCCGGAATAAAAGGCAGGGTAAATTCCCTGCTTCCGGATTCTCCCGAAAACCGGATCGTATCCGTAAAAAACTGCCAGTCGTTCTTCCCGAATGTTATCTCCACCTTGTTTGAATGTGCAAAGGCCGGGGCATGGTTCAACCGTTGCCTCACATAAGCCCGGACTTTGATCTGCGGCGAGGTTTGAGTAACGATGAATGAATCTATTGAAAAATGGGGAAAGCCGGGGCTGAAAACCCAGGCCTGAAAAAAATCATTCAGATTCACACCCGTGTGTGTGCTCAGGTAATCACGCAAACCTGCCGAAGAAATGTCACGGAACTGATAATCGTTCAGCAGAGACGTAACGGCTGCAAAAAACACACTGTCACCCAGGTAATTACGCAGGGTATGCACCACATCGGCGCCTTTGTCGTAAACCGTAGTGCTGTAAGTATATTCATCAGGGATGCCGTATAGCGCCCGGTACCCATCATCAATGGCATGGGCCGATTTCACCACGTTAAAATGGTTTTGCCGGACATTGTTTTTATAGGAATCCACGCCGTATAATAACTCTCTGTATATTGATTCACAGTAACTTGCCCAGCCTTCGTTGATCCACATATCCTTTGCCGTACTGCAGGTGGTCAGGTCGCCAAACCACTGATGCGATAATTCATGTGCGTACAGCGATTCATAATCCAGCCCCCCGTTGATGCAGGATAAGGGATAGGCAATATTAGTAGCGTGTTCCATGGCGCCGTTATCAAACGGAACGCCCACATATCCTACACGTTCCCAACGGTAAGGCCCGAACCTGTTTTCAAAAATTCCGAGTATTTGTTTCAGGTTTATAAAAGAACCTTTGGCATTGTTGGTATCCGAAGGCCGCACATAAATATTGACCGGGACATGGCCGGACATTCCGTTGAACGTGTCGGTAACGGCAACATAATCACCAACGGCCACTGAAATAAGGTACGAAGGAACCGGCGCATGCATCCTCCAGTGAAAGGTGCTGGTGTTATTTCCGTGGTCGCTAACCGACAGCAGTGTTCCCCCGCAGACCGCCATTTTGCCGTTTGTAACCGTGATATAACAATCGCAGGTGGCCCGGTCTACAAAATCGTCGATACAGGGAAACCATACCCGGCCATAATTATGAGGCACCGCATCAAACCCAACACCAAGGTTATATGCAAAAGAATTATCGCTGCTGAAATAAAAACCGCCCCATCCCGATGCATCTGTCTGCGGTATGCCATGATAAAAAACGGTAATATCCACTGTATCATCCATATTCAAAGACTGGGGCAGGCTGATGCCAATTACGGTATCATTATATGTAAATGTGGTCAACAAGCTGTTTTCAACATATATGGAATCGATGTTCAGCTTTAACAGGTCGAGTTTTACAACCGACAAATTATTGGCCAGGGGGGTGATCCGGAGTGTGGTAAAACCCGAGATTGTATGCGAAGGCAGGTTGGTAAGGTTAAGATTTATACTGTAATTCAAAACATCCAGGGAATCGCTCACGGATTTTGTGTTCCTTGCCGGAAAAGCTGTTATTGTTATAAAAAACAATAATAATGTACTGATGGTATTTTGTTTCATTGGTCAGAGATTACTACAAAAATAAGAACATTATCCGTTTTGCCCCGATGATTCACAAATATTTTGATTCAACAGGGTTAAGGGCTTATCAAAAGGTTTTATCTTTGTGACATATTGCCTTTTATATGAAAAAGTTTTTATTTGTGGCTCTTTTACTCATTTTTTCTTTTTCAGAATATGTTTTTCCGCAAAAGATCTGGACACTTGAAGAATGTATCTTCCACGCGCTTGAAAATAATATTCAGGTAAAACAGCAGCAGCTGAGTACCGCGGTGAGCAAGCTCCAGTACAATCAGAGCATAGCCGCTCTTTTTCCTTCGGTGAATGCCAGCGCCAGCCATGTGTATAATAACGGTCAGACTGTTGATATGTATACCAACACCTTTGCCTCCAAAACCGTGCAGTCGAATAATTTTTACCTGAGTGGCAATATGGTATTGTTCAGCGGGCTGCAGCTTCTTAACGGACTGAAACAAAAACAGCTTGATTTTCTGGCCGGAAAATACGATCTTGAAAAGATGAAAAACGACATCTCGCTGACCATTGCAACGGCTTACTTACAGATTTTGTACAACATCGAGCTCCTCAATACTTCCAAAAGCCAGCTCGACATCAGCAAACAACAGCTTGAACGTACCCGGAAACTGTTTGAAGCGGGTACCATAGCCAAAGGGACTCTGTTACAAATCGAAGCACAGGCAGCCGCCGACGAACTTCAGGTTGTAACGGCACAAAACCAGCTTGACCTTGCCTATCTTTCGCTGGTACAGTTTTTAGACCTGCAGACAACATCGGGTTTTGACATTGAAAAACCGGTCTTATCACTTCCCGATGCAAATTCTTTATTACAGCAGGCCGATGAAATTTATAACAAGGCCTGTGCTATTCAGCCTGATATTAAAAGCGCCGAGCTTAAGGTGCAAAGCGCCAAAAAAGGTTTACAGATCTCCTGGGGCATGATGAGCCCGACTATCACCCTCAATGCCTCTTACGGAACAGGGTATTCCGGCGCCAGTAAAAATATTGCAGATGTTACCTTATCAGGATATCAGCCTATCGGGCTCACCGCTTCCAACGAACTGGTTTACGGACCAACCTACAATTATACTTACGAAAATGTAAAGTTCTGGGATCAGATTGATAAAAACCTCAACAGTTCTTTAGGCCTGTATCTGAATATTCCCATTTTCAACAAATGGCAGACCAACACCATGATCGGCACCTCCAAAATTTCTGTTGCCAATGCCGAACTGGCGCTGCAGAACACCAAAAACCAGTTGCTGAAAACCATACAACAAGCTTATGCTGATGCCCGCGCCGCACTAAACCGTTACGACGCAAGCCTCAAGGCTGTCGATGCGCTTACCGAATCGTTTGCGTATACCCGGCAAAAATTCGATGTCGGCATGGTGACATCCCTTGAATATAACGATGCCAAAAACAAACTGACAAAAGCCACATCAGACCTTTTACAGGCGAAATATGAATATGTTTTCCGGATCAAAGTTCTCGACTTTTACCAGGGAAAACCCCTGACATTAAAATAAAATCTGCTTCCATGAAAAAGAAAAAAAAGATCATACGTTTTTCTGTTATCGGAGTAATAATCATTATCGTAGCTCTTGCTGTAGGAAAAAAAACAGGGTGTATCGGAAAAATGAACACTACTGAGGTCTCCACCGAAAAAGCTGTCCGGAGGAGCATTACCGAAACGGTCAGCGCCAGCGGGAAAATTCAGCCGGAGGTTGAAGTAAAAATTTCTCCCGATGTTTCGGGCGAGGTGGTTGAACTGCTCATCAAGGAGGGCGATAAGGTTAAAAAAGGAGACCTGCTGGCCAAAATAAAACCCGATATCTATGAATCCAATTATGAGCAGATGCAGGCTGCGCTGAATTCACAAAAAGCCACAGAAGCCAATGCCAAGGCGCGGCTGGCACAGGTGAAATCGCAGTTTATCAATGCCAAACTCACTTATGACCGTAACGAAGCGCTGTTTGCTCAAAAAGTTATCTCACAGTCGGAATATGACGCAGCAAAAACAGCTTTTGATGTCGCCAAAGAAGAAGTAACCGCAGCAGAGGAACTCTACAAGGCAGCGCAGTTTAATGTGCAAAGCACCAATGCCTCCGTGAAGGAAGCCCGTGAAAACCTTTCCAAAACAAATATTTACGCCCCTGTTGACGGGACTATTTCGAAGCTCAGCATAGAACTGGGGGAACGTGTGGTCGGTACCACCCAATTTGCGGGCACAGAGATCATGCGCATTGCGAACCTCAACGAAATGGAGGTCAGCGTTGACGTTAACGAAAATGATATTGTCCGGGTAAGTTTATACGATACGGCACTGATAGAGGTAGATGCCTACCTGAACCGGAAATTTAAGGGCATCGTCACCGAGATCGCCAATTCTGCGGAAACCACAGGCCTTACAACGGATCAGGTCACCAACTTCACCGTTAAAATCCGCATTTTACGCGACAGTTATCTCGACCTGATAAAGCCGGAACATCCCAACCTGTCGCCTTTCAGGCCGGGAATGTCTGCCTCTGTGGACATACAGACGGAAACCGCCTATAATGTGCTTTCCGTACCCATACAATCCGTCACCGTGAGAGAAGACACTACCGGAAAGGAAACGGCAGAAGCAAAGCCCCAAACCGGGCAGGAATCTGGTGAGAACCAGCCAACGGTAAAAAAAGATGAACATCTGGCGCCACAGCAGGAATACGTTTTTCTGTACACCGACGGAAAGGTGAAAATGCAAAAAGTAAAATCCGGAATACAGGACAACATGTACATACAAATTGTCAGTGGCCTGAAAGAAAACGATGAGGTGGTGACAGCTCCCTACATCGCTATTACCAAAACCCTGAAAGATAATTCCCCCGTTAAAAAAGTGGACAAGAAAGAATTGTTCAAAGAAGAAAAAAAATAATTCTTTTTATCAGTGGCGCTGATCTTACACATAGAAACGGCAACAAATATTTGTTCGGTAGCTTTGTCGGAAGATGAAAAACTCATCGCATTGCAGGAAAGCACCAGGACCAATTCACATTCCGAACTGGTGACTGTATTTGTTCATAAGGTGTTATCTGAGGCAAAAACCGGCATACAGCATGTGGATGCGGTTGCTGTAAGTATGGGCCCCGGATCATACACCGGGCTGCGCATTGGGGTTTCGGTGGCCAAAGGTCTGTGTTATGCACTTGATAAACCCCTGATCAGCATCGGAACACTGACCGCCATGGCTTACGGTGCACGCATGACTAAGCCTGATATGGATGATCATATTTTGTTTTGTCCGATGCTCGATGCCCGCCGTATGGAAGTGTATTATGCCCTGTATACAAAGAATATGGAAGCGTTTTCTCCGCCTGCGGCAAAGGTCATGGATGAAGGTTCTTTTTCGGATATTTTAAAAAACCACGGGCTTTTGCTGTTGGGCAACGGCATGGACAAATGCAAAAACCTCTTTGCCCATAATACACAAGTTGCTTTTATCGACAATTTTCTTCCTTCTGCAGCGTATATGATACAAGCTGCGTTACATAAATTTCAGCATCAGGATTTTGAAGACGTGGCTTATTTTGAGCCTTTTTATCTTAAAGATTTCATTGCCGGAAAGCCGAATGTTAAAGGATTAAAATAAGGCCGCAGGCAACGTGTTTTTTTCGCACGGTTACAGTCTGCGAACAGCACACGTTATATCCTGGTTTGTACAAATAAAAAAGGCGACCGGTAGGGCCGCCTTTTCATAACTCAAAGTTCAATTATCTTGATTTGATGAATTTTTTGGTGATCACGCGGTTTTGCTCCTGACTTCGCCACTGTGACACCAAACTTAATTTCCGAAAAGTAATGATTTTTTATTTTGTACTTTTTGTCTTGAAAAAAAAAGTACCAATCCGCCAGCTGGCGGATTTCTACGAAACAATTCGGTTTTTTTCGGGATAGGTTGGCCGATATTTGGCGCGCGGGCAATTCCTGGCGGGCGAGCCGGCGGTGGCGTGAATCAGAAAACATTTGAAAATCTGCAAAGGCCCCGCCACAGGCGGGGTTTCCCGACGCAGCGTAGCTGGTCGTGACTAATTTGCATAGATTTTCAATGTTTTCTGAGAGCGGGCTGAAGCATTCGCCAGGATGTCCTTTCCTGCCTGCCGAAGTGTTCGTCACGCAGGCAGGTTTGCTTACTTTTTTGGACAAGCAAAAAAGTAAGTAAGAGAAAAATCTCATGTTTACAACAGAAACAAAAGCGTAATATTAAGTTATAAACGCTTTTCTAAATTTTAAACTATTGGCAATCTATATAACTCCATTTTAAATACTGGTAATCAATTATTTAATAATGTATTTTTTTTATTGTACTTTTTGACTTGAAACAAAAAGTACCAAAAAATTCAAGAAAATATATATCGAACCCTGTCTGCCGCCAGGCAGGCTTCGCACAAGCCACTCCCTGACACCGACATATTTTCTTGCCAGCGCACTTTGTTTCTGCGAAACAATTCGGCTTTTTCGGGACAGGTTAGCCGATATTTGGCGCGCGGGCAATTCCTGGCGTGCGAGCCGGCGGTGGCGTGAATCAGAAAACATTTGAAAATCTGCAAAGGCCCCGCCACAGGCGGGGTTTCCCGACCAGCTATGCTGCGTCGGGACTACTTTGCTTAGATTTTCAATGTTTTCTGAGGGCGGGCTGAAGCATTCGCCAGGAGGTCTTTTTTTGCTTACTTTTTTGGACAAGCAAAAAAGTAAGAGAAAAATATCATGTTTACAACAGAAACAAAAGCGAAATATTAAGTTATAAACGCTTTTCTTATTTTTAAACTATTGGCAATCGGTATTATATCTTGATTTGTCCCGATAAAAAAGGCGACCGGAAAGGCCGACTTTTCATTATTCAGCGTTCAATTATCTTGATTTGATGAATTTTTTGGTGATCACGCGGTTTTGTTCGTCGGTGATGGAATAAAAATATACCCCGTCGTTCAGATGGTTGCCGTCGAAGGTAAAATAATTCTCTCCGGCCTGTGTATTGACATTTTCTGAGAAAACTTCTTTGCCGACCATATCAAAGACTCTTAATGACACTGTCTGAGGTCTTTCGGTGAAACATCCGAATTTTGTGGTAGAATTAAAAGGATTGGGCTGTGCAGGTATGATACCAAATCCCTGGTATTCAAATTCTGCAACATCATAACCTTCGGGATGCACCAGGACAACCAGCGGCATTCCGCTGTTGTAATCTGTGGCCACCTGAACAGGAACCCCGCCTATCAATGCATAAACATCCACAATCACATCTATGACATGATATCCGGCGCTGCCCGTCGGGGGCGTCCCGGTAACCAAAACGCATTTTGATTGGTTAACGGGTAATTCCCAGTTGGTGCAACCGCAGACGGCGTTAAGCCATGACGGTTTGTTTTGTAAATTCTTGACCGTAATATGATGCAGGTAAATGAAACCCATACCGGGCACATGTGCGGTGTCGGGGCAAATAATAGTAACGGTGAGGTTAGCCGGGGAAAGTTCTGTCACCTCAATGGTATCGGGAACCATTTCTCCGTTTCCTTCAGGATCGGTAACATTGGGATCGGGAGTACACTGACCAAATGCAAAGCCTGTACAGAAAACAAAAAGGCCTGCTAAAACAAAGTAACGTAATGATTTTTTCATAGAGTTAATTTTATTAATTTTGATGCAAATATACATAATTCACACAAAATGTCAATTTTGAAAGTTTAATTTATCATAAGTAACTCTTTTGAATCTGAATTTTAAATTGGTTATAGCAATAATTACAGACCTGAATCCCATCTGTAAAGACCTGACTGAGCATCAGACCGGTGCTTTAGAAGAATGGTTTCATTTTTCTTTTATATAACTTAATAATAATCATATATTTAAAAATAATTTCTACCCATTGTAAACTTTATATTCCATGAAAAAAATAATTGTCACTCAGCTTTCGGAAGAAGAAACAACAAAAAGAGGCATCCGGTCGTGGCCTGTTTGGACTAAAGAAGTATCACGTTTCGACTGGTATTACGACAGCATGGAAGAATGCCTGATACTGGAAGGCGATATCCTGGTCGAAACCCCGGAAGGAAATTTTACTATCAAAGCCGGAGATTTCGTAACCTTCCACAAAGGATTGAAGTGTGTGTGGAATGTGAATAAACCTGTACGCAAACATTATAATTTTAAATAAGTCCCGTTGAAAGGAACCATTATCAAATCCACCGGGCTCTGGCACACCGTCATGACCGCTGAGGGTGAAAAATACGAATGTAAACTCAAAGGACAGTACAGGATCAAAGGACTAAAAGCCACCAACCCAGTCACTGTCGGAGACCATATAGAGTTTTATATCCCGGGCAACGAACAGATCGGTCTGATTGACAAAATTGAACCGCGCAAAAACTATATCATCCGGAGATCCAAAAAGCTCTCCAAACAGGTTCATATCATCGCGGCCAACATCGACATGGCGTACCTGGTGGTAACCCTTGCCCAGCCCCGTACCTCCACCGGGTTCATCGACCGTTTTCTCATCACCGCCGAGGCCTATCATATCCCGGCTACCCTAATTTTTAACAAGATTGACCTTTACGACGAAAAATTAGGGCAGAAACACCAAGAACTGACAGCCATTTACAGTGATGCCGGCTATCCCTGTATGGAGGTTTCGGCCCTGCGCGGCGACAACATCGGGGCGCTCCGCGACCGGTTAGCCGGGAAGATCAACCTTTTTTCGGGACATTCGGGTGTGGGGAAAAGCGCCCTCATCAACGCCATAGACCCATCGCTGAACCTGAAAACCGGAGAGATCTCCGAAATGTTCCTCAAGGGCAAACATACCACTACCTTTACTGAGATGATTTGCCTGAAAAGCGGTGGTTACATCATCGACACCCCGGGCATCAAGGAGTTCGGACTTATCGACTTCAAACGCGAAGACCTTACCCATTATTTTCCGGAGTTTTTTAAGTTGCTGCGTCAATGTAAATTTTACAACTGTACCCATATCACCGAGCCGGGCTGTGCCGTAAAAGAGGCCTTGACCAAAGGGACGGTGAGCCTATCCCGCTACAAAAACTACCTCAGCATTTTTAACGGGGAAGATATTGACGAAAAGGAATGGGAGTGAAACCCTGAAGCTGTTGAAACCCAAATTCCGCATTAAGAATTTTCTAATGCGTAGCATTAGGAATAATTAAGTATAATTAACTGTTTTTAAATAACTTATAATGTGGATTTTTAATGCGGAATCGACAAAGTAAATGTAATCCCGGCAATTAAAAATTGCCAGGAACATTTACTAAGTCGGGATTACCCAGATTCAACCCACAATCCTGCGCGCTACTCAATAGTTCACTACTTTCCTATTGCGTAATCTGGGTTAAAAAATTGTTCAGTGCGGGATTTTTCAATCGATCAAATAAAGTTCCCCATTTATAAGCACTACTTGATCATCTTCAGGACAGCATGTTCCGAACTTCCAGGACCTTCAAATTCGAGTTTAAAACTATACATGCCAACGGGCAGATCTTTACCTAAAAATTCAACCACATGCCTCCCGCTGAGCTGTGATTCATTCACAAGGACGGCAACCAATTCTCCGATGGCATTGTAAACGTTCAGATTTACTGTTCCGTCTTCAGGCAGATCGTACGTCAGCGTGGCATTGCCTCCGAATGGGTTGGGATATCCTGTGAAATTAAATCCTTCATTAGTGTTATTACCCTGAATAAATATTCTGGGCATCATTAACCAGGCATCTTCGTTTACCTGCCCGTACTGATTGGCAATGACACCGGTGCCTGATAAGTCAAAATCAAGAGTTCCCCGGCTGATATTGCTGAGTGTGCGGAACCCCAAAACGATCAATTCGTCTTTAGCAGCTACATCAAAATGACTTGTTGTTGCATACACCACCCGGATAATTCCGTCTTCATCCGTAACCAGAAGGTCATCATCACTGTTGATAATTTCCTCCAGACCGGGATTTATTTTGAGTGAACCATTTTTCTTTATGGCTTTCGGCAATGAAACACTCACCAGTTTGTAATGCGTTCCCGGATAAGTCAATTCAAGGCCCAAAGCTGAAAACTCATTCATTTTGCTGCTGATGCGCAAAGGCACTTCAAAATATGATGGGGCGCTGGTGGTTAATAATTCATCGGTAAGAACAATAATATTGGAAGAAACAGATTTGGTGCCGTTCCAGTTTGTAAGCGAGTCACGGTATCGGGTGCTGGAAGCGTTGTAATCGCCGTAGCAGATGGTCTTCAGGTTCACATTTAGATTAGAATAAGAAAGGGTAATCAGCGTATCTATAGACACCCAGTTCCCTTTGGGGAAGTTTTTACTGTCCGAGTAAGGAGAGGCGATCTTAGTTTTTATCCTTGAAACATCTACAACGTTTAAATATTGGTTATTGTCGACGTTAGCCACTTTCTTATACTTTGATGAGAAACACCTGGAAGGATCCAGCATTGTATCACTTGCAATCAAATACTTCAGCATGGACACATCGACCACATTTATATCATTACCCCAAAGCATAGTATCAGAAGTGTATTTATCATAAGACAATATATAACTACCATTTTGAACACCGGTAAATTGATAAGAACCAAGTTCGTCGCTGGTGTCGCAGGCGATTTCCTGACCTGAAGATTGATTTATCAGCCGGACTATTACATTATCAATGTTATAAATAACAGGGTTATATGTGGGTTGGCTGGGTACAGGGTTGCCGGCATTAGCTTTGCCCAGATATTGCGTTTTCCCGCTTATTGTATAACCACCAAAAAATATTACGGTGACGGTATCGGTGGCAATACAACCATTATTGTTGGCCGTAATGGTATATACCGTTGTGGCGGAGGGAGAGGCCAATGGCTGGGCAACCGAAGCATTATTAAGACCGGCAGCCGGAAGCCAGCTTATTGTTCCGGGACCATTTGCAGGGGAACCGATCTGGACAGGGGTTTCTGAATATATTTGTTTGATTCCGGCTTCGGCAACAGGAGAACTATTGACCGTAACGGTAAGTATGGACACCGGCCCGTCACCACAGCCATTATGCCCTTTTACTTCAATGTTTCCTGTAACTGCTGAGGCGCCAAAATTCACCGTAATGCTATCTGTGGAACTTGTACCCGTTGCTCCCTGTGGTAATGTCCAGATATATGAGGTTGCATTGGGAATTGCCGGAATAGTATAAGTTACTGCGTTTTGCCCCTGGCACACACTGGTCGGGCCTGTAATGCTAGCACCATACGCAGGCAGGGGTGATATGTTTATATTAACCGTATCTGAAACGGTAGTTCCACAAGCAGAAACTGTAACTGCGTAGGAATGCATTCCTGGGTTTAATCCTGATATATCTAATATTTGGGAAGTTTCGCTGTTTGACCAGATGTAGCTATTGAAACCTGCTCCGGCATCTAATGCAATTGCTTGATTTGAACAAATTGTCGTATCTTGTCCAAGGTTCACTGCAATACTTGAGATTGTGCCGGAACCCTGATAAAGTTGCAAAACTTCACTAGCAGTCAGGGCTCTGTTATATATAGCTATATCATCAAAATATCCATAAGGACAGCCCCAGGTACCACCACCATATGTGCCAATTAACAAGTTACTGGTATTCGTTCCTAATATATTTGCATTATTGGTTTCGGCATGTAACTGACCGTTTACATATAATTTAATTTTCACTCCATTTTGATAGGGTTCAACGGTTGAAACAACATTTACCCATGTATTGCTTGGAAAACTATTAGAGTCGTTGCATGTAATCCACGAACCATTACTTCCAACAAAGCGTAACTTATATTGATTTGTAACACACATTCCCCAACTTGGCCATGCGCTTCCAATACCGCCCTTTTTCAATATCCAGTTTTCATCATCGCCTGTTGGTATATTAAGGTTCACCCATGCACTAAGGGTTTGGGAAGTTTGTAAATTCAGATCAGTGCTATGCGGTACTGATATATAATCATCATCACCATCAAAATAACATGATGTGCCATCGTAGCCTGAAGATGAAAACACTGCATTATTTACCGTTCCGTCATGCCCATGTCCGCTTTCATCGTTTGCGTTATTATTAAAAGGATAATATGCAACTAAATTGGTGTCAGGATTTACTTTTGTCCAGATTAATTCGTAAAAAAGATTGTGTCCGCTTGTATCGACTGTATTTATTTCATTTCCCAAACTATCCATGATTACAAGCTGTGTATTATTATTACGAACCATATATACTTCATTTCCATTTGGGGAGAACCCAATCGATGCATCCCAAATCATATTGGAGTTGCCTGATGAGGGAACTATTTGGTTGTTATTCGAACCATTGGTATCACAAATAAATAGATGCAACGGACCCCAATTGTTTTCGAACTCATAAAGAATTTTTTTACCATTTGGTGAATAGTGTGGAAATTGATATTGACCTGGCGTAATATAAGGAACAAATAATCTTCTATTGGAGCCACTAGCGTTAATCTTATACATGTATAAAGGATCGGCATACCAGGTTGTTCCGTATTGGCAAAAAATTATTTCATTACCTGAAGGAGAGTAAGTAGGGCATTTTTCAAACCAATCATCATCATTTGTCAAATTTGTAGAGACATACGTACTTAAGTTTAATTCATAAATATCACCATTTCTATTTTGACCATTAATTGTCTTGTATAGTAGTTTTTGATTATCGGGTGATAATGAAATTTCATAATCTATTGAATAATTTGTATAGTTTTGATAGAACCATAGCAATTCTTCGTTCGACCCATCCAAATTCGATCGACAAATCCACACGCTATCCCCTTCCTGAACTTGTTCTAATTTTCTTCTAGTATAATATATTTTCTTTCTATCCGAAGAAATTTTTGGACCACGCCTATGGTAATTATCATTAAACAAAGTATTTCTGCCTGTTCCATCAAAATTCATAGAGTAAATAGAATAATAATTTTTCCCTTTTGGTTTTGCCGCATAAAATATTTTATTCTGAGGTAAAAGAGTATTAGAAAAAGTTGGCGAGGTTTGGTACTGTATTATAATAGTATTATTCTGTATACATCCGCTTCCATCTGTAAGAGTAACATAATACGTTCCTGCCCCTAAGCCAGTCGCGGTTTGAGTGGTTTGCCCATTGCTCCACAAATAAGAATATGCAGGAGTCCCATTAGTCACATTGGCTGTTGCTGTTCCTGTTGAAGCATTGCAGGCAGTTGGTGTGGAAGATACAGTAACCGTTGGCGGTTGTGTTGCATTGACGGTTGTTTGAGAAACAATGCTGCAATTATTGGCATCGGTAATAGTTATGTTGTATGCGCCGGCGGCAAGCCCCGTTGCTGTTTGTGTATTCTGTCCGTTGCTCCAGTAATACGAATAGGGCGCGGTACCGTCTGTGCTGAAGGCAGTTGCGGTACCATTGGCAATGCCGCATGTGGCATTTTGCGAAGTGAATGCGCCCGCAACAGGTGAACTATTGACCGTAACGGTAAGTAATGACACAGGCCCGTCACCACAGCCATTATGCCCTTTTACTTCAATGTTTCCCGAAACTGCTGAGGGACCAAAATTCACCGTAATGCTATCTGTGGAACTTGTACCCGTTACTCCCTGTGGTAATGTCCAGATATATGAGGTGGCATCAGCAATTGCAGATACAGTATAAGTTACAGCGTTTTGTCCCTGGCAAACACTGGTCAGTCCTGTAATATTTCCTCCACCAGCAGGTAAAGGAGCTATGTTTATAGTAACCGTATCTGAAGCGGTTGTGCCACAAGCGGAAACGGTAACGGCATAGGTATGTATCCCTGGATTTAATCCGGAAATATCTAACGTCTGGGATGTTTCACTGTTTGACCAGATGTAACTGTTGAAACCTGTTCCGGCATCTAATGCAAAGGCTTGATTTGCACAAATCGTTGTATCATTACCAAGGGAAACATTAAGTGGTTCAGCGGATATTGATGTTCCTTGATATAATTGATTTATTTCTGATTGGCTTAAAGGTCTATTGTAAATCAGAATGTCATCAATTTTACCTTTAAATGGATAAGGATATGAAGAGCCGCAAGCTTGGTCAGTACAATGTCTTCCGATAGCTACAGGATAATTATTATTGGCAGTGAAGGCAGATGAATTTACCTCAGCAATTAATTGCGAATCTATATAAAACCTGAGTTTACCTGTGGTTCCATCTAATTCACCAGTAACCATGTGCCATTCATTTAATGGGACATCCACCAAGGTGCCGGAATTTGTGCCACAAGTACCATTAACACCGACTGTATTTGTTGCTAATGCCCAGGTTCCGCATGAAATGTCCCGGCCTTTATTAATTACAAAATTATTTGACCCATTTGATTTATTCACCCAGGCCGATATCGTAAAGTTTGGCCCCAGGTTAAGCAATGAATTATGTGCAACTTCAATCCAATCATATGTTCCGCCTCCAAACAGGTAAGCCGAATTTTGATTTCCAAACCGATCTTCAGTTAAAGTAACATTATTATGAACTGTTCCATGCAGTCCATTACCGCTCTCATCATTGGCATTGCCACTAAAAGGATATTTCGCAACCAATCCTTGATTCAAAGAACTCCATCCATTTTCATTGAACAGAGCCAGAATCTCGGAACCAATTAACGCCCTATCATATATTCTTATATCGTCCATCAAGCCTTTTATAAAATAAACGCCAGTACTGCCATTACGGCCAATGTACATATTGGAACCTGATGTTCTGACAATCGCACTTGGATCAGATTCAGAATATGTGGTATCTAATATACCATTAATGTAAATGCTTGCCAGATGTGATGCATTGTCAAATGTAAAAGAATAGAATACCCATTCCGAATTGATCTGCAGAGCATCTTTATTCTCATAACCCGACCATACACCAGGAGTACCTTTCCATAAACCGCTTTCAAATTTTAAATTGCTTTTAATATAAGACTGAAATGCAGATTCTTTTGAAATGTAATTTTCAAGTGATGAAGGAACATTGCCATTTCTGTTTATCCAGTAACAAATTGAAATTGCATTTTGAGGGAATATTGCAGAATTCCCGACAATGATATTATCATCAACTCCGTCAAAACTATATGCGCTGTATGCATTACCAAAACGATCACTGGCAGGGGTTGGCCCATAGGTAGTTCCATCATTGCCATTACCACTTTCATCATTGGCGTTGCCGTTGAAAGGATAATATGCCACTAAGCCGGTTGTCGGTATTATTGGGGAAAAATTCTGATTTTGATAGATTACATCAACAATTGAATTTGTATTACATCCATTACTGTCAGTGACAGTAACCGAATATGATCCTGCTCCCAATCCTGTGGCGGTTGGTGTAGTTTGCCCATTGCTCCACAAATAAGAATATGCAGGAGTCCCATTAGTCACAATGGCTGTTGCTGTTCCTGTTGAAGCATTGCAAGCGGTTGGTGTGGAAGATGCAGAAACCATAGGCGGTTGTGTTGCATTGATGGTTGTATATGAAACAATGCTGCAATTATTTGCATCCGTAATAGTTATGTTGTATGCGCCGGCAGCAAGTCCCGTGGCAGTTTGGGTATTCTGTCCGTTGCTCCAGTGGTACGAATAGGGTGCGGTACCGTTTGTGGCGAAGGCAGTTGCGGTCCCATTGGCAATGCCGCAAGTGGCATTTTGCGAAGTGAATGTAACAGACATATTGTTGACGGATGAAAGATTTATACTTTCCACAAAGGAACAGTTGTTTGAATCAGTTACCGTTACCGAGTATGAACCGGCAGTTAAGTTAATTGCTGTCTGGGCTGTTTGGCCATTATTCCATAAAAAGGCATATGGCTGTGTGCCTCCGTTTACGGTTACTGATAGTACACCGTTACTGTCGCCACAGGATGGACTGGTTGGTAATAACGAAGCTATAAGATTCCCGGGAGTTGTCACCGTAATACTGCTGTTTACAGAACAAGAATATGCATCCGTAACGGTTACCGAATAGGTTCCTGCAGCCAGATTGCTGATGCTTGCTGTGCTCTGACCCGTATTCCAATGATAAGTATAAGGTGCTGACCCTCCGCTTACCGATGTGGAAGCTGTTCCATTATTCGAACCACAGGTTGCCTGAGTTGATGATATGCTGATTACAGGTGTAGTAGTGGCATTAATTGTGACCGTTGATGTTTGCAAACAACCGTAAAAATCGCTGACCGTTACAATATAATTTCCTGCTGCCAGCCCGCTGATATTCGCATTATGCTGACCGTTACTCCAATTATATGTATATGGGGCATTACCTCCGCTGACACTGGCGTTGGCAGTGCCATTGTTCAACCCACAGGTGGCATTTGCAAATGTGCTATTTATTTGAATGGCTGAACAATTTACCACAGTAACAGCTACCACAGCAATATTGTTGTTTTCATCTGATTCGCTGACCATTGAAGCTGCATCGGTATAAAACAGAATATGCCAGGCGCCGGGCGCTGTGCCTGCGGGTATTGTTATAGAAGTACTTATCTGGTTATAGCCCGATGGCGCTACAGAGGTTTTATAATCAGAGCCAATTTCAACATCTGTACCTTGCTCATAGGTTTGGTTTGCCGACAGATAAAATTTAGTATAATTGCCGCCTGCGCTGCCGTTACCTGTGTTGGCAACCTGACAAGTTACACTTACCGTTGCTCCGGCAGCAAAAGTGGTTTGCCCCAGCGACTGATTCTGTACAACCAAATCAGTTGTTTGTTGTATGCTTCCACTTATTATTTTGTAAATACGGTTGCCCAACTGGTCGTAGCCATAATCGTAGGTTGTGCCGTTGTAATAAGTAGTTTTGTTTAACCTGTTTAAATTATCGTATTGATAATTATTGTTTTGGGCGTAATTGAATTGAAAAAATAATAAAGAAAATAAAAAGATTATTTGTTTTTTCATAAATATTATTTTAAGATGATTGTTTTTTTTGAAGATATTGAAAGGTATTTAGGGCATTAATCACCAGCTCCCCCAATTATTGTTTTGTTTCTATTATCAGGACAAACAGGTGTTAATATTGGAACAGGTAATGCATTATTAAATGCTTGACAAATGCTCCTATACAACATTAAATTGTTTTGCCAACCTTCTTTAAATGCCTCACCTGATATTAAACCCTTGCCAACAGCTCTCCAAAAAGCTGGGTTATTTTTATTTCTATTCCACCCATCTTTTATTTTTTGTATCAAATCAGCCCATTCTGATTTAGGGGCATTTATTAAATAATTGAATGATTTTAAAGCTCCTTCTGCGCCAGTTATCACATATTGTCCAAGTTCTGTATCAATGCTTGCCGAAATTGCATCTAATGAACTAACTTCTAATAAACGTAAGGCTTTTTTACCAAGGTTAATCGCTTTTTTTGCTCTTTTTATAGTTTTTAGGAACTTAACAAAATCCATAGCATTTTTTATATTTCCATATTGTTGATACACTTCGTTTACCGAATTGACAATATCAGAAAAGGCATCCTTTCCAGCAGGGTCAATAGATGTTATCGGATTGTTATCTGCGTACAGGTATAAATTCGTGTTCCAAATTGGGTCTTCACTTAAAAATCTTCCAATTGTCGGGTCGTAATATCTTGCTCGCATATACTGTAAGGTACTGTCTTCATACATTACTCCATACCTGCCAATATATCGGAAAGGGTTGTAATCCGCTTCCTGCAATTGCAACACTTTTCCAAAGTCATCGTATTGGTATTTGTGGGTAACATTGGCGCTGGTGGTAGCATCAACCATAGCAACAGTACTTCCTCTGTAGTCATATACATAATACCTTGTCGTATTATCAGGTTTAATGCGGCTTATCAGTCCCAATCCATATACATAATAATTTTGTGCATTGCCGCCTGCATCATTTTCTATAAGCACATTACTCATACCCAAAATATCCAAAACATATTTTGTAACCACACCGCTCCGGCTTGCCTCTCGTCGGTTTCCTGCTCCGTCATAAGCATAGGTGGCATTCAGGTTGCCGCTTACAGAAGTAAGATTATTCAACACATCATAAGCATAGGTGTAACCCGTTTTGCTTGTTGTGTTTCCGTTGTTGTCAAATCCAAAACTCGTGCTGCCAGCATTTAATATGCGGTTGGCATTGTTGTAATTATAGTTTGTGGTTTGGTTGGCAATTGCCTGATAGGACGTGTACTGTTCTGTTATGGCTTCCTGAGTGTGGTTGCCCAGCGGGTCAAGTGTAAATGTGTATTCTGCAATAGCTGTTCCGCTGCCGTTATTCCTTTTAGTACTCATTGCTGTCGGCCTTCCTGCAGCATCAAATGTGTAGGCCGTTTTTACGTTGTTCGGATAAACCATATAATCCAATTGCCCGTCGGGGCGGTAGTAATAATTTGTTGTCTGGCTATTCCAGTCAGTAACAGTTTTTAATTTATTTGTTGCATCATAGGTATAGGTTACGGTTTTATTGCCAGGGTATGTCATAGTTAATACGTTACCAACATTGTCGTAGGTATATGATACTGTTTTCCCGTCATAGGTGGTGCTGCTTACCCTGTTTAATCCATCATAACTGAAATTTATTGCTTTACCGTCCTTAGTAATAGAAGATAAATTACCGTTTGAAAGGTAAGTATAGCTTGCGTATCCATCGTTGGTCAATCTTCCTGCTTCATCATAAGAATAATTGAGTGTTGCATTGTTTGGATTTTTAAATGTTTTTAAAGAGCCATCAGAGTTATAGGTATATGTTTTAGTGGCGCCTTGGAAAGATTCAGATAAAAGCCAGTCGGTGTTAAAATCGTAATTAAAAGTTGTTGCATATCCTTTAGCATTTGTAATGCTGGTGAGGTTGTCGTTCTGATCGTATAAATAAGAAGTTGTATTATTTGCAGCATCCTTTTCAGTTAAGAGATTGTCATTTACATCATAAGTATAAGTGCTTGTTTGTCCACCAAAGTTTGTTGCACTGGTCATGCGGCTGACAGGATCGTAGTTCATACTTGCAGAAAGTCCAAGAGAAGGTATGTTTACCGAATTATTATTACCATAAGAATTATAGCCGATATTTACAGTAACATTTGATGGATTTGTAACGCTTGTTGGCTGGCCGTAACCGTTGTTTGTAATATTAGTTTCATTTCCGAGGGCATCAGTCACTTTTGTGAGATTTCCGCTGGTATAATAATAATAGGTAGAATGCCCGTTTGCATCTGTATGCTCTGTAAGATCGTTCAATGCATTATATTGAAATGATTCGGTGGTTGTAATTCCATTGCCTGAAGTTACCATTTGAGTCACATTGCCGTATTGGTCATATGTGGGCGTTACAGTTACATTATTCAGATTATTTGTAATACCCGACGGCAACATTTGATTATTTGCATCATTGTAAGAGGTGCTTATATCTAACGCATTATTACCATCCATTTTGGTGATATTGCCATTTTTATTCAATTCAAAGTTGGCAACCACATTTTGTGTCCCCTGCTGAGGCACTGTTACCGTTGATTTGTAATAGTTATTATTTCCGGCCACATAGTTGGGATTATGAGCTATGGTTGTGGGACTGTTATTATTATATTTTGTACTGGTTAGTTTACGCTGAAAATATTGATTTGTAATAATGTTTCCTTTTGGTAACTGTATTGTTTTAAGAAGAAAACTTGCTGTATCGCCTGTGCCATAAGTATAAAGAGTATTCTGACCTTTGGCGTCAGTATATGCGCTCAACTGGTTATTGGAATAATTGAACTGTATAACCCGGGGCGAAGTATTCAAAGGGTCGGTTATTGATTTTATCAAGTTTGAACCACTGTTATAAGAAAATTGAAGTGACCTGTTGGCAGGGTCAGTTACTGATGTTATTTTACGTGTGTCTTTATAGGTGGCCATAGTCCCGGGAACCAGATATGGTTCTCCGGAAGTATAATCAATGGTAACAGCATTATTATTTCTGTCTTTTATTGAGGTAAGCATGAATGCTATATCGTTGCTTCCCAGTTTCTGAAAGGTATAAACAACTTGTGATTTCGTTTTTAACTCATACTTTGTAGGTGAAATGTTTGTCAGTGTATTATAATTACCTATGGTTTCAGGTAAGAAATTAATAACACCACTTTGAGCGTACGCCAGGGAATCTAATGTATATATCAACAATGAACCATCGGGCATGTGTATAGCAAATTTAGTATCATATACGGTGGGTCCGTAAATGAAATTAAGATACATATTATATGTGTGACTCCATGCTTTGCCAAGAGGTTCAAGGGGGTAGAGTTCAGAAGGCATTTCTGTTAAGTATGAATTATAGGTAAAGTCAAAATCCAAAGACATATTTCTGCCGGGTATAGCAAAACAGGATTTTGTATAATTGTTAAAATTACCTGTTTCCATTCCTTTATTTCCATTCATCCCGGCAATGCTCATATTGAAAGGAATAAAAAAACTTGAAGTTGCAGGATTAAGCGTATTGTTTATTGTTGGCAATCCTTGATTTATAAGGCGATACAGAAACAAGAAGGCTTCGTCTCTGCGGCAATCGTCATTAGGCCTGAAGTATGAAGCATCCGTTATTCCCAATTCTTTGGCTTTTTTTGCATAGCCGTAAAATTGTTCTCCCGGGTAAAAATCATTAAATACGCTGGCAGTGCTTGTGCTCGGGGCAATATTAAATGCTTCCAGCAATACTTTCATTACATATTTTCGCTTAATTGTGCCTGATGGGTCAAACCAAAAGCGGTCTCTGTCGAATGGGGTAATACCATCGCCGTAATCAAGGTATAACAATGCAAGGGCAGCCTGATAATAATAAGTTGATGTAGTCTGTAAATCAGCATAGGGGCTTGGGAAATAATCAGATACCAGTGGTGATGGCACATTTAGCGAATCGCCAAACACTCCGTAAAGAGTGATCTTAGCTAATTGCGCCCTTGTTATTTTACCAGCAGGATAGACACTATCATTAATTCCTTTTACGATATGATGTGAGCATAAATATTGAACCGCGGTATAAGTATCGTCTTCATAAGTAGTCCCGCCACAGTTTGTGGGTGAAGTGCAGTCGTTAAAGGTGCAGCTTGTAGGAGTACCAATAACATTGACAAAGATTGGATTAGAGTAATTACCCGCAGAGACTGGCGAACCGTTATTAATACAAGCTGTTTGATAATTTAAAGTCAATGCGAGGTTGTTGCCAGGTGTTGTCGGTGTAAATGTCCCACTGATATTGGCAGTAGAACCCGCCGCTATTGTAGTAGAACTTACCGGGACCCAGTCTGTAGCTCCTTGTTTTAAAAAGAAACAACCTGTCCAGCTTGTAGTTCCTGTGTTTTTAATTGTTGCACTAAAATTATATTGGGTTCCGACGTACAAATCTGTTTGACCAAATCCCTGAGTGCTCCATAATACCAAAGAGGGACTTGTTCCAGTTGAAGTATAAGTTGCTGTCCACCCATCTGATGTTGTACTTCCATCCGTTATAAAAGACACAAGCATACTGCTGCCAGTAGAATTTATTGGTGAAGGAATGGTTGTGCCCGAATAAGTACCAAGTAAAGGAGCAGCAGTTGTACTCCCATCATAAACTCTAACGATATCATTTGTTGTTTCTGTTGAAAAAGAGGTAAATGTTAAAGTTATTGAAGATGCGCCTGTCGGTTGAATAAGCCAGTAACATTCTGAATTATTGACATAATTATTCAAAGTTGAACCATCTTCAAAACCACCAGATGAAGCAGTGAGCGTTGTGGTGCCACTACAATAGGGTTCTTGTCCATTGATAGTAAAATACGGGCTGCTACCAATAATTGAAGAATTATTTACACTCTCAATCAGAATCATATAATCATTTCCTGTCGCCAAAGAGTTTGGTGGTGTCCATGAATAAGTTCCATTACTTGGAGTGGAAGTGGCTATGGTCAAAACATACATGCCTCCCTTACTGAGTCTTATTTTAACATTCTCACTAATATTATCATTCCAGGTTATATTATATGCACTTCCTGTATTCCAAATGCTTGAGTTAGTAGGATTGGTTACAGTTATATTATTATTGGGATCAATTCCGGTAATTGCAATTGTTCCTGCGTATAAATATGTTTGTTGTGTACTTGTAATTAAAAAGGCTTCAAAATCTCTTAGCCCATAAAATACAATAGGAGTATAATTTATCGTTAAATCGACATAACTTGTACTCGTATTACTGATAGAATAATTACCGCAATATACGTCAGGTCCTTGTCTAATAAAAAGCTTTCCGGAAGTGCCATTTGTAAAATAACCAGAACATTTCTGAAACCTAAAAGTCATTGCGCCGGTACCTGCATTATGTGAAATCAAAGAAACATGAACATTACCCTGCAAATATGAAGTTGTTCCTGCAACCGAATAACATCCTGAATAATTAATTGAGTTTAATGTCATTGTTCCTGTCCCGCAAATTGTAAAGCTACCTATGTCAGGAGAGTAAGTATATGTTGGGGCCGGTGTTCCTGTAGTAAATGTCATATCGCTTCCATAAACAGTTCCATAAGTATTTGTTGCTTTAATACGGTAATGATACGTTGTGCTGGTTAGCAGGCTGCTAATGGAGGCATTAACTGATTGAGCTGAAGTTCCAGAGCCGGCATTCACAGTTGATGTTGTATAGCCATAAGAAGTTGTTGTACCATATTCAAAAGAATAGGAAGTGCTATAACCGTTGGGATTTACAGTTCCATTTAATGTTGCACTGGATGTTCCAACATTTGTCGCTGCAGTGGTGGTAACAACCGGTAAGGGAAAGTTAGTATTAAAGTAGAGTATATTTGACATAACGAGGTTGCCACCAACATTAACACCCACCTGCCATTTATAGTTTTTATTTGTTTGAAGTACACCCGTTGAAACAGTATAGGATGTGTTTAGCCCAACATTCGTACTAATGACATTTGAATTATTAGATAGATCGGTTACTACAATTGCATAGGCAGTTGCGTTATTAACATAATCCCATGTAAATGTAGGAGTCAAGCTAGAAATTGTAACTCCCGGCTGGCTCGATGTGCCAGGCGAAATAAGATTAAAGTTCTGCAATAAAGTATAAAAAGTTACATCATCCCCATAGTTTGTTCCGACTGAATTAGAGGCAACTATGCGGTAATGATATTCTGTATTTGCTGATAATCCTGTAATATTTGCATATTCTGAGAGAGTGGAGGTTCCAGATCCAATATTTGTTATCGTAGTATTTGAACCATAAGATGTTGATGTTCCATATTGAAAAGTATATGCTGTACTTAACCCATTTGGATTTACCGTACCATTTAATTTAGCAGCATTAGTAGTTATTAATGACGCATTAGTAGTATTAACTGTTGGAGCACTTCCAGAACTTGCCGTTATAGAAATAGGATTTGTATAAGCTCTAACAGATCCACTAACTAAAATAACAACCGAATAATACTTAGTGCCTGAAGTGAAAGAGGGCGAAAAATCATAATCAAATGATGTTGAACCGGCAGGTATTGTTGCCCCGGATGTTGGATAAGGTGTTCCACAAACAATAGCGTTTATAGACGAACTTGTACTTTCTTTTAAATAAAAAACACAATTATTCATGGTTCCAGCACAGGGTTCAACTGTGAAAGTTATTACTCCGGAAGAATTATTTATATAACTAACTTCCAAATCAAAGTAGCCTCCATAAAAAGTATATGAACATCCGCTGCCCGTTATGTTGCCAGATGAACACCCCACCCAATTTCCAACAGAAGGGTTACTGGAATATGTTTGCCCAAATAAAAGATTAAAATTTACAATCAGTAAAATCGAAATAAATAATATTATTTTCTGTTTCATTGTATGTTGGTTGTTAATATATTTAATTATTTAATTACAAATTATAGCTTGAATTTCTCCTATCAAATCAGCGTGTCAATAATTTCTTATTAATAAAAAGATTCGTGCGCTCAAATTTAAATAAATAATAAAATAATCATATGAAAATCTGAATTATTTTATAACCGTCAGAAAATAGCAATAACCGTATTGTTTTTACCAATAACCGTATGTAGTACTGCCTGAAATATTGACCGTATTGATCAAAAATTCACAGCTAAAAGAGCTAACCCCGCACTTTTTTCTCAGGGAACATATCGCTTATGCTGGTCCGGTCGTGTATGCGTTTTATGGCTTCGCCGAATACCGGGGCTACGGAGATCACCTCAATTTTTTCAGACAGCTTTTCCGGCTGGTTCTCCACCGTATCGGTGATAAAGACTTTTATTAGCGGGCTCCGGTCGATGGCTGCCGTGGCGCCCGGCGTCAGAACCCCATGGGTAGCCATGGCATAAACCCCTGCTGCGCCCATTTTTTTCAGTTTGTCAGCCACGTCCGCCAGCGTTCCTCCGGATATGACCATATCATCGACCACCACAGCGGTTTTTCCCTCCACCTCGCCGATGATCTCTGTCACCTCCGCTTTCTCGTCATGATTTACCCTTTGCTTGTTGGCGATGACCACAGGCGCTTTTAGAAAAGAAGCATACTTATGCGCCTGGTGGGCAAAACCGATGTCGGGCGATACGATAACTAAGTTCTCCAGGTTCAGCGACTTTATTTTTTCAGAAAAAATATGCAGCGCATATAAATTATCAACAGGTTTTCTGAAAAACCCCTGTATCTGCGGAGAGTGGAGGTCTATGGTTACCACACGGTCGGCTCCTGCCACTTCTATGGCATCGGCACAAACTCTTGCACGTATGGAAACCCGCGGCTCATCCTTTTTGTCGCCTTTGGAGTAACTGAAAAAAGGAATTATAACAGTGACCGATTCTGCGCTGGCCCGCTTAAAAGCATCTATCCAGAACAGAAGCTCCATAAAATTGTCGTTGGCCGGAAATATGGTGGATTGTACCAGATATATATGACAGCCTCTTACACTTTCGTTGATGCGGACAAACGTGTTTCCATCAGAAAAATGTATCACTTCGCTGTTGCCCTTTTTCACCCCCAGATATTCACATATTTTCACCGTAAGATTCGGGCTGCCGCTGCCTGAAAAGATCATTATTGAATTTGCACTCATGGCTATTTTTCTATAAAATTATAAAATTATTGATTGAAGTTTCGCATAAAAAAATAAAATTGATAAATACTTATAATTTGTGGATTGCAAAGAGAATAACATTATAGAAAACAACTTTTTTACATATAGTCAAAAAGAACAAAACCACGGTCAGTCAGAGCAGATTCTCCTTTGTGCGCCTTAGTGCAAACACTTTGTGCGCCTTAGTGGTAAAAAAAACGTAACCACGAAGTCGCACGAAGGAAAATCACAAAGGGACACGAAGGAAGAAATAAATTAAACATCAAAAAAATGGTTCGTATCAACCCTCATTGCCGCTCTGTGTCCGGCGTGACATAAAAAAATCATGCGAAACTTTATTTATTTTCATTATCCACCTATGTTCGGGATAAGAACATATTATCTAAGAACATATTATCTTAATCCGTTAGGATTTAAAGATCAATAGAAAACAAATAACAGAAACATTTATTCTCCGTCAGGAGATTAACATTGAACATGGTTTATGTCCTACGGACAAAATATTCTTCACATTTTTGTATTTCTGTTGATATTAATTGCCTACGGCAAATAATAATAGATTGATAACCTTTATTTTGACAAAATAAACAATATTTTTTATCCCGAACTCAGGTCAACAGGATAAGCGGGTTCTGGATACCATCCCTATTGATTCAGAACTTGCCCCCGCCAAAATCACTTTGGTATTATTTGTGGCGGCAAATATAGTATCCATCAGCATACAGCCGGGGCAGGTCTTTATTCAACAGGTGTACAGATGATGTCATTCGGCTTAGTGCCGGTTTTATCACTGCATCAGTGAACCATTTTCAATACCAGACATTCCGAACGTACCTTGCCTGTATAGTCCAGTTTCACGGTATATATGCCTGAAGACAGGCCTTCCGGTGAAAACACTACGGTGTGTTTCCCTGTGGTTTGAACCTCATTGACCAGTTCGGAAACCAGTTCGCCAAGCGCATTGTACACATCAATCTTTACCGTTCCGTTTTCGGGAATATTATAAGTCAAGGTTGCTTCGCCACTGAATGGATTGGGATAGCCGGCGAAATCAAACCCTGCTGCTGTATTATTTCCATTGACAAATATTTTGGGCATGACCAGATAGGCTTCATCATTTTCCTCCCCGTATTGATTTCCTATTACACCGGTGCCTGAAAGTTCAAAATCCAGTTCGCCGCTTGGGACATCCCTGAGGGGGCGGAATCCCAGCCTGATCATTTCATCGTTGGCTTCGACATCAAAATAGTTTGTGGTGGCATATATCACCCTGATCACACCATCATTGTCCGTTACCATCAGGTCATTATCTTCCGCAAGTATTTCATTCCATTCCGGATTGATCTTAACGGCGCCATTTTTATTGCCTGCAGTGGGCATAGAAACGCTCACCAGCCGGTAATCCCCAGCAGGATAAGTTAATTCCAGACCCATGGCCGAAAACTCATTCATTTTAGTACTGATGCGCAATGGTATTTCAAAATACGACGGATCACTGATGGCGGCATACTCATCTGATGTACTAATAATGTCAGACGGTAGTGATTTCAAGCCGTTCCAGTTATTCAGCGAATCCCTGTATTTGCGGCTTGAGGCGTTGTAATCGCCGTAGCAGATGGTTTTTAGGTTGATATTCAGGTCATTACCTGAAATGGTAAGCGATGTGTCCAGGGTACGCCAGTTGCCTTTCGGGAAGTTCATATCGGGATCGTAGGGTGAGCCGATCTTTGTTTTCAGCCTGGCAATGTCAATAGCATTGATAGTGTTATTATTATCAACATCGGCAGCTTTTTTATATTTTTCTGAAAAGCACCTCGAAGGATCAACCGTGGTATCGCTGGTTATAAAATATTTTAAAATGGTAAGATCGATAACATCTATGCCATTTCCCATCTGCATGGTATCGCTGGTATATTTATCATAGGAAATCAAATAGTTGCCATCAATAATACCGGGGATCTGGAAGTTTCCCAGTGCATCACTGGTATCTCGTGCGACTTCATTTTGTGTGCTATAATTTTTCACTATCACGATTACATTGTCAATATTGTAAACAGCAGCATTATACGAGGGCTGGTTGGGAACCGGATTGCCTGTAAACGCCCTGCCGGTATAATAAGTCTTGCCGCTTATGGTATAACTGACGCCGCCAAAAGTCACAGTGACATCATCCGAAGCGATACAGCCATAATTGCTTACCGTAAGTGTATAGGTGGTAGTAACCGGTGGTGAGGCCAGCGGCTGTGCAATAGCCGGATCGCTCAAACCTGCTGCAGGCAGCCAGCTTATGGTTCCGGGGCCTGTGGAGGGATCGCCGATTTGCACAGGGGTACTGATATAAATGGTATCCGGTCCTGCATCGGCGACCGGTATCTGATGCACCGTGACCGCCAGACCGGTCGCTGTGGAAGCGGTACATCCGTTCCCATCCGTATAATTAACGCTGATGGTCTGAGGCCCGGCATTATTCCAGGTCACCAGCACACTGTCGGTTCCTGCTCCTGATGTGATGGAACCTCCCGCAGATATGATCCAGGAATATCCCGTCATGCCGTCTTCCGTTGAATAAACAACATCAGCGGAACCATTGCAGACAGAAGCAAGCCCGGTGATCACCGGAACCGGCAAGGCATTTACCATAACACCATATGTGGTAGCAGTGACTGCCGTGCATCCGTTCCCATCCGTATAATTCACACTGATGGTTTGAGGTCCTGCAATATTCCAGGACACCTGAACACTGTTTGTTCCTGCTCCTGATGTAATGGAACCTCCCGCAGATATGATCCAGGAATATCCCGTCATGCCGGCTTCCGTCGAATAGGCAACACCCGTTGATCCGTTGCAGACAGAGTCTGCTCCTGTGATCACCGGAACCGGCAAGGCATTTACCATAACACCATATGTGGTAGCAGTGACTGCCG